>CAJTMG010000002.1 GCA_910577405.1 uncultured Oscillibacter sp. | reverse complement strand
CTGCCAACACCAGGGACAGGAATTTCTTCATGAGACATTCCTCCTTATAAGATTTACGGCCCGGCGCCGAGGATCTTTTCCGGCGCACATACAGTGGCTAGCCGTTCCCGTATCTACCCCGGGAGGACCCGCCGTTCTCCGTGCCGCATGATGAATATAACACAGCCGAAATCGAAAATCAATATGTTATAACCGTTTGTAACATAACAGTAACAATCAAGCCAGCGATATCCTGTAGGACCTTCCGCTGGGATTTTACTGTATTCCCTGGTAAATCTCTTACTTATCCTCCTTTTTGCCGGTTCAGAATGTCTTCATTGTATGTATATTGCTTATCATATAGATGTAACGTGGCACCCCCTCCCCTGAAAAGGCGTTTTTGATAAAAATTTTTATTTATATAATGTATAGCTGTCAGAAAACCACCCGAATCGACAAGGAGCGTCCTCCTATCAGATACCGCAATACAGGCAGAGCGCGGCCCAGGAACCTCCGCCTGAACCATCGAACACCGCGCCCGCTCTGATAAAACACGAAGGTCTCCATATGTATCATCATTCCCGCTTGCGCAGCCGGACAGATTATGGTATCATCAGCATGACTTCAGCAGCGAAGGAGGAATCAGGATGCTATTTATAGAATACCCGAAGTGCAGCACCTGCCAGAAGGCCCGCAAATGGCTGGAAGCACAGGGTGCGGCATTTGAATCACGGCACATCAAGGAACAGAATCCCACGGCGGAGGAACTAAAGGCATGGCGCGAAAAGAGCGGACTGCCATTGAAACGCTTCTTCAACACCAGCGGGATGCTCTATCGGGACCTTGGGTTAAAGGACAAGCTGCCGGGAATGAGCGATGAAGAACAGTACACCCTGTTGGCCACGGACGGAATGCTGGTAAAGCGGCCCATACTGATTGGGGACGGCTTTGTGCTGACGGGCTTCAAAGAATCGGAATGGGCGGCGGCTCTGCAAGACAAAACCTGACCGGTTGGGAACTTCAGCAGGCAAAAAAAGAACGAGTCCAGAAACGGACCCGTTCTCTTTTTATGCAGTTTATGCAGTTTGGGAATCTCAAAGGGTTTTCAGCACGCCGGTTTCCTCGTTGAATGCGTTAATCAGCTCATCCAGGGTCTCAGCCTGCGCGTGTACGGCGTCCCAGGTATTTTCGGTATCATACCAGAGGGCGTTCAGTTCCTCGCTGGTCTTTCCCTGCTGTTCGACCCAGGTGTAATATTTCAGGTGATGGACACGCTTGCGGCCGGCGTAGGTCAGTTCCATCATATTATCCGTCTTCATGCCCAGCATATGGATATGGTGATCCAGCACGGCCTCCTGCACGGTATACGCGCCGAACTGGTCGTTAAGCTCCTGGATGCGGCTTCCGTACATCACGGCGGAGTCGGTCAGGACGGTGCCCACCACGTCGCTGGCGGTAAACTCGTAATACTTCGCCATCTTGATGCAGCAGAGGACGTTGGCGATACCGGAGATTCCCAGCCAGGAGAGGCGTTCCACCAGCACGGGGTCCAGCTTGAGGGTATTGAGCAGATATTCTTTTCCCTCGGGCGTGTTGAAGAGCCGGAGGAGCCGCTGAGAATCCTCGTCGTCGATATCAATGGCCATATCGGTATTCTTGACGTTGTGAATCCAGGGAATATGCTTATCGCCGATGCCCTCGATCCGATGCCCGCCGAAGCCGTTATTCAGGATCGTGGGGCACTGGAGCGCTTCACCGACGCCCAGCTTGAGCCGTGGATAGCGTTCCTTCAGGAGGTCCCCGGCAGACATGGTGCCAGCAGAGCCGGAGGTAAAGCAGGCCCCCGCGAAATGGTCTCCGGGACGCTTGACGGCTTCAAAGAGGTCGGCCAGGGCAAAGCCGGTGACGTTGTAATGCCACAGGGGGTTGCCCATTTCCTCGAACTGGTTGAAAATCATATACTGAGGGTCCAGTTTCAGCTCGTTGGTCTTATCAAAAATCTCTTTCACGTTGGACTCGCAGCCAGGGGTGGCAATGACCTGGGCGCCGATTTCATTCAGCCAGTCAAAGCGCTCCTGACTCATTTCCGCCGGGAGGATGGCCACGCCCTGAGCCCCCAGAAGCCGGGAGTTGAACGCGCCGCCCCGGCAGTAGTTTCCGGTAGAGGGCCAGACCGCCTTATGCACGCCCACGTCAAACTGACCGGTCACCAGCCGGGGAGCCAGGCAGCCAAAGGACGCGCCCACCTTATGACAGCCGGTAGGGAACCACTTGCCCACCATAGCGATGATGCGGCAGGGGACGCCGGTGAGTTCGCTGGGCAGTTCGATATAATTGGGGACCTCCTGAAACAGGCCGCCGGACTCCTTGGCCTCGTTTTTCCAGGTGATGCGGAAGAGGTTCAGCGGATTCACGTCCCAAAGGCCCACGCTCTTCAGCTTCTCCTGCACCTTCTCCGGGATGGTCTCTGGATGCTGCATCTGGCTGATGGTAGGAATCAGGATACCGTTTTCCCTGGCCTTTTTGATATTGTTGGCGCGGCCCTGCTGGTGAATGGTCAAATCAATCATGACGTTTTGCCCTCCTGTTTCATATCGATATAAGAATACAAGGTATATTTGGAAATTCCGAAATATTTCGCCACTTTATCTCCGGACTTGGTGACAAGGAACGCACCGTTCTGACTGAGGAACTGAATGGCTCTGACCTTATCGTCCTTATTCATCAAGGCGGCGGGCTTCCCCACCAGGGCCACGGACTGCTGAATCAGCTCCTCCAGCAGGTCGTTCACGTTGGTGATCTTCTCCGGCTCGGTCTGTGACGGCTCCCCGGTGGAAGTCAGGTCCCGCAAAGCGTCCTCCACCATCAGCAGGCGGGAGATATCGTAGTTGATGGCCAGAATCGCGGCGACCTGCCCCCTTCCGTCCCGGATATAGACGGTGGAGGACTTGAGAATCTTTCCATCCGGGGTCTTGGTCAGGTAACACAGATGGTCTTCCGGTTCCGGGTCATTGGTCCGCCGCTGCTCCATGACCACCGTAGACGCGCCGTCGCCCTCCTTCCGTCCGGAGACGTGGCCGTTGGCGATAAAGACGATGGAGCGTTCCGGGTCCCGGCTCAGGTCGTGGACCACCACCTCGCAGCTGCTTCCGAACTGGGCGGCAATCCCGGCGGCGACCTGTTTCAGCATATCCAGCTTGCTGTTTTCCGTAGGCGTCCCCCCTTTTTGTCCGATTTGGCGTCGTTTCTGCCGGAAAAGCCCACAAAAACGCTGGAAATCCCAAAAATCCCTGTCAGAACATTCTCTTTGCGCCCCTGTCCTGGATATTCCGTTTTTATGGAACCTTCCCTTCTCATGCTTCTATCATAGCATAAATTTTAGAGAAATCAACAGGTTTTCAAAAATTTTTTTAGGTTTTCTAATTTTTTGTTTGACAACTGGAAAACTTATGATATGATAGAGGTAAGAAGGCCGGAGTTCCCGGACCGATTACGATTGACGGAGGGCTATATGATGGACTTTGAAGCGATCAAATCTGCGGCGGAAGGCTGCAAAGCGGAGATGTCCCGGTTCCTGCGGGATATGATTTCCCACCCCAGTGAGAGCTGTGAGGAAAAGGAAGTCGTGCTGTGCATCAAGGCGGAAATGGAAAAGCTGGGCTTCGACAAGGTGGAAATCGACGGCCTGGGCAACGTCATCGGCTGGATGGGCGAGGGAGAGAAGATCATCGCCATTGACTCCCACATTGACACCGTGGGCATAGGCAATCTGAACAACTGGGAGAAGGACCCGTACCAGGGCTATGAGACGGACGACATTATCTATGGCCGGGGCGGTTCTGACCAGGAGGGCGGCATGGCGTCGGCGGTCTACGGGGCGAAAATCATGAAGGACCTGGGCCTGATTCCCGAGGGGTATAAGATCATGGTGGTAGGCTCCGTGCAGGAAGAGGACTGCGACGGTATGTGCTGGCAGTACATAGTCAACAAATATTTCGAGGGTCCCGAGGACGCAAGAAGCAAGATCGAGTTTGTGATTTCCACGGAACCTACCGACGGCGGCATTTATCGCGGTCACCGCGGGCGCATGGAAATCCGGGTGGACGTGAAGGGCGTTTCCTGCCACGGAAGCGCGCCGGAACGGGGAGACAACGCGATTTACAAGATGGCGGACATTCTCCAGGACGTGCGGGCCCTGAACGAGAACGGCGACGGTCCCTCCAACGAGGTCAAGGGCCTGGTGAAGATGCTGAACGAGGAATTCAACCCCGAGCACGCGGAGGACGCCCGTTTCCTTGGCCGGGGCACCTGTACCGTCAGCCAGATTTTCTACACCTCCCCCAGCCGCTGCGCCGTGGCCGACTCCTGCGCCATTTCCATCGACCGCCGCATGACCGCCGGAGAAACCTGGGACTCCTGTCTGGAGGAAATCCGGCAGCTTCCCAGCGTGAAGAAGTACGGCGAGGATGTAAAAGTCAGTATGTATATGTACGACCGCCCCGCCTGGACCGGCGCCGTGTATGAGACGGAGTGCTTCTTCCCCACCTGGATCAACAAGGCCGGCGCCGCCCATGTGCAGGCCCTTGTGGACGCTCATGAGGCGCTCTGGGGCAAGGAACGCATCGGGCATACGGACGAGGACCCGGCAAAGGACGCAATGCACCTGCGGGCGGGACGGCCTCTGACGGACAAATGGACCTTCTCCACCAACTGCGTCTCCATCCAGGGCCGCTATGGTATCCCCTGCGTAGGCTTCGGGCCCGGCGCGGAATCCCAGGCCCACGCCCCTAATGAGATTACCTGGAAGCAGGATCTCGTGACCTGCGCCGCCCTTTACGCCGCCGTTCCGGGCCTCTACAAGCCGGAGAACAAGAGCGGCGATGTGACCGAGTTCCGCCAGAGCCTGACGGATAACGATATCAAATAAAAAAGGGACTTTTGATGATTCTTTCTGTCCCTGGCATACCATTCGTTGAAGAGATTTCTAAATGGGAATAAGGAGCGTTGAACAATGAGCAAGACGATTGAGCTGGCCCAGCATCTGGAAAAGCTGCACATCAATAATATGTACAAGTCCGATTTCTACTGGACCTGGGACAAGACGGACGAGGAACTGGACGCCATCTTCACCGTGGCCGACGCCCTCCGGGACCTGCGGGAGCGGAATAAGTCCACCCGGATTTTCGACTCCGGCCTTGGCATCTCCATCTTCCGGGACAACTCTACCCGGACGCGGTTTTCCTTCGCCTCCGCCTGCAACCTGCTGGGGCTGGAAGTGCAGGACCTGGACGAGAAGAAGAGCCAGATTGCCCACGGCGAGACGGTGCGGGAGACGGCGAATATGGTTTCCTTTATGGCGGACGTGATCGGCATCCGGGATGATATGTTCATCGGCGAGGGACATAAGTATCAGAAAACCTTTATGGACGCGGTAAAAGAAGGCTACCGGGACGGCATTCTGGAGCAGCAGCCCACTCTGGTGAATCTCCAGTGTGACGTGGACCATCCCACCCAGTGCATGGCGGATATGCTGCATATTATCCATCATTTCGGCGGCGTGGAAAATCTGAAGGGCAAAAAGCTGGCCATGACCTGGGCCTACTCTCCCTCCTATGGCAAGCCGCTGTCTGTCCCTCAGGGCGTGATCGGACTGATGACCCGTTTCGGCATGAATGTGGTTCTGGCCCATCCGGAGGGATACGACGTAATGCCGGAGGTGGAGGACATCGCCCGGAAGAACGCCGCCGCTACCGGTGGAAGCTATCAGAAGGCCGCCACTATGGAGGAGGCCTTTGCGGACGCGGACATCGTGTATCCCAAGAGCTGGGCGCCCTTCGCAGCCATGGAGGAACGGACGAAGCTCTATCAGGCCGGGGATCAGGCCGGCATTGACGCTCTGGAGCAGAAGCTGCTGGCCCAGAACGCGGAGCATAAGGGCTGGACCTGCTCCGAGGATATGATGAAGCGGACCAGAAACGGCAGCGCCCTTTATCTCCACTGCCTGCCCGCCGATATCACCGGCCTGAGCTGTCCCGAGGGCGAGGTGGACAATTCCGTCTTTGACCGCTATCTGGTGCCTCTGTACAAGCAGGCCAGCTATAAGCCTTATGTGATCGCGGCCATGATTCTGATGAGCAAGGTAAAAGACCCCGTGTCCGCTCTGATGGCCATGGACGCCGCCGGCAAACGGAAGCTGTTCTGAGAGCGGTTTGAATCGATCAGGAGGCAAGGAACAAAATGGCTGAACGCATCGTCATAGCCCTTGGCGGGAACGCTCTGGGCAAGAACCTGCCGGAACAGATGGCGGCAGTAAAGCACACGGCAAAGGCGATTGTGGACCTGATAGAGGCGGGCTATGAAGTGGTGGTCTCTCACGGGAACGGCCCTCAGGTGGGTATGATCAACACGGCCATGACCACCCTTTCCCGCGAGGACCCCAGTCACCCTATGGCGCCCATGTCGGTATGCACAGCAATGAGTCAGGGCTATATCGGGTACGACCTTCAGAATTCCCTGCGGGAGGAAATGCTGGACCGCGGGATTCACAAGGGCGTGGCCACAATTCTGACGCAGGTGGAGGTAGACCCGGAGGACCCCGCGTTTCAGAATCCCACAAAGCCCATCGGGACCTTTATGACCAAGGCGGAAGCGGAAGAAATGCGCCGCCGCGGGAACGCCGTGATGGAGGACGCAGGACGGGGCTGGCGGCGCTGCGTGGCCTCACCTCTGCCCCGGAGCATCATTGAGATTGAGACCATCCGGACGCTGGTGGAAGCCGGCCAGGTGGTGGTAGCGGCCGGCGGGGGCGGTATTCCGGTTTACCCCACGGGACGGAACCACCTCAAGGGCGCGGGCGCGGTGATTGACAAGGATTTCGCGTCGGAGCTTCTGGCGGAGGAGCTGAACGCGGACGTGCTGATTATCCTGACCGCCGTTGAGAAAGTCGCGGTCAATTTCGGGAAGCCGGAGCAGACCTGGCTGGACCGCATGACTCCCGCCGAGGCCAGCCGGTACGCCGCCGAGGGCCAATTCGCGCCGGGGTCCATGCTGCCCAAGGTACAGGCGGCGGTGCGCTTTGCCGAATCCCGTCCCGGCCGCCGCGCCTTGATTACCCTGCTGGAAAAAGCGGGCGCGGGCATTGCCGGGGAAACCGGAACTACCATTTCTATGTAAGCGCGGTCCCTGTTTTGGGGCTCTGACAAAGGACGGAGGACTGTTCTGTGATTTCTGGGAAATTTTCCCGAATCCACAGGGTCTTCCGCCCTTTCGCGTTGTCTGCGGACATTGGGCGTTGTATGTTGAGAGCGGGCAAAAAATGCCGTCAAAATCACAAAAAAGCCGCGGGAAGTCCGGTTTTCTTTCGTGAAAACATCCGGAAAAACAGGCCTGTCCAAATTTCCTGTTGCGATTTTTGCATCGGATAGGTATAATAATGACACGTTAAATTCCAAAAGCGCCGCCGGTTGTGTGCGCGAGGATTCCAGCGATGGCGGGAGGTTTTTTATGTTTGCTGTGTCTGCCGTATTGAACAGCATCCTGGCTCTGGACATTATTCTGATTCTGGTCTTGCAGAAAGAGAATAGTGTGTTTGGTCATGCGCTGGTAAAGGGTATGTGAGGAAGGTTCCAAAGCATACCGGGAAAGAGGTATGAGAAGTCCGTGACCCAACAAGGGTTCCGGACTTTTTTTGTCGAAGGCGGAGCGAGAGAATACAGGACGGAAGGAGTTTTCGAGCATGGAAATGACAGGCGCGCAAATTTTGATAGAGGGCCTCCAGCGGGAAGGGGTGGAGCGTGTATTCGGCTACGCAGGCGCAACCATCTGCCCCATAGCGGACGCTCTGCTGGCCGCGCCGAAGCTGGCGTATACCCTGGTACGCACCGAGCAGAACGCCGGACATATGGCCTCCGGTTACGCGCGGGTCACCGGCAGGACGGGCGTGTGCATCGTCACCTCCGGCCCGGGCGCGACCAATCTCATTACCGGCATCGCCACGGCCTATATGGATTCAATTCCTATGGTGGCCATTACAGGACAGGTGCCGTCGGTGCAGTTAGGGCGGGATATCTTCCAGGAAGTGGATATTACCGGCGCGACACTGCCCTTTACAAAACACAATTATTTGGTGAAGAACGCCGCCGAACTGCCCCGGGTGATTAAAGAAGCCTTCCACATTGCGTCCACAGGCCGTCCGGGGCCGGTTCTGATCGACATTCCCGTCGACGTGCAGGACCAGCTGGTGACCGAGGTGGAATTCCCCCAGGATATCCGTATCCGGGGCTATAATCCCAGCGTCAAGGGCAATGACAAGCAGATCGCCAACGTCGCCAAGGCCATCAACGGCGCGGAACGGCCTGTGATCTGCGCAGGGGGCGGCGTCTTCCTCTCCCACGCCGAGGACGCTTTGCGGGAGTTTGCCGAGAAGACCCGGATTCCGGTCGTTACTACCATGATGGGCCTTTCCCTCTTCCCTACGGAGCATCCCTTGAATATGGGCATGATCGGCACCCATGGCAATGTGTCGGCGAACAAGGCCCTGGCCAAGTCGGACCGTCTGATTATGATCGGCACCCGCGCCGCGGACCGTGCCATCTTCTCCCCTGACGAGATTCAGCGGCGGATGCCCATTATTCACATTGACGTGGACCCGGCGGAAATCGGGAAGAATATGCTGCCGACCGTTCCTCTGGTGGGCAGCGCGAAGGTGATTCTCCGTCAGCTGATGGACCGGGATCTTCACGTGGACTGCGGCGCGTGGCTGGAAATGCTTCAGGAGATGCGGCGGGAGGAACTGAACCGGACGTACCCGGAAAAAGAGGGCTATGTGTTCCCCGGACGGCTTCTGCGGCTTCTGGGCGAACGTCTGCGGGAGGACGCGGCGGTCTGTGTGGATGTGGGTCAGAATCAGATATGGAGCTGCAAGCATCTGCGTCTGAACGGCGCGCGTTTTCTGACCAGCGGCGGGCTCGGGACCATGGGCTATGCAATTCCGGCGGCAATCGGCGTGAAGTCGGCCCAGCGGTCGCGTCAGGTGGTGGCAGTCTGCGGCGACGGCTCCTTCCAGATGGCCATGAACGAGCTGGCGGCAATCGTGGCCCACAAAATGGATGTGAAGATTCTGCTTCTCCGGAACGGCGTTCTGGGGCTTGTGCGCCAGTCACAGGTGCAGGCGCCCTATCACGGTCCCTACGGCGTGGATCTGGACGGAAGCCCTGATTTCTCCGTCATAGCCGCCGCTTACGGAATCCCCAGCCTGCATCTTGACAGCGAGGCCCAGGCGGAGGAGACCCTGGACCGCTTCCTTGCCATGGAAGGCCCCGCGCTCCTGATTGCCGAGGTCAGCCCCGACTGGAAGACCACGGATTAAGGGGATTTTTTCGGAATACTTGCATGATATCTGATGGAATCTATTAGGAGGTGGAGTCCCTTTGAAGCAGACGATTTCCGTACTGGTAGAGAACCGCGCGGGCGTTCTGAACCGCATTACCAGTCTGTTTTCCCGGCGGGCGTTCAACATTGACTCCCTGGCCGTAGGCGTGACAGACGACCCGTCCCTCTCCCGGATTACGATTATTGTGGACAATGACAACACAGTGGTAGAGCAGGTGGAAAAGCAGCTCTATAAACTGGTGGAGGTCATCAAGGTCCGGACCCTGGACGAAAACGCGCTGATCGGCCGGGAACTGATGATTATCAAGGTCAGCGCCAACAAGAACAACCGGGAGCATATTATGACCATTTGCAGCATCTGCGGCGCGAAAGTAGTCGACATTTCTCCTACGTCCATGACCATGGAGATTTCCGACACCCCCGAACGGGTCCGGACCTTCGAGGACATGATGCGGCCTTTCAATATTCTGGAGGTGGCCCGGACCGGCGTCATTGCCCTGCAAAAAGGCGCGGGGAAGATTTAAGAGCGTATGCGAAGGGCGTTTGAAAGCGAGCTTCCCCGGATCGCGGCGTTTATGATTGAGCAGTTCTTTGAAAAGGAAGAATTGCAGCAGATGTTCCGGGGCGTTGACGAGGAAAGAGCGCGTAAGACGGCAGAAAACATTGTTGCCTGCGAGCTGGGCTACTTTTTCCGTTACGGCGACGTGCTTGTAAACGGCAGCGACCTGGCCAGCGCAGCCGTAGGCATTCCTCAGCGTCACCTGTCGTTGTGGAAACGTCTCCCCTACGCGTTGCAGGGCGGCAGGGCGTTAAAGGAACTGTCAAAGCCGGAACGGGGTCTTCTGAAAGCCAATTCCAGGGTGATTCAGGAGGTTCATAGCGGGAACTGGTTCCGGAAATACTGTAAGGACCCCTATTGTTTCATGCAGTTCGCCGTAGGAAAAGAGACGCGCGGAAAGGGAATCGCCCGTGAAATGCTGGAATCGCTCTTTCTCCACGTCCGGAAACAGCGCGGGTGCATGGTCCTGGAAACCCTTACCGCGTCCAACGTTCCGATCTATGAGCATTTCGGGTTCCGGCTGATGGAGACGTACCAGACCCAGGGCGGAGAACTGACGGAATACAGAATGCTGAAACGTCTGGACTGCACCGAACCGGCCCCCCAGGACAGAAAACGGACGCTTTAAGGACTGCTGGAACAATCGGAAACTTGTTTGATTGGAGGAATGCCATGATGGATAAAGCACAGAAAAAAGCCCTTGCGGAGGAATGGAAGAACCGCCGTCCGGAGATGGGGGTGATTTCCCTGCGGTGCCGTGAGACCGGGGAGGCTTTCCTGGGGACCGCGACGGATACGAAGGCCGGGTTCAACAGCATCCGGGCCAAGCTCTCCAGCGGGCTGCATCCCAACAAACGGCTTCAGGAATTATGGAAGCAGCACGGGGAAGCGGGTTTCGAGTTCTCCGTGGCGGCGGTGCTGGAGTATGACGACCCCTTGGAGGACCATCGGGAGGAACTGGAGACCCTGCGGGAGATCTGTCTTGCGGAGGATTCCAAGGCGGTCAAAATCTGGAAGTAAACTGCATTCAGGAGGGGTTTTATGGGCTGTTTAGGCGGCTTCCGGGCCATTACAAAAGAAACACTGGAAAACCTGCGGGCAGTACCCAGAGCGGACCGTGTGCCCGATTATCTGGACGAAATGGATACCGTGGACAGCTTCGACGTGGACAAAGCCTGGGACGCTATGCACCGGGCGTTGTGCGGAAGCGAGCTGAAATTCGGGAACGACCCCGCCCCTGGCTGCTGGGTGGTTCTGGGCGGTGAAGTCCTGCGGGGCGACCGGGAGGAAGAGGACGATTATCTTGTTATCCTGAAAACGCCGGAGCAGGTCCGGGAGGTCAGCCGGTTCTTGCAGGGCCTGACCGAGGAGGCGTTCCGGAAGCTCTATTTCGCCATCGATCCCGAGGAGTATCAATACCCTATGGATGAAGAGGATTTTGGCTATACGTGGGAGAATTTATCGGGGTCTCTTCCCTTTTGGCAGAACGCGGCGGAAAAGAATCTCTATGTTCTCTTTGACGTAGATCAGTAGCGGGAAGGGTGGGCCAAATTCTGTACAAGGAGAGAGACGTATGCTTTCTTATGCTTGGCCGATTGCTTTGGTCGTGCTGTCCAATACCGTTTATCAGATCTGCGCAAAATCCGTCCCTGAAAAAATGAATCCCTTCGCGTCCCTAACGGTCACCTATCTGACGGGAGCCGCCGTGAGCCTGCTGCTGTTCCTTCTTTTGGGAAATCATGGCAGTCTGACGGAGGAATACAGCCGCCTGAACGTGGTCCCCTTTCTGCTGGGCGTCGCCGTTGTGGGCCTGGAAACCGGATATATCTATGCGTATAAGGCAGGCTGGCCGGTGAGCGCGGCATCCATCGTGCAGAGCGCGTTTCTGGCGGCGGCGCTGGTTCTGGTGGGAGCCTGGCTGTATCGGGAACCTGTCACTTGGAATAAACTTGTGGGAATTGCGTTCTGTATGATTGGACTGGCCTTTCTCAATTACAAATAGCTTTCCCTGATTTCTTTTGCTTCTTTTCTTCATCATTTCCCCAAAAGAAAAGAAGCGGCACCAGAATAGACGGAAAAGAGGTAATCATGTGAAAATCAGAGCAACCGCAGCCATTATGGAATGCCTTCTGGAGCAGGAGGTCGACACGGTCTTCGGCTACCCCGGCGGCACCATTCTGAACCTTTACGACGAGCTGTACCGATACAAGGACAAGATCCACCACGTCCTGACGGCCCACGAGCAGGGAGCGTCCCACGCCGCCGACGGTTACGCAAGATCCACCGGAAAAGTCGGCGTATGCTTTGCCACCTCCGGTCCCGGGGCAACCAATCTGACAACGGGCATCGCTACCGCCCATCTGGACTCCTCACCCGTGGTCTTCATCACCTGCAACGTCACCGAGTCCACCCTGGGCAAGGACGCTTTCCAGGAGGTGGACATCACCGGCATCGCCATGCCCATCACCAAGGCCACGTTCCTGGTACGGGACCCACAGACCATTCCCGACGTGATGCGGCAGGCGTTCGCGGTGGCCGCAAATGGCCGTCCGGGACCGGTGCTGATCGACTTTTTGAAAGACGTGACCTTCCCCAGCGTGGAGATCGACTATGAGTTTGTCCCCTGGCGCGAAAACCGTACCTGCGGCAGAATGCGGGACCTGAGCCGGGACCAGGAGCTGAAAAAGCCCGCCCCCAATCAGGAGGATGTGGACATTCTGCTGGACATGATCGCGGAGGCCAAAAAACCGCTGGTGATGTGCGGCGGCGGCGTGGTCCTGGGTCGGGCGGAGAAGGAATTCCGGGAGTTCGCCGAGAAAATGGACGCGCCTGTGACCATTACCGTGATGGGCGGCGGAGGCTTCCCGGGGAACCATCCTCTGACCACCGGCATGGTTGGTATGCACGGGTCGAAAGCGTCCAACACGGCCTGCAGCGAATGCGACCTGCTGATTGCCGTAGGATGCCGCTTCTCTGACCGGGTGGCCCTGAATCCGGCGACCTTTGCAAGTCAGGCGAAGATCGTTCATATCGACATCGACCGGGCGGAAATCGACAAGAACGTTATCACGGATCATCACATCATTGGCTCCGCCCGGAAGGTCCTGGCTATGCTGAATGAAAAGCTGCCACAGTACGACCATGCGGATTGGAAGGGCCATATTCTGCCTATGCGCGCGCCCTCCGTAGCCGTGGACAGCGACCGGCTGACCCCTCAGCAGATTCTGGAGACCATCCGGGTGCAGATGCCGGCAGACGCGTTTGTAGCTACCGACGTGGGACAGCATCAGATGTGGGCCATCAAATATCTGCACTTCCAGTATCCGGGCCAGCTTCTCACCAGCGGCGGCTTTGGGACCATGGGCTTTGGACTGGGCGCGGCCATCGGAGCGCAGACGGCCCATCCGGACAAGCGGGTGTTCCATATCACCGGCGACGGCTGCTTCCGCATGAACTGCCATGAGCTGGCTACAGTGCAGCATTACGGCCTGCCCATTATCACCATCGTGTTCAATAACGGCACACTGGGTATGGTCCGGCAGTGGCAGCATCTGATTTACGGCGGCCGCTTCTCCGAGACGACCCTGGACCGTGGGCCGGACTTTGTGAAATTGGCGGAAGCCTACGGAATTGCGGGCTACCGGGTGACGAATCTGCGGGAGATGGAAGAAGCCCTGACGAAAGCATTGGCCAGCGGAAAGGCGGCGGTGCTGGACTGCGTGCTGGATATCGACGAGATGGTCCGGCCCATGGTAGCGGCAGGTTCGCCCATCACGGATTTCCTGCTGACAGAAGGAGGAGAGTCATGAGGAAGCAATGGGATACCACAAAAAAGCTCTACACCCTCTGCATTCTGACGGAGGACACGCCGGGGATTCTGAGCCAGGTAGCGCGGCTGTTTTCCCGGAAGGGGTATAATATCGAGTCCATCGTCTCCGGAGCTACGGACCGTCCCGGCACCGCCCGGATTTCCATCGAACTGCTGGCGGACGAGCTGATTATCAACCAGCTGGCTACCCAGTGTCGGCGGCTTCTGGGGGTGCAGGCGGTGAAGATTTTCGATGAGGAAAGCTGCATCCGCCGGGAAATCGCTCTGATTAAAGTCAAAGCGGCGGACCATTCTGCCCGTGACGAGGTGATTCAGCTTTCGAATATTTTCCGGGGCCATATCATTGACGTGGACCGGGAATCCCTGACGGTCTGGGTGTTCGGGTCCCAGAGCAAAAACGCGGCGCTGATTTCCATGCTGGAGGAATTCGGCATTCTGGAAATCGCCAAAACCGGTACTATCGCCATCGAGAGAGGGCGTAGCACGATATATGACGCAAGCAAACTGAAGGAGGAATACGAATATGGCAAGAATGTATTATGAGAAGGACTGCGATCTGGCTAAGCTGGACGGGAAGAAAATCGGCATCATTGGCTATGGCTCCCAGGGCCACGCCCATGCGCTGAATCTGAAGGAATCCGGCTGCGATGTGTGCGTTGGTCTGCGCGCGGGCTCCAAGAACTGGGCCAACGCGGAACAGGCGGGCTTGAAGGTCCAGACCGTGGCTGATACCGCGAAATGGGCCGACATCATCATGATTCTGGTGAACGACGAGGTACAGGCGGACGTTTACAAGAAGGATATCGCCCCCAATCTGGAAGAGGGCAATATGCTGATGTTCGCCCATGGCTTCAACATCCATTTCAAGCAGATCGTGCCCCCCGCCGGCGTGGACGTGAGCATGATCGCTCCCAAGGGACCCGGCCACACCGTCCGTTCTACCTACGTCAACGGCAAAGGCGTGCCCTGCCTGGTAGCCGTGGAGCAGAATGCCACCGGCAAGGCTCTGGACCTGGCTCTGGCTTACGCGGCTGGCATCGGCGGGGCCCGCGGCGGCGTGATGGAGACCACCTTCCAGGACGAGACGGAAACCGACCTCTTCGGCGAGCAGGCTGTCCTCTGCGGCGGCGTGGTGGAGCTGATGAAGCTGGGCTTCGAGACGCTGGTGGAGGCTGGTTATGCTCCTGAGAACGCCTACTTTGAGTGCATCCATGAAATGAAGCTCATCATCGACCTGATCAACAAGGGCGGCGTGGCCATGATGAACTACTCGATCTCTGATACTGCGGAATATGGCGAGTATGTGTCCGGTCCCCGGATTCTGCCTTACGAGGAAACCAAGAAGAATATGAAGGCAGTCCTGACCGACATTCAGGACGGCGTGTTTGCGGGCAAGTGGATTGCGGAGAACAAGAACGGCCGCACCTTCTTCAACGCCAAGCGCCGCCAGCTTGCCAAGCATCCCATGGAGACCGTGGGAGCCGAGCTGCGCCGGAATATGCTCTGGGGCGACGACACTGACCCTGATACCGCCTCCAACTGACGGATTCTGCCGAAAGCCGCTGTTTCTTCGGAGACGGCGGCTTTTGCAAATGAAAGGATGAATCATATGAACCGAATCCTTCCCCGGCTGATTCTTTACAGCGATCTGGGACAGAACAGCATTCTGGTGCAGCTTGCGGGCATTCTTCAGGACTGGAGGCGCGGGGCCAATGAAGATTACCTGATTCAGCGGATTTACGCCCAGATCAAGCGCCTCCTGGACCTGTCCACTGTCTGCGGCTTCGACGAGAACCTCTGGCAGTGCTACCTGACCTGGGTGCTGATGACCAACGACAATTCCTTCACCCGGACCTGCGAACGGACGGGGGCTACCGAGGGCGGCAGCGTAAACCACTTTGCGGAAAATGACTTTGCTGTGTTCCATCAGCTTTTCCACTACGATTTCTCCGAGCTGGAGGAGAGTCTTGGGCTGGACTGCTTTTCCACCATCTGCAATTACCGGGCCATCCCCAAGCGGGAGCGGACCTATAACCGGGATGTGAGCTTGCAGGTGCGTACATTGCGAAAGGCTCTGGCGGAGGCTCCGGACGGCCATGAGATGTTCCGGCTGGTGACGGATTACTACAGGCAGTATGGCTACGGGGTCTTTGCCATGAACCGGGCGTTCCGTATCCGGCGTGAAGAAGGCGCGGGACTGGAATTCCTGCCCATCAGCAACGTGGACGGCGTGCGGCTGGAGGACCTTCTGGGCTACGAGAAGCAAAAGAAAGAACTGCGTCTGAATACGGAATCCTTTCTTGCCGGGAAACACGCCAACAACGTCCTGCTTTACGGCGACGCGGGCACCGGCAAATCCACCAGCGTCAAGGCGTTGATTAATGAGTATTACGACCGGGGCCTGCGGATGATTGAGATTTATAAGCATCAGTTTGGGGAGCTGTCCCGGATACTGGCGGAGGTAAAGAATCGGAACTACCGGTTTATTATCTTTATCGACGATTTGAGCTTTGAGGAAAACGAGGTCGAATACAAATTCCTGAAGGCCGTGATTGAAGGCGGCGTGGAGACCCGTCCGGAGAATGTGCTGATCTACGCCACCTCCAACCGCCGGCATCTGATCCGGGAGACCTGGAACGACCGGCAGGATATGGAGCATCACGGGGACATCCACCGCTCCGACACCATGGAGGAAAAGCTCTCTCTTGCGGCCCGGTTCGGGGTATCCATCAACTACAACGCCCCGTCCCCCAAGGAGTTTCAGGAGATTGTCCTTGCCCTGGCCGCCCGTCAGGGAATCCAGATGGACCGCGCGGAGCTTCTTGCCCGGGCCAATGCCTGGGAGGTCCGTCACGGAGGCTTTTCCGGCCGTACCGCGCAGCAGTTCGTGCATTACCTGGAGGGTTCCGTCTAAACACGCTGTCACAATCAAAGAACCCCCGTTTACCAGACTGTTCTGCCGGCAAACGGGAGTTCTTTTCTATTTTCCGCGCGGTTTACTCGCCCCAGTTGACTTCTACAACCGTCGCGCCCTGGAATTCGATATACTCGCTCTTTAGGATGTAATCCCGTTTCCCCAGCCGGACCTCCTGTTCGCCGATCTTGGTGGTAACAACGCTCTCCTGGGGCACATTGGCCTTGCAGGTCAGATAGAGATTCACATGATCCGGGTCCTCCGCCCACTGACCGTCGGGACCCAGCACCATATAGGGTGTGGCTTCCACGGCGACGATCTGCCCGTCCAGCAGCGCGCCCTTTGCCATCAAGGTGGTGGGCACGTGAGCCGCGCAGTTCTCATACAGCTCCTTGGGCACGTCCTCCGCCCGGACCACGTAGGTTACCGGGTAGGTGGCGGCAGGGGCGTCGTCCTGTCCTAAAAGCCGGTACGCGCCATAGACGGCAACCAGCAGAACCAAAATAATTGCGACAATGTCCACAATGTTCAGCTTTCCTATACGCAGCGCTTTCTTCTGTTCCATATTGTTCCTCCAAAAATGATACCCGGCATGGGCAGCCCATCCTTTTCTTTTCGTCCGGTGTGGACAAGGATTCTGGAATATTGTATAATATTTTCCGGCATAACACAAGAGGAAATTTTCCCAAACCTTATGTCGGGCGGAAAATGGGAGCCGTCCGCAATCTGGAATCTGGAGGAACGCCATATGCAGGAAGCAGTCTTGACGATAAAAAAGCTGGGCCCGCCGCCGGAAGGGTTTGAAAACGACGTATATCCGGGAGATGAAGGCTTCCCCTCTGATGAACTTCTTGACTTGTGGGAGGACTATCAGGAGGCGGTGGACTCCATCAGCCGTCCGGTCACCTGGGAGGAAGCGGAAATCCTGATCAAATGCTGTCCCCTTGACCGTATGGCCGGCATCGAATGGTCGCTTCTGCACTGCATCGAAAGCGTCTTTTCGCCGGATTCCCTGGAGGACTTCCGGAAGCTGGCCGAACAGTGCAATTCGCCCATGATGAAGGAAATGCTTTTGCAACGGCTGGAAAATTACATTGAAAGCAGAAAATAAAAGCCGGGAGCCGCTGCTTCTGATACAGGCCGTGGAACTGTCCTGGGGCAAAGCCGACAGAGGGTCCCGTTCCGGGGAAGCCCGGCAGAAATTCCCGCAGGCGTTCCCGGTTCCGGCCATTCCCCGGGGCGAGGCGGTCCTGCACAGGCTCCATTTCCATCAGCAGGGGACGGCGTTCCTGGACGAGGCAGGGGAAATCCGTCAGGCTATGGCAGTCTGCGGACCGAAGCTGGACTTTTCTCCGGAACGGATACGGCGGGAAATACAGGACCGGGAGCGTTTCATTCAGCGATACCGTGTGCAGGCGTTTCCGTCCCTGTCCGCGCTGAATCTGACCAATCTGGCTGTAAAGGCTTCTGACGGCGGCTATGGGGTTTCCTTCTTCTACGACCAGCACCGCAGCGGCGCACCCTACCGGCGGGGACGGAATCAGGATTACGGCAATTCCCGCTCGCCGTTCTTCTGCAAGGACTGCCTGAATGAACCCGCCTTTACCCTCCTGCCGGGACAGTACGGGCGCCTTCTCTGGAACGAACGGCGGACAGACTGTGATACCGGCGAATGGTACTACCTTTTGCACATCTATAATCTGTACAGCCTGACCGCGCCGCCGCCGGAAGACCTTCTGACCGCCCGGGAGCCGGATTTCCTATACCGGCAATTGGCGGAGCTGTACTGAACCACAAAAAGGAGCCGGACGATGCAGGATTATGTGACTTTATTTGATGATTATTCCATACAGTTCAACAAAACCCTGGAATATGGCTGCGGCGGCGATTGGGACCGTCTGGACCAGGAGGAACGGGAGCTGGCCGCCCTCTGGAAACTGCTGGTGGATATGTATAACGGCGGCTTTCTGCAATTCTTCTGCAACTGGGGCTACAGCGGCTATTGGTATGCCATGTGCGGCGTGCAGAAGATTGGGGAACGGGCGCTTCTGGACCGCCTGCACAGAACCTATATGGAGGTCTTTGACAAATTCCAGGACGATTCCCGTCTAAAAGCCTATTGGGATATTCCGGACTATCTGACGGAGGAAGACGAGGCGGTCCTGGACGAAACGGACAATTATTTTTGGGACGAAGCCGGGGAAGCTATGGCAAAACGGGCTTATGAATACTACCACGACAAACAGAAGAAAATGCCCCGGGAAAGTCCGGAGAAGAAGGAGCCAACATGAAAGTCATCCATTTAATCAGCGGCGGGGATTCCGGCGGAGCCAAGACCCACGTCCTCAGCCTGCTGGAGAATCTCAACCGTACCATCACCGCCCAGCTGGTCTGCTTCCGGGACGGTCCCTTTGCCGAGGAAGCGCGTCAGAGGGGGATTCCTACGGAGATTATGGGCGGGAATAATATTCTGCGTATCCGGCGGCAATTGACCAGTTATATCCGTCAGGAGGGCTTCCAGCTCATCCACTGCCACGGCGCCCGGGCGAATATGATCGGCGCGCTGCTCCGGGGGACGACCCATCTGCCGGTAGTGACCACGGTCCACAGTGACTACAAGCTGGATTACATGGGGCGTCCTATGGGCCGGCTGACCTTTGGGAATATCAACGCCTGGGCCCTGCGGCAGATGGACTATCGGATTGGGGTTTCGGACGCCATGGTGGACCTGCTGATTCAAAGAGGCTTTCCGCCGGAGAGATTTTTCGCGATTTACAACGGCATTGATTTCACCCCCGCGCCGCCGCAGGGGGACCGTTTGGAATACCTGCGGGGTCTGGGGGCCGAGGTGGACGGGGATTCTGTTGTCATCGGCATCGCGGCGCGGCTGAATCCTGTGAAGGATATGTCGACTTTGATCCGGGGCTTTGCGGAGGGATACAAGAGCTGCCCGCGGCTTCGGCTCGTGATCGCGGGGGACGGCGAGGAACGGGAAAAGCTGGGGAATCTTGCGAAAGAACTGGGTGTAGAACGGCAGGTGACCTTTGCGGGCTGGATCAGCGGCGGTATGGACCGGTTCTATAACGCCCTGGATGTGAACGCCCTCACCAGCCTGTCCGAGACGTTCCCCTATGCCCTGACAGAGGGTGCGCGGTTCCATCTGGCAACGGTGGCCACGGCGGTAGGCGGCATCCCGTATCTGATTGACGCGGGAGTCAACGGGTACCTGATTCAGCCGGGGGACTGGAAGGAACTGGGCCGTCATTTCGCCGCGCTGGGGAACGACGACGCTTTGCGGAAGGATATGGGGGAGCGTCTTTATGAGAAGGCTTCCAGCAGCTTTTCCATTCAGCGGACCGTAGACACCCAGCTGGAGATTTACAGCCAGGTGATCCGGAAGCACGGCAGGCCCAGACGGAAACGGGACGGCGTTGTAATCTGCGGGGCCTACGGCAGGGGGAACGCCGGGGATGACGCAATTCTGGAGGCTATTTTGCAGGAAATCCGCGCCGTGGACCCTGACCTGCCTGTAACGGTCCTTTCCAAGAATCCCAAGGCTACCCGGCTGACCTACCGCGTCCGGGCTGTGGGTCAGATCGAAGTCCTGTCCTGGTATCGCGCCATGAAGAAAGCCAATCTGTATATCAACGGCGGCGGCAGTCTGATTCAGGACGTGACCTCCCGCCGGTCCCTCTGGTTCTATCTGATGAATATCCGGGCCGCGAAAATGGCAGGCTGCAAGGTCCAGATGTACGGCTGCGGCATCGGTCCCGTGACCCGTGCCAGTCACCGGAAGCTGGCCGCGAAGGTCATGAGCCGGAATGTGGACGTGATTACCCTCCGGGAGCCGGATTCGTGGGAAGAACTGCGGGCCATGGGTGTCAGCGGGCCGGAGATCCTCCTGACGGCAGACCCTGCCCTGACCCTGCGCCGTGCCAGCGAGGACCAGACAGACAGCGTGCTGCTCCGGGCCGGGATTCCTGCCCACGGACGCTATATCTGCTTTGCCCTGCGGCGCTGGAAGGGCTTTGAACAGAAGGCTGGAATGTTTGCCGCCGCCGCCCGGTACGCTTGGGAACGCTACGGTTTGACTCCGGTTTTCACGGCGGTGGAGAAGAAGCAGGACCCTGACGCCGGACGCCTTGCCGCCAAGGGTCTGGAGGGCGTGCCCCACTGCTTCCTGGACGACGCCGGGAACGCGGGGACCATCATCGGCGCCCTGTCCCGGATGGAAATCGTGGTCTCCATGCGCCTGCACGCCCTGATTTTCGCCGCCGGGCAAGGGATTCCGCTGGTGGGCGTTGTGTATGACCCGAAGGTGTCCTCATTCCTGCGCTATATCGGACAGGAGCTGTTTGTGGACCTGGACGCTTTGACGGAAGAGGGGCTGAAGGAGCTGATTGACCAGGCGGCGGTACAGGCGGGGCGTCCGGAGGCACAGGCGGAGGCAGTGCGGAGATTGCAGGATATGGAACACCGGAATGTGGACGTTGCCCGCCGTCTGATGGAGCATTGACGCGTTATTCCCGGGGCGGCGCGCAGTACTCTCGTTGTGCCGCGATGGTCTCCAGCGTGTCGCCGAGCTGCGTGAATATGGCCGCCAGCATCCCCAGCTCCTTCTCGTTTACCTGGGCCGCGATCGATACCGCCAGCGTGTTCACAGCCGTGGTCAGCGTCAGAGGGTCGCAGGGAAAACGGGGGTTATTCTGATTGCTCATTTATATCACCACTGGCATTCTATGAGAAAAAGAGCTGGTCCGATACCCGTTTTTTTCTCTTTTTCGCCTTGCCCTGCATACCGGACAAGCTCTGGGGTGGTATTTGTTTTGCCTGATTTTTTGGCTTTCTTCTGGACAATGAACAAGGACGGAGACTGACTGTCAGCTTCCGTCCTTGCTTTTTTATGCCTTCCTGCCAGGCGGGTTCATGGGAAACGCCGTCAGGGTCTCCCGGCCGTCCCAGAGGGCTAATAATACATCAGATTCGTCCCGGTAGCCCTGCCGGAGCAAGGACTGCCGGACCCACGCCTCCTCCTTGCCCGCCTGCCTTACATTTCCGGAAAGCAGTCTGCCGTCCATGACAAAGGGCGTCTGAACCTGCGCCTGCTTTGCGTTCAGATTCAGGTCCCCCAGCGTGGCGGGACGGTCCGTTTCCTTTGGCAGAAAGCTGACTGTGCCGTTATGCTCAAAGACCGCCGTTTGGAGCTGGCTCAAATCAAACCATCCCCCTATCCGGCAATAGGTCAGGAATTCGTTCAGGTCCAGCCGGGCCTTTTTCAGATTCTCCCGGTAAATCACGCCGTTCTCCAGAAGCACCAATGGCCTGCCCTGCATCACCGCCCGGGCCTTAAAGGACTTCATGGACGCCCACGATATCGCAAGAGCCAGCAGCGCATAAACGATCAGGGCCGTCAGGGGCCTGAAGGGTTCCTCCAGCTCTGTGGCCAGCTCCGCCGCGGATGAACCGATTGTAATGCCTATCACGTAATCGAACATGGTCATTTGGGAAACCTGCTTCGCGCCCATCATCTTCGTCAGCAGAAACAGCGCCAGTATTGACAGTATCGTCGTCAGTACCGTCATTCCGATTCCTATTATGATCTGCATTCAAAGCGCCCCCCTTTATGAATTGTCAATATTGACGGTCTTGCCTCGTTCAGCGCTTTGCCTTGGGACGGAACAGCACAGCCATCACCACGCCGAACACCACCGCCGCCGCAATCCCGCCAGCCGCCGCCGTCAGACCGCCTGTCAGGACTCCCAGCCAGCCCTGCTCTGACACCGCCTTCTGAACGCCCTTCGCCAGCAGATGACCAAAGCCCGTCAAAGGCACCGATGCCCCCGCGCCGCCCCAGTCCGCCAAAGGCTGGTACAGTCCCAACGCGCTGAGCAGAACTCCCGCCACAACGTAGCCCGTCAGAATCCGCGCCGGGGTCAGCTGCGTCTTGTCTATCAAAATCTGTCCAATGGCGCACAGAATGCCTCCGCAGAGAAACGCATTCAAATAGTCCATAGAATCCCTCCTGGATGCGAAAATTCGCAGTTCAAGTAATAAAAACAGCCTTTCCCGGCGGAAGGGCTTTTATGCGGCGGTACGGCTTCCAGTTTTTAGATTCTATAAATGAGATACATAAACGTAACAATTCTGCTTTCTATGACTCCGCTGTCTTTGGGTTTTCCAGGGTTGGAGGCAAATTTTTCCTGTAACGTCCATGTTATTTGCTATATAAGTGTAACATACAAAGCATTTTATATCTTTCCCGGTTAGACGATGCAAAACTGTAAAATACAGGCGCTCTTATTGTTTTTCAAAGCGCAGGAAAGGACTGCACACTGTTCATCGTTTTTCTTTTTGTCATTATCCGTCACAAAACCGCCAGCCCCTGTTCGAAAGCCGGCGGTTTTGTCTATTCTGTTCTTCTGTTACCGTTCTTCCCGGAAATACGGCAGTCCCAAACTTGCGGGAGGCTGATTTTCCCGTTTTTTCCGGAGCGAAATGAAAATCAGCACGGCGATGGTAACAAGATAGGGCAGCATTTTGAACAGCTCCATGGTCCTGCGGCCCAGTCCGGGGATATAGAGATAGGCCCAGGAGAGAAGCCCGAAGAGGTAGGAGCCCCACATCGCGTTGACAGGTCTCCAGGTGGCGAAGATCACCAGCGCAACGGCCAGCCAGCCCAGGGCTTCAATCGTACCATCGTTGGCCCAGGTGCCCTTGATGTAATCCATGGTGTAGTACAGACCGCCAAGTCCGGAGATGCCCGCGCCGATGCAGGTGGCAAGGTACTTGTAGAGGGTGACGTTGATGCCCGCGGCGTCGGCGGTAGCTGGATTCTCGCCGACAGCCCGGAGATTCAGGCCCCGCCGGGTGCGTACCAGGAAAAATCGGACGGCTATTGCAATGATGATTGCCAGATAGACCATAAAGCCGTAATGGAAGAAAAGCTGTCCGAACACACCCATACCGGACAGTCCCGGCACAAAGGCACAGTAAACGGCGCTGGTGCTGGCCACGGAAATCTGTCCCACGCCGCCGGCCATAATATTCAGACCGCCGCCGAAGAAATTTGCAATGCCGCCGCCGAAGATAGTCAGGGTCAGGCCGGTGACGTTCTGATTGGTCCGCAGGGTGATGGTCAGAAAGCTGTAGAGCAATCCCCCCAGGGCCGCCGCAAGGAATGCCGCAGTGAATGACAATATCAGGCAGATAACCGGGTTGGGCGCGGGATTGTTCAGTTCGTAGAAGAAAGACGCCGCCAGTCCCGCGATGCCGCCCAGATACATGATGCCGGGCACGCCAAGATTCAGATTGCCGGATTTTTCGGTCAGTATTTCGCCGATGGCCCCGAACATAATCACCGTGCCGAAGACCACTGCGGACTGAAAAAGCTGTATCAACTGACTGCTCATGCCTTCCCCTCCTTTCCGGGCTGGTGAATCAGTCTGTAATTGATAAAGAATTCGCTGCCCAGGATGAAGAACAGAATGATTCCGGTAATGATATTGGAAGCGTAATCATTCAGATTAAACTGCGACGCAATCTGAACGGCGCCCTTTTGCAGGAATACCAGCAGGAAGGAAATCAAAATCATCACAAAGCTGTTGAACTGCGCCAGCCACGCGACAATGATGGCCGTAAACCCGCGCCCGCCAGCCGTTGTGGTAGAGATGGTGTGTCCCACGCCCGCCACGGCGATGTAACCCGCCAGTCCGCAGATCGCGCCGGAAATCGCCATGGTCCGGATGGTCACCCGGCGGACGCTGATGCCTGCGTAACGGGCAGTATTTTCGGAATCGCCTACCACGGAGATTTCATAGCCATGCTTGGAGTATTTCAGGTAAACGAACATCCCTATGGTCAGAGTCAGCACCAAAATGACATTCAGGCTGTACTCCTTCCCAAAGAGTTTCGGGAACCAGCCCCATTTTGTCTGCTGGTTAATCACGCCTACGGAGTTGGACCCGGCGGGATTCTCCCAGAGGGCTACGCAGTAACTGGTCAACTGAATGGCTACATAGTTCATCATAAGGGTGAAAAGGGTTTCATTGGTTCCCCAGCGGGCTTTGAACACTGCCGGAATCACGCCCCAGACGCAGCCGCCTATGAGACTGACAGCGGCCATCAGAACCAGCAGGGCCGGGGCAGGGATGGACGGGCCCAGACTCCGCATCAGTCCGGCTGTGATAATGCCGCCTATCAGAATCTGTCCCTCCGCGCCGATGTTCCAGAAACGCATCTTGAACGCCGGCGCCAGGCCCACGCCAATACAGAGCAGGGTCATAACGTCCCGGATGGTGGACCAGCTTCTTCTGCTTGTACCCAACGCGCCGTCAAACATGGCCTTATAGACCTGAATGGGGTCCAGCTTGGTAACGGAGAAAATGAACGCGCCGCTGACCAGAAGTGACAATAAGACTGCAATTACCCGTATGGCATAGGCTTTCGGGCGGGGGATGCTGTCCCGTTTTGCGATACGCAGCAGAGGCTCTTTATGTGTCATGACGCCGCCCCTCCTTCCTTATTGAACCGAGTCATCAGCAGGCCAACCTCTTCCTTTGTGGCGGTACGGCCATCCACAATGCCGCTGACCTGGCCGCCGCAGAGGACCAATATCCGGTCACAGAGTTCCAACAGCACGTCCAGGTCCTCGCCGACGTAAATCACGGCCACACCCATCATTTTCTGTTCCGTCAGCAGATTGTAGATGGTATAGGAGGTATTGATATCCAGTCCCCGGACGGCGTAAGCGGTCATCAGCACAGCAGGCTCCTGGGCGATCTCACGTCCCACCAGCACCTTCTGCACGTTGCCGCCGGAAAGCCTGCGTACCGGAAACGTCACGCTTGGGGTCACTACTTCCAATCGCTCCTTTACATCCTCCGCCAGATTTTTCGGGGACTTGCGGTCGGTGAAGAAGCTCTTTCCTTTCCGGTAGCTTCTGAGCAGCATATTCCCGGTCATACCCATCGTACCCACCAGGCCCATACCCAGGCGGTCCTCCGGGACAAAGGCCAGGGAGACTCCGGCGCGTTTGATTTGCAGGGGCGTTTTGCCTACCAGTTCGACGGGCTGGTTTCCAGGAGGCGTAAATTTCACGGACGCGCCTGGCTGCAAGGGCTGGAGTCCTGCTATGGCTTCCAGCAATTCTTTCTGACCGGAACCAGCGATGCCCGCGATGCCCAGGATTTCGCCGCCCATGGCCGTAAAGCTCACGTGATCCAATCGCTTCACGCCCAGCTCATCGAAGACCGTCAGGCCCTGGACTTCCAGCCTTGGCTTTGGGTTTTCCGGCGCGGGACGGTCGATGTTCAGCGTTACGGCACGGCCCACCATCATATCCGTCAGCTTTTGGGGGGTGGTATCCTTTGTGGCCACGTCGCCGATGTACTGGCCTTTCCGCAGGACTGCCACCCGGTCGGATACATCCATAACCTCGTGCAGCTTGTGGGTAATGATAATCAAGGATTTGCCGTCGGCTTTCATATTGCGCATTACATTGAAGAGGCGATCGGTTTCCTGGGGGGTCAGGACGGCGGTAGGCTCATCCAGAATCAAAATATCAGCCCCGCGGTAGAGCACCTTCACGATTTCCACGGTCTGCTTTTCGGAGACGGACATATCGTAAATTTTCTTATCCGGATCAATGTGAAATCCGTATTTCTGGCAGATTTCCGTAATTTTGCGGGAAGCGGCTTTCAGGTCCAGCCTATTCTTGTTATCCAGTCCCAAGATAATATTTTCAGCGGCGGTAAACACATCCACCAGTTTAAAATGCTGATGAATCATGCCGATTCCGCAAGTGAACGCGTCTTTGGGAGAAGCAATGGTTACCGGCTGGCCGTTGACAAAAATCTCGCCCTCGTCGGGGAAGTAGATCCCCGCCAGCATATTCATCAGGGTAGTTTTCCCGCTGCCGTTTTCGCCCAGCAGAGAGAGGATCTCACCCCGTTTGATTTCAAGGTTCACATGGTCGTTGGCAGTCACTGCCCCAAAGCGTTTTGTGACGCCCTTCATCTGAATTGCGTATTGCTCCATAGCATAATCCTTTCTATATCACAATCACACCCTGCGGGTCGGAAAGGTCAGGTCCCCGCGGACAAAACTGATGCAGCGTGCGCACTCCCCATAGAAGCAGACGCGCCTTCGAGGAAATGCGGGAGCGAAGCGGCTCGCATCACTGCTCCCCCGCGCGCTCGAAAATCCTACGGCAAGAAAAATCTCCGTGCGCTGCAAAGGCTTCCAGTGTCCCAGATTGCCACTATTCAATGCCTGCGCCCCGCGCCCGGCTTCATAAACTGAGCGCTTCCGGCAAAAAACGGGAGGCTTCCGGGACGTTGATTTCCCTTTACGTTTTTGCTGTTCGCTTCATTTCATTCTTGTTTTATATCTTTTTGCGTTCTCATTCGTTTTCCTTTACATTTGTGTATTTTTTGCTGTTTACTGTTCGCTTTTTGTTTTTATTTTCCCCCAATTCGCTTCTGTGTTCCTAACGCCTTGATTCTAGACTTTAGTGTATAATCATTCATTCATCCGAATTATACAGATTATGCTTCAACTCTGTGCGCAGTAATTATTGTATAGCTATACGCGTTCACAGTTATTTTGTAGTGACCTGTGAAAATATACCAGTTCTTTCCGATCCTTTCAATTTTAGCATTTTTGTCCAGAATCTGCACCCCGCTCCATTGGACAACATCGTCTGTTTCAATTTGGCAGTTTCTTTTTATCCGCTCCACACCCATTTCTGTTGTATGGAGTTTATCAATGTTTTTAATCAAATCATTCATTCTTATACCAGCCTATGTATATTTACCCATTGTGATTCACCGGGAACACAAAGTTGAATTGGGGCTTTGTTTTTAAGGAAAGGAGGGGCAAGCGCTAAGACTCACCCCTCCTGTCGGATGGCAATCAGTTGTTATTCAATTCGTTGATGCCGTCAATGCGGAGGTCGAAATAGGGGGCAGAACGATAGACAGATTCCTGGAATGCACCATCAGCAATCACATTCTGGGTGGGGCCTTCATAGATGACCGTGTTGGTATTCCAATCCATGATGGAAAGATTCACATCGTAGCTTTCAACCGGCTTACCGTCAACAGTAAATGTGCTGGTATCAAAGACCTTGATGCTGCCGTCCTTGATTCCGGCCCAGGCAGCGTCAACGGCTTCCTGGGTACCCTCGGCGCAGCTGGGGCCAAGGGGAGAAATCATCACGGCGTCGTCAGCACAGCCCGCGGCATAGTCAGCAGGGATGTTGCCAGCCATAAAGGACTCCAGGGTCTTCTTATACAGGACGGACCAGTTATTCTGCGCGGAAGTCAGGGCGGCGTCGGGGGCCACGGAGAGCATATCAATATTGTAGCCCACAGAATAAGCCACAGTTCCCTTGCTCAAGGCATCCTGCACCGCGGAGGGCGCGCCGGTGGAGTCCGCGTGCTGGCCGATAATCACACAACCCCGGCTCATGAGCGCGTTTGCGGCCTGGCTTTCAGCGGAGGGGTCATACCAGCTGTTTGTATACTGCACGTCCATATGGGCCTCGGGGACGATGGACCGAATGCCCAGGAAGAACGCCGTATAACCGCAGACCACCTCGGCATAGGGGTACGCGCCCACGTAGCCGATATAGGGGTCCGTGACAGTGCCCGCGTCCATGAGTTCCTTCAGCTTCATGCCCGCGACCACGCCGGAGACATAACGGGATTCATAGGTGTAGGGGAAGATATTCTTCAGGTTGTCGTAGCCCGCCACGCCTGCCTGATCGCCGGTGCAGGAGACAAAGGTGACTTCCGGGACCTGTTCGGCGGCGGAGAGCATATAGGACTGGTGGCCGTAGGAGTCGGAGAAGATGATGTTGCAGCCGTCGTCGGCCAGCTCCAGGGCCGTGTCTTCGCAGGACTCGTCTTCACCGATACTGTACTTGAAGACCACCTGAGATTCCACATCAATGCCCAAGGCTTCACAGGCGGCGGTGAGGCCCTCGATGTGGGCGGCGTCGTAACCGGAGTTGATGTCGTGGACGCAGATCAGGCCAATTTTGATGTCCGAAACGGCGCTGGCGTCTCCCGTATCACCGGACGTATTGCCAGCGTCTTCGGCGGGAGGCGTAGTGCTGTTGTCCTTGGCGGCGTCGTCACCTCCACAGGCTGCAAGACTCAGGACCATCGCAAGCGCCAGGAGCAGGGTAAGAAACTTCTTTTTCATGCAAGATTCCTCCTTTTCAGAATTCCTTTGTGAACAGGAACACAGAGCGTTGACCGGGTATCTGCTCTGTTTCTATCATATCGGAAATCTGTTCATAATTCAACAACAATTTGTAATTTTTAGGTATTTTAAGAGTATTTCACAAAAATGACCCGTCCTCCACAAGCCCTGTTCGCCTGTGGAAGACGGGATGAAAGCGCAAGGACTCCGGCAGAAAATCAACGCCGTTTTGCTGAAATTTTTTCTGTGACAACGCACAAAAGGACCGTCAGGAGCATATCCGCCAAAGTGCAGCCCAGAATGAAATCCACACCCATCAGCCAGCGGTAGAGCGCAAAGCCAACCACCCAGATAATCAGATTCCGAAGGTCAAATCCCTCCTGAAAACGATTCCGGTGAAGAATGAAAAAATCCGCAATCTGAATGGCAATCATGGGCGCGAAAACGGAGCCGATCAGGTAGAGAAAACCCGTGATATCGTCCATGGGCCAGAGTATGGCGGCGGCGGTTCCCAGGACGGCGGTCAGGGCGGCGATTCGTTTTCCGGAAAACTTTTTGCTGAGAGATTCGGCAGAAATTCCGGCGGACCAGGCGTCAAGGAACGTGGTGGTGACCGTGGAGAGAATCAGAATCGCCAGCGCAGCGATGCCCAGCCCGGCCTTGACCATAATCGCGGAGATATCGGATACCCCGGTGTAAATTGCCGCGCCCATGCCGATGGTATACATCCAAGTGGAGGTCAGGCCGTAAACCAACGCGCTTGTAAGGGTCGCCGGGATGGGTTTTTCGGCCTCTCTGGTGTAATCGCTGATAAGAGGCAGCCAGCTCAAGGGCATTGCCACCGCCAGCTCTACAGCCGCGCCGAAGGTCATCGTTTCCCCCAGGTCCTTGCCCGCAGGCGTCCCGGAGCCGAAAATCACGCCGCTCAGAACCAGCGTCAGGAGAAACAGCGCCGCCATAGACAGCCGGTTCAGCCAGCCCAGGTTCGTCACGCCGATGAGAATCCAGATCAGGATCAACCCGCCAATCACCAGGCACCAGACCCATTGTCCCGCCGGGAAAATCCCTCCCACAGCCAACGCGCCGTCATAAATCATGATAGCCGTCCAGCCCGCAAGCTGCAAAATGTTCAGGACCGCAAAAAACAGCCCGCCTTTCTGCCCGAAACTCATTTTCACCGTTTCCATGGCACTCCTGCCGCTTCTGCCGCCGATCAATCCCGCCAGGAAGAGCAGTCCGCAGCCAATGAGATGCCCGGTCACAATCGCCGCGAACCCCTTTGCCATGCCCAGAGGCGCGAAGCTGGTCCCAGTGAGAATCTCCGCCAGCGACACGCCTGCGCCAAACCAAATCAGGCCATTCTGTGCAGCGGTGGTCTTTTTCATTGTCAGACCTCCCCATCAATAAAGCGGCTGTGCAGGTCCCACATATGGTCCATGGGTCCGGAACCCCTGCCAAGGTCCAGCATGGCCGAAAGCGCGCCTGCAATGTACTTTTTCGCCCGTTCGATGGAATCCTCCAGAGAAAAGCCCCTGGCCAGATTGGACGCAATGGCGCTGGAGAGAGTGCAGCCGGTGCCGTGAGTGTTGGGATTGTTGATTCGTTTGGCGGTAAAGAAGCATATGGACCCGTCACGGTCAATCAGAACATCGTTGGCGTCGCTGATCTGATGCCCGCCCTTGCACAGGACCGCGCAGCCATATTTTTCCCGTATCTCCTTCCCGGCAAACACCATATCGTCATAGCTCCGGATGCTTCTGCCGGCCAGGATTTCGGCTTCCGGGATGTTTGGGGTCAGGACGGCCGCCAGAGGAAGCAGACGGCGTTTCAGGGTTTCCAGCGCGCCGTCCGAAATCAGCCGGTCTCCGGAGGTGGCTACCATCACCGGGTCCACCACGATGTTCCGCGCCTGGTACTGGGTCAGCTTGTCCGCGATGACCTCAATCAGGGGGATGCTGGACACCATTCCGGTCTTTACGGCGTCGGGAAAGATGTCGGTAAACACGCAGTCCAATTGCTGAGCCAGGAATTCCGGGGAAGATTCCTGAATGCTTGTAACGCCGGTTGTGTTCTGGGCCACCAGTGCTGTGACGGCGGTCAGGGCAAAGACCCCGTTTGCTGTCATAGTCTTGATGTCAGCCTGAATCCCGGCGCCTCCGCTGGGGTCGGTTCCAGCGATCGTCAATGCTGTTTTCATGTTCATTACTCCTTTTCTGCATTGATGTTTTATAACGCGGCGCGAGGTGGTGCCCCCAACGTGCCGCCTGAAAAACGACCGAAGCCGGTTTTCACAGTTGTGGAATGTTTTTATGGTTGTATACGGCTTTTTTGTGGTTGTATTCTTATCCTTTGTGGCTGCATACGGCTTTTTTGTGGTTGTATTCTTATCCTTTGTGGCTGCATACGGCTTTTTTGTGGTTGTATGCTGCTTTTTGCGGTTGTTACAGTTCCTTTGCCAGAGCCAGCAGTCCTTCAGCGGCAGCTTTGGGGTCTTTTTGGGCGAAAAGCGCGGATACCACGGCCACTCCCGCAAGTCCCAGGCCCTTCAGCTCCCGGATATTCTCCCGGCCCACACCGCCGATGGCCACCACAGGCAGTTCCACGGCGTCGGTGATGGCCCGGATGGTCTCCCGGGAAACCAGCTCAGCGTCATCCTTGGTGCCGGTAGGAAAGACCGCCCCTACACCCAGGTAGTCCGCCCCTGCCGCCTGTGCCCGCAGCGCCTGCTCCACCGTATGGACCGACACGCCGACGATTCTTCCAGATCCCAGCAGGTCCCTTGCGCGGCAGGCCTCCATATCCGACTGCCCTATATGCACGCCGTCCGCCTGCACTGCAAGGGCCGTGTCGGGATCGTCGTTGATCATCCCCAGTACGCCCTTAGAACGGCAGAGGTCCGCAAAACGCCGGGCGTCCTCCAGGAACTGAACGGGAGTCAGATCCTTCTCCCGGAACTGTACCACTCCCGCGCCGCCGTCAATTACCGCTTCAATTTGACGGAAAAAGTCTTCCCGGTCCTTGGCCCACCTGCGGTCCGTCACAGCATAGAGCCGGTATTTTTCTCTGTTTACTTGCATGATAAAACCTCCTGAAAACGCAAAAAACGCAGGCAAACCATACCTGGTCTGTCTGCGCTGTGCTATTTCCCTACGTTGGCATGATCCAAATCAGGTTTCGGGTCGAGGCCTTCACAGCCTCCTCTCAGCCCACGCCAGCGGACTCCCCTTTTGTAATTGTAGGACTATGATACACCTTTTTTCCGGACTCCGCAAGGGCTTTGAAGAAATTTTCTCCAAAACCGGCAAAAAGTATGGAAAAGGGCCGTTCTGAACCCGTCCGGAGGGGAATAGAGTAAGAGCGGGAGGGGATGTATATGCTGGAGGCGATTCTGGTAACCACGGCGGCGGGGATCGGCGGAACGGGCATAGGCGGCGGAGGCGCGTGTCTGTTCCGGCGCGGCTCGGGACGGCTGACCAGTCTGCTCCTGAGCTTTGCGGGAGGCGTTATGGTATCAGTGGTCTGCTTCGGTCTTCTGACGGACGCCGCTTCCGCCAACGCGCCGGCCCTGCTGACTTTAGGGGTTCTCAGCGGCTGCGGGGTGACGGCGGCTCTGAACGGCCTTCTGGCAAGGGAACGGGAGGGCTTGCTGCTGGCGGGTCTGGTGATGGCGGCGGCAATCGCGGTACACAACGTCCCGGAGGGCATGGTGATCGGGGCGTCCTTTGCGGCTGGGGAGACCGTACGGCAGGGCTGGACCATGGCTGTGGTAATCGGCCTGCATAATATCCCGGAAGGCATGGCCATTGCCGCGCCCCTTGCCGCCGGAGGCCAGAGCCGTTGGAAAGCCACCGGTCTCGCCGCTCTTACCGGTGCGCCTACGGTCTTAGGAGCCGCGCTGGGATATCGTTTGGGTTCTATGGGGCCTTACGCGCTGATGGCCGCCCTCAGTTTTGCCGCCGGCGCGATGCTTTATGTTGTTTTCGGTGAACTCCTGCCGGAAGCCGCCGCCCTTTGCCAGACCAAAGCCCCCGCCCTTTTTGCAATCCTGGGCGTTCTCGTCGGCATGGCCGTGACATGAGACGCCTGCTTTCACTTTGGCGGCTTCTGTTTATTTCCTCTTTTGAAAAATGCAAAGAAAAGAGAAAAACTTTTAGCGGAGGTTCCGGATGGCGTCCTGATAAATGCCGTCGGAGATGCGGATATAGCGGACGAAGAGGGAGACTTTATTGTCGGGATTCAAGGCGGTCCAGACACGGTCGGCAAGTGCGTCGGGGCTCGGGTCCTCCAGGGCAATCCGGACCGGTTCGCCCTCGAAGGACGGCAGCGGGCTGCCATCACCCTGGTAGGTATGGATGAAGCGGCCTTCTCCGGCAAGGGGTGCGTCGTAGTGATAGAAACAGCGGCAGCAGCAGGCAGGGTTCCCGTCGGCGCTTTTGAGAATCGAAAGCTGGAAACTGCCGTCCGGGCTGAGCAGGCCGGAAATGCGGGGGGTAAAATTGGGGTCGTCCGGCTCGAAGGTCCGGCTTTTCAGGGCTTCCACAAATGTGCGCCCCGACAGAATGTAGTCCCGCACGGTGTCGGTCTGGTCGCCGTTGGTCACGATCAGGCCCCGGCCAGCCATACGCACAGGATGGTAGATAATCAGGCTGGGGTCCGTCATTTTAGCGGGGTCATGGGCCTGGGTACGGATGCCGTCCTCTGTGGGAACGAAGACGCGGTTCCGGGAATTCTCGCTCCGGCCCATGATGAAATAGGCGGCTATGGCAAATGCTCCATCAGCGCTTCTTCCCAGGACGATGCCCCGGCCAGGATATGGATTGTCCCGCAAAAGAGCGGTCAGGTCAGATTTTTTCATGGAATACCTCCTCAGTTCTGTTCAAAAGATTCAGGTCCCTGTTTCCAGATGATTTCAACCGGCTGATTGTTATGATTGTCGTATAAATAAACGGAATACACCTGTTTCACGCCGTTTTCCGTATTGGTAAGAATATGGGCGTAACGGGGCTGTCCATTTTCCGGCGTCAATTCAAAATAATAACTGCTGGGCCAACTTTCCGCGTTGGGCTGTCCGAAACGGTCGAGAAACGCCGCCCAATTGCTGTCCGTTTGCAGGAATACCGTCAGCTCGTCCGCGGAAAGGCTTCGGTCCATAGGGGTGAAGATATACGCGCGGTCGCCGATCCGCCGGGTTTCATAATCGCCGGGGCAGTCCGCCGCTACGGTCAGTCCGTCCCCGCGCTCCAGGCTGTTCCGGAACTCCTCGTTGGCCTGGACCTTTTCCGTCATAAAAAGCACCGAGTTCACGCCCACATTCCCCTCGTCGGCCTCGTCCTTGGTGGTATAGCTGAACGCACAATAATAGTTTACGCCCTGGCAGACCACCGGGAACGTATTGTGAACCGTCGTCGCGTTCTCCCGCCAGCCCACGTGTTTTGAAGCCCCTACGGGAGAAGTCATAACACATTCGTCCGTGGGCCCTGGATAGAGGTCGAAAAGGGCCTGGATGTCCTGGTCAAGCGTCTCGCCGGCGGCCTGGGCGTTGGGGGAAAACATGGCCCGTACTGCCTCCGCGTCTCTTGCGTCCACGGCGGCGAAAAATTCGTCTATGGGGTCCTGCAAGCTCCACCGGCTGCCGGACCAGGATTGAACCGCTCCCATAACGGCCTCCTGCGCGTCCTCCGGCAGAGATTCGAAGGCTTTCTGCACTGTCCCGCAGCCTGTCAGAAACAGGAAGGCCGTCAGAAGCAAAACCGCCTGTCTCATAGTCGCCCCTCTTTCCGGCCCTCCGTCAGATGGAGAGCATTTTTTTCCGTTCCTTGTAATCCGGCAGGTACTTCTCCAACAGCGCGTAAAAACCCGGCCCGTGGTTCTTCTCCCGGATGTGGCAGAGCTCGTGGACCACTACCAGTTCTATCGCCGGTTCCGGACATCTCATCAGGAAACAGGAAAAGCTGAGACTGTTTTTTCCACTACAGCTTCCATAACGATGCCGGGCAGAAGTCACCCGGAAGCCTGTGGGAGTCACGCCCATTTTCGCGCTCCATCCAGCGATTTTCGGCGGCAGTTCGACTCTGGCCCGTTCCTTGAGCACGGCGATTTCGGCTTCTGTAGGCTCTGGAGGCCGTTCTGCCGCCCGTTTTCGCTGCGTCTCCAGATGGGCGGCAATCCAGTCTGTATGGGCGTTCACGAAAGCGTCAATGCGTTTCTGTGACAGACGCATAGGCGCCCGGACCAGTACCCGGCAATCCCGCGTGATCTCCAGCGCCAGGGTCTTGCGGCGGCTCCGGATCAACTCATAACCGGCCATAACTTACAGACTGTGTTTCCGGTCCTTTGCGGTGTCGCAGTAGGCGCAGCGGTAAACGTGCTCTTCCGGGTCGCTGAGCAGGAATACCGCGTCCAGCTGTGGTTCTGAGACGGTAATGCAGCGGGGATTCTTGCAGCGGATGATGTTTACCAGCTTCTGAGGGAGTTCCAGATGCCTCTTCTCCACCAGCTCCCCGTCCCGGATGATGTTCACGGTAATATGGGCGTCGATATAACCCAGCACGTCCAGGTCCAGGTCCATGGGGGAGTCAATCTTGATGATGTCTTTCTTGCCCATATGACCGCTGCGGACGTTCTTGATGATGGCTACAGAGCAGTCCAGCCGGTCCAGATGGAGATAGCGGTAAATATCCATGCTCTTCCCGGCCTGAATGTGGTCCAGGACTACGCCGTTCTGAATGCTGTCAATATTCATAATGCCTGTCCTTTCGTTCTCATACATTGTCTTATACCTGGATATCCAGCAGTTTCAGAATCAGCGCCATTCGGATAAATTTGCCGTTTTTGACCTGCTTCCAGTAGGCGGCCCGGGGGTCCTTGTCCACCGCCACGGAAATTTCGTTCACACGGGGCAGGGGGTGGAGAATGGACAGGTCTGCCTTTGCGCGCTCCAGTTTTTCCGGCGTGAGGATATAGCTGTCCTTCAGGCGGAGGTAATCCTCTTCATTGAAGAACCGTTCTCTTTGGACGCGGGTCATATAGAGGATATCCAGGTCCGGCATGACGGCTTCCAGGCTGTCGGTCTGCTTGTAGGGAATCCCCCGTTTTTTCAGGGCTTCCTCCTTGACGTACCGGGGCAGTTTCAGCTCCAGGGGGGAGATCAGCACGAAGTTCACGTCCTCGTAGCGGCACAGGGCGTTGACCAATGAATGGACCGTCCGGCCAAACTTCAGGTCCCCGCAGAATCCGATGGTAAAGCCTCCCAGCCGGCCCTTCTCCCGGTGGATGGTCAGAAGGTCCGTCAGTGTCTGGGTGGGATGGTTATGCCCGCCGTCCCCTGCGTTGATGATGGGAACCTCCGTGTACTGCGCCGCGGCATAGGGAGCGCCTTCCTTCGGGTGACGCATGGCGATGATATCGGCGTAACAGCTCACCGTGTGGATGGTATCGCCTACGGTTTCCCCCTTGGCGGCAGAGCTGGAATTTGCCTCGGAGAAGCCCAGCACCGACCCGCCCAGAGCCAGCATCGCGGATTCAAAGCTGAGCCGGGTCCGGGTGGAAGGTTCAAAGAAGAGCGTGGCAAGCTGCTTGTACCGGCAGGCTTCCCGGTATTTCTCAGGATTGGCGGCGATATCCTCCGCTGTGTCGATCAGTTCGTTGATTTCCTTTACGGTCAGGTCCGTCACGTCAATGATATTTCTCGGCATAAAAAACCCCCTGTTTTTGAATTCGAAATGAGGAATGATTTGGTTTCCTGCCTTCCGCGGTTCTGGCGGAAGGGAGCGGGTCAGGCGTGAATCCAGCTTTCGTCAGAGGGATTGGCCCGGAATTTTTTCAGGCGTTCGATGTCCTCCGGCCTGATTTTTCCCTCATCGGCGGCAATCTGGCAGACGGCGTCGAAGTTGGACAGGCTGTAGTTGACCACGTTCGCGGCCGCCAGACGGTCCAGCCCCTTTTGCAGGCCGTAGGTGAAGATGGACGCAATGCCCAGCACCTCCGCTCCCGCTTCCCGGAGGGCCTCCACCACGTCGATGCAGCTTCCGCCGGTGGAAATCAGGTCCTCCACCACCACAACGCGCTGACCGGGTTCCAATTTGCCCTCAATCCGGTTCTGACGCCCGTGGTCCTTGCCGCTGGAACGGACGTAACCCATAGGCAGGCCCATCAGATGCCCGACAATCGCCGCGTGAGCAATGCCGGCGGTAGACGTGCCCATCAGGACTTCCACATTCGGATAGCGCTTGCAGATCAAATCCACCAGTCCTTCCTCCACGCGGGTCCGGACGGCGGGGGCGGTAAGGGTCAGGCGGTTGTCACAGTAAATCGGGCTCTTGATGCCGGAGGCCCAGGTAAACGGCTGGTCCGGACGGAGAAATACCGCCCCGATGGACAGCAGGTCGTGGGCAATGGTCTGTTCGCGATTCATAGAAAACTCCTTTCAGTTCAGTCCATGGCAAAACGTTATCCCAAAAATTCCCGGCAGGCCCGCCTGTACGCCTCCACCGGGTCCGCCGCCTGGGTAATCGGACGGCCCATGACGATATAATCACAGCCGCTTTTCCCTGCCTTTTCCGGCGTCATGACCCGCTTCTGGTCGCCAACGTCCCCGCCCGCAAAACGTACCCCAGGCGTTACCGTAAAGAAGCCGTTTCCGCAGCGTTCCTTAATCTGCGCCGCTTCCAACGGGGAACAGACCACGCCGTCCAGTCCGCTCTTACTGGCGTTCTCCGCGTAGGACAGCACTGTTTCCGTCATGGGCGTTTCAATCAGCAGTTCGTTTTTCAGGGTTTCCGCGTCGGTGCTGGTCAGCTGTGTCACGGCAATCAGCAGGGGCTTTGTGCCGTCGGAACGGGTCAGGCCCTTCAGCGCCGCCTGCATCATCGCCGAACCCCCCGCCGCGTGAAGGTTCGTCATATCCACGTCCAGTTCCGACAGTACCGACATCGCCCGGCCCACCGTATTGGGGATGTCGTGAAGCTTCAGGTCCAGGAAAATCCTGTGTCCCCGGGCCTTGATTTCACGGACAATCGACGGGCCCTCCGCATAGTACAGCTCCATGCCGATTTTCACAAAGGGCTTTGCGTCCGCAGGAAACAGGTCCAGAAATTTCAGCGTTTCCTCACGGGTAGGGAAATCCAGGGCGATAATTACGTCTTTAGCCATGGTGCGCGCCTCCTGTCAGTTCAGAAATTTTATCCACGCCCAACCGTCTGCATACGCCGGGCAGGTCCTCAATGATTTTCTTGCAGGCCCAGGGGTCCCGGAGATTGGCCGCGCCGACCTCCACCGCCGACGCCCCCGCCAGCATCATCTCCGCCGCGTCCGATCCGCTGGACACCCCGCCGCAGCCGATTATAGGCAGGTCTACCGCTTCGTATACGTCCCAGACCATCCGCAGGGCCACCGGGAACACCGCGGGGCCCGAAAGTCCCCCGGTACGGTTCGCCAGCAGGGGACGCTTTGTTTTCAGATCAATCCGCATTCCAAGAAGGGTGTTAATCAGGCACAGGCCGTCTGCACCCTCGCCCGCGCAGGCTTTCGCAATCTCCGCAATGTCGGTCACGTTGGGGCTGAGCTTCATGAAAACCGGCTTCTTTGTCGCTTCCCGGACGGCCTTCGTCACCGCCGCCGCGCTCCTGGGGTCCGAGCCGAAATTCCTGCCTCCCGCGTGGACGTTGGGACAGGAGATGTTCACTTCCAGTATCGCCGCCTGTTCCACGTCCTCCAGCCTCCGGCAGTTCTCCGCGTATTCCTCCAGGGAGAAGCCGCAGATGTTGGCAATCACCGGGCCTTGGAAGAGCTTCCCGATATTGGGGACCTCCTCCGCAAGCACCGCGTCCATGCCGGGGTTTTGCAGTCCCACCGCGTTCAGCATCCCCGACGCCGTTTCCGCAATCCGGGGCTGCGGATTCCCGGGACGGGCTCCGGCGGTGGTACCCTTCCAGGAGAACGAGCCCAGGATGTTCAGGTCGTAGCACGAGCTGAATTCCCGGCCATAGCCAAAGGTCCCGGACGCGGGGATAATGGGATTTTTCAGCGTCACCCCGGCCAGCCTGACGGATAAATCTACCATACAATTTCCTCCTTCCGGAACACGGGGCCGTCCTTACAGACCCGCTTGGGACCGTTCGCCGTCTGGATGGTACAGCCCACGCAGGCCCCGAACCCGCAGGCCATCCGCGCCTCGAAGCTGAACTGTCCGCCGGTGAGCTGGGGCAGGCTGTGGACCGCTTTCAGCATGGGAGTGGGTCCGCAGGCGAGAACATAGCCGCACTCCGGCATGGCATTCAGCCCGTCGGTCACAAAGCCTTTCGTTCCCAGGCTGCCGTCCTCCGTGGCAATGACAACCGGCACGCCCAGGGCAGCAAATTCATCCACATAAACGGCGTCCTCTTTCGAACGAAACCCCAGTATCACAGTCGGGTTCTGTCCCGCCGCCTTCATCCTTTTGGCAAGCCCATACAGCGGCGCGATTCCAATACCGCCTCCTGCCAGCGCCGGATTCGGCCCTACGGTCTCCGGCGCGTAATCAAAGCCGCTGCCAAGACCGGTCAGAATGTCCAATTCCATCTCCTGCGGAAGGCGAACCAGTTCTTTTGTCCCCTCCCCGGCTTCCTTCACCAGCAGGAGCAGACGGTTTTCGGTCCAATTACAGACAGAGACCGGCCGCCGCAGGAATTTTCCAGGCAGCAGGATGTCCACAAACTGTCCCGGCGCGGTAATCTCCGACGTATCCCCGGACAGCCCCATTTCCCAGACTCCCTCTACCACCGGGACGGACCATTCCAATGTGAATCGTACCTCTTTCATACGTCCTCCCTCCGATAGACAATCTCCCCGTTGCAGATGGTCATGGCGATCTCACCGTAAACCTCCCAGCCCTCGAACGGCGTGGCGCGGCCCATTGAGCGGAACTTCGACGGGTCCACGGTATGCTTCCGGTCCAGACGCAGAACCGTCAAATCGGCAGGCTGGCCCTCTTCGATTTCGCCGCCGGGCAGACGGAAAATCCTCCTAGGATTCACACAGAGGGCATTCAGCAGGACCTCCAGCGGGACCTTGCCGGGCTTCACCAGGGACGTGTACAGCACCGGAAAGGCACACTCCAGCCCTACGATTCCGTTCAGGCTTTCCGCAATCCCGCCGGCCTTTTCTTTCGCCGAATGGGGTGCGTGGTCCGTGGCGATGCAGTCTATGGTCCCGTCCAGCAGGCCCTCGATCAAAGCGTCACGGTCAGCGGCGGAACGGACAGGCGGGTTCATCCGGTAACGCCCGCTGTTCTGTATAGCCAGGTCATGCAGGGTCAGATAGTGGGGTCCCGTTTCGCAGGTCACCGGCAAACCCTCCGCCTTGGCCTGCCGGATCAGCGCGACGCTCTCCTTGCTGGACACGTGACACACATGGTACTGACAGCCTGTCTCCCGTACCAGCTTCAGATCCCGTTCCACCTGCTTCCATTCGCTGGCCGGGTCGTTGCCTGTCAGACCGTAAGCCCGCGCGCAGGCCCCGTCGTGGACGCACCAGCCCTTTGCCAGCAGGCTTTCGTCCTCGCAGTGGGCAGCGATGGGCCTGTCCAGCTTTTTCGCAAGCATCATGGCCTCCCGCATCAGGGCTTCGGACTGCACTCCTTTTCCGTCGTCCGAGAAGCCGGGGACCTCCGCCGCCATGGACGCAAAATCCGCCAGTTCTTCCCCCCGTTCGCCCCTTGTGATGGAACCGTAAGGGCAGACATGAACCCTCGCGTCCTTCCGGATGGCCTCCAGCTCAACGGACAGATTTTCCAGGCAGTCCGGCACTGGGTTCAGGTTCGGCATGGCGCACACCGTCGTATAGCCGCCCGCAGCCGCCGCAGCCGTACCCGTGGCCACCGTCTCCTTATAAGAAAATCCAGGCTCTCGCAGATGGACGTGTACATCAACGAAACCTGGAACAATCAAACAGTCATGCAATTCAATCACGGAAGCGTCTTCCGGAAATACAGAAACAATACGGCCCTTGGAAACGGCAGCATCCCGTCTCTCAAACCCTCCCCGCCGGAAGACGGCCGCGCCGGACAGAATCATCATATAGGCGTTCTCCTTTCCGATTTCTAAACCTGTATTATACGCGAAAACCACACTTCTGTCAATGGGCCGATCCGCGTTTTTTTACTGAGGAATTCCCTTGACGGCGGGACAATACAGGAGTATGATAGAAAAACAGAGAATCTCCCCGATTCGGGAGACGCATTTCAGATTCAAATAAGGAGGAATCAGAATGCCTACCACCATGCAGGAAGCCACCGCCGCCATTCGGAGGATGTTTGACAGCGAGGGCTGGAAGTACGATTTTGACGCGGACGAACTTGCTTTTACCATCTCCTTTCGCCTGGAAAAAACAAAGCTGTCCAATATCCGCATCTGCATCCGCTGTAAACCCTACAGACAGGACCCCGCTCTCTGCCAGTGGATCAGCACCTTCGCCTATATCCCGTTGGCCGCCGACGAGGAATGCAGGCTCACCGTATGCGAATACCTGATGCGGGTCAACTACCGCCTGTCCATGGGGAATTTCGAGATGGACTTCTCCGACGGCGAGATCAGCTTCCGGCAGACGTTCAACGTTCTGGACGGCATGATCGGAGACGACGCCCTGGACGATCTGACCACTCTGCCTGTTTCGATGTTCGAGAAGTATGGAAACGGCCTGATTTCGGTCATGATGGGCGCGGCGACTCCGGAAGAAGCGCTGAAGAAGGCCCAGGATGAGAACGGGTAAAGGAAAACCGGACAAGTCAATCTGGGATGGAGGGGCGCGGGCTTCTCCATCCTTTTTGCGCTCTGAGTGGGCGCAGGGTCGGGAAATTGTCCAAGGTGCCGTGTAAAAGCCGCGGAAAGGGGAACAAAAATGTGGAATATCCCGTTGAAAAGAGCCCGTGAGTGGCATATAATAAACAACTGACGCAGCGGAAGGAGAATTATCAAGTGCAAACCGGGGCCTGCTTGAAATCCGCCGGATACGGGAACTGTCCCGCCGGTTTTCAAACAGACTCCGGACCGTTTTGGAGGAAACACGTATGCAGAATGAACATTTAAGAAACGTCGCCATCATCGCCCACGTCGACCACGGCAAGACCACCCTGGTAGACGAGATGCTCAAGCAGGGCGGCGTGTACCGCGAAAATCAGGAGATTGTGGAACGGGTCATGGACTCCGGCGACCTGGAACGGGAACGGGGTATTACCATCCTGGCTAAGAATACCGCCATTCAGTACGGAGATACCAAGATCAATATTGTGGACACCCCGGGTCATGCGGATTTCGGCGGCGAGGTGGAACGGGTGCTGAAAATGGTCAACGGCGTGATTCTTCTGGTGGACGCCGCCGAGGGACCGATGCCTCAGACCCGGTTCGTCCTCAGCCGCGCTCTGGAACTGGGACATCGGGTGATTGTGGTCGTGAATAAAATCGACCGTCCGGACCAGCGGGTCTATGAGGTCATTGACGAGGTGCTGGAGCTTTTGATGGACCTGGACGCTACCTCTGAACAGTTGGATTCCCCCATGCTGTTCTGCTCCGGACGCCAGGGCACCGCTTCCTGCTCCCCCACTGTGGCCGGCACAGACCTCAAGCCGTTGTTTGACACCATTCTGGAGTATATCCCCGCCCCGGAAGCCAATGTGGACGAGCCATTCCAGATGCTGGTCAGCTCCATCGACTATAATGAGTTCGTGGGCCGGATCGCCATCGGACGCATTGAACGGGGCCGGCTGAAGCAGAATCAGGAAATCGTTGTGTGCAATTACCATGACCCAGAGGCCGTCTCCCGGAAAGCCAAGGCCACCGCGATTTATGAGTTCGACGGCCTTGCCCGGAAACCCGTGGAGCAGGCTGAGGCGGGCAACATCATCGCTATGAGCGGCATTCCGGATATTACCATCGGCGACACCATCTGCGTGCCCGATACCGTGGAGGCCCTGCCCTTTGTCAAGATTTCCGCGCCTACCCTGGAAATGACTTTCTCCGTCAACGATTCCCCCTTTGCAGGTCGGGAGGGCAAGTTCGTCACCTCCCGGCAGATTCGGGAACGGCTCTTCCGGGAAACTCTCCGGGACGTGTCTCTGCGGGTGACGGAAACCGATAAGGAAACGGCGTTCAACGTGGCGGGCCGGGGCGAAATGTCCCTGTCAATCCTCATCGAAACCATGCGCCGGGAGGGTTACGAATTCCAGGTCTCCCCCGCCCGCGTGCTGTATAAGGAAATTGACGGGAAGAAATGCGAACCCATCGAACGCCTTGTGGTGGACGTGCCTGGCGATTGCGTCGGCGCGGTCATTGAAAAGCTGGGCCAGCGGAAAGCCGATATGGTGGAAATGACTCCCGTGGGCAGCCGGATGAAGGTCGAGTTCCTGGTTCCCGCCCGGGGCCTGTTCGGGTATCGGAACGACTTCCTGACGGACACCAAGGGCGAGGGTATTATGGCTTCCGTCTTCGATTCCTACGCGCCATACAAGGGGGATATCTCCCGGCGCGGCAACGGCTCCCTGATTTCCTTCGAAACCGGCGAGTCCATCACCTACGGCCTCTTCAACGCCCAGGAACGAGGCACCCTCTTTATCGGCGCGGGCGTGCAGGTCTACGGCGGTATGATTGTCGGCGTCAGTCCCCGGAGCGAGGATATGACCGTCAACGTCTGCAAGAAGAAGCAGCTTACCAATACCCGCGCTTCCGGTTCCGACGACGCCCTCCGGCTGGTTCCCCCCCGGCAGATGAGCCTGGAGCAGTGCCTGGAATTCCTGGCCGACGACGAGCTTCTTGAGGTCACGCCTAAGAATCTTCGTATGCGTAAGAGTATCCTGGACCACGAGAAACGTATGAAGGCTCTGCATGGCAAAAAATAAGGTATAAAAAAAGAAACCCTGTACGGTCTTTGTACGGGGTTTCTTCTATTTGGTCAATGAAATCTTCTCTCTTTTTGTAGGCAGTCATGACAAATTGGAACATCTTTCGACATTTAGGATTGTGGAGTGTTCCACCATCTGCTATAATTACCATGCTGCCCTACCTCGCTCCAATCCGGCAACGGAAAGGAGGTGCGTGCTTTGGATATTCTGATCGTATTCTTGATGTCGGTCGCAGCAAACGTAGTCAGCGATTACGTCAGCAAGTGACTTGACCGGCACGGCAAGGGCCAGTAAGCACAACAGAACCCCGGAAGGTCACATCCTCCGGGGCTCTTTTTATGCGTGCTTTGGTTTGATCGTATCCCTTAGCAATGTTTATTATAGCATGGCTCTTATTATATATGCAAGAGGGAAATAAAATTTTCTTTCTCTTTATTTGCAGGCAGTCATGACAAATTGGAACATCTTTCGACATTTAGGATTGTGGAGTGTTCCACCATCTGCTATAATGGCTATGCTGCCCTTTTCCAATCCGGCAACGGAGAGGAGGTGTGCGCTATGGATATTTTGCTTGTATTTATCGTGTCGGTCGCAGCAAACGTAGTCAGTGATTACGTGAGCAAGTGGCTTGACCGGCACGACAAGGGCCAGTAAGCACAGCAGAACCCCGGAGGGTCACATCCTCCGGGGCTCTTTTTTTTGCGTGTACGCTTTGGTTTTGCTTGTATCTATCGTAATGCTTATTATAGCATAGCTCCTATAGTATATGCAAGAGGGAAATGAAATTTTCTCTCTCTTTTTTTAGGCAGTCACGGCAAGTTGGAACATCGGTCAGGCCAGCCAGATAATCCATGCTGGTATCCAACGCCAGGGCTATGCGGCATTCCGTTTCCCTGTCTCTATCTTGGATCAGTCGCTCTGGTCTATCCCTGTCAGCATCTGCATTTTGACTCGGGAGAATCCCCTTTCTTTCCGTACAGAGTTTGTCTATTCGGGCCTTTGGGGATAGGGCGTGGGGTCGTCGGTCAGGCCAACCAGATAATCTATCGAAACATTGTAGAATTCCGCTATCCGCATAAGAATACTGATAAGCGGCTCTTGGTCAGCCATTTCGTAATTCTGATACGAATGTTCCGTAATGCCGCATTGAACAGCAACCTTAAACCGTGATAAGCCTGTTTCTTTGCGGCATTTCAGTAACCGTTTTGCTAAAATATCCTTCATAATGGCATCCTTTATTCGGGTCGTCTGGAATGAGGCGTGATTTCATCTGTTAAACCAACCAGGTAATCTATAGGAACATTGTAGAATTTTGCTACCCTCATAAGAATGCTGACACGAGGTTCCCGAACTGCCAATTCGTAATTCTGGTATGTGTTTTCAGTAGTATCGCAATAAGTGGCAACTTCAATCTGTGTTAAACCTGCTTCATCGCGGCACTTTCTTAGTCGTTTTGCCAGGATTTCTTTCATAATTCTACACCCACAATCGTTCTTGACAAATGTAGTATATGGAATTATAATGCAGGTTATACCATGAACCAATACGTATCGATTATATATCCAAAGCATTTTGAAAAAATTAGGGAGGACAAACATGGAAAGCAACCAAAAAAGAGATCTGGCAAACGAACTGACGGAATGGCTGGCAACGCATTCCATCGGCATAGAGATGCTGTATCAGATCGGAGTTATGTCAAAAGACACTTTTATTGACCGGGTTGACGGTGAAATGATGAAGATACTTTTAGAAATTATAGAAATCCTCGAAGACAAAACCCTGGACGACCCCACCTGCTTCAAGCGAATCGATGCCATTGTTGATGTCTTTCAGAAGAGATACTTCAATATCACCCGGCACGATTGGTAGCTCTGCCCAGAAAACCTCGCTGATTTCGTTTGATTTTCCACACGTTTTTCTGAATTGCTCTTGACCTGCCGCAAAAAATCCGTTAAAATAGAAGCGTTGTGAGTATATTGCAGGGGAATTCCGCAAAAATCTAAAGACAGATATCTTTTCACCCTGTAAACGAAAGGTGAGGAACTATGAAGCATCCCTACAAGACGCGGGAAGGCGGCGCCACGGTGACAATCTTCGTGCCCTACGACTGTAAGAATCACTGCCCCTTCTGCATCAATAAAGGTGAGTACGCCGACCTGACCGGGTTCTCCGCTGAGAAAATCTGTGCCAGCATCCGCCGTATGGACGCGATTACTCCTTACTGCGACTTTGTCTTTACCGGCGGCGAGCCTCTTGCCGACCTGAAGACTTTGCAGCTCATGCTGGACCAGATTCCCACCACCCATAAAGTCTATATCAACACCACCCTGCCCGTTTCGGAATTCCAGCCGGAAGAAGACGTGCTGGCCTTTTTGGAGCGGAACCGGCATAAAATCACCTGTATCAATGTCTCCCGGCATATGCAGAAATACGTCGTGGAGTCCAATGACGATCTGCTTGCCCGTTTGCCGACGCCCTTCCGGGTGAACTGCGTCCTTTATAAGGATTATCCCGCCAAGGACCTGATCCCATATCTGGAGCGGTTCCGGAAACTCCCCGGCGCGTCCATCCAGTTCCGCTTCGACTATACCGCAACCACTCCGGAAAATCTTTACGAGGAAGAGAACGATAAGATTCTCCAGGACCTCAAGAGGATCGCCCGCTATACCGGTCTGGACGGCTGCCGGATGCGCTGCGGCTTCCACTTCGACTATAAGGGCATGGAGCTGACCTACCATAAGACCCTGCCCTATTCTACCATCGTGGAAACCGATACCGCCGCCGGAGTCACTTATAATATTCTGTACGATATCCTGATTAAGCAGAACGGCGATATCCATGGCGACTGGGACGGCACTCCCCTGGACGTTGCGGCCTATGAAAAGGTCGTTTTCGAGCCTTATGACCTGAAATGGCTGGCCCGGATTGCGTAAACAAAATTCAGAAGCAAAAAGAAGAGACGTACCACAGGAAACGGGTACGTCTCTTTTTCTGCGTCAGCCGGCGGTGAGGATGGAACTGAGGTCCAGGGGGATTCCGTCGGCCCAGAGGCTGTCCAGGGCGTAGAATTCCCGGGCCTCGGAGGAGAAGACGTGGACCGCCAGACAGCCATAATCCAGAAGGACCCAGGTGCCGTCCCGGTAGCCCGACCGATGCAGAGGCGCTGCCCCGGCCTGCTCCTTCACCGCCTTCTCTACCGCGCCGCAGAGGGCGTTGATCTGCGTGTTGGATGTGCCTGTCGCAATGACGAAGAAATCTGCCAGGGTCGTCAGGTGCGTAACCTCAATGGCGCTGATCTCCTTCCCCTTCTTCTCGTCCAGGGCCTTTACCGCAATGAGTGCCAGCTCTTTCGGTGTCATACTGATGCCTCTCTTTCTTAAAATAACATGATGGTTTACCGTTCAATTCTTCTATCTGGAATCCGCGGGAATTTCACTCTCACTCCGGCGGCTGGTCTATGATAACGAAACCGGAGTCCGGCGCGGGAGCGGGAGCGGGTTCCGGCACAGGCTCTGGTTCGGGAGCGGGTTCCGGCACAGGCACGGGGTCCGGGGCGGGTTCCGGGACAGTTACGCCGGGATCTTCTGTACCGGGATTCTCCGCCGCGCCAGGATCTTCCGTTGTGCCAGGATCTTCCGTTGTGCCGGGATCTTCCGTTGTGCCAGGGACCTCCGGCGGCACGGCATAGGGGTCGTTGGGGTCAATGACGATGGGATCGCCCGGCTGGACCTGTCCGGGGTCGACGGCCGTATTTCCGCCGGCGTTCTCGCTTCCTGTCCCCTCGCCATTCTCGCCGGGAAGCTGGGTCTCGTCGGGATTCTCATCCGGGTCCGGTTCCGGGGGCTTGCTGGTGTTATTCTTGCCGGAGCTGCTGGGCCGGGAGGGTGCGCTGCCTGCCCGCCGGTCCTCCAGATGCCCGGTGGAGGAACGAAGGCTTCCGTCGGCGTTCACAGACATGATATCCAGATCCGAAAGGGTAAAGACCTCCGTAAAGGGGCTGAGCTCGTTGTTCACCAGCTCCAGAAGCTCCCGGGCGTTGGGGACCACGTAGGACTGGTTGTTGCCGGTGCTGCGGGTATAGACGTATTTGGGGGTATTGGGCATGGTGACAAAGTTCACGTTCTCCTGCTTCAGCCCGCCAAAGACCGCCGACTGCGCAAACCAGAGGATATTCTGAAAGCTGAGGTCCGTTTCCACATTCCGCTTGAAAACGTCGATCAGGGCGTTGATTTTCGTCATGTTCTTGAATTGCAGAAGCTGCTCCACCATAGCTTTCAGGAACGCCTGCTGGGTTTTGATGCGTCCCAGGTCGCCGTCCGGATAGCCGTACTTCATATTATTGTCATGGCGGTACCGGAGGACCTGCATGGCGTCGGAACCCGTCAGCAGCCGGTAGCCCTTGTTCTGATGGATATGGAGATTCTGGAAGGGGTCGTCGTAGTTCATATTCCGGGGCACATCGAAATACACGCCGCCCATGGCATCCACAATCTCGCCCACCGCGTCCCATTCCACCACCACCTGGAAATCCGGCTCGAAGCCCACCAGCTGGGAAATTTCCTTATACAGGCCTTGGATGCCCTTCTCGCCTCCGCCGTGCTGATTGTAGACGGAATTGATGCGTTTGATATCCCAGGAGACGTTCACCATGGTGTCTCTGGGGATGGACATCACGGTAGCTTTCTGATTGGTCACGTCGTAGCTGGCCAGGAGCATGGTGTCGGTATTGCCGCCGCCTCCGGTATCACGGCCCAGAATCAGGACGGTCCAGTAATTCTCGCTTTTACGCTCGCCGTCGCCTCCCCTTGGCCGGATGCCCTCGCCGTAATCGATGCCCGTGCCGGCGCTGGTATTTCCGGGCTGGCCGTCGCCGCTTATGTCTGGGGTCTCGCTGTCGGCACGGTTGGGCAGCTCCGGACGCACAAACAAGCTTTTCCAGAGCAGCACACCCGCCAGCGCGATGGCCAGCAGCACTACCACCACAATCAGGACAATCTGCTGCCAGGAGGCCCGCCGCTTTTTCTTCCTGGGCCTTTCAGGAATCCCACCTGACATCTGGGGCTTTCCAGACACCAGACGCTTTCCGCTGTCTTTCTTCATCGTCTATCCTTCTTTGAAATCAATTTAGAAGCCCATCTGCCGCTGCTTTCAGGGCGTCCCGGGCCTCCAGCGTCGCATGATGGATGGGGCGGCCCTGGGCGGTCATTTCCTGCACGGTCATTTCCAGGCCCATGAGAAGCCCGCCGTCCAGGTCCTCATAGCATTTCCGGCGCAGGTCCTCCACGCCGGGGAAGTCCCGTGAGGGCTCAATGTAGTCCGCAAGATAAATGATCTTCTCCAGGAGCGTCATCCCGGCCCGGCCCGTGGTATGCCAGCGGATGGCGCTTACAATTTCCGGAGCCTCGCCGAAGACCCGTTCCGCAATCTCCGCGCCGGTACGGGAATGCAGCAGTTTCAGCTCCTGCTCCTCCAGGCTGTCCAGCGGAATCTCCCACTGGCGGCACAGGGCAAGCTGGTCTTTGAGATTCAGCCGCTTTGTGCAGTCATGGAGCAGAGCGGCGCGGCGGGCCTGATCCACATCCGCCCCCCAGCGCACCGCCAGCCGGATGGCCTCCTGTTCCGTGCCCAGCACGTGGGGAATGCGCCGGTGATTCAGATAGCTTAACGCGACGGGACGCAAACGCGCCAGATCCAGATGCTTCAGGTCCGCGTTGGTCTGATACAGGCCTTCCCGCAGGATGCAGCCATAGACCGCAGGCGGAAGCAGTCCCGCGCCCTTCCCCGCCGCCAGCTTTTCCCGCAGCTCCGTGGAAGAAATCTCCACCACGCCGGGAATCGTCAGGGTAAAAATCCGGGCGTTGGGATACGTGGTATAGAGATACTTCCGCTGAACGGCGAACAGCTCCTCCGTGTCCTCCTCCGTGCGTCCGAACGCGGCAATGCCTGCCAGGTCAAAGATTTCACCGGGTTCGTGCCACGCCTGGAGGGTCAGGAACATATCCGTGCCCATCAGAAGCCACAGCTCCGCGTCAGGGTACATCCTGTGAATTTCCTTCAGCGTGTCGGACGTATAGCTTCGCCCTTCCCGCCGCAGCTCGATATCCAGCGCCTCCGCCCGGTCGCCAAGGCCCAGCTGGTCCGCCGCGAGACGGGTCATCTCCAGACGCTGCTCCGCTGTGGGACTGCCCTTTGGAAGCTCCTTGTGGGGCGGGCAGCCTGTTGGAATTATCAGCAGTTTGTCCAGCTTCAGAAGCTCAAATACTGACCTTGCCGCGGTAATATGTCCCAGATGCGGCGGGTTGAACGTTCCGCCATAAACCCCAATCTTCATAAAAATCACCCTGCTTCAATCAATTAGGAATTAGGAGTCAGGAGTTACAAACAAGAGCTTTCTGAAAAGCAGCCTTACTCCTTCTTTTTCGCGCGGCTCTTCACCAATTCGATGCGTTTTTCTCTTGGCTTGGAATGGCTCTCCCGATAGAGAACGAATTTCGTGCCAATCACCTGCACCACCTCGCTCCGGGTCGCTTTGGCCAGGATCTGCGCGGCGGTACGGGCGTCCAGCTCCAGATTATTGTCCAGTACCCGGCCCTTTATCAGCTCCCGGGCCTCCAGAGCGTCGTTGACCTGCTTGACCAGATTTTCTCCTACGCCGTCCTTGCCGATTTGCAGTATGGTCTCCAGCCCGTTGGCAAGGCCCCGCAATTGAGCGCGCTGTTTGCTTGTCAGTTCCATAGTATGCCTTTCTTTCCGATTCACGGGGCGATGATTCCGCACCCCGGAATTCCTTGATATGTTCCAACTGCTCCCGGCCCGCAGCAAATCCAGCGGCACATTCCGTCTGCCGGAACGCCGTCGCAGGCCCCTTCGCAAAGGCCTGACATTGCGTCATATTCTTTCCGCCGCGGCCCTTCCGGCTTATCCCAGGCACGCGCCCAGCTCCGCCGCAAACGCCGCCAACGCTTTGCCTCGATGGGAGACGGCGCTCTTTTCCTCCGGGCTGAGCTGTCCGAAGGTCTTTCCCTTTTCCGTCAAAAGAAACAGGGGATCGTAGCCAAAGCCGCCGTCACCCAGGGGCGCAAAGGCGATGGCTCCGTCACAGCGTCCCTCCGCGGTCAGGGTCCGGCCGTCGGGGAAGGCGCAGGCGATGGCGCAGGAGAAATGGGCAGCGCGGGTGGTCTGGCCCCGCAGATTGCTCAGAAGCAGCATACAGCGTCCCCGGTCGTCCAGGTCCTCGCCGCCGTAACGGGCCGAGTATACGCCGGGGCCTCCGTTCAGGGCGTCCACGCAGAGGCCGGAGTCGTCCGCGATGGCCGGCAGCCCCGAGGCTTCACAGTAGGCTTTCGCTTTCAGCATGGCGTTTTCACCAAAGGTCCCGCCGGTTTCCTCTACCTCCAGGGATACGCCCACCTCCGCCGGACTGACCACCTCCACCCCATAGCCGGAGAGGATTGACTGCATTTCCGCCAGCTTGCCGGGGTTGTGGGACGCCAATACAAATTTCATCGACATCAGAACCCGCCTCCTAACGCTTCCTTCTGGATCGCCTGCAATTCCTTACAGCCCTTCGCGCACAGCCGTACAAGCTCCTGCTGTTCCGTAATGGTAAAGGACCTGCCCTCGCCGGTGCCCTGGAGCTCTATCAGTTCTCCGGTTTCCGTCATGATGCAGTTCAGGTCCACTTGCGCCCGGCTGTCCTCGCTGTACCGCAGATCCAGCAATGCTGTGTCCTCCACAATGCCCGCGGAAACGCCGGTGACGTAATGCCGGATGGGTGAGGAAGCCAAATCGCCGTCCCGCACCAGCTTCCGGCAGGCCAGCGCCAACGCCACAAAGCCCCCGGTCACGGAAGCCGTCCGGGTGCCGCCGTCGCCCTGGAGCACGTCGCAGTCTACGGTAATGGTCAGCTCCCCAAGACGCTTCATGTCCACCGCCGCCCGGAGAGAACGCCCCACAAGCCGCTGAATCTCCGCACTTCTGGGGGAGAGCTTCAGCTTCGAGACATCCCGCTTGCTCCGTTCACGATTGGCCCTGGGCAGCATGGAGTATTCCGCCGTTACCCAGCCATGGCCATAGGGAACGTGGGGCGGGGTACGGTCTTCCACGCTGGCACAGCAGAGGACCTTTGTGTCGCCGCATTCTATCAGACAGCTTCCCTCCGCAAATTGGATAAAGTCCGTGGTAATCTTCACAGGCCGCAGCTCGTTGAATGCCCGGCCGTCTTCTCTGGTCATGAGGTTTCCTCCGTTTCATTTCAGATAAGAGATCAGATAAGAAATTAGAGCGCAGGAGATAAAAGATAGAAGAAAACTTTTCCGCAAAGTGAACCAATTTCTGATTCCATCAGATGATCGCTTCGGCGTAGGATTCCGCGTCGAACGGCTGGAGGTCGTCGATGCCCTCGCCAATGCCGGCCAGCTTGACGGGTACGCCCAGTTCCTTGGAGATGGCCACCACGATGCCGCCCTTTGCCGTGCCGTCCAGCTTGGTGAGGACGATGCCTGTCAAGCCCGCCGTCTCCTTGAAGGTCCGGGCCTGAATCAAGCCGTTCTGACCGGTGGTGGCGTCCAGGACCAGGAGGGTTTCCCGTGCCGCGCCGGGGCATTCGCGGTCGATGATCTTGCTCAGCTTCGCCAGCTCCGCCATAAGATTCGCCTTGTTGTGGAGCCGTCCGGCGGTATCGCAGAGGACCACGTCGATTTTACGGGCTTTCGCGGCTTGGAGGGCGTCGAACAGCACCGCGCCGGGGTCCGCCCCCTCGTGCTGACGGACAATCTCCGCGTGAGCACGTTCCGCCCAGATTTCCAATTGGTCCGCCGCCGCCGCCCGGAAGGTGTCCGACGCGCAGAGCAGGCATTTCTTCCCGCCGTACCGCAGGAGATTCGCCAGCTTGCCGATGGAGGTGGTCTTGCCTACGCCGTTCACGCCGATGAAGAGGAACACACAGGGCGACGTGGACACATTCACTTCCGTGGTGCCGATGTCCAGCGTTTCCACAATGATCTGACGCAGGGCGGCTTTCACGTCCTCCTGACTGACCAGCTTTTCCTTTCGTACCTTCTCCCGCAGCTTCTCTACGGTGTCTACAGCAACTTCCATCCCGAAATCCGCCAGAATCAGCGTCTCTTCCAGCTCCTCGAAAAACGCTTCGTCCGCTTCCGTGTAGGTGGTGAACAAATTCGTTGTAATCTTTTTCAGCTTGTCAAAAAAGCCCATAAATAACCTCCCGTGTCTATGCAATCAGGAATGAGGAATTCTCTGTCCTTTGAACGCTATCCGTCGTAGTCAATCCACGCGCCGCAGCGGGGGCAGAAGGTCCAGGTCCGCGCCCAGGTCAGATGCTTTCCGCATTTGGGGCAGCGATACCAGAGCCAATGCAGAAACAGGCCGTCCAAAGCGATCAGCAGGCCCAGGATTTGCAGCAGCGGACGGCCCCAGAAACAGACCATCAGAATCAGCCCGGCAAACAGCGCCCCGATGCTGGCCATGATTTTCTGCCGCAGGCTCATGGTTCTTTCCTGTCAGCGTCAATGGCCTCGCCGCAGCCGGGACAGTATTTCGGGATGCCGTTCCGCCCCAGAGACGCGCCGCAGTGGGGGCAGCGATACCACCGCAGATGCAGCCACAGGCCCCCGAACAGCAGCGCCACGCCAAGCAGGGTCACCGTCAGATTGATATACGCGCCGATGGTCCCTAATGCCGCCCCAGCCAGCATGAGCATTGTGGTCAGACGTGATTTTTCTCTCAGGCTCACGTTTTTCCCTCCCCAAGAATATCCCGAATATCATTGCGAAAAATCCTGCCCTTTCCAGTCTTCTTCCGGCAGGGCAGCAGAACTCCGGCGGCATACAAAAGCGCGCCCAGCAGAACAAGCAGCGCCTGTTTCATCGCTCTGTCCCTTCTATTTCCGTTTGCCCACACTGATAATAATTCCAGCGGCGATAATCATCCCAAAGGCCAGAATCATCAGTGGTTTGGTATTGGTCAGGAAGATCAGTCCCAGCCCCGCCAGCAGAAGAATCAGGGAAATGATTTCACGGATACTGATTTTCATACGCGCTTTTCTCCTTCCAAATATCAGCGGAATTCCTTCCGGCAGCGTTTGCAGCGGTGACTGAAACTGGTAAAGCCCAGGAATTTCCCGCAGTTGGGGCAGCGGTTGAACACCAGATGAAAGCCGGCCGTCAGGAGGAAAATCACCACCCCCGCCGCCGCCATTGGCCCGGTATTGGAGAGCGTCAGCAAAACCGCCGCAAGCCCGTAGCCCGCGCAGCCGAAGATATTCTGAAAAGTTCGATTCATCCCGTTCGCTCCTTTAAAATGCAGTCAGTATGTTGTCTCAATCGATATCCAGCTCCTTGGCCGCCTCGTTGAGATTGATGGTCAGGATTTTGGAAATGCCCCGTTCCTGCATGGTAACGCCGTAAAGCACGTCCGCTTCCTCCATGGTGCCCCGGCGGTGGGTAATGACGATAAACTGAGTCTTCCCCGCAAGCTGGCGCATATAACGAGCATAACGGGTCACATTTACATCATCCAGGGCGGCTTCGATTTCGTCCATGACGCAGAAGGGGGTGGGATGTACCTTGAGGATGGAGAAGTAAAGGGCAATGGCGACAAAGGCTTTCTCGCCGCCGGAGAGCAGTGAGATGGTCTTGAGGGTCTTCCCCGGCGGCTGGGCCTTGATGTCGATGCCGCAGGAAAGGATGTCGTCGGGGTCTTCCAATTCCAGCCGTGCCTCGCCGCCGCCGAACATCTCCGCGAAGGTCTCCTGAAAACTCTGATTCAAAAGCTGGAACTGTCCCGCGAAAATCCGGGTCATCTCCTTTGTAATACCGTCGATAATCTCCATCAGGTCTTTTTTTGCCGCTTCCACATCGTCCCGCTGGCCCGTCAGGTAGGTGTAACGGCTGTTCACACGCTGGAACTCTTCAATCGCGCCGATATTGGGATTCCCCAGGGCCGAAATATCCCGTTTCAGCTCGCTGATCCGCCGGCCGGCCTTGGCGACGCTCTCCAGCTCCACTCTCTGGGCCTGAGCGTCGGTATGGCTGAGCTGGTAGTGTTCCCAGAGGCGGTCCAGAATCTGCTTTTCCTCCATGCCCGCCGCCGACACCTTCTGCTCCAGCCTTGACGCCGACCGCTCCAAATCCAGAAGCCGTTCGTTCATCTCCTGGCTGGCCTTGTTCTGAGCCGTGCGCTGGGCTTCAAGCTGGATCTTCTCCTGGTTCAGCCGCATCAGCTTTTCCCGGCATCCGGAGACCTGCTCTCTCAACGCCGCCCTGTTCTCCCGGCACTGGTCAATCTCCTTCTGGGCCTGCCGGATACTTTCTTCATAGCCCTGCAAAACGGCTTCCTTCTGTTCCCGGTTGCCCGTCAGCTCCGCCGCCAGACGACGCAGGTCCGCGCTTCTCTGCAAGGCCGCGTCTCTCTGACTGTTCAGGCTGTTCAGGGCGTCCTTTTTCGCGCTGACCTCTTCTGTCAAAGCGCTGGATCTGGCAAGAAGCTCCGTCTGCCCCGACAAGGCCGCTTCCGCCTGTGCCCGCAGATCTGCAGCAACGGCCTCCTGCACCGCGATCGTCTTTGCAGCCTGGGCGGATTTTTGGGCGTTCTCCTCCATATGGTCCGCCAGGCTTGCCAATTCACCCTCTAAATTCTCCAGCGTCTCCTGCAAGGTGGTCAGAAGCGCGTCAAAATGATTCTTCCCGCCCTCCAGACGCAAGACCTCATCCTCCGCCTGCCGTCTCTGGCCCTCGGCGGTCTCCAGGTCGTAACGGGCCATGGCAAGCTCTCTCTGCAAGGTGTCCTCGGTACGTTTGGCCGCCATCAGCGCTCTATTCAAACTCATGGACTGTTCCCGCAGCTTCTCCAGTTCCGCCGCACGGCTCAGCACGCCCGCGTTCCGGGAAGACGAGCCGCCGGTCATGGAGCCGCCGCGATTGATCACCTGCCCGTCCAGAGTCACAATCCGGAAGCCATAGCGACACCGCCGGGCCAGGGCGATACCGCAGTCCAGGTCCTCCACAATCACTGTACGCCCCAGAAGATAGCGGAAAATATCCCCATATTGTTCCGAATGCCGCACCAAACGGGAGGCCAGCCCTACAAAGCCCGGCTCGTCCTCCACATCCCGCAGGCTCATTTCCGTGCCCCGGATAGCCGTCAGAGGCAGGAAGGTGGCACGGCCCGCGCTGCGCTGTTTCAGGAAGTTGATGGCAGTTTTGGCGTCCTCTTCCCGGTCCACCACGATATTCTGCAAGCCCGCGCCCAACGCCGTCTCAATGGCCAGCGCGTATTCGGAACCGGTACGCATCAGATTTGCCACAGGCCCGTGAATATGACTGCTCCCCGTCTGACAGACCAGCTTGACGGCCTTGGAATAGCCCTCATATTCCCGCTCCATCTCCTCCAGCATCCGGATACGGCCCTCCAGATTGCCCACGTCCACGGTCAGCCCCATGCGTTTCTGGACGGCTTCCTCCGTTTTCCGCTCCCGTTCCTTCATCCGCAGGCTGTGACCGGCTATGACGTTGGCCGCCTCCTGTGCCTGCTCCCGGGCCTGGTCCAGGGCTTTCTGATTCTCCCGCGCCGCCTGCCGGGTGTCTGTAAGCTGGTCCCGGGCGGTACGGGCTTCCTGCGCGGCGGCCTCCTGACGTTCCATTAACTGAATGCGTTCCGCCCCTGCCGCCGCAGCAGCAGCCTTTGCGTCCGCCGCCGCCGCTATTGCAATGGCTTCCCGGCCCCGGAGGGCTTCCGCTTCGTTCTGACGCCCTCCGGCCTGGTCAGCGGCTTCCGCGGCCCGCTTCAGAAGCACGTCCAGGTCCCGGTTCAGCTCCGCCGCACGGCCCTCCAGACCGGCGGCAAACTCCCTCTGTTCCGCTGCCTGGGCCGCAAGACCTCCCGCGCGGCTGTCCGACTCCACCAGTTCCTCCTGGGCCCGCCGGATGTTCTCCCGGTCATGGGCCACGCCGTTCTCAAGCACCGCCGCCTGCGCCTCCTGATCCTTCGCCTGACCCTCCAGACGGGCCGCTTCCTCCCGCAGGCGTTCCGCTTCCATGTCCAGGGCCTGCATCTTCTCCCCGAACCGCTCGCTTTCCGCAAACAGGCCGTCCAGCGACGCACGAGCCTGGTCCCGCTCTGTCTGGGTGTTCCGCAGGTCAATTTCCAGACTCCGGGCGTTCCTCTTCAATTCCTCCAGATTTTCCAGCCACACCGAAATTTCAAGCAGCCGCAGTTCGTCCCGGAGAAGCAGGTATTTCTTCGCCGTCTCCGCCTGTTTCCGCAACGGGTCCACCTGCAGCTCCAGCTCGGCGATCTTGTCGTTGATCCGGACCAGGTTTTCTTCTGTCCGCTCCAGCTTCCTCTGGGATTCCTCCTTGCGGTGGCGGAAACGGGAAATGCCGGCGGCTTCCTCGAAAATCTCCCGCCGCTCCTGGCTTTTGGTGGACAGGATCTCATCAATTTTGCCCTGCCCGATAATGGAATAACCCTCCCGACCCAGGCCGGTGTCCAGAAAGAGCTCCGTCACGTCCTTGAGCCGCACCGCCTGCCGGTTGATAAAATACTCGCTTTCGCCGCTCCGGTAGTACCGCCGGGTTACTGAGACCTCTGCTTCCTCCATGGCGGGGAAAATCTGCTCCGTATTGTCCAGCACCAGGGTCACCTGCGCAAAGCCCACCGGGTTCCGACGCTCCGTGCCGCCGAAAATCACGTCCTCCATCTTGGCGCCCCGGAGTCCCTTCGCGCTCTGCTCCCCCAGCACCCAGCGGATGGCGTCGGAAATATTGGACTTCCCGGAACCGTTGGGGCCTACGATGGCCGTAATGTCTTCGCCGAAATTCAGCAGGGTCTTGTCTGGGAACGACTTGAACCCCTGTATTTCCAATGCTTTCAGATACACGCCTGCGGCCCTCCTGCAAAATGATATACCATAACCAGAATACTATAGCAGAGAACCGTTGTTTTTTCAAGATCATTTCTATGAAACCCATACGAAAACATGGGGAAGCGTGTAAACTTTTTTGCTGTACCCACGCTGCTGCTTCAGCATTTTTCAGAAAAGCAGGCGGCGGAATCAGAATGGACGGCTTCATTTTACAGAATCTGGTGGACATTTCCCCGAAAACGCGGTATAATAGACGGCAAATCAAGGAAAAGGAGTGATACCATGTCAGAAAGCTATGCGGGGAAGATCAACCGGAAGCTGCAAAAGAAACGGCGGATTATCAACGCGGCGGCTGGACGGGAACCGGCGGATCTGGTATTGAAAAACGCGTCCTATGTCAATGTGTTTTCCAACGAGATCTGTCAGGGGGACATAGCCGTAGCCGAGGGCCTGATTGTGGGAATGGGAAGCTACTCCGGGAAGACCGAGGACGACTGCGGCGGCAAGATTGTCCTGCCCGGCTTTCTGGACGCCCATATTCATCTGGAAAGCTCGCTGGTGTCGCCCCGTGAGTTTGCCCGGGCGGTCCTGCCCCACGGAACCACTACCGTTGTCACCGACCCCCATGAGATCGCCAACGTGATGGGCACCGACGGCATTGAATTCATGCTCCAGGCCACGGAAGGGCTTCCTGTGGACGTGCGGTTTATGCTGCCCTCCTGCGTGCCCGCCACGCCGCTGGACGAGTCCGGAGCCGCGCTGGATTACCGGGCGATCGATTCTTTCTATGACCATCCCAGGGTCCAGGGGCTGGCGGAGATGATGAACTTTGTGGGCATTATCGCCGGCGACGACCAGCCTGTTGAGAAAATCGTCGCGTCCCAGGCCCATCATAAGAAGATTGACGGTCACGCGCCGGATTTGCAGGGGAACGACCTGAACGCCTACATCGCCGCAGGGGTCTACTCCGACCATGAGTGCCACGACCTTCAGGACGCCATTGCCAAGCTGGAACGGGGACAGTTCATCATGATCCGGGACGGTACCGCCGCAAGGAATCTGGAAGCCCTGGCCCCCCTGCTCTGCGACAAGTACGCTGAACGCTGTATGTTCTGCACCGACGACAAGCATCCCAACGACCTGCTGGAAAAGGGCCACATTGATTATATCGTGAAAAAGGCCATTGCCCTGGGAGCGGACCCCATTACCGCGGTGAAGGTCGCCTGTCATAACGCCGCGCGCTACTTCCTCCTGAACAACCGGGGGGCCATTGCGCCGGGGTATCTGGGGGATTTCGTGATTATCGACAACTTCCAGGACTTCAATATCCGCCGGGTCTACAAAAAGGGCGTGCTGATGGCGGAGAACGGCGTGCCGCGGGAGATTCCGGAACCGAAAATCGAGCCTTACCTGCTGGAACGGGCCTATGACACCTTCCACCTCCAAACCCTGGCCCCGGAGGACTTCGCCGACCATCGTCCAAGGGGCATCATCGGCATGGTCCCCGGCGAGATCACCACCGTGGACGCGGGTTACTCCGACCGGATCGATGTAGAGTATGACGTGCTGAAAATCGCCGTGGTGGAACGTCATAAGAACACCCGGCATATCGGCGTGGGCTATCTCCAGGGCTACGGGCTGAAATCCGGCGCGGTGGCCACGTCCATTTCTCACGACTCTCATAATATCATCGTGGTGGGCTGTACCGACGCCGATTGTGCCGCCGCGGCAAACCACGTGGCAGAGCTGGGAGGCGGCATTGTGGTCTGGGACGGCGGCGTGAAAGCGGAAGTGCCTCTGCCGATTGCGGGCATTATGAGCGACCGGCCCCTTCTGGAGGTCAACGAGGCCCTGGAAGCCGCCAAAGCCACCGCTCATGCCTTGGGAGTCTCGCAGGATATCGACCCCTTTATGACCCTCAGCTTTATGGCCCTGCCGGTGATCCCCTCCCTTCGCATCACCACCCGGGGCGTGTTCGACGTTACCAGCCAGAATTACATATAAGCACTGAAAAAAAGGGCGGGTTCCCGATACCCGTCCTTTCTCTTTATTCTTTATTCACCATCTGTCTCCTGTAAATACGCTTCCTCCGCCGAATGCTGGCCGTTCAGCAAAAGCAATTCCGCTTTCGTGTACTCGCCCGCCTGCAATGCCTCCAGAGCGTCCGTTACCGCGTTGAACAGCAGGGTATAGTAACGGGGTAGTCCTTCCATTTTATCCCACCTCCTTTCCTCCTTTTGCAATTGTAGCACATTTGCGTCGTAAATGCGATATGTATTTGAGAAAAATTTTTACATATAATCTGCATTACAATAGTAAGACAATCTGTGTTACGGAGGAAAGTCAAATGTCATTCAAAATTCCCAACATTCCACCGACCACAAATAAGAGCATCCGCTTCCCCAACGACGTGATTGAACAGGTAGAAGAAGCCATCCGGGGCCGGGACTGCACTTTTACGGCCTTTGTGGTCGCGGCGGTCCGGGCGGCGCTGGAAAGCCTTAAGGAAGAGGACGGAGAACAGTAAAAAAACAGCGGGAAATCCGAAGACCTCCCGCTATTTTTCTGCCATTTACAGGAATTTTATACGCTTTCAAGGAACCGGAGAAATGCCTCTTTGCCTTCCGGAGTGCGCTTGTATACGCCGGCGTGCTCCAGAACCTGCGCAAAGACAATGCCGGTTTCTTTTTTTACAATATCCAGCGCGTTCTCCGCCGTAATCTCATAGTTCTTTGCAAAGGCTTCCGCCCAATCCGCGTGCTTTCCGGTCCTCTCGTCTGCCCGCAGATCGCCGCCCTTGGCAAGACAGTCCGCAACCGCCGCCAGCTCTTCCTTCAGCCGCGCCGGAAGCACCGCAAGACCCATAACCTCAATCAGGCCAATGTTCTCCTTCTTGATATGATGGAGCTCGTCATGGGGATGATACAGGCCCAGGGGATACTGCTCCGTGGTCAGATTGTTCCGCAGCACCAGGTCCAGCTCGAATCTGCCGTCCCGCATCCGGGCAATGGGCGTGATGGTGTTGTGAGGCACGCCGTCCGTCTCCGCGAAAATCACGGCGGCTTCATCTGTGTAGGCCCGCCATCTGCCCAGAATCCGGTCCGCCAGTTCAATCAGCCGCGCCGGGTCCTGGGAGGCAATCCGAATCACTGACATGGGCCATTTTACGATTCCGGCCGTTACGCCCTCAAAGCCCGGGAACGTGAACGCCTCTTCAACCGGCGCTTTCTCCATGGCAAAGGTGTAGCGTCCGCCCTGGAAATGGTCGTGGGCCAGAATGGAACCGCCGACGATGGGCAGGTCCGCGTTGGAGCCCACAAAGTAATGAGGGAACTGCCGGACGAAATCCAGCAGCTTTCCAAAACAGGCCCGGTCGATCTTCATGGGGGTGTGGACGCTGTTCAGGCAGATGCAGTGCTCGTTATAGTAGACGTAAGGCGAATACTGCAAAAACCAGGGGGAGTCGTTGATGGTGATGGGCACGATCCGATGGTTCTGCCGCGCGGGATGATTCACCCGGCCCGCGTAGCCCTCGTTTTCGGCGCAGAGCTGGCAGCGGGGGTAGTTGGACGCGGGCAGGTCCTGTGCGGCGGCAATGGCCTTCGGGTCCTTCTCCGGCTTGGAGAGGTTAATGGTAATATCCAGATCGCCATACTCCGTGGGGGCCTTCCACTGGATGTCCTTGGCAATGCGGTCCCGGCGGATATAGTTGGTGTTTTGGCTGAATTGATAATACCAGTCCGTGGCCGCCTTGGGGTCCTGGGCATAGAGGGCCTGGAACTCCGCAATCACCTGTGCCGGGCGGGGTGTCAGACGGCCCAGCAGCTCCGTGTCGAACAGGTCCCGGTACACCACGGAATTCTCCGCCAGCACGCCCCGGGCATACGCGTCGTCCAGAAGCCGCTCCAGCACGGGGGCCAGCTCCACTTCGCCCCAATCTTTTCCGGGGTCCGTGTAACCGTCGAGTTTCAGGGCGTCCAGAATCGTGTTCACCGCCCAGTCCTTCTCACAGGTCTCAATCAGCCCCTTTTGCAGCGCGTACTGGACCAGCTTGGAAATGGCTTCGTTGACCATGCCGCGCCTCCTTACCCTTCAAAGCCGTTGGGATGGGCCTTGTGCCACTTCCAGGCGGAGTCGACGATGGTTTCCAGGCTGTCATATTGGGGTTTCCAGCCGAGTACAGACTTCGCCTTCTCCGAGGACGCCACAAGCTGTGCCGGGTCGCCTGCACGCCGGGGCGAAATCTCTGCCGGAATGGGATGCCCCGTCACCCTCCGGGCCACGTCGATGACCTCCTTTACCGTAAAGCCTACGCCGTTGCCCAGATTGAAGACGTTGCTCTCGCCGCCCTTCATCAGGTAGTCCAGGGCCAGAATGTGCGCCTGGGCCAGGTCCGTCACATGGATGTAGTCCCGCACGCAGGTGCCGTCCTTGGTGGGATAGTCGTCGCCGAAAATGGAAACCTTCTCCCGGACGCCCAGAGGGACCTGGAGAATCAGGGGAATCAGATGGGTTTCCGGATTGTGGGCCTCGCCGATGCTTCCGGACATATGGGCGCCGCAGGCATTGAAGTACCGCAGGGCCACGTAATGCAGGGGATGCGCGCCGCCGGTCCAGCGCATCATTTTCTCCATGGCCAGCTTTGTCTCGCCGTAGCAGTTGGTGGGCTGGGTACGGTCGTTCTCCAGAATGGGAATGCGTTCCGGTTCGCCGTAAGTGGCCGCGGTGGAGGAGAAGACGATCTTGTCTACCCCGTGGGCCACCATCGACTGGAGCAGGACCGTGGTGCCCCAGAGGTTGTTCTCGTAGTATTTCAGGGGCTTCGACATGGATTCCCCTACCTGGGAGAAGGCCGCAAAGTGAATCACGCCGTCGATCTCTTCGTTCTCAAACAGCTCGTCCAGCTCCACACGGTTCCGCAGGTCAATCTGATAGAATTTCGCCTTCGGATGCACCGCCGCCTTGAAACCCGTAATCAGATTGTCCGCTACCACGACCTCCCGGCCCGCGTCAATCAGCTCGTATACCGTGTGGGACCCAATATAGCCCGCGCCGCCAAGTACCAGAATTGCCATAATGATTCCTCCTGTTTTATAATGGTATCGTTCGTTAGAAAATTGGCTGTCAAGAAGCCGGTTCCGCGCTCAGGCCACTACGACCCAGCCGCCCTGGGGCCGAATCCGCAGGACATGACATTTGTTCTCGCCCAGCACGGACTCCATACCGGATTTGAAAGCGTCCAGCATCTCAAAGGGCACGAACGCCTGGATGGTCCCCGCAAAGCCGCCGCCATGGACACGGATCGCGCCGGAGTTCCCCAGCAGCTCCCGACCCAAGGCCAGCGCCAGCGGAATGGCCTGCTGTCTGGGGCTTACGGGAGACCAGGTATTTTGCAGATGGAGGGAGGAGGACAGACCGGAGGCGTTCACCAGGTCCAGGAAGGCCTGGAAATCGCCGCGCTTGAGGGCTTCCGCTTCCTGGACGGCCCGGCGGTCATCCTCATAGAAGTGCATGGCCCGCAGAACCGCCCGATCGCCGCAGACCTGACGCAGGTGGGGGATGGACGCCCGGAATTCCGCTTCCGGGACCTCCCGGAGGACTTCCGCGTCAAAGCAATTCGCCACGGCCTTCATCTCGGCGGTAATATCGGCGTAATCACCGGTGAGGTCCGCGTGGCAGGAGCCGGTATCAATGATGCAGAGGGCGTGTCCGGACTGGGCGAAATCGTAGTCGGCACGGGTGACAACAGGATTGGCGGGGTCCTTGAAGTCGATGGCCACCGCGCCGCCGATTGACGCGCCCATCTGGTCCATCAGTCCGCAGGGCTTGCCGAAGTAGACGTTCTCGGCGTACTGACCGATTTTCGCCAGCTCGATGGGGTCCTGAGAATCGGCGCAGTAAAAATGATTCAGGATATTGCCCACCAAAATCTCGTAAGCGGCGGAGGAGCTGACCCCGGAACCGGACAGGACGTTGGAGGTCACAATGGCGTCGAAGCCCTCCACAGAGAATCCCTTCTGCACCAGCCTGGCCGCCACGCCCCGGACCAAAGCAGCAGAACTGTTGGCTTCTTCAGGTTTCAGGGCCAGGTCGTCCAGGTCCACTTCCAGGAAGGGATAGCCCTCGGACTGGACGCGAATCTTTCGGGTACCGTTGGGCACGGCGCAGGCCAACATATCCATATCCACGCTGGCACAGAGGACACGCCCATGCTGATGGTCTGTATGGTTCCCGCCGATTTCCGTGCGCCCGGGACCGCTGAAAAGTCCGGCAGGGCAGTCCTCCGGCGGGCTGAAGGTCTTGAGCAGGGCTGAAGTCACCCGGATGGCACGGGAGCGGGCAGCCTCAAGATCGCCGCCGTCGGGAGCGTACAGGACGGACAGCGCTTCGTCACAGGCGCCGCTCTCCAATGCCTGGAGCAGTTGTGTGCAGGTATACATGGTCACCGCCTCCTTTTCTGATAGGACATAGTATATAGAAATTCCCTGGGGAAATCAATCCCCTTATGTTGACACTAACCAGTCAAAATGTTGTTTCTTGCGCGCATCATGAAGCGGTCAGCCGCCCCATCTGACGGAACAGCGATGAAACTCCCTCTGGCTGTCAGGTCTTATCCGGCATCTTCCAAGCAGAGAAAAAGGCGTGCCATGAAAAATATTAACTTCTCCGGGCAGACAGCAGCCTCAGGAAATTCCCCCTTGCAATCAGCTCCCGTTCGGTGGAATTCATGCCCAGAGCCTCCAGGCAGGCGAGAAAACCGGGGATCTTCCCGCAGTCCTCCAGTCCTATGACGCTGTCGTTTCCGGGGCCCATATAATGACAGAAATCAAAGCCGCAGGCCACATACTCCACCCCCATCACGTCTGACATATGGGCGGCGTGGATGGCAAGGGCTTCCAGGGTCTGCCGTTCCGGGGCAGGGTGTACAAAGGCGTGATGGCTGTTCAGTCCCACGACGCCGCCGGTATCCCGAATGGCCCGGAGCTGTTCGTCGGTCAGATTCCGGGGAACGTCACAGAGGGCGCGGCAGTTGGAATGGGAGGCAATCACGGGACCGTCGGCCAGCCGCAGCACGTCCCGGAAGCCGCCGTCGTTCAGATGGGACACGTCCGGGAAAATGCCGCAGTCCTCCAGCTTCCGCAACGCCGCCCGACCAAGAGGCGTCAGACCTTTTCTGGAGTCCTGGGCCGCGCCGGATGCCAGGGCGTTTTCTTCATTCCAGGTCAGCGTCCCCAGCCGCACGCCCAGCGCCGCCAGCTCTTCTATCCCCGTCAGGTCCTCCCCTATGGCCGACAGTCCTTCCACGCTGAGAAAGGCATACAGCTTGCCGGAATCCCTCGCCGCCTCGGCTTCCTCCGCAGTCCGGACCACTGACAGCCACGGGCATTCCGCAAATTCCGCCTGGGCGCATTCCGTCATGATCCTCAGCCGGGCCTCAGCGGTCTCCGCGCCGGGCACATCCTTCCAGAACGTCTGCCCCTGTCCCGTGCCGTACCAGAACGCCAGCGCCAGGCCCTCGACGCCCCCTTCCCGCAGACGTTCCAGATGCCGCCGTTCCAGCACCCGGGTCTCTCCTTCCAGCCTGCGTCTTGTCACGTCATACAGCAAATCCGAATGTCCGTCAAAAACCATTCCGGCACCTCCTGAAAAAAATCCTGTATCAGTATAGCAGCTTTGCCCCCGGACTGTCACGCCCTCCTGTGCTTTTCCGCTGTTCTTCTGATGGAACCTGACGGAATTGCAGGACGGGATTGCAGAAAAGAACCGGGTGTGATAAACTGTGGACATCTTATGAAAGAAACGAGGAACGCATTATGGATTTTGCCGCCCTGTCCGCCGCGCGCTACTCCCTGCGGAAATTCAGCGCCCAGCCCGTGGAGCCTGAAAAGCTGAATCTGATCCTGGAAGCCGGCCGGAACGCCCCTACCGCCCATAACAACCAGCCCCAGCGGATTTTCGTCCTGCAAAGCCCGGAGGCCCTGGAGAAAGCTGACGCCTGCACCGCCGCCCACTTCCATCCGCCGGTGATCCTGGTGGTGGCCTACGACCCTGAAACCGCCTGGCATCGGGAGACGGACGGCAAGAATCACGGTGAGATTGACGCCGCCATCGCCACCACTCAGATGATGCTCCAAGCCGCGGACCTGGGCCTGGGCACTACCTATGTGGGTATGTTCGAGCCGGAAAAGCTCCTGGCCGCCTTCCCGGAAATGGCCGGCACCTTCCCCATCGCCATGCTTCCCCTGGGCTATCCGGCGGAGGGAGCGCATCCCGCCCGTCTGCATAACGACCGCAAGCCCATGGACGAACTTGTGAAGACCCTCTGAGAAAAGGAAACGGAGACTGCCGGTAAAAAAGCAGCCTCCGTTTTGTTATGTCAGCGTTTCCGTCCCCTGTAGCCATTGCGGGATTTGCCCACGCTCTTTCCGTAGCGGTAGCGCCGTTTGCTGAAAAAGAGCTTCCAGACCAGCCAGAACGCCGCCAGAACGCCCGCAGCGCCGCCCGCAATTTTTACCGGCGTGGTGGAGAAAAATTCCTGCAAGTCCCGCCAGAGCACCCGAATCCGGGACGCTTCCACATCCGTCAGGGCCAGCAGATCCACCGACGCGTAATCCTTCCCGTCCAGCCGCAGGGTCAGGGTCCCCAGCGCGTCCCCCTCGGCGATGGGCGCTTCGATCGGGTCAGAGTTCAGCGTAATCACCTGTTCCAGCTCCGCCGGGTCCAGGTCCTTGGGCAGAAGGACTTCCAGCGACTCTGCCGGGCGGAGGGTCACATGGTCCGTGGCCGAAAGGGATACCGCGGCTTCTCCGGCTACGTCGCTCTCCTTCAGAATCGTCTGGTATGTAAAATTCTCAAAGGCCCAGTTGTACAGATTATTGCTCTCTAAAAAGCTGTAGGTCCACCAGGTGCCCTCCGCGTCCTGAATCCGGTCGCCGCCCAGGACCACGCAGAGGAAATCCAGACTGGCTTTCTGGGCGGTGGAGACAAGGCAGTGACCCGCCTGGGAATGGGAGCCGGTCTTGACGCCGTGGGCATTTTGATTCAGGTAACCCCGGGAACGGTAGCCGCAGATCAGATAGTTGGTATTATAGAGGGGCCGTTCCGGAGAGAGGTTCGTGGCGGGAATGGTAATCGCGGAGGTATCACAGATGGTCATAAACATGGGATACTCCATAGCGGCCTTTGTAATCAGATAGAGGTCCCATGCGGAGGTGTAATGCTGGGAATCATGCAGACCGTGCGGGTTGACGAAATGGGTATTCTCACAGCCCAGTTCCTTGGCCTTGGCGTTCATGGCGTCCACGAAAGCGCTGACGGACCCTGAGACCTGTTCGCCCAGTATGGTACAGGCTTCATTGGCGGAGACCACCAGCATACAGTAGAGAAGCTGTTCCACCGTCAGCATTTCCCCCACCTGGATTCCGGCGGTGCTTCCGTCGGCGGCAAGGCCCTCCATGGCGGTGGCGGGGACGGTGATGGTCTGATTCAGAGCCAGCTTTCCCTGGTCGACGGCCTCCAAAACCAGCAGGGCGGTCATGATTTTTGTCAGGCTGGCGGGGAACAATTCATCATGCTCGTTCATGGCGTAGACAATCCCGCCGGTTTTCTGGTCCACCAGCAGGGCCGCCTTTGCCTGCACTTCCGGAGTCTCCAGCGCGGCGGCGGGCGCCGTAAGGAGCTGTATGGAGAGCAGGAGCATCAAAAAAATCGAGAAAATTCGTCTGGTTTTCATATCCAACCCCCTTGATCTGTGATATACTGTATGAATCAGGAATCAGGGACGCGATCCTGACATTCCGGAAAGAATCCTGTCAGATAAACAGTATAACAAAAAAAGCGGGGGAGTGCAACAGTGAAAAGACGAAGAAAACTTACCAAAGGCGAAGGCGTGCTGCTTTTCCTGACAGCCATGTTTCTATGCTTTCTGATGGGGCTGCATCAGCGGGATCTGAAAGCCTCCGCCGCGCCCATGGCCATTGAGACACAGCGCGGCGGGCGGCAGGACGTTCCACCGGAGCTGCCGGACCCCGCGCCGCCGGAGCCATTGGACATGAACACGGCATCGGCAGAGGAACTGACGGAGCTGCCGGGCATCGGGGAATCGCTGGCGGCCCGGATCATCGCCTATCGGGAGACCCACGGCTCCTTCACCTGCCTGGAAGACCTGCTGAACGTCTCGGGCATTGGCGAAAAGAAGCTGGCCGCCCTGGAGGGTCTGATAAGCATCCAATAAACCCACGCGAAGCTGTCAAAAGTTTTTCCTTTCCTTTTCTTTTGCTTTTTTTGCTTCTTTTCAAAAAAGGGAAAGAAAAGAAGAGCCAAAGCGCGGCAACAACAAACCGTAGGAGGTAGGAATGCGGATTTTAGTAGTAGACGACGAGAGGACCCTGGTGAAGGGCATCAAATTCAATCTGGAGAACGAGGGCTACGAGGTAGAGTGTGCTTACGACGGAGCGGCGGCGGTGGAGCTGGCCCGGGAGGGGAAATTCGATCTGATGATCCTGGACCTGATGATGCCGGAGCTGGACGGTCTGGAGGCGTGCATGAGAATCCGGGAGTTCTCCAACGTGCCCATTATGATGCTGACGGCCAAGAGCGAGGACGCGGACAAGCTGATGGGCTTTGAATGCGGGGCGGACGATTACCTGACCAAGCCCTTCAACATCCTGGAGCTTAAAGCCCGGGTACGCGCGCTTCTGCGTCGGGCGGCGGGGGTGCAGCGGATGCAGGGGAGCGTGCTGACCACGGACGGCTTTTCACTGAACACCGAGGAACGTTCCGCCTTCCGGGAGGGCCAGCCGGTGAATCTGACCGCCAAGGAATATGACCTGATCGAGCTGCTGATGCGCAATCCCCGCCGGGTCTACAGCCGTGAAAATCTGATGAACGTGGTCTGGGGCTACAGCTACGCGGGAGATTACCGGACAGTTGACGTTCACATCCGGCGTCTGCGTGAAAAACTGGAGCGGAATCCTGCGGAGCCGGACCATATCATGACCAAATGGGGGGTGGGGTACTATTTCAAGGAATGACCGTCCCGCCATCTGGGAAAGCCTGCAATTCCGTTTCGGGCTGAGCTATATCCTGATTATCCTGGGGGTCCTGCTGCTGCTGAATTCCTATCCGCTGCTGGTTTCCGAGGATCTGGTCTTCCGTTCCAAAACCACGAATCTACAGGCCAGTGTCGCGGTGATGGTGAACTCTCTCTCCGGCCTGGACCGTCTGACAGAAGAAAATGTCTCCGCGGCCATGAGCGTGGTGGAGGAAACCGGCCTGTCCCGTATCCTGGTCACTGACAACGCGGGCCGTGTGCTCTACGATACCCGAGAGACCGGCGGGGCCGTGGGGAGCTACGTGCTGTACACCGAAATTGTGCAGGCCCTTCTGGGAGAGGACGCTTCCAGCTGTACCTATCAGGGCGCGGCGTTCCGGAGCCGGGCATCCTCTCCGGTGCTGTATCAGAATCAGATCATCGGCGCGGTCTATGCCTACGAGTACGACACCGACCAGGCCGCGCTTCTGGCTGGCTTGCAGGGGAACCTTCTGCGGCTCTCCGGGGTCATTGCCCTGGTGGTGCTGGTCCTCAGCCTGATCCTCTCCAAGACCCTGACCCGGCGGATCGGCCTGCTTTTGAACGCCATCCAGCAGGTGCGGGAGGGGTCCTACAGCCATCGCGCGGATATCCGGGGCGGGGATGAGATTGCCCAGATCGGCCACGAGTTCAACAGCCTGACCGACCGCCTGCAAATCACCGAGACGGCCCGGCGGCGCTTTGTCTCCGACGCTTCCCATGAATTGAAGACGCCTCTTGCCGCCATCCGCCTGCTCTCCGACTCCATACTGCAAACGGATAACATCGACCTGGAGACCACAAAGGAATTCGTCTCCGACATTGAGCAGGAAGCCGAACGCCTCTCCCGAATCACCGAGGACCTTCTGCGCCTGACCCGGCTGGACAGCGGCGTGCTGGAAGCCCCCATGCCGGTGGACGTGCTGCCGGTGCTGGAGCAGGTTCTGCGGATGATGAATCTGGTGGCGCAGGAGAAGGAAGTGGATCTGACCTACAGCGCCGCGGAGGACTGCGCCGTGCTGGGCACCCGGGACGAGATCCATCAGGTGATTTACAATCTGGTGGACAACGCGGTGAAGTACACAGGCAGCGGCGGCGCGGTACAGGTGGCTTTGGGACGTGCCGCCGGCGAGGTGATTCTGACGGTGGCCGACAATGGCGCGGGAATCCCGGAAGCCGACCTGCCCCGGATTTTCGAGCGCTTCTACCGGGTGGACAAAGCCCGTTCCCGCGCGGCCGGGGGTACGGGTTTGGGGCTGTCCATTGTGAACGACACCGTAAAGCGTCGCGGCGGCGTGGTGGAAGCGGCCAACCGTCCCGGCGGCGGCGCGGTGTTTACGGTACGCTGGCCCCGTCTGGAAGGAGGCGGGAACGGATGAAAAAGCTGACGGTCCTGCTTCTGACACTGCTGACGCTGGCGGCCTGCGGACAAAAAGACGGCTCGGAAATTTCGTACCTGCTCTACTTTCAGGAGGGTGAATTGGGCTTTGCCGCCGGAGACGGAGCCTTGCAGACGGAAAACCTCTATCTGTCCCCAGAGGAAACCCAGGACCCTCAGCTGCTGGCGGAACTGCTGATGATCCACCTTCTGGAAGGGCCTTTCGACGAGACGCTGAAAAGCACCATGCCGTCCGGAACCAGCCTGGTGTCCCTGAAGCTCACCGGCGGACTGGCTCTGGTGGACCTCTCCAGCCAATACAGCAGCTTATCCGGCGTGGCCCTGACCCTGGCGGATTCCGCTGTCACCATGACTCTGACACAGATCCCGGAAATCCTTTCGGTACGCATCACGGTCCGGGGGCGGGAGCTGGCCTACCGGGACAAGCAGATCTTTACTGCCCGGGATATCCTGCTGACGCCCGAGGAAGACGTTATCAGCACCCTGTCCGCCATGCTGTATTTCCAGAGCCCGGAGGGTGTGCTGATTCCCGAGGCCCGCACCCTGGACCTCTATGAAGGAGATACTCAGGTGTCCGCCGTGGCCCAGGCGTTGGAACGGGGCCCTGAAAACCGGGAACTGCTGCCGGTCCTGCCCTTCCAGGTACGCTCCTTGTGGCAGGAGGACGACGTGTGCTATGTCAATCTGTCCTCCGCGCAGCTGGAGGGTCTGGATGACGCCACCCTGGAGACCGCCCTGGAAGCCCTTCGGAATTCCCTCTGCTCTTTGGAGTCCGTTGGCGAAACCCGTTTTCTTGTGGACGGCGAATTCAGCCACGCCGCTAATTTCGACGCGCCCTGACAATGACTTTGACTTCGCCCTTCGAATACGACTGCGGCGCTCCGTTTTTGGGGCTTCTGAAGACCTGCGGGTTTGCCTGCGGGTCTTTTTTATTCCTCCATGGCCCTCTGTAAGAATAATTCCGTCATACCCTCCCCCAGCTGGCACAGACGCCGGAACTGCTCCCGAAGGTCATAGCGCATTCCCGCATTCAGCCATTCCACTACCTGGCCGAACAGCTCGCACTGATAGAACCGCACCAGCACATCCCGGTCCTCCTGGGGCAAGGTCTGGAAGAGGACGCCGGTGTAATTCTGCACCGCCCGGCGGCATACGTCCATCAGGCACTGCTCGAACAGCTCCCGGTGGGCGGACTGGTTGATATGCAGCATGGCCTGACGGTGCTCCAGAGCAAATCCAGCGGCGGCCTCCAGGCAACCGGCCAGCGTCGGCGTTGGTCCCTGCTCCGCGATGATCCGGGCGGAATACTCCATGACGATTTCCACCAGCATCTCGGGAATCCCCTTAAAGTGGTAGTAGAAGGAATTCCGGTTCACGCCGCAGTCCCGCACGATATCCTTTACCGTGATTTCCCGCAGGGGCCGTTCCTCCAGAAGCTTCAGGAAAGACGCCTTGATCGCTTCCCGCGCCGCCGCACTCATGCGCCCCTCCTTTCACAGGAAAACAGACTCGCCGCCGTGCCCTCCGCCATATGCTGCGCCGCGGAAAGAAGCTCCGTCCGGGGCATAGCCATATCCTGGGCGAACCATTCCTTCAGCAGGCCGATGAAGCCCCAGGTCAGGAAGCTGAAAAAGTAGTCGGCCAGCCGGAGGTCCTGAGGATGAAACCACTCCTGGAGCAGCGGCGCGCCGTTTCTCCGCATCAGCTCCTGCAACGCCTGGATAAAGCCGGCGGCCTCGCTGTTGGCAAACAAAACCACACAGGTCTCCCGATGCTCCACCACAAAATCCAGTACCGGCACCAGCACCGGCGCTACGCTCTCCTCCGCGATGGTCTCCTGCATATGGGCGTCCACAAGGGCCTGCAATTCCTCCAGCAGGTCCGCTTCCAGGCTTTTCAGCAGGTCCACCGTTCCCGCGTAGTGCAGGTAGAAGGTTCCCCGGTTCATATCAGCCCGGTCAGTCACGTCCCGCACCGATATGTCCGAAAATGGCTTCTTCCTCATCAAGTCTAACAAACTTTCCTTCAGCATCTTCCGTGAACGCCTGGCCCGCCGGTCTTCCGAGTTCTTTTGCATCTCATTTCTCCTTATCAAATCCTATGGACAGAAACCAGGCAAACGTCCAAGACACCATTCTTCCAGTATCTATTAGACATTTTCCCGTTTTTGTCTATTGACCGCTTTCTCTAGTCTTAGTATAATCAACTCAAGTTAATAAGTCAACACTTTTCTTTTAATCAACAACTGTTCATTATTTTAATTCTGGAGGAATCGATATGACTTGGGGAATCCTGCGGCGGCGCGTATCCGCATTGACACTGGCGGCAGTGCTGTCAGTGAGCTTCACGGCCCCGGCTCTGGCTGTGGAGGAGATTGGGAACGGCGTGACGCCTACCTACGACGAAGCCTACTATGCCACGCTGGACTATTACGGCAATCTCCTGGAGGGCAGCATGGTAAAGAGCTATGCCCTGAACGGCGCGGAAGCACTGACGGATTACGGCGTTTACGACGAGGTGGTGAATCTGACGGACAACACCGCGGGGCAGTACGGGAACGGCGAGACGGTCTTCCAGTTTGGCGGGCCGGGACCGGACCACTTCTATTTTGAAGGCAAGACCCGCGCGCCCTTTGAGAATCTGCCCTGGACCATCAGCCTGCGGTACACGATGAACGGCGTACCGGCCAAGGCGGAAGAGCTTGCGGGGCAGCAGGGCGTGGCGGAAATCCTGCTGGACGTTCTGCCCAACGGGTCCGCCAGTGATTACGCCCGGTACAATTACGTTCTCGCGGCCACGGCGCTGTTTAATCAGGACGACATTCTCTCCCTGGAAGCCCCCGGCGCGCAGGTCCAGCTGGTGGGCAATCTGCGGACGGTACTCTTTATGGTCCTTCCGGGGGAGGAGCAGCATTTTGTTATCCGGGCAGGCAGCAAGGATTTTACCTTCGGCGGCATGACTTTCCTGATGGTTCCGGCAACCCTGGCCCAGATGGAGGAAATCGCCAAGCTCAGTGAACGCAAGGACGATCTGGAAGAAGATTACCGGGCCCTCTCCGGCAGTCTGGACGGCCTTCTGGACGCGCTCAGCGAGATTCAAGGGGGGCTGTACGCGTCCGCCAGCGGCCTGGATCAGCTTGAGATCGCCCGGCAGACCTTCTCTGGCGGCAAGGGCGTGCTCTACGACGGCGCGGACCGGCTGCGGGATGATTTGAGCAATATTGCCGATTTGCTGGAACCAGTGCAGGAACGGATTCAGGTCCTCAGCGATACCGCCGCCAATTCCAACGCTGTGCTGAACGAGCTGACTGACGCGTCCCTGGAACTCCGTCCGAAGCTGGAAGAGCTGGAAAAGGCCCTGGACGAACTGGAAATTGGCACCGGCGATCTCTCCCATATCATTCATATGACCGCCAGCATGGAAGACAGTCTGCTCCGGCTGGAAAATGCCCTTGGGGGCGTACACATCGGCATCAACGACCTTCCCACCAACAGCGGGTCTACTGTCAAGCAGGTCAAGAACGTCCGTGGGGCCTACGACGAAAAAGACCGGCAGGCGTTCTTTGAGAAAATGCTGACACTGCAAGGTCAGGAGGACGCCGCTGGAAAAGCCGCTCAGATGGAAGCCGCATTGAAAAAGTACCCCCAGGATATTGAGGAAAACACCCGGAAAGTGGAGACCTTGAAGGCCATGGAAGCACTCCAGGGTATGGGCGTTGCAAACCCTACTCCTGAGCAGATTCAGGGCGTGATCAGCAGCATGACCCCCGACCAGAAGAAGCAGATTCGCGATGAAGTCACCAAGGCCGTTGACGCGGAGTACGCCAAGAATCCCCAATGGTCCACGATTCAAGGGCTTGACCAGCTCCGTCAGGGGGTACAGTCCGGGGCGTTGAGCTTCCAGGGTTTTTGCCAGCAGCTTCCAGGCATCTCCGAAAGTCAGGCAAAGCAGATGGCGGACCTCTGGACCATCTACAGCGCTGGCGGACCCCAGACCTCCACGCCCGCGCCTGAACCGAAGCCGGACCCGACGCCTGCGCCGGACCCGACACCTACTCCGGACCCCACGCCTGCACCGGACCCAACGCCTGCGCCGGACCCAACGCCTGCGCCGGACCCAACGCCTGCACCGGACCCCACGCCTGCACCGGACCCCACGCCTGCGCCGGACCCCACGCCTGCACCCGAAAATCCGGAACCTACCAGCCCGGATTCCGCGGAAAATACAGATACACAGGAAAACAATTCCGAGGACAGCGCGGCAATGGAAAAGAGCAGCAAAACGCGTATTTCCGGTAAACTGCTCCATAATGACCCTGCCGAAAGCCCTGATGCCGGCGAGGATTCCGATTCTGCTGATGGTTCCGGCGATTCTGACGGCACTGATGAAACCCCCGGCAATCCCGATGAAACCCCCAGCAATCCCGACGAAACCCCCAGCAATCCCGACGAAACCCCCGGCAATCCCGATGAAACCCCCGGAAATCCCGACGAAACCCCTGGCAATCCCGACGAAACCCCCGGCAATCCCGACGAAACCCCCGGCGGCTCCGACGAGACACCCAAGCCCGACGAGAAGCCCAGTACCCCCAATGAGGGCAATACCGTAGGCGGCGCGGTAGTAGACATCATCACAAGCGGGCTGGATTCCGCGGCGGCACAGATCAACCGGATTCAGGACGATCTTGTGGACTCCCTGAACGACGTAAAACGCCCCACAGCTACGGTCATCGGCAATCTGGCGGACATCTGCGGCGCGCTGGACGATCTGGCGGACGACATTGACGACCTGGACGGGACCTTTGACGACACCTCCGCCGCCGCGCAGAATGTCTCCGCACAAATCCGGGAAATCCTGAGCAAAGCGGACGGCCTCCGGAATGTGCTGAACGACTACGACCCAACGCTTCAGGCCGCCCTCGCCAATACCAAAACCCTTACCGCCTCCGCCGTGACCACCATCCGGGATACAGAAAGTCTGCTGGCGGACGCGGAGACCCTGGCCCATGATTCCGGCACTCAATTGGACGAAGGCACCCGGCAGTCCCTGCAAGGCTTGTCAGCGGCGCTCCGTCAGACGGCCAAGGCTCTGGGCAAGACAAAGGATGTAAAAAACGCGAAAAATACCATCACCGATATAATAGAGGACACCTGGAACGAGTACACCGGCGACGTGAACAATCTGCTGCTGATGGACGCCACGGCGGAACCCGTCTCCCTGACCGATGAACGGAATCCGTCCCCCACCAGCATCCAGGTGTTGATCCGCACGCAGGAAATCAAAGTCGAGGAACCGGAGGAACCTGAGGACCCGGCGCAGGCAAAGGCAGAGACGACCTTCTGGGGCCGGATTGCGCAGATGTTCCGGGACCTTTGGGCGTCTGTAACCGGTCTGTTCCATTGAGGGGAGGGAGACAGCAATGGTGGAAAAAATTGCTTACAAGCTCACCCGAAAACCAAAGCTGGTGGCCCTGATCGCCGTCCTGATGCTGATTCCTTCCATCATCGGCTACGCGGCTACCCGAATCAACTACGATATCCTCTCCTATCTGCCTCAGGACCTGCCGTCTTCCAAGGGCGAGCAGCTTCTGGAGGACCCTTTCCAGATGGCCGCTACCAGTATGCTGATCGTGGAAGGAATGCCCGCCGGGTACACCAACAAGCTGATACAGGATATCAAGGATGTGCCCGGTGTTTCCAGCGCGGTATGGATCAGCAATCTGGTGGGGATTCAGATTCCGGTAGAAATGATTCCGGCGGAGTTCCGTGATATGTTCTTCTCCGGACAGGCAACCATGATGCTGATTCAGTATGACCATCCCGGCGCTTCTGATGAAACCATGGCCTCCATCCAGCAGGTACGGGACCTCTGTAATCAGCACTGCTTCCTGGCGGGCTTCTCAGTGGTCATCAAGGACACCCGGGACGTGATGGACGGCGAGCTTCCGATTTTCGTGGGGCTGGCGATTCTCCTGGCGCTTCTGGCAATGTCCGTGACGCTGGAATCCTCGGTACTGCCCTTCGTCTATCTGGCAAGCATCGGCATGGCGGTGGTCTATAATTTCGGCAGCAACATCTTTCTCGGGCAGATTTCCTATATCACCAAAGCCATCGCCGCCGTGCTGCAATTGGGCGTGACCATGGACTACTCCATTTTCCTATACCACCGCTACGAGGAAGAACGGGCCAACTTCGACGACAAGCGGGACGCCATGACTCAGGCCATAATCGCGGCGTTCCGGTCCCTCTCCGGCTCCAGTCTGACCACGATTGCAGGCTTTCTGGCGCTCTGCTTCATGCGGCTGACCCTGGGACGGGACATTGGTATCGTGATGGCCAAAGGCGTGGTGCTGGGCGTGGCTACCGTGATTCTGGTACTGCCCTCCCTTGTGCTGGTGTTCGACAGGCAGATTGACAAGCACAAGCACCGGACCCTGATTCCATCCTTTAACAAGCTGAACCGCTGGATTTTCCGTGGACGCGTTCCGCTGGTGGTCCTGACTCTTTTGATGTTCCTGCCCGCCATTTACGCCCAGAATCACGCGGAGATTTACTATAAGCTGGACGAATCCCTGCCCCGCGACCTGCCGTCCATTGTGAGCAACGAAAAGCTGAAGGACGAGTTCGATATGGCCACGTCCCATTTTGTGGTGCTGCGGGACGACCTCAGCGCCGCCGATATGGGAGAGCTGGAAAGCCGTATGAAGGACGTGAAAGGCATTACATCGGTGCTTTCCTTCCACAGTATGCTTGGGACGGGCATTCCGGATTTCTTTATCCCGGAGACGGTGAAAAATATGCTCCGGCAGGACGGCTATCAGCTCATGATGATTAACTCCAGCTACTCCCCCGCGACGGATGAAGTCTCGGCGCAGCTGGACAGCATGAATGAGATCCTCCACAGCTACGACCCTGAGGCCATGATTACCGGCGAGGGCGCGATGTACCGTGACCTGATCGAAACGTCTTCGGTGGACTTCCAGGTGACGAATTATATTTCCATCGCCGCCATTTTCCTGATTATTGCCTTTGTCTTCAAGTCCATTTCCATCCCCGCCGTGCTTGTGGCGACCATCGAGCTGGCTATCTTTATCAATCAGGGCGTGTGCTATTTCACTGGCGCGGAAATCCCCTTTATCGCCCCAACCATTATCAGCTGTGTGCAGTTGGGCGCTACAGTGGATTATGCCATTCTGATGACCTCCCGTTTTCAGGAGGAGCTGAACAAGGGCCTGGACCGCCGGGACGCCATCCACGCCGCCGCCTGCTCCTCTGACGCGTCCATCGTCACCAGCGCCCTGGTCCTCTTCTGCGCTACCCTGGGCGTCTCCTTTGTGTCCTCCATTGACCTGATTGGCGCGATCTGTATTATGCTGGCCCGGGGCGCTCTGATTTCCGCCCTTGTCAGTATCTTCCTGATGCCCGCTATCCTCTGCGTCTGCGAACCCCTCTTCCGGCGTACCAGCTGGCATTGGCGCGTACCCGTTTCCATGCTCCCGGAGGAAGCGAAAGAAGAAGTCAACGAAGAAACCACGGTTTGAAAATCACGTATGCCGGGTCTGTTTGAACCGGAATATTAAGCCCATGCAAGCGGGTTGGAATTGACCGGCAGATATGGAACACGGTTCCTGACAGCTTCTGGTTTTGACGCTGAGCCTTCTGATAATCGGAATCCGCGCGGGCGTCTTCAAGGCGCAGGCCCCGGCACGGACCTGTGCGCCACCGTCAACCGCGCCCTGATTTTGTCGGAGGGCCTTTCGCTGGCGTGACGACCCTTGTGGCCGGCAATCGCAGCTGTGTCAGTCCGCGTGCGGGGCTGGTTTGAATCAAAAACGTCCGTACCTTGGAAAATCCGGGTACGGACGTTTCTCTGTTCACCATTCAATCTGTTTCTGTCGTTACCGTAAAATGCAGTCTGCCGCCGTCTCTTTTCCGCGCTGACAGAAATGCGGCAATTTCAGCGGCTTTGGCTTCATCGTCCTCCGAGGAAAACCAATAGATCGTGTTATTCTCCATATCCGCAGCGTTATCCGTGGAATCAAGACGAATCCCCCTGATATTCTGCGTCAGGAACACGTCCGCGTCCATGTCAGTGTCAAGCTCTCCTTCAATATCCAAATCAGGACTTTCCCAATCGAAAAAATGGATTTTTATCACCGCGGCTCTCTCCTGTATCAGGGAATCTCCAAATGGACGGACTCATGGAACACAGGCTCCACCAGTCCGGGGATATCTACGGCGTCGGTAAAATGGAGGTCTCTGGTATACTCCTGAATGAGGGAGATGATATAGGGGTGCGGCCGTTCATCGGGACGCCCGGCGGCAACGCAGACCACGGCGGTTTTCGGCTGAAGGCGGCTGAGGACCTTCCGGGTAGTGGAGGACAGGGAGGCATGGTGGGGGATCTTCAGGATATCGCAGGGGGTCAGGGTGTCGTTGTCCCAGGTAACCGCGTACGCGTCGCCGCCCAGGACGATTTCCTTTCCGTGGTAGTACAGGCGCTGGCGCAGGCTGGAGATATTCATGGATTTGGTCCAGCGCATCAGATCAAGCTGATTCCGCTCCCCCCGGAACGCCGCGTCGTAAACGGCCTTCTGACGGGGATAGAGGGCCGGTTCACCGCAGAGCACGTCCATGGAGAGGTCCTCCGTCAGCTGGAAGCGTTCCACTTGATCGCCGGGCAGCTCCACGAATTCCGCCACCCGTCCCGGATGCTCCCGCAGGCCACGGGCGTAGAAGTCCACGCAGCGGAGCAGATTCCGGGCGGCGCTGGGCAGTCCGTTGTCGCCGTCGGGGTCCAGGGGGCCGTTCTCCTTGGGCGGTATGTAGCTTGCAATCAGCCGTCCTACGGAAGCCGCGTCCAGGACCCGTCCCAGCGCGCCGATGTGGTCCCGGTGGAAATGGGTAATCAGGAGCACGTCCAGATGGTCCACGCCGTTTTTGCGCAGGAAGTCCCCGGCGTAAATCCGCTTCGACCTGGGGTCCGTCGGGGCCGGATGGTCGTCCCGGATCAGATTGTCATGCCCGCAGTCCACCAGCATGGCAAATTTCCGCGCCCCGTCTTCCTGCTCCTGTATCAGAATCGCGTCCCCGTTGCCCACATTGATGAAATCCAATACCAGCATAGCCGCGCCCCCTTATTTCGATTTTTCTTAGAATAGCACAGCCCCGCCCTTCGCGCAAGCGTTGACTTCTTTTCCAGCGTCCAAAAATTGCCTGCTCCTTTTTGGCACTTTATACAAAACTTTACTTTTTTATTTGACGAAATCCGGCTCATGCGCTATAATAGGTTCAGGACAGCAGGGAAAATGCACCCGCTGTCGGAAAGGAGGGCGTTTTCATGAAAACTGTCATTACCATCGGCCGGCAGTACGGAAGCGGCGGGAAAGAAGTAGGCATCCGCGCCGCTAAAGAGCTGGGCATCCCCTTCTACGACAAGGAAATCTTACAGGAGGCCGCCAAGAAAAGCGGTCTGTGCCAGAAGATCCTGGAGAACTTCGACGAACGGCCCAAGAGCCTGCTGTACTCCATCGCCATGGACTCCTATATGTTCTCCCTCCCTGGCGCCGGCGCGGGGGAATCCCTGGAGCAGCAGGTCTATCTGGCCACCTTCAACACCATCCGCCAGCTGGCCGCCGAGGGGTCCTGCGTCATCATCGGCCGCTGCGCTGACTACGCTCTGGCAGAAAACCCCAACCGGCTGAGCCTCTTTATCCACGCGCCTTTGCAGGACCGTGTCCGCCGCGTGGCCCATCGCATGGACCTCCAGCCCGAAAAGGCAAAGACCCTGATTCAGAAAACCGACAAGCGGCGGGCGTCTTATTACGAATACTATTCTTCTCAGCGCTGGGGAATGCCGGACAGCTACGATTTCTGCCTGAACAGCAGTCTTCTGGGTCTGGGCGGCACCGTGGAGCTGATTCGGGCCATGGTGGAGCATAAGGAGCACCCTGTGCCCAGTCCCACCGAAATCGACCCCACAAGGCCCAATTGAACCCAGCTGTTTTTTGGAGGCTCTGACGTGATTCAGCCAGTTGAACCGAACTATGCGTAACGCTGTACAGAAGCTGAAAGGGTATTCATGACCATAGGGCTGAGGGCGTCATCGAAAAAGGGAACTGAAAATTTTCCAAAACAAAAACCAGGAGCGCTGCCTACAGCCGTTCCTGGTTTTGCATATTCAGTCCACGATATCGACGGAGACTTTTACACCCGTACGCTGGGCGTAGGAGCGGACCACCGTCCTGATTTCCTTAGCGATGCGGCCCTGCCGTCCAATGACCTTGCCCATGTCCTCCGGGGCCACCCGCAGCTCTAAGGTCAGCTCCTGGCCCCCGGGGACCTCCGTGACGGAGACCGCGTCGGGATTGTCCACCAGATTCCTGGCGATGTAGAGCAGCAAGTCTTTCATGCGCGCCTCCGATTAGAGGACGTCCACTTTTTTCAGCAGCGCCCGCACGGTGTCGGTAGGCTGCGCGCCGGACTTAATCCACGCCTGAGCACGCTCCGCGTCGATCTTGATGGCCGCGGGAGACACACAGGGATTATAAGTGCCGATCTCCTCAATGAAGCGACCGTCACGGGGGAAGCGGGAGTCCGCCACCACGACGCGGTAAAAAGGAGCCTTCTTAGCGCCCATCCGACGAAGTCTGATCTTAACCATAACGTTTTACCTCCAAAAAGATATAAATGATAATATTTCTATAAATGCACAGCACTTATATTCTGGATATCATACACGGCCTTACCGGAAGCGTTTTTTCCGCCCAAAACCGTAGAGCTTTCCGGCAGACTTGGGGGGACGCATCATAGGCCCGCCCTTTCTGCCGCCCCGGGTCATCTGCCGGGTCAGCTCCTGCATCAGCTCGAACTGCTTCAGAAGCCGGTTCACGTCCGCCACCTCCAGCCCGCAGCCTGCCGCGACCCGTTTCTTCCGGCTGGCGTTGAGGATCTGGGGCGTCTCCCGCTCCTGGGGCGTCATAGAGAGGATAATCGCTTCTGTATGGGACATCTGCTTCTCGTCAATGCTGGCCCCCTGGAGCTGTTTCCCCAGATCTCCCGGCATCATCCCGGCAAGCTGGCTCAGGTCGCCCATTCTCTTCAGCTGCTGGAGCTGCTCATAATAATCCTGCAAGGTAAAGCGGTTTTTCCGGAGCTTTTCCTCCAGCTTTGCCGCCTGCTTCTCGTCGTAGGCCGCTTCCGCCTTCTCGATAAAGGACAGCATATCGCCCATGCCCAGAATCCGGGAAGCCATACGGTCAGGGTGGAAAGGCTCGATCATATCCAGCTTTTCGCCGGTGCCCGCAAACTTGATAGGCTTCCCGATAGCGGCCCGGATAGAAAGCGCCGCGCCACCCCGAGCGTCGCCGTCCAACTTGGTGAGAATCACGCCGTCGATGCCCAACGCCTCGTCAAAAGCCGCGGCAGCGTTCACAGCGTCCTGACCCGTCATAGCGTCCACAACCAGAAGAATCTCGTTGGGATGCACTGCGGCTTTCATGCGTTTCAGCTCGTCCATGAGCTTCTCGTCCACATGGAGCCGGCCGGCGGTATCCAGGAAGACCATATCGTTCCCGTAGTCCCGGGCGTGACGGATGGCGGCCTCGGCGATTTTCACCGGGTTGCCCTGGCCCTGCTCGAACACCGGCAGATCCATCTGGGAGCCCACCACCCGCAGCTGTTCAATGGCGGCAGGGCGGTACACGTCGCAGGCGGCCAGCAGGGGACGTTTCTGGTACTGCCTCCGCATCAGGCCGCCCAGCTTTGCGGTGGTGGTGGTTTTGCCCGCGCCCTGCAAGCCCACCATCATCACAATGGTCGGCCCGCTGTTGGCCATGGCGATTCTTGCGTTGGCGCCGCCCATCAGCTTCGTCAGTTCCTCGTTGACGATTTTCACCACCTGCTGGGCCGGGGTCAGGCTTTCCAGTACGTCGCTGCCCACCGCCCGTTCCGTCACCGCCGCCACAAATTCCTTTACGGTCTTGTAGCTCACGTCGGCCTCCAGCAGCGCCAGCCGGACCTCGCGCATGGCCTCCCGCACGTCGTTCTCTGTCAGGCGGCCCTTGCCTTTCAGACGTTTGAACGCGGCGTTCAGTTTTTCTGTCAATCCTTCAAATGCCATAAACTCATTCCCTCAGCGCGGACGCCTCGGCAGAAATCTGATCTGCCAGCTCCGCGAGTTTTGCGTCCCTGTACCTGTCCTGATTGACTGCTTTCAGTTCGTCTGCGGCGGCCAGGATTTTCTCTGCGCGGCTCCTCTGGGACTCGAAGCGCCGGATGATGCCAGTACGGTCCTCCATGGCCTGCATTGCGGCTTCAGCACGGACGATCACATCCCGCACGCCCTGCCGGGAAATGCCTGCGTTCTCGGCGATTTCCGCAAGGGACAGGTCTTCGTTGTAGTACAAATCGAAGAACTCCTTTTGACGTTCGGTCAGAATTTCGCCGTAGAAATCGAACAGCATTGTCATCCGGTACGTCTGGTTCCGCAAGTCCCTGCACCCTTTCTGTAAAGCAATCACCCTTTACAATCAAACAAGGATAGTTTACAGGACCCAAGCCCGTTTGTCAAGCACAAATTTTCGAAATCCGGCTTTTCCCTTCCTGTTGATTTTGCTGAATCACTCTTTTCAGGAGAACAACGGGCAGGAAGTTCCTTTGCATCAAAATTTCCGTATCAGCCCTTATCATATGGGACCGCGGCCAGAAATCTTACCGGACCGTCAGGAATGCAGGGTGACTCGTCCTCATTGTACAGGTAATCATAGACCAGAATCGCCGCGTTGCAGGCCCTGCGGAAAAAGTTTCTTCAATTCCGGACCGATTGCCGTGCCTTCGGAATACGGGCGGACCAGCGTTTCCGGGTCCTCTGTGAATTCATGCACGCTCCGTTCCCAGAGATCCTCGTCGAACGGATAGCAGTCGCTTCCGCCAAAAAAATCCCGGCTGAACGGCGTTATCAAGTCCGTTCCATCCATGTAACCCGCATAATCCCACAAGGCTTTGTCCGATTCAAACACACCCGTCCATACGGAGACAATCCCTTCCTGTTCCATCAAAAAACCTTCCTTCCCAAGCCGTACCCGAAAAAAGCAGAAGGCGCCCGAAGGCACCCTCCGCATCTGAAATCATCCAGCTTAATCGTCGTCTTCGTCCTCGTCTTCCTCGTCGTCGTCTTCCAGGCTTTCCAGGTCAAAGGCCAGCTTTTCGCCGCAGTTGGGGCAAAGGACCTGACCCTCGGCCAGAATGGACTCATCGAAGAAGATGGTTTCCTCGCAGTTGGGGCAGGTGGTGGCGTAGCAGTCCTCGTCGTCCGGGTCGTCCAGCTCATCCGGCTCGTAGTCGTCGAACCCGTCAAAATCATCATCGTCATCGTCATCATCGCCGAAGAGCAGGTCTTCCACGTCCTCCAGGTCGTCGCTCACGGCATCCAGACCGTCGCCCAGCTCTTCCTGCGCGTCCTCGATGTCCTGAAGCTCCAGCGCGATGTCTTCCAGCACGTCAATGATTGCAGAGAGCAGCTTGCCCTCCTTCTTGCCGGTATCCAGCTCCATGCCCTCGGCCAGGCCCTTCAGATACGCGACCTTCTCGGTAATCTCCATGGCAGTAACTCCTTTCGTCATGAAACACAAAAGTCCAAAGGGGGGATGAAAGGGGAGACGCAACATCTCCCCTCCATGCGCTTATTCCTTGCAGCGGCCCAGGTACTCTCCGGTACGGGTATCCACCTGAATCTTTTCGCCCTCGTTGATGAACAGGGGCACCTGAATGACCGCGCCCGTTTCCAGGGTAGCCTTTTTGGTCACGTTGGTAGCGGTATCACCCTTCACGCCCGGTTCGGTCTCGGTGACTTCCAGATCCATGAAGTTAGGCACTTCCACAGTGAACACGCTGCCCTTGTAGCTGACCAGTTTGCAGACGGTGTTTTCCTTCATAAACTTGAACGCGTCGCCCAGAACGTCCCGATTCAGGGGAGTCATGTCGTAGGTCTCCGGGTCCATGAAGTAATACAGGTCACCGTCGTTGTAGCTGTACTCGGCGTCCTTGCGTTCCACGCTGCCCTGTTCGAACTTGGCGGTGGGGTTGAAGGACTCCTCGCGAATGGCCCCGGTAATCACGTTCTTATACTTGGTCCGGACGAAAGCCGCGCCCTTACCGGGTTTGACGTGCTGGAAGTCCACCACGAGCATGGGCTTGCCTTCCATCTCAAAGATCATACCCTTCCGGAACTCGCCGGCAGAAATTGTTGGCATAGTGTTATCCTCCTTACAAATCTTTATGAGAAAACGACCCGCAAGGAGGGCATTTTCTCTCTGTTCATGGTCTTTCCAATCATAGCCTAAGTTATTTTATCCCATCCCGGCAGCAATTGCAAGTATTTTTCCGCAATTAGAACGGGAGAGGCAAAAAATTTTCTTGCGGGCGTCCGGAAGCCATGCTATACTATACCCGACTGCAAATCAGAATATCGTCGGAAACAGGAGGTCTTCACAATGATACAAGTTCCCCTCCGGGCTTTGATGGCTATGATTCCCGCTTTTGTTCTCACCATACTGCTGTTTCTGGGCGGCAACGCTCTGCTGCGGGTCTACACGGACAGTACGGCATACCCGGCCTACATGGAAACGCTGGACCTGTCGGAGGGCAGCGTCGGCAGTACACCCACCGCAGACACGCCCTTGGCAAAGACCGTGGCCGATATGGAGTCCATGGATACCTTTACCATCATCGGGTCCGTGGCCTGGGACCGTCCCCTGCCTCTGGACGGCCAGCGGTACTATGAGGTGGAAATCAAAACGGACCAGGGCTATACCACCTTTCTGGCCCGCATCAACAAGGACGCGTCAGAACGCCTGGAGACCGGCGGGCGGCGGCTTCCCATCGGCCGGTGGCTTCCCTTGGAGGCGGAGGACCCTGACGGCGTGCTGGACCGGTCCTATAACCTGGATATCAAGGACCATTACGCCGATATGGAGGGGGATTTCGGGAAGATTCTGACAAAGAGCCAATTCCATGCCCGGCATCCCGGCTTTACCTTCCTGGAAGCGTTCAATTCCTTTTTGCTTCTGGCCTTATGGTTTGCTTTCCTGCGGCTTTACAAGAAAAAAGGCTGGTTCTGAATACCGTCCGTCGTCCTGTCCGTAAATGGCCGGGACGATTTTTATATTTTCCTGGGAGAACATTTGCGGCGTCACTTCAGCGCGGCCCGGAAAATCTGTCAGAAACAAGACGCGCCCTCAAACTTCCTGCCCACCCCGGCGGCGGCAGAGGGCTTTGAAGGGGCTTTGCAGGGCATGGAGGACCTTCTGCCAGAGGGTGACCGCGCCGCCGAGAGGTTCCACCATCAGGGCCAGGACCCCGGCGCGGTTGGCGGCCAGCATATCGGTCAGGAGCTTGTCTCCCAGCATCGCGGTATGGTCCGGTGAAGCCCCGGCACGTTCCATAGCGGCCCGGAGACCTCTTGTGGACGGCTTCCCGGCATGGCCCTGATAGCCGATCCCCAGGTCCCCGCAGAATTCCTCCACCCGCAGGCCGGAGCGGTTATTGGACACGATCATGACTTCTATGCCCGCGGCCTGCATTCCGGCAATCCAGTCCCGCAGGTCCTGGTCCGGGCGGCGGCATGATTTCGGGGCCAGGGTGTAGTCCAGGTCGCTGAGCAGGAGCGTCACACCGGACCGCCGCAGGATTTCCGGCGTTACCTCCCGATAGCTCTCAAACAGGCGGCGGGGCGTCAGGGAAAGGGGCATAGGCGGCGTCCTCCTTGCATAGGCTTTGGCATGAGATATTTCTTTTGCATTCACGTCCCTACAGTATATATGATTTCATTCCAAAAAACAATACGAAAGAGCCAAGAGATATAAGCGCAGGAGATCAGAGAGATTTTTGATAACGGACAGCACAGAGCAGACAAAAGCTATGAGCAATTGTTTTATACAAGCTGCGGCGAAAAGACGGGAATACATTAAAATAAAAGAAAAAGACGCGTCACTATAGATCGATCATGTTTCAGCGAGCAACGGCAAAAAAACAGGAAAGCGGTGTAAGAAGGATGCAGATTTATCTGGCGGCGTCACCGTCGGCATTGCAGGAAGCGTCAGGGTACTGCCGGGGACTGGCACACGCGGCGTACCGAATCGGGCCGAACTCAACGCTGCTGCGGCAAAGCCTGCTGCTGCAAACCAGGGGCGGACTGCTGTCGGTAAGCGACCGGGAAGCGCCCTTCATCGACGACCCGGAGGCCCTCTGCGCGGCGGTACTGCGGGAATGCGGGCGGAGGAATTACGGCGGGGCGCTGCTGGACTTCGAGGAAGCGCCGCGGCGGGACCGGATGGCCTTTGCGGAAAAGCTGGTCTCCGTCTTAGGGTCGTCCCGGCGGACCCTTTACATTCCGGAACGCTATGCAGTTCCAGGCGCGGTGGCACTGATCTGCACGGCCATTTCCGGAGGCAGCTTCTCACAGCGGCTGGAGGAGGCCTGCGCGCGTCCCGGCGGAGCTGGCGGACTGGCTTTGGACGTGCAGCGGCTTCGGATGGATTTCCGTCTGCCGGCCCGTACAGGAGAGGGGCGCTCCCTTTCCCTGGAGGACTTCCGGAAGCTGACAGAACGGCTTAATCCCTCTGTTTTCTTCTCTCAGGACCTTTGCGCCCGGTACTTCACCTATGCCCAGGACGGCGACGCCCATTTCGTTCTCTTCGACGACGCTGACACCCTCCGGCAAAAGCTCCGTATTGGCGCCGCTATGGGATTTTCCGCCGCATTCTTTATGTGGCCGGAAGTCCAGGATATCGCCCCTCAGCTCTTTTCCAAAAAAATGCCTTGAAACGCTTCTTTTTATCAGATTCTCAGAAAATATTCCGTTCTGTTATGTATGGAATCCATTTTCAGCACAAAATCAATCTTTCATCAAAAGTATTTCCCCACGGCGGATTGTTTCTGTACCGTGGGGAATTTTCCTGTCCTTAAACTCCTTGTTCCTTATTCAAAGTGTTTTCCCGGCCCTGACGCCTCATTCAGCCAAGGGCTACGTCCAGGACCATCATAATAAGGAAGCCTGTCACAAAGCCGCAGGTCCCTGTACGGCTGTGGGCTTGCGGGACCAGCTCTTCTACCACCACATAGAGCATCGCGCCGGCGGCAAAGCTCAGCAGCCAGGGCATTAAGGGGTTGGCCCAGGCCGCGATCAGAACGACAAGAATGCCAAACACAGGCTCCACCGCGCCGGACATGGTGCCGCCAAAGAAAGCCCGGGTCCGGGACTGTCCTTCCTGCCGCAGGGGTAGGGCTACGGCGGCGCCTTCGGGGAAATTCTGGATGCCGATGCCCAATGCCAGCGCCATGGCCCCAACCGCGCCCTCCCCCGAAGCCGCCAGCGCAAACGCCAGACCTACCGCCATGCCCTCCGGCACGTTATGTAGGGTGATGGCCGTCATAAGAAGGGTATTCTGTCGCCAGACGGGATCGGATTGGGTGGGACGGAGATAGGGCAGGAGGGCGTCCAGCGCGGCCAGGAAGCCAACACCAAGAAGCATCCCCGCCGCGGCAGGAAACCAGCCCGGTATCCGCCAGCCTGACGCCTGTTCAATCGCCGGAAGCAGCAGGCTCCATACCGAAGCCGCCGTCATCACTCCCGCCGCAAAGCCCAGCATCGCCTTTTGAAATCGCGGTTTCGGTTCGCCGGAGAGAAAGAAGACCATCGCCGCCCCAAGTGTGGTCATCAGGAATGTAAAGCCGGTGCCCAGGGCGGCCCAGCCAATTGCACGCAGCATAGTATCACGCCTTTTCCTGGATTTCGGGCTTTTACCCGTATCCCAGTATAAGCATTCAGCGTCCCGGTGGTGCCGATTGATTTTGCCGCCGTCCTGTGGTATTATGTTTCTATGAAGGCTTTGCGGCAAGCCTGCCCCTTTTGTACACGCCGCCCCCAAATACCTGAGAGAACTGAAAGGAGGTCCTGTCATATGTCGCTGACCATCATCAAAGGGACCATTCTATCCGCCCCCGCCTTCGGGAAACTGGAGGTCACGGAAAACGGCTTCCTGATTGCGGAGAACGGGAAGATCACCGGCGTTTTTCCCGTTCTGCCGGAGGCCTACGCAGGCGCGCCGGTGGAGGACTTCGGGGACGCGCTGGTGCTCCAGACCATGGCGGACCTGCATCTGCACGCGCCCCAGTACCCGATGCTGGGCACGGGCATGGACCGGCCCCTTCTGGAATGGCTGGACACATACGCGTTTCCTACGGAGGCCCGCTTTTCCGATCCCGGTTATGCAAGGGAGATTTACAGCCGTCTTGCCGGGGAACTGATCGCAGGCGGAACCACGCGGGTATGTATGTTTTCCTCCCTGCATCGGGAAGGGACCCTGATCCTGATGGAGGAACTGGAAAAGGCAGGCGTGACGGGCTATGTGGGCAAGGTGAACATGGACCGGAACGGCGGGAAGAATTTGCAGGAAACCACAGAGGAATCCATATCGGAAACCCTGCGCTGGCTGGAAGAATGTCAGGATTTCCGGCAGATTCGTCCCATACTCACGCCGCGGTTCATCCCCTCCTGCACCAACGGCCTGATGGAATTCCTGGGCCGTCTGGCAAAAGAGCGGGAGCTTCCGGCGCAGTCCCATCTGTCGGAGAACACCGGGGAAATCCAGCTGGTGGCCAGCCTGCATCCGGACTGCCGCCAGTATTGGGAGTGCTATGCAAAATACGGCCTCTGGAACGACCGCACCATTATGGCCCACTGCGTCTGGTCCGACGAGCGGGAACGGCAGGCTATGGCGGAAGCAGGCGTCACGGCAGTACACTGCGCGGATTCCAACCAGAATATCTGCTCCGGCGTCGCGCCTGTCCGGGTCATGATGCAGGAGGGCGTGAAAGTCGCTCTGGGCAGTGATATTGCGGGCGGCGACCGGCTGAATATGTTTGACGTTGCCGCCGCTTCCATCCGTGCTTCCAAGGCCCGCCGTATCCTGGACAATTTGCAGACCGATTTCCTTACCGTCCTGGAAGCCTGGTATCTCGCCACCTCCTCCGGGGCCGCCTACTTCGGCGAGAAACCCGGCTTCGCGCCCGGAAACTCCCTTCATGCCATGGTCCTCGCCGACGACAGCCTCCCCCAGCCCCATCCCCTTACGCCTCAGGAACGGCTCGAACGCGCTATCTATCTCCGCCAGCCCTCCGCCATCCGCGCCCTTTGGAGTGACGGCGTCCGGCGCTTCTGACCTTCCCGATTTCCAAACCGCATAATTAAAGAGGACGGGTTTCAAATCCGCCCTCTTTGTTTGTCTTGGGGTTGACGCTGTTCAGATTCCTTTCCTGCTCACCCGCCGTCTTTGTTCAGGCTTCTTTCCAGTTCGGGTTTACTGTTCAGGCTTCTTTCCGTCCCGGGGCTGTTGTCCGGTCCTCTTTCCATCCGGGGCGTTTGCCTGTACTTCTCTTCACTTCCGCAGCCGTTTTTCTGCCTTGGACCTGCCATTTTGATGTTTCCTGGTTCAAGGCTCCTTACCGTCGTGCTTTTCGAGATCCGGCGCGCTTTTCTTCTCCATACCCGGCATATTTTTCTCCAGCGCTTTTTTCCGGCGAAACGGCGCTCTCTTCCTCGCACGGCGTACCAAAAGGACCACCACCGCCGCCAGAATCAGCAGCCAGATCCAGCTATAAGCCAGGGCGATGGCAAGGTTTTGCAGGAAATCTCCGAAATGGGTCAGGCCGTCGGCGAAGGACCGGCCCAGACGCTCCATAAAGCCCGGAGGCGCCGTTTCCACCGTGGACAGCCGGACGACCTCATCAAGACTGATTGTCACCGTGGCGAAGTCTACAAGGGCATCATAGTGCCGCAGTTCGCCGGTAAGCTGTTCGATTGCAAGCTCTGTCTCGGCAATGGCGGACTCAATGGTAATCAGGTCCTCCATGTTCTCCGCCTGGGCCAGAAGCTTTTGCAGACGTTCCAGCTTGGTTCTCTGGGTGGTCAGACGGCTTTCGGTATCGTAGTACATCTCACTGATATTCTGGCTGTCATTCTGCTGATAGACCACGTGCCCGATCTCGCCCACGGCTTTCAGGAAGGTCCTGAAGGACTCCGCCGGCACCCGGACCACGTAATTACCCGACCGGCAGCCGCTGTTATAGCTGTTCACCTCCGCCGATTCCAGATAGCCGCCCAATTTTAACGCCTGTTCCTCTATGGCCTGGGCGCAGGTCTGGAAATCCGTCGTCTCAGCTTCAAGCCGTGCCGTGTAAATCATTTTCGCGTTCTTCAGACGGTCCGGCATTTCCGTCTGCGCGTCCGACTCCGACTCCTCCACCGGCGTGTCCACGTCATAGAAGCCGTACTCCCCGGTTCCCCCGCCTGAATCCGCCGAAGGTCCTGACTCCGTGCTGTTGAACGCGTCGTCCCCTCCTGCCATCATTACCTTGTTCATTGCCCCGCCGCAGGCAGTCAGAGTCAGCAGGGACAGGGCCAGCAGGATCGCACACACTCTTCTCATCCTCTTATCCTCCATTCCGGCCCCTCTTCCACAGAGCCTTTACTAATACAGACGGCATTTCTTACAAAAAAGTTTCGCATTCCCAAAAAATTTCTGTTAAAAAAGCAGTGTTCCCAAAACAAAAACGCCCCTCCGACGAACGAAGGAGCGTTGTAAACTCAGGCCGCCGCGGTAAAGGGCGTCCGATTCTGGTTATCCTCTTCAGTTTTCTGGGCCTCTTCCACCTGGGGATTTGCCTTGGTGGTAGTACGGGTAGTACCGCCGGAGACATATGCCTTGCCGCACTCCGGGCAGATCGCCGTGTGCATGGTGACGGTCTGGCTGACTACCTTCCGATCTTCCCGCTGTGCCTTGGCCTGTTCCCTGACCACGTGCTCCATCTCGTGACCCCGTACGGCGGACGCGGCCTGCTCCGGAGCAATATTGGTAGGCGTCTTGAAGGAAACCCCTGGATCATCGGAACCATCCTGATATTTCCGCTCCTTGCAGGTCTGACATTCGCCCTCCTCCACAGCCTTCTGGGCACCCTCTACGCCCAGCGCCGGGTTTTCCTCGTCTGCCTGACCGTTCACCAGCGCCTGTCCTTCCGTCTCCGGCTGGTCGTACTGAATCCGCATCCGTGCCGCCATAGCCGCCGGGTCATTCTCGTAGCGGCTCATCAGCTCCGGAATGGACTCCTCGTCCGCCGTCACCGGTCTGACGGGCTGTACCGGCTGCACGGGAGCTTCCGGCGACGCGCTCTTCCGCAGGCTCCAATTCTGGGCTGTTTCCTGTTGGCGCACCGTCTGCGGCTGCATGGCTTCCTTCTGCCGTCCGACGTTATAGGCGTACGCATAGGGGCTGATGCCGGCGCTCATGATCCCGTTAATCATAACAAAACACCTCTTTGTGTCTGATCTTCACTGCCCCCGTCCCCGGAGGTTATTTCTTCCTCTATAGTATACCAGAACTTCCCCTTCCGCGCAAGCCCCTTCTTTTTCATTTCCCTGTTCAGGATGGCGGCCTGTATCGTTTTGCTCTTTTCTGTGTACCAGGAAAATTCCAATGCCCGCGGCGATCAGGAGCACTGGGGCAGCTCTGACAAACAGCCATTCAAACGTGTGAAAGGCCGCTCCGAGAACGGCGGTTTCAGGGTCAACGCAGATGAACGCCCGGGATTCCAGACAGAAAATTTTTTAGGCAAACTGATTTTTTGTTTGACAGCGCTGTAAAAATGCGTTACAATAAATTGGAAAGCTATATGCAAAATTCACAAGGGAAAGGAGGAAGCTGCCACCGCGTCCGGGCTTTACAGGGAAGTCCGACAAACTGTATACGGAGAAAGGAAAGGCGCGTATGAAAACGACATCAAAACCCCAGAACATCAGCATTGAGAACATCTACCGTCTGGACGGGCGGGTCCCCATCGCAAAAGCGGTCCCCTTTGGCTTGCAGCATATTCTGGCTATGTTCGTCTCCAATCTGGCGCCCATCACCATCATTGCCGGAGCCGCGGGACTGGACACCTCCAGCTTAGCCGTGCTGCTGCAAAACGCCATGTTTATCGCCGGTATTGCCACGCTGATTCAGCTCTATCCCGTCTGGCACGTCGGTTCCCGTCTGCCGGTGGTCATGGGCGTCAGCTTTACGTTTGTGGCCGTTCTGAGCACCGTTGCCTCGAATTACGGATACCCTTCCGTGATTGGCGCGGTCATCGTGGGCGGTCTGATGGAGGGCACCCTGGGGCTTCTGGCAAACTACTGGCGCAGGCTGATTACGCCGATTGTGGCCGCGTCTGTGGTTACGGCCATCGGCTTCTCTCTCTTTACCGTCGGCACCCGTTCTTTCGGCGGGGGCTATGTGGAGGACTTCGGCTCCGCGCAGAATCTCCTGCTGGGCCTCTTTACCCTGATCGTCTGTCTGGTCTGGAACGCGCTGGCCAAGGGCTACCTCAAGCAGCTCAACGTTCTGGCGGGGCTGCTTGCGGGCTACGCGGCGGCGGTGCTTATGGGCAAGGTGGATCTGAGCACGCTGCTCTCCGGCGGTCTGATTGCCCTGCCCCGGCCGCTGCCCTATCTGCCGGAGTTCAACCTGGGCGCGATCATCTCTGTCTGCATCATCTTCCTCGTCTCTGCGGCGGAAACCATTGGCGATACCTCCGCGCTGGTCTCCGGAGGACTGGACAGGGAGATTACCAGCCGTGAAATTTCCGGCTCCCTGGCCTGCGACGGCTACGCCTCCTGTGTCTCCGGCCTGTTTGGCTGCCCGCCCGTTACCAGCTTCTCCCAGAATGTGGGCCTTGTCGCCATGACCAAGGTGGTGAACCGCTTTACCATTATGACCGGCGCGGCCTGCATGATTCTTGCCAGCCTTCTGCCGCCGGTGGGGAATTTCTTCGCGTCCCTTCCGGAATCCGTACTGGGCGGCTGCACCATCATGATGTTCGGCTCTATCGTCGTCTCCGGTATGCGTATGATTGCAGACTGCGGCTTCTCTCAGCGGAATATTACCATCGCTTCCCTTTCCCTGGCGGTCGGCATTGGCTTCACTGCTACCACAGAGGCCGATATCTGGAATATCTTCCCTGAAACCATCAAGTCTGTTTTCGCTTCCAATGTCGTTGCTGTGGTCTTTGTTGTGTCCATTATCCTCAGCCTGGTTTTGCCGAAAAATATGGATATCGTCAAGGACGCGCAGTAATCCGTCTGTGATTCGTCCGGGGACTGGGGTGTTCTGCTCTGGTCTCCGGCGTCTTTTTATGCCGGAAATGAAAAAAAGCCCCGTGGTTCAGCCAAGCCGTTCCACAGGACTTTTTGGGGGGTACAATCAGGCGCGTTTCAGGGTGCTGAGCTCGGCGCAGTGAATGGCTACCAGAGCGTTAAAGAACTGTTTCAGTCCGTACATAGCAAAAATCTCCTTTTATTCTAAAAGATGTATTTCAGGCCGTTCCTTAGCGGAGGCCGTTGGCGAGGTCGGCGTAATGGAGCGCAACCAGGCAGTTAAAAAAGGCTTTTACTTTATTCATGTGTTACACCGTTCCTTTCTGTATCATTTTGTTTTGTAGCTCTTGGGTTTTGCTGACGCTATTATAACGCCGCTGTACCTGGATTTCTTTCACGATCTTGTCTTCTTTTTGGATTTGCCGTAAATTCCTATGGCCGCGGTTGAATTTATGCTTCAAAAATTCCGCAAACCGGCTGTTCCGGACAAAAGACGGTGTTTTTATTGGCTTGAGAAAATCGGGTTATTATGAGTTCCTACAAAAACCGACCCTTGTTTTTGATGAATCCGTCAAAGTCAGGGGCCATTTTTTATAATATCTTGCGGTGAGCCTGTTTTTGCCGCCCTGTGCCCGCAGTCTGTATGGAATCCAGAAAAGCCTCCGGAAGAACGTCCCTCCGAAGGCTTTCCATCGTCCTGTACGCCGTTCTTACCCTCCCCAGCGGCGGTATCGTTTTACCAGCAGGATTCCGACAAGAAGAATCGCCGCGGACACGCCCAGGAGAATCAGCGCCTCCGGACCCGCCGCCGTCTCTTCCCTGAACCCGCCTGGAGCACCATTGAATGCAGTGCGGTCAGGGATTCCTCCTGTAGGCGGAACGGCGTTCATTGCTGGGACTTTGCTGTTTGCAGGGTCCTCCCCTTCGGCTTGCGGGGCTGTGGGCGCTGCCAGACCGTCTCTTTCACCTGAATCGGCGTTCATTGCTGGGACTTTGCTGTTTGCTGGGTCCTCCCCTTCGGCTTGCGGGGCTGTTCCGGCGTTGGGTCCGAACGCGTCTCTGCTTCGCCCGCCGCCATGATTCATCGTCCCCATTTCCGACAGCTTCAAGCCCGATGCGTCAACCAGCGCGGACGGCTCTGCGGTCTGTCCGTCGGAATCCGCTGGAATCGTACCGGCAAGCTGTCCGGCCACGCTCTCCGTACGCAGGCGGCAAAACTCCGTCAGGGTCTGTACGCCTGTCTGAAATTCTTCGTAGGTGCAGAATTTCGTCGGGTCCTTTTCCACATACGGCGCTATCAGTTCGGACATTTCCGCAATCAGCCCGGCGGGGTCCGCAGTTTCCAGAAATTCCGCGAAATACTGATGGTACAGCTCCGTATACGCCGTACTGCCGGTTATCCAATCGAACATAGGACGGTCCCCGCCGCCGGTTACGGACAGAGGCGTGTCTATGGGGTCGTTTACCATCGCCGGCGCGTCCTGAGCCTGGAACGTCCCGAAAGCCAGATTATAGTCCCAGGGGATCATGGACAGACGGCCTTCTTCCTCATAAAGATAGTAGTTGTGGACCATACTGCCGGTGTAGCTGTCGCCGTTGCAGACGTAATTATGCACCACAAAGTAACGCAGAACCTGCTCTATATCCAACGCCGACGGGTCCCCTTCCCCCAGTTTTTTCAGCGCCTCTATCAGCCGTTCCTCGTCCGCGTCCGTTACCGCAGTCTTAGCGCTCTCAAAAATATTGGCATAGCTCTCCGGGTCGTCGTCCGTGTATTGCAGCTTTACGTCCGCCGCTCCCATACCGCCTCCGGCAAAATCCGGCGGTTCGGGCATTTCTCCGGGGACCGGAAAGCCGCTTTCGTTTCCCGCGCTCTCTTCCGGTACGGCGGGCTGTTCGGGTTGGCTGCTATTCCCATTTCCCGCGCTCTCTTCCGGTACGGCGGGCTGATCGGGTTGGCTGCTGTTCCCATTTCCCGCGCCCTCTTCCGGTACGGCGGGCTGATCGGGGGAATTCATCCCTCTGTCCGGTCTCTCTCCAGGCTGGAAGTCCCCAAATGCCGGGGCGCCCTCTTCATCCCAATCCAGGCCGTCCATGTTGAAGCCCCGGCCATTGCCTCTGCCGCCGCCCATACTGAGACTGTCGGGCTTATACAGATTCCCGCGGGTCTTTCCGGTACGCTGCATATAGCCCTCTTCTACGCCCTCTGCCGCCAGATACAGCCCCCAATCCTCGCCGTTGACGGTGATGTAAACGTAACTGCACAGAGGCGCGTCAACTCCGAAATCTGCCATCAGCCGGTAAGTCAGGCAGTCCTTCATATAGGTATTGTCCTGAATGATGTTGTTCAGACAGAGCTTGTCAAGGCCGTAATAAGAGCGTCCCGCCTCGTAATGGTCGAACTCCAGCTTGAAACTGTACCGGTCGCTGTCCATGGCGGAAACCATGCTGAGCGAAGTATTGCCCTTTGCCCGGATGCCGACATTCTTATAGGCTTCCCCGTCGATTACCACGGCGCAGGCGGCATATTCCTCATTTTCGCAGGTCTCCAGAAACCCGTCCCAGTCGTCCATCACAATTTCAATGGTATGGACCCGGCCGGTATCGAACAGCCGCGCCTCGTATCCCAACGCCGCGCCCTCGGACCGCGCGCCCTGACTGCACAGCACCAGCGCCGCCAGCAGAGAAATCAGCACCGCCGCCAGACAGATTCGGTCTATATGCTTATGGGCAGACATGAGCGCCTCCTTCCTTATCCCATATAATCCCCGTTGTAGCTTACCAGTACCGCGCTCTCTACTCCGTCCAGTTCGGAAAGGGCGTTGATGAAATCCGTGTTCCCATCCTTCAGGCGGACCTCCAGGTTCAGCTCCACCAATCCTTTCCGGGCGCTCTTGCTCTTTACCGCGCAGCGTTCCGCGTGGGATTCCAGAAACGTCCGGGCCTGGGTCTCGCTGTCATAGCCGTCGCACTGAAGGACCACAATGTATGGATTCACATGAGTCTTCCGATTCACGAACACCAGAAGCATCACGCCAATGACCACGCTTCCGATCACCGCCAGCGGAATCATCCCCGCCGCCAGCACAATGCCTACCGCGATGGACCAGAACAGAAACGCAATGTCCAGCGGTTCCTTGATGGCCGTCCGGAAACGCACGATGGACAGCGCGCCCACCATGCCCAGAGACAGGACCACATTGCTTGTCACCGCCAGTATCACAAGGGTAGTAATCATCGTCAGTGCTACCAAGGTCACCCCGAAGCTGGAAGAGTACATCACGCCGGCAAAGGTCTTTTTGTACACCAGGAAAATCAGCATCCCAAGCCCGAAAGCCAGTACCAGCGCGATGGCCATGTCCAGTATGCTGACGCTGGTCACGTTCTCCAGAAAGCTGGATTTGAAAATATCATTGAATGTCATTACTCTCGTCCCCTTTATTTAATTGGATACATGAAATATAGAACACGCGGCTACCCGTAAACCCGGCAGGCGGCGTATTTGGAAAAGGCGGCGGCGCGGCAGTGCGGAAGCTGGACGGCGTCCTGAATGACCGCGGGCAGGAAGGCGTCCCATTTGACCTCCAGAATATCCGGCGCGTTCCGTGCGGGGATGGTCAGACAGGCGGGGTCCAGGAAGCCCGTGCATTGCAGGCCTGTGCGGATGTCATAGTCCAGCGTCACCCGGACGTTCCCCGGCCCGTAAACGTACGGCTCCCGTATGTAATCCACAATGGTTTTCGCCCGGAGGCCCTGGGTCTGCATCTTGCTGTAAAGCTCCTGCAAAAGGGGACGGCCGCTGTGCAGCATCCACCGGAAATCGCCGTCCGCCAGAGCCTGGGCTTCCTCCGGAGTCAGCTCCGCCGATTCCTTCGTTCCCAAACCGCCGTATTTGCTCTTCTTCTCCAGATGGATCATGGACGGGTCCAGATTGTAATAACGGAGCCGGAATTTCTCGCGGCGGCTTACCCCGTCCACCTTCTCCCGCAGAGCTTTGTCGCCGGGCGTGTCGAAGTACAGGCTTCTGATCAGATAGCGTCCATTCTGCGCGTGGCTGTCCGGACGGGCAATCGCTGAAAGCCTCTGACGAATTGCAAGACGGTCCCCCAGGCTGATCTCGTGCTTCCATTCGTGCCTGTACTGGAGCATCCCTGTCACATCCTTTCTGTTCCTGCTGATGGGGGCACTTTATCAGGCTGCGCTGAATTCTACCTGAAAAAACCAAAGCCAGTCTTTCCTTTCCTGAAACCGGACGTGAAAGGCGGGCTTTGTTTTCTCGGTCTTCCGTTTTTTTGGCGCTGCTGATTGTCGATTTTTGTTCTATTGCTTTATTCTATATCTGAAATCATTTCCCTGCGTTTCTGCATTTTTCTTTGAAGCCGGTTCGAAATCTTTGCGCGGGTCCCTTTTCTCTGCGCTTTCCCAACGGGTCCGGGAAGAAAATCTTTCCCAGCTTGCCGGGAGTTTGTTTCAAAATGCCGCCTTTGATGCTTCGGACACATTTTCTTTTCGCCCACCGCGCTTTCCGCAAATTTTGATTTTTTCCGGCTTGAATACAAGAGGTAAGACAGCATTCTGAAAAAAGCTCCGTAGTCTGTACGATTTTTGCAAATTTTCAGTTCACTCGACGGCTTTCAGCAAAATCTGCAATCGATATTGTGTATGATATGTGCGACCCTTATGATAGCGAACGTTCCAGAACGGGACAAGAAAGGATGGTAACCATGAACGGATTGACCGAAGAGTACCTGCTGCTGTTTAACGCCATCACTGACGCTGAACAGTCCCTCGCCCGCCTTCAGGAAGCCTTAGTGTACGCCCAGCGGCAGGCAGAAGAGCTGTATCTCCGCCGTACCGACCCGCCTGCCACCTGATTCCTTTACATCATTTGCTGACTGTAGAACATAAAACCGGAGTCCCTTGAATCAGGCTCCGGGAATTACTGGACGCTTTTCTTTTTCTTTTGCTTCTTTTCTTTTCCTTTTTCGAAAAAAAGAATAAAGAGAAAGAAGCGGCGCTTTTTTAGGGGCTTTGCGCGAAAAATGAAAAACGTTGACCTGGGGAAGAAAATGGAGTACAATAAAGATACTCTGCCTGTGGTTTTGAGGGCAGATTATGCTGGAGGTGCGTCATGCCCAGGATTTCCGTAATTATGCCCGTCTATCAGGCGGAGAATTTTTTGGAGCAGTCCGTCGGGAGCGTCCTTGCGCAGAGCTTTCAGGACTGGGAACTGCTTCTGGTGGACGACGGCTGCCGGGATGGGTCCCCCAAACTCTGCGACCGGTTCGCCCAGCAGGATCAGCGGATACGTGTCTTTCATCGGAAGAAAAACGCCGGCGTCAGCGAAGCCCGGAACCTGGGCCTGCATGAAGCCAAGGGGGAGTATATCGCCTTTCTGGACGCCGACGACGCTTTCCTGCCCAGGGCCCTGGAAACGCTTCTGGAACTCCTGGAGCGTACCGGGGCCGACAGTGCGGGCTGCGCTCACCTGAACGTAACCCCAAATGGAAGCCAACAGCCTGAACTGCTGCTGCCTGCCGGGGTGTATGACAGGGAGGCTGTCCGGGAACGCATTGTCTATCCCCTTCTGGGCGACAGATTGCAGATTCCTGTGTTCAACGGCTTTATCTGGCGGTTCCTCTTTTCCGCTAAGCTCCTGCGGGGGATTTCCTTCGAGGGCGCTTACCTGGAGGATGAACTCTTTCTGATGGAGTATTTCTGTATCGCCAAAAAGCTGGCCGTTACAGAAGAACCCCTTTACCGATACCTGATGAATCCCAATTCTGCCACTCATAAGTATATGAGGGATTTTCAGCAGGTTTTTGACCGCTTTATGGAACGGAAAACGGCTTTGGCGGAAAAGTATGGCCTGGAAGCCGCCCGTCCCCTCTGGCGCGAGAATTCCAGCTGGGCCGGACTGCTGATCGCTATTGGGAACGAGTACGCGCCGGATAATCCAAAGAGCATCCGTCAGCGTCAGCAGGCCGTAAAGGAGCTTTGCCGGCGGCCTGACATGGCACAGGCAATTTCCACCGTCGCGCCCTCGGGTCTTAACCCCAACAAGCAGATGGTGGCCAACCTGGTCCGGGGGAAGCATTTCTTTACCCTTACCCAGCTCTACCGGCTGAAAAACCGTATCTGATTCAATGAGAAAAGGAGCTTTTGTCTATGTCCCTTCTTCGTGAGAGCTGCCTGTACCGGCTCTGGCTGGCGTTCTGGGCGTCGTACCTGGACAGCAGTCTCAGCCGTTTGATTCGCCGCGTGGAGAATTGGTGCGGCCGTCAGGTGGAAACCAGCTTTCTGCTCCAGCCCCTTTGCCGGGAGGGCGTCGTGGCCCGGGGCTGGCCAGACAGTCTTCTCTGCCGCCTGCTTAATGTGATCATCGACCTGCCCGCGAGAATTCTTCGGTGGCTTTACGGGCTTTTGCAGCCTGCCCTGGAAGATAGTTTTTTTGCGCGGCTGGCCTTCTCCTTCGGGGATTCTTCCGCCGCCGCTTTGTCCTGGCTGATCCTCTTCCTTTGGGTCATTCCTTACGATTACTGGAACAACGCTTATAGTTTGATGGCCTTTGGGTTCCTGCTGCTGCTGTTCCACGCGGGAGCCATGCACCGTCATTCCTGGCGGCTGGATCTGACGCACATCGGCTTCTATCCCCTGATGGTCTTCGGCTCCATGATTCTGGCCGTGGTCTTCTCCCATGTGCGGGTTCTGTCCACGCGGTTTCTTGTGTACCATATCTCCGCGGCCCTCTGCGTACTGGTGACCGTCAGCGCGGTGCAGCATATCCGGGACCTGAAGCGGATTGCAGCCGGGGCGGGCGTCTGCGTGCTGATCTCGTCGGCCTATGGCGTCATTCAGCGTATCCAGGGCGTGGAGGTCAACGCGTCCTATGTGGATTTGAAGCTGAACGAGGGAATGCCGGGACGGGTGTTTTCCTTCTATGAAAATCCCAATACCTTTGCGGAGGTACTGCTTCTGTTGCTGCCTCTGGTACTTGCGTTGGCCCTCAGCGCGAAAAGAACACGCTGGCGGCTGGGCTGGGGTGCGGTGTTCATCATTGGCTCCGTGGCGATGGCGATGACATACTCCCGTGCCAGTTGGGTGGGCTTCGCCTGCGCCCTGGTGGTGCTGGTGTTTCTCTGGAGACCCCGTCTGCTGCCGCCGTTTCTGCTGCTCTGCTGTCTGGCCGTCCCGCTGCTGCCGGATACCGTCTGGAATCGTATCCTTACCATCGGCAATACCTCCGATTCTTCTACCGCGAGCCGCTTCCCGCTTTACGACGCCGCTCTGCGGGTAATTCAGCGTTCCCCTGTCTCCGGCGCGGGGCTGGGTACTGCCGCCGTGCAAAGTTATATCAAACGCTACAGCCTTTATAAGGGAATCGCGCCTTTCGTTCATGCCCATAATTTCTATCTGGAGGTCTGGATTGAGGCCGGTCTTCTGGGGATCGCCAGCTTCCTGGCCGCTATGCTCTGGAACATCAAACGCGCCGCCCATACCGTCCGCCACTGCCCGGATTCCGCCGCCCGTACCATCACCTGCGGCGCGGCGGCGGCTTTGTGCGGCTCTATGGTCTGCGGTCTTGCCGATTACCTCTGGAATTATCCCAGGGTGTTGTGTATCTTCTGGTTTGTCTTCGCTGTGGCCCTCAGCGGCGTCAAGCTCTGCCAAAATTCTCAGGATGAATGAAAAAGACTTGACTTTCCGGCAGTTTTGCGTAAAATAGAAGGTGCGGCCCGATTGCCGTTGGGCCGCGCCTCCTGTCTCTCTCCTTTCCGGGATTAGCGCAGTTGGTAGCGCGGGTGGTTTGGGACCATCAGGCCGGGAGTTCGAGTCTCCCATCTCGGACCATACCCATGTGATCCGAACTCATTTTCGCTTGGAGATGGGTTCGGATTGCTGGTCTTTTGCGAGAGACTTATGCAAAGCTCTGAAAAACGAAACAGCTTGTTCTGATGGCGGCTGGGGTCTTTGCCGGAACTGCTCAGCACATCCCGCAATCAGATTTCATCAAGAGGCGCTGGCCATGTTTTATGGGAGCGTTTTTCAGATGCAACAATCCGCCGCGCTTTCAACATATGTTGTTTTCTGCTGTTCAATTTGGCGTTGGAAAGCGCTTCCGGAGCATCAGGGCAGCGCCTGCGGCCAGGTGCGAAGCACGTAAGTCACTACAATTTCAATCAGCTCAGAAGCGCTTGGCGGAGCGGAATAGGACACGCCCGAAACCTGCCTGAGCGCGTCGGGATAATCCTCCCAGAGCCGGACGGATACAGTGCGGATATTGCGGGCTACATTTTCCGCTTTGCAGCCATAAAATTCGGCTACCGGCTGATAAATCTGCGCTTCAACGTGCAGAAGGCGGCTTTCATCCAGCAGCGACAGCGCAGACGCCTTGGCCAGCAGTCTGTATCCGTAATAGCGCTTTTTGATGTGCAGTTCCTGAAGGGTTTAACTGACATATAATTCGATCATATAACATCTCCTAATCTAATAAAATACGAAAATATTATATGACAAAATACAAAAAATTCGTAAAATGCGACATATGCCGACAAACTCGAATAGAAGTGACAGGGATTTGATATTCAAACATAACAAAAATTCAGAATATCCGGCAAATCTGCAATCCACCGCTGTCCTCCAGATATGCGCCTCTATTGGCCCGCGGAAAAGGCAAAAAATTTCTTCTTACCCTCTGGTATTTCTATTGCTGACGGTGCTATAAGAACCATGAGAATTTTGCGTGGCGTGAAAAAATTTGTCGAAAAAGCTGTAGGAACAATTGACGGTCATCGCAGGCTGTGTTAAAATAAGGTAAATTCTGCGATATTGGAGGTAAATCAAATGGGGATTCATGACGGCCACCGGGCAAACGTGCGGCGGCGGTTTCTTCAGGCAGGTCTGGACGCCTTCGCTGACCATGAGGCGCTGGAACTGCTGCTTTTTTACGCCATTCCCCGGAGAGATACCAACCCCATTGCTCATGCCTTGATTGACCGTTATGGAAGTCTGGAGGCCGTGCTGAACGCCCCAGTGGAAGATCTGAAAAAGGTGGAGGGCATCGGTGAAAACGCGGCCGTTTTGCTGCGCCTGGTCCCTCAATTATGGTCAAAAGCGCGGCTGTCATCCGTGTCCCATGAGTGCATTCTGAACAGCATCGAAAGCGCCGGAGCCTATCTTCTGGAGCGTCTCAAGAGCGTACAGGGCGAAATTGTCTACCAGCTCTGTCTGGACCGCAAAGGCAAGCTGCTGGCCTGCAAACGCCTGGGAGAGGGCAGCGGCGTTTCTGTTATTGTGGACGTGCGCAAGCTGCTGGAAAACGCGATTCTGACCTCTGCTTCTTCTGTCATTCTGGGGCATAATCATCCCAGCGGCGTGGCCCTTCCCTCTGACGACGATTACCATGCTACCCTCCGGGCGAAGGAGGTTCTCGCTTCCATTAACGTTGAGCTTCTGGATCATATCATCGTCGCCGATCAGGAATTTGTCTCTATGCGGCAGTCCGGATTTGTGATGTGAATCCGGTTTTTATGAAATTTCTGCGCCATTGAAACAGGAATTTTCAGGCTTAAAAAAACGAAAAAAGTTGGAATTCAGGAACTGATTGCTGGGATGTATTTGATTAAAAATGAGCTTTTTCGGGCAGTTATTCATAACGGGTAACTGCCTGTATTGTTGTCTGAGCCCAAATGAAGGAAGCGCATACTTGCTGGCACAAAAATCAGAGCGAAATCTGGAACACCCGTTGCTTTTCTCCAGGCGTTGTGGTACAATGGTTAAAACGCCGCATATGGGAGGTACGTTCATGCCGAAATTTCAGGTTGTATCGGAATATCAGCCCTCCGGGGACCAGCCGGAAGCAATTCAGGCGTTGGCGCAGGGCGTCGAAAATGGGTTGAAAGAGCAGGTGCTGCTGGGCGTTACCGGCTCGGGCAAGACCTTTACCATGGCCAAGGTGATTGAAGCCGTCCAGCGTCCCACTTTGGTTCTGGCTCATAACAAGACCCTTGCCGCTCAGCTCTGCGCCGAATTCAAGGAGTTTTTTCCAAATAACGCCGTGGAGTATTTTGTCTCCTATTACGACTACTATCAGCCCGAGGCCTATATTCCCCACACGGACACCTATATCGCTAAAGACGCGTCCACCAACGACGAAATCGACCGCCTCCGCCTCTCCGCCACCTGCGCCCTTCTGGAACGCCGGGACGTGATCGTGGTTTCCTCCGTCTCCTGCATCTACGGTCTGGGCGAGCCGGATGATTTCGCCAACATGGTCGTTTCCCTCCGGACCGGCGCGGAGTGGGACCGGGACCAGCTTCTGCGGCGATTGGTGGAGATCAGATATGAGCGCAACGATATCGCCTTTGAACGCAATATGTTTCGGGTCCGCGGGGATACCGTGGAGCTCTACCCGGCCTATTACAAGGATCATGCTGTGCGGGTGGAGTTCTTTGGCGACGAGATCGAGCGGATCAGCGATTTCAACCCCATCACCGGCGCTGTCAACCGGGTGCTGAATCATATCGCCATTTATCCCGCCAGCCATTACGTCACCACCAAGGTCAAGATGGATAAGGCCATTGACGAGATCAGAAAGGAAATGGAAGCGCAGGTGCAGGCGTTTACCGACAACGAGCAGCTTGTGGAGGCACAGCGTATCCGTCAGCGGACCGAGTACGATATGGAAATGATGGCAGAATTGGGCTACTGCTCCGGCATTGAGAACTATTCCCGCATTATCTCCGACCGTCCCAAGGGCTCCGCGCCAATGACCCTGCTGGACTTCTTCCCCGACGATTTCCTGCTCTTTGTGGACGAAAGCCATGTTACCCTGCCACAGGTCCGGGCCATGTATAACGGCGACCATGCGCGGAAGGACAGTCTGGTGAAATACGGCTTCCGGCTGCCCTGCGCTTACGACAACCGGCCCTTGAAGTTCGAGGAATTCGAGGGGCGTATCGGTCAGGCGGTCTTTGTCTCCGCAACCCCCGGGCCATACGAGCGGGAACGGGCAGACCAGGTGGTGGAACAGGTCATCCGCCCCACCGGACTGCTGGACCCCAGGGTGGAAGTCCGTCCCGTCACCGGCCAGATCGACGACCTGATGACTGAAATCAACGCCCGCGCCGCTAAGGAAGAACGGGTCCTGGTCACCACCCTGACCAAGAAGATGGCGGAGGATCTGACGGAGTATTTCAAGAACGCCGGCATCAAAGTCCGCTATATGCACTCGGATGTGGAAACCATTGAGCGGATGGAAATTATCCGGGACCTGCGGCTGGGAAAGTTTGACGTGCTGGTGGGCATCAACCTTCTTCGGGAGGGCCTGGATTTGCCGGAAGTCTCTTTAGTTGCCGTGCTGGACGCGGATAAAGAGGGCTTTCTGCGTTCGGAAACGTCCCTGATTCAGACCATCGGCCGCGCCGCGCGAAATGCCGGGGGCCTGGTCATCCTTTACGCCGATTCCATCACGCCGTCTATGCGGGCCGCTATGGATGAAACCGAACGCCGCCGTACCATTCAGGACGCTTACAATCAGGCTCATGGGATCGTTCCGAAAACCATCATCAAGGGCGTCCGGGAGGTGCTGGAAATTTCCTCCGCCGCGGAAGACGAGACGATCCGGAGCCGCAAGAAACGGAAGCTCTCCCAGCAGGAACGGGACGCCGAAATCAAACGCCTGGAAAAGGAAATGCGGGAAGCCAGCAAAATGCTCGAATTCGAATATGCCGCCGTTCTCCGGGACCGTATCATCGAACTCCGTGGGGAGGGCAGCAAGTAAGACAGCGCGCTTCCTTTCCGCTCTTTTGCCAAGGGTGCGGAATCAGACGGTATGCGTTCTTCTTACTTCCTGTTTGACCGCTTTGCCTGCTTTTCTTACGGAATTTCTGTATCTGGGAGGTATTATGCGTTACGACTGGTTGGATGAATACCTGCTCTCTCTGCCGGGGACCGAAAAAGATTACAAGGCCGAATGGGGCTGGTTCCGGTATATGCTCCGGGGAAAGCTCTTTGCCGCTGTGTGCTCCCCGGATGAAAAGCATTCGGTTTACGGCGGCCACGATCTGGTAAATCTCAAGTGCGACCCCGCCCGGGCAGAACTCCTCCGGGCCGCTTATCCGGAAATTCTGCCCGGCTTCTACTGTGATAAACGGCTCTGGATTGCCTGCCTGCTAGACGGACAGCTTTCCGACGATCTGCTCCGGGAACTGTGCGCCGCGTCCCATAAGCTGATTCTGGAAAAACTGCCGAAATACGTTCAGCGGGAAATTGCCGGTGAAAAATAAACGCTTTTGAATCGATAGGATTGGAGTTGACGGGCTTATGGAACATCGGAAAGCCTGCGGGAGTATTCTGGCGGCGGCGGTATTATGGGGGATCATCGGGCTTTGGAACCGTCGTCTGATGGCGGCCGGCCTGTCCCCGACCTCTATCTTGATGGTGCGGAATCTGGGCGGCATGGCTCTGCTGTCTCTGGTGTTCGGCGTCAGGGACCGGAGCGTCTTCCGGGTACAGCGGCGACATCTGAAATATTTCTTCGGTACCGGCGTTGTCAGCGTAGTTCTCTTTACCGCCTGCTATTTCTCCTGCCAGCGAATCTGCTCCCTTGCCGCCGCTTCCATTCTGCTCTATACCGCGCCCTCATTTGTGGTTCTTCTGTCCGCGGTTCTCTGGCGGGAGACTGTAACCAGAAAAAAACTGCTGGCTCTGGCGCTGACATTTCTGGGCTGTGCCTTTGTCTGCGGCGCGTTCTCCGGAAGCCTCTCTGTCAGCCTGCCCGGGCTGCTTCTGGGACTGGGCGCCGGGTTCTTTTACGCCCTTTACAGCATCTTCGGCCGCTATGCCCTGGCGCATTACAGCCCCCTGACCGTCACTCTCTGGACGTTCCTTTTCGCCGGGCCCGCATCACTGGCGCTGGTCCGCCCGGATGAACTTGCTGCCGCTTTCTCACTGCCGGAGGTCTGGTGCGTCGCCCTCGCCCTGGCCGCCCTCTCTACCGCCCTGCCTTACATCCTGTACACCTGGGGCCTTGCGCACGTCGAACCCGGCAGGGCTTCCATTCTGGCCAGTCTGGAACCCGTCGCCGCCGCTCTGACCGGTGTTCTGGTCTTCGGCGAACCTATGGGAGCCTCTATGCTTGCGGGCGTGCTCTGTGTCCTGACCGGCGTTTATATCCTGCGGTGACATTTGACGGCTGACTTTTGAGGTGAAGTTATGGCAAAGAAAAAAGACGATAAAACCAATGTTATGCGGATTCTGGATCAGAAAAAGATTCCATACACCCCGCATTTCTATGAAGAGGAAGCGGGTCCGGATGGCACCAGAGACTACGGCGTCCATGTGGCGGAGTCCCTGGGGGAGGAGCCGGACCGCGCTTTCAAAACCCTGGTTGCAAAGGGTTCCCGCGGCTATTATGTGTTCGACATTCCCGCGCCGGACAGCCTGGACCTGAAAAAAGCCGCGAAAGCCGTCGGGGAAAAGGCCGTGACGCTGCTGCCCGTGAAGGACATCGCCGCCGTGACCGGATACATCCGCGGCGGGTGCAGTCCAGTGGGCATGAAAAAGCTCTTCCCGACCGTCCTTCATATCTCCGCCCTTGATTTCGAGACCATCTATATTTCCGCCGGCAAAATCGGCGCGCAGGTCGAACTCGCTCCCGCTGATCTTCTGAACCTTCTTAACGCTTCCGCCCGGGATATCACCGTTTGATTCCAAAATAAAACGGACCGCCTTTCTTCTTTCCGGCGGTCCGTTGGTTTTATTTTGCCTGCATTCTTCAACCGGCAGGGCGCTGTCTGTTCACACGCGCTTTTCCGGAGGGATGCGGTTCTTTCATCTGTTCTTCAGAAAACTGATGCTCCCGCTGAAATGATTCGTCTCCATTCGCTGGAACACCTTCTCCCCTGCCGGAAGCTCTACCGTCAAGCCCTTCGGGTCCCCGGTCTGCCAGCGCTGCAATACCCGGCCGCTTTCCGTGTAAAACTCCAGCGTCATTGTACCCCGGGTCTGTTCAATCTCCAGGGACAGCTTTCCGCCTTTTTTGGATTTCCAGTAAGTCCGATGGTTTCCCGTCCGGCTGTCTCTTGAGCTTGTTACGTTATCATAGAACAGCTTCTTATAGTACCGCATGGGCTGAATCCCGGCTTTTTTCATCAGCCAGAACATCCCCGCGCTGCCCAGAACCAGCAGCGTCACACAGAACGCCATCAGGAATGCCGCTTCCCCCCAGTCCATTTACCGCTCCTTCGCCGCGAACACCATCACGCTCCGGGGCGCAATCGAGAACCGTAAGCCGTCCAGAGGCCGTATCGTCTGTTCTGCCTGCCGGGTATCCGCCAGAAGCTCCCAACGCAGTTTCCGGGGCAGATCCGGCAGCGTGACATCCAAAGGCTCCCAATAGGCGTTAGAGGCCACATAGACAATCTCCGGCTTTTCTTCTTCGTTCAGGCCTGCAAACAGGACCCCTACGTAATGCTCATGCTCTCCGAATGTGCCGTGCCAGGGTTCCACCCCGTGGAAGCTCACATCCGGGAAGTTGTAGTAGCCGTCGCTGAGGTTTGTCCGCAGTATCCGGTATTCCTTCCGCAGCTTTATCATGTACTGGAAAAACCGGAATATCTCCTGATTCTTCTCCAGCAGACGCCAGTCCAGCCAGCTTGTCAGATTGTCCTGGCAATAGGCATTGTTGTTCCCGAACTGGGTATTGCAGAATTCATCCCCCGCCAGGAACATCGGTATCCCCCGGCTGCACATCAGGATTGCAAAAGCGTTCCGGACCATTTTCAGCCGCAGGGCGTTCACGGCAGGGTCGTCCGTCTCCCCCTCCACGCCGCAGTTCCAGCTCCGGTTATCGTCGGAACCGTCCGTGTTGTTCCAGCCGTTGGCAAGATTGTGCTTCTTGTTATAGGCGTACAGGTCATAGAGCGTGAATCCGTCGTGACACGTGATGAAGTTCACAGACGCGTTTTTCCGGGCAGTCACCTCATAGATATCCCGGGAGCCGATGATCCTCTGAGCCGCCGCCTGTGCCGCCCCGCTGTCGCCCTTCAGATACCGCCGCAGGTCGTCCCGATAGCGGCCGTTCCACTCCGCCCAGCGGTTCCAGGCCGGGAAGCTGCCCACCTGATACAGGCCGCCCGCGTCCCAGGCTTCCGCGATCAGCTTCACGTCCCCCAGAATCGGGTCGAACGCCATGGCTTGCAGCAGCGGCGGCTTGTTCATCGGCGTGCCGTCCTCGTTCCGGCCCAGGATCGACGCAAGGTCAAACCGGAAGCCGTTCACCCGGTAGGTCGTCACCCAGTACCGCAGGCAGTCCAAAATCATCTGATGTACAATGGGATGGTTGCAGTTCAGGGTATTGCCGCAGCCGCTGAAATTATAATACTGGCCGTCAGGCGTCAGGAGATAATAGATATTGTTGTCAAAGCCCTTGAAGGAGAAAAACGGCCCCTGCTCGTTGCCCTCAGCCGTATGATTGAAGACCACGTCCAGGAAAACTTCAATGCCGTTCTTGTTCAGCTCCTGTATCAGCCGTTTCAGCTCGTTGCCTTCCCGGTTGTACTCGATTCCCGCCGCGTAGCTGGTATTGGGGGAGAAAAAGCTCACCGTGCTGTAGCCCCAGTAATTATAGAGCTGCTGGCCGTCCACCACCCGGGCGTCCTGCATCTCGTCGAACTCAAAGATCGGCATCAGCTCGACGGCGTTGACCCCCAGCTCTTTCAGATAGGGGATTTTCTCCCGCAGGCCGTCGAAGGTTCCGGGATGGCTGACCCCTGACGTCTTGTGCATTGTAAAGCCCCGGACGTGCAGCTCGTAGATCACCAGGTCCTCCATAGGAATCAGCGGGCGTTCCGTGCTGCCCCAGTCGAAGTCGTCCTTGACCACCCGGGCCTTGTACCGCATCCCCGGCGTTGACTTGGCGCCCCATTTGCTCTGTCCGGTTACGGCTCTGGCGTAGGGGTCCAGCAGATACCGGTTCGGGTCGAACAGCAGGCCCTTTTTCGGGTCCCAGGGGCCTTCCACCCGGTAAGCATATTCAAATTCCTCAATGTTCAGCTTGAAGACGATCATTGAATACACGTTGCCGATCCGGTAGCGGTCCGGGAAGCGCAGGGCCGCAAAGGGTTCCACGGCGGTGCGTTTGAACAGCAGCAGCTCGATGCCGGTGGCCCCGTGGGAATGCACTGTAAAGTTCACGCCGCCGGGGATGGCTGTAGCGCCGTTGATCTCGTAAAAGCCAGGGCGCACGTCGAAGCCGTCGATATGGTCCATGGGCACCAGGTGGATGGTCCGGGGCAATGCTACGACGCCCTCCTCTCCCCTGACAGTCTGCTCTTCAATTTCTCGTTTTTGCACCATTCTCTCCTTCCCCGCCCTTCCGGACGTTTTTATCTTTTGCCTACCCTCTTATTATACATATTTCCTAAAATTTTACCAGTCTTTTTTGATTTTTTGTAATCTTTTTGCCGAATATCATATATATATAACAAAAAAACGGACTTTTCTGCTTTTTCATGGAATTTCCGGCCTGTTTCCGGCGTTCCCTCAATGCCGCGCCGACAAAAAATTCCGGGGTAACGAAAAATTTCCCCGCCGCCGTTCGTGTTATGGGTGAAGGGAGTGAGTGCGTTGCTTTCACACGAGGATATTGACCGGGTTGTGACGGAATACAGTCCCATGCTTCTCCGGCTGGCGGCTTCCAGACTGCCTGTCGCCGACGCTGAGGACGCTGTTCAGGAAGCCTTCCTGCGACTGCTGACCGCCGCGCCTTCGTTCCGGGACGCCGGACATGAAAAAGCCTGGCTCATCCGCACCACCCTTCAGCGCAGCTGCGATCTCCGCCGGAATGCGGAACGGAAAAACCTTCCCCTGGAGGACGGCGCACTGACAGCGGACGAATCTCCCAACGAGCGTTTTCAGGAGCTTCGGGAAGCTGTCCGGAATCTGCCCCAGAAGTACGCCGCCGTTATCCATCTTTACTATTACGAGGGTTATTCCATCAAAGAAATTGCTGAACTTCTGGGCCTGCCTGCACCTACTGTAGGCACCCGGCTGGCCCGCGGTCGTGACCGGCTGCGGCAGATGTTGAAGGAGGACGATTCACTTGCAGCGGAATGACTATCAGGAAGCCTTTGACGACCTCCAATTCTCTGACGGCTTCCAGGAACGGACTGCCGCTCTGCTGCACCTCCGAGCCGATGAATTGGAAAAGGAGCATTCTGTTATCATGAAATTCAGTCATAAGAAAATCGCGGTTCTGATTGCCGCCTGTGTCGCTTTGGCTGTCTCTGTGTCCGCCGCCGTCATGAAGCTCTCTCCCAGTCAGGTGGCCACTGAGAATGGTCATACTGAGCTTGCGGAGGCGTTTGAGAGTAAGGACGCTATCGTTATCAACGAAACTGTGGAAAGCGGCGACTTTGCCATTACCCTGATGGGCCTTGTCTCCGGGGAAAATCTGAAGGACTACACCAACTATGACCCCCCTGTGGAAGGCTCCCGCACTTACGCCGTCCTCGCCCTGCGCCGTCTGGACGGTACTCCTGTGACAAACGAGAACTACGACTTCTCCCGTCACACCATGACCCCCCTGGTAGCCGGATGCAGTCCTGCGGGCGTCAACGACTGGACCCTCGGCGGCGGGGCCTGCGGCTTTGCCAAGGACGGTATCTATTATTACCTGCTGGATACCCAGAGCCTGGAAATTTTCGCGGACCATACCGTCTATATCGCGTTCTATGAGGGCGGCGTCCCCAATAATACCATCTTTACCGTGGCCGATGACGGGACCATTTCCTTCTGTGACGATTTCACCGGCGTCCATGCCCTCTTTACCATCCCCCTGGACCCCGCCAAGGCCGACCCTGCCGCCGTGGACGCGTTCCTGGAAGAGTTCAATACCGGCTGGACCAATGAACGCACGCCCATGGAGGATTACGACGTGCGGGAAGAGGATACTCCTGACGGAAAGCAGATCACCATCATACCCTCCGTCCCCGAAAACGGCGCCCCTTATACCGCCGATGAATTTGAACAGGATTTGCAGCCCCGGCGGGACGCTATGAAACAGTCTGTGGAACGGGGACAGTACACGCAGGAATACTACGACCAGTGGAATCAGCATCAGGAGGACATTCTCGCGGGCCTCCGGGACGGCAGCATAATCGGTCTGCGGGGCGGAAAGGGCTATGACCACTACTTCTACGACGTGGCGGAGGACGGTTCCATTCTTCCGGACAGAATTACGGATGATGTGCCCGTCTATGCCACGGAGGACGAATTTATCGCCTATATGGAAAGCGAAACCGAACTGATGAAGAAGCAGCTTGCCGATGGTACGATTTCCCAGGCCAGCTTTGATAAGAGCGTCCGGGAGCTGAACCAGTACCTTGAGGGGATTCAGAAAGGCAGGCTGGTGGCCCTGATACAGCCTGACGGCGGCCTGTTCGTTGGCTCCGCTGACAGTGACTTTGAGTACCGTCTGGATGAGGACGGGAACACGGTCTGCATTGTCGGCGTAAAGTAAATCCGGACCGCCTGCCTTTTCTGGTGGGCGGTTCTTTTTGCCGGTTTGACTTTTCCTTCTTGACGCGCTGTCTTGTTCGCGGCTTTTCCTTTGCCGGTTTGACTTTTCCTTCCCGCCGTGCTATCTTGTTCTTTGTATTCTATACGGAAGGAGCTGGTTCCCCTTGTACCGTATTTTCCTTGTGGAGGATGACTCCGTGATTGTGGACGTAGTGCGGCGGCATCTGGAGGGCTGGGGCTATGAGGTCGTGTGCCCGGAACGCTTTGACAACGTGCTGGCCGAGTTCGCCGCTGCGGGTCCTCACCTCGTTCTGCTGGATATCTCTTTGCCCTTCTACAACGGCTACCACTGGTGTCAGGAAATCCGAAAGGTCTCCAAAGTCCCGATTCTCTTCCTGACCTCCGCTTCTGATAACGTGAATGTGGTCATGGCGATGCAGATGGGCGGTGACGATTTGCTGGCGAAGCCCTTTGATTTGCAGGTGCTTTCCGCAAAAGTACAGGCAATCCTGCGGCGGACCTATGACTTTGGGCCAGCATCCGTTCTGCTCTCCTGCGGCGGCGCGGTGCTGAATCTCTCCGACGGTTCTCTGCAAGTCAACGGGCAGAAAGTCGACCTCACCAAAAACGAGGGAAAACTCTTACAGCTCCTGATGGAACGCAAGGGGCAAATCGTCTCCCGGGACGCTATGATGACCACCCTTTGGGAATCGGACTGCTTTGTGGATGAAAATACCCTCTCCGTCAACGTAAACCGTCTGCGCCGGAAGCTGGAAACCGCGGGACTTCCTGGGTTTATCCGCACGAAAAAGGGGCTGGGGTATCTGGTGGAGGCTTTATGAAACTGCTGTGGCTTTACTTCCGGCGGCAGTACAAGATTCTGCTGCTGCTTCTTGGGATGGCGGGTATTTTTGCGGCGGTCTTCCGGCTCTATCAGCTCCCCCTGGAGGCCGTGCTCTATGCCGTGATTCTCTGCGGCATCTGGGGCGGGCTGCTCTTCCTTGTCAGCTTCCTCTCCTTCCTCCGGCGGCATCGGGAACTGCAATGGCTCCTGACACAGACCAAGGAGAAAGTCCTGCCTCTGCCGCCGCCCCGGGGGACTCTGGAGGCCGATTACCATGCCCTTATAGACGCCCTTGTCCGGGACCGGGTAAATCTTTCCGCCGAAAACAGCCGCCGCTTTTGGGATATGACCGATTATTATACCCTCTGGGCCCATCAGATCAAGACCCCTATCGCCGCCATGAGACTGCTTTTACAGGAACAGCCCTTCCCGGAGATCGAGGCCGAACTGCTGAAAGTCGAACAGTACGTCGAAATGGTCCTGGGCTACCTCCGGCTTGACAGCAGTTCTACCGATTACCTCTTCCGGAACTGTCCCCTGGACCCCCTCCTGCGTCAGGCCATCCGGAAATTTGCCCGGCTTTTTATCCTGCGGAAAATTTCCCTGGACTTTCAGGAAACCGGCAAGACTGTGCTCACCGATGAAAAATGGCTCTCCTTTGTGGTGGAACAGGTCCTCTCCAATGCCTTGAAGTATACTCCAACCGGCGGGCGTATCCGGATCTACGGCGACGGGGATACCCTTGTGATTGCCGATAACGGGATTGGAATTCAGGAGGAGGACCTGCCCAGGGTCTTTGAGAAAGGCTACACCGGCTTCAACGGCAGGGAGGACAAGAAGTCTACCGGTATCGGGCTTTACCTCTGCCGTCAGGTCGTGGACAGGCTCCGCCATGATATCTCAATCTCCTCCCGGCCTGGTCAGGGAACCCTGGTGCGGCTGGACCTCTCCCGGAAAAGATCCCTGGCTGAATAATCTGCTCCCTCTGCCTCTTTGCCCTGTTCCTTTCCCTCTTCTGCCTTTTTGTTTATTATGGAATGTAATGCTGTCGTTTCTTATACCGTCCCTCCGGAAGACAATGGCGCCACGGTCCGTCATATCCTGCGGGCGCGGCTCCACTTCTCCGCCCACGCCATCTCCCGCCTGGTCCGGGTCCCTGACGGCATCCTGGTCAACGGACAGCCTGTGCATACCCCCTTCATCCTCCGGACCGGCGACCGGCTGGACGTTCAGACCGCTGACCACCGTCCGCCCTCTGCCGTTATTACGCCCGGTCCCTGGCCCCTGCCCGTTCTCTGGGAAGACGAACATATGCTGGTGGTCAATAAGCCTGCCGGGATGACCGCTCATGCCTCCAATTTCCTGCCGGATACTCCTACTGTTGCCGGGGCTCTGGCCTGGACGAGAGGCGCGGAGTTTATCTTTCATCCCGTCAGCCGTCTGGACAAGGGCACCACTGGTTTGATGGTCATTGCCAAAAGCGGCTACATACACGACCTGCTCCGCAGAAGCCTCCATACCCCGGACTTCCGGCGGGAATACCGGGCAGTCTGCGTTGGGCGTCCCGTGCCGGATAAGGGGACCATTGACGCGCCTATTGGACGGGACACGCGTTCTGCCGTCGCTCGGATGGTCCGCCCTGACGGTTCCCCTGCTGTGTCCCATTATCAGGTTCTGAAAACGCAAGGGGCCTTTTCCCTGCTGCGGCTTCGGCCCGAAACAGGCAGGACCCATCAGCTTCGGGTTCATATGGCTTCCATCGGCTGCCCCCTCGTTGGCGATTGGCTCTATGGTGTCGAAAACCTGACGCTGATCTCCCGGCCCGCCCTCCATTCCGCCGCCCTTGCCCTGGTCCATCCCGTTACCCGTGAACTGATCTCCGTCTCTGCTCCAATCCCTGACGATATGCAGAGACTTTTGATGTAATCCCCGCTTGCTTTTGTCCTTGATCAGGGAAGTCCTTCTCTTTGACGAAATCTTTTCCCAGATGTATCAGCCGTTTAGAAATCTATGCTTCCGGCTATACTTTCCTGGAAATTTCTTCTTAAGGAGGGACTTCCTTTGACGTTTGCTCAGCTTTGCACCGCCGCCGCTGAACCTGTCCTCAAACAGTGCGTTGACCGCTGTGCCCAGGAAGGCCGGGGGTACGAAATCCATGACTGTCAGACACCTGCTGGATGCGTGCCGGAACGGATTACTGTCGGCTTCCTCCGGCGCGGTGACGGCTGCCTCCTTTATTGGCGGCCCAGTGTCCAATACCGGGGGAACAGCAGAGTCCTGGCCGCCCTCTTCGCCCGCTGTACCTGGTGCTTTTCTTCCTATGAAGCCCTCGCCTGCCGCCTTTACTCCCTCCGTCGGGAAGCCGGCGCGCCCGCTATCCTCCCTTATCAGCCGCCCTCCTTCTCGCCTGCGGGTTCTTCCGGAGCTTCGCCTGTACCGCCTTCCAAAACGCCCCCTGCTTCATCCCCCGTACCGCCTGTACCATCATCAAAAACACCCTCTGCTTCATCCCCTGTATCGCCTGTACCGTCTTCCAAAACGCCCCCTGCTTCATCCCCTGGCGCTTCCTCCAGCCTTTCTGCCCGGTCTCATGCGTTTGCTCATGCCCTGCACCGTCCTATAACCCGAAAAGAGTCCCAAAGCCCCTGGCCCGCGCTCTATCTCCGGCTTCGGGACAGACTGGGGCAGGCGGTCCTGGGGCAGGACTCCGCTGTTGAAGCCGCCGCTTACCGCCTTTACTGCCATGCCGGGAAAATCGCTCCTGTACGGCCCTTGTCCCTGATTTTCTATGGGCCTACCGGCGTGGGGAAGTCCGAACTTGGCAAAGCTCTTGCACCTGCCCTGGAGTCCTGCTGCGGACGGCGCTTCCAATCCGTCTGGACCGAACTGAATACCTTCACACAGCCTCACTCCGTCCACCGGCTGACGGGCGCACCGCCGGGTTACGTGGGCTATGAGGACCCGCCTGTTTTCGACGCTGTCCGCCAAAATCCCTGCACCGTCTTCATGTTCGACGAGCTGGAAAAGGCCCATCCGGAAGTCCTGAAAGTCTTTATGTCCATTCTGGATGAAGGCCGCTGTTCCGCACACCGCGCTGACGAACACGGCTCCCGGGAGCTGGATTTCCGCCGCTGTGTCTTCGCCTTTACTACCAACGCCAATCTTGCCGCGTCCTCCGGAAGGACCCTGGGCTTTTCTGAACAGCTTCCTATAGAACCTCCGGACACGCAAAAAACAGCCGCCTCGCCTGCTGAATTGGCAAAACGGCTGTTTCTTGAAAATGAATGGGGGCGTCAGGCGATGGTCCGTTTGGGTGTCCTGCCGGAAATTGCCGGACGCTTCGGGGGTATTATCGGGTTCCATGCCTTGGACGATGAGGCGCGGCTGGCTGTCACTGTCAAGCAAATCCGTGCCCTGGGGCGGGAATTCGGGCTGGACGTGGCTCAGGTAGATCCCGATACCGCCGCCGCCCTTGCCCCCGCGCCTGACGCTCTTTCCGTCCGTTCCTCTGTCTGCGTGCTGGAAAGCCTCCTGGCCCCACTGTTCGCCGACCCGCAGGCTCCCAGACGCTGCCGGCTCTCCGGAACCGCTGACTGCCTGCGGCTCTCTTACTTCGGTATCTCCAGTTCCTCCACAGAGTTGTCCGCCACGTCGTAACGATAAACGTGCTGGCCGTCCGCGGAGAGGAAGTAGCTCCCTGCCACTTCGTTCGTTCCCGTGTTGGCGTTCTGGGCGTATACGCTGATTCTTACGCAGGTGTTCCCATATACCAGCAGCATTCCATCCTGAACGTACACCGTGTACTCATCCATGGACGCGCCCGGCAGTCCCAGTACCGACGGGTCGAGTTCGCGGAAGCCATCCACCGTCAATCCCGCACTGACAGGCCCGCTCTGGTCCTCCGACGGCGGATTATGTACCCGGCCCTCCGGCGTATCCACAACCACGGTGCAGGTCGTTTCATCCCAATCCAGCTGGAGGGAATAAACCAACCCGTCATCACCATCGCTGTTCCGGGCAAGCAGCACCGATTTCGACGCGGGGACCGCTTCCTGACCTTCGCTTGCTTCCTTACCGTCGAAATCCGGCAGGTCCATCCGCTGAAACGTCTTATCTACCGCTGAAAAGCCCGCCGCTTCCTGTGTCAGCAGTCCCGCATAGGCGCTCATCAGTCCTTTCGGGTCCGTCACGTTCTCATAACGATAACGCGTGGCTGTTAACGCTGGCTCTTCCGGCTCTTCTTCGGCTTTGGCGTCACCCTCCGGGTCTTCTTCCCCTTCGGCGGGCGGTGTTTTTTCTTCATCAACGGGCGGCGTTTCTTCGGGCGGTTCCTCGGTTTCCTCAGGCAATACCGACTCGATCTTCTCCGAATACACCACCACGTCCTCGCCAATCACAGGCAGCGCGGGGACGTTGGACACCTCGCTGAACGCATAGCTCAACGGCGTTGGAATCGGCTCCAGCTCCACTTCCTCTTCCGCGCCCCGGCCTTTCAGGAAGAAAAACACGCCTGCCGCCACTACAATCGCCACTACCGGCAGCAGCAATACCAGCTTTTTCTTTTTCTTCTTGCCCTCAATCTCCTCCGGCTCGGAGCTTTCCTCACGCTTCGCGGCAATCTTCGCGGCCTGCTCATTCTTCTTCGCCGCCTGCTTCTCCGCTTTCGCTACCTGCGCTGCCGCCTTCTTTTCCGTTTTCGCAACCTTGTCCTGTAGCTTCTTCGCCTGCTTTTCCGCTTTCGCCGCGCGCTTGAGCATCTTCCGCTCTGCCGCGGCCGTCTTCTTTTCCGCCGCTCTCTCCGCAGCCGCTATCTTCTTCGCCGCGGCGCTCTCTACCTTCGCGGTCTTCTTCGCCGTCTGCGCCGCTATCTTCGCAGCCAGATCCTGTTCCTGTTTCAACGTTTCACACTCCTAGCTCTTCAGCGGATCGTCACAGAATCCCGCTCCCGCAGTTCCTGGCTGAAGCTGCATTCCATACCGTTTACCGCTAACTGTACCGGCCGGTCAAGGGTCTCAAAATCCACCCCCGAACGCTCCAGCAGATCCATGACATAGTACGGCTGGTCGTTCTCCTTCGGCGGTAAAATCAGTGGCTTCCCGTTCAACACAATCTCCAGCGTCCGCTTTTTTATCCTTAAACGCGGCTCCGGGGCCGGTCTTCTCTCTTGTACGGGTTCCGGTCTGGGCCTCACTTCCTGTACGGGTTCCGGTCTGGGCCTCACTTCCTGTACAGGTTCCGGTCTGGGCCTCACTTCCTGTACGGGAACTGCTCTTTCCTCCTGTACAGGTTCCGGCCTGGGTCCCCGTCCAACGCCCTCCAGCGTAAGAATCACATCCCCCTGCTGCAGCGCCGTATCAAGGCCCGCCTCCTGATTGTTCACCAATACCCGTCCCGTGTAGTCCGCCCCCAGCAGCTCCCGCAGTGTCTTGGCGGCGTCCTTCCCCGGGCGGGCGGGCGTGAACTGTATCCGGTCCCCAGCGTGTACCACCGTCGATATGCCCGCATCCTCGTCGTTTATCTTCAAAACCGCAGGGGCCGCTGGTTCTCCACGCAGCAGCATATGCCGTCCGTTCAGGGTCAGGCTCAGGTTCCGGCCCGATTTCCCCAGCATATCCGCGTATGTGTAGCCGTTCATCAGCAGAATATCCCGCAGAGTCAATATCCCGCTCCGGAACAGCTTCGCCGCCTGATTGTTCAGCGTGACCACATAACTGTCATTCAAAAGCCCCAACGCCGCCGATACCGCTATTCCCAACGGCGTGGCGTACTCCGGATTGTTCAGGTCAAAATCCTCCGAATACGCCGTCTTTTCGTAGTTGCTCCCCGCGATGGCCACCCGGCGGGCATCCATTTGCAGGCTCTGAGCCACCTTCTCCCGGAGGCCCTCCAGCTTGCTCCCGCCGCCTGCCAGAAAGACCGCGGAGGGCGCGCCGCCGTTCAGCTCCGAGACCTGCTTCCCGATGGCCTCCGCAAGACGCGTCATGGGTTCGTCTATCGCCCGCTGCAATTCCTCACGGCGTATGCTGTTCACCTCGCCCAAAATATCCGTGTACTGCATCGCCTCTTCCTGGCCCAGCTGCCGTTTCAGCGTCTCCGCGGTCTGGAAGTCCACCAGATACGCCCGCATGATCGCCTCCGTCACCTCGTCCCCGGCAATCGTCGCCATGGTGTAGCCCGTCACGCTTCCGTCACGGCAGACCGCGATATCCGTCGTACCCGCGCCGATGTCCACCAAGGCCAGATTCAAAAGCCGAAGCTCCGCCGGAATCGCCGCGTTCATGGCTGCAATCGGCTCCAGGGTCAGACTCGACACCTGCAAGCCCGCCGTGCGCATGGCCGCGTACAGGCTTTCCACCACCTCGCCGGGCAAAAACGTAGCCACCACATCCGCCTCCGCCCGCTGTCCCGTATGCGCCAGAAGGGACCGCAGAGGGTACTTATCCAGCCGGTACTGCGCCACTGTATACCCCACCATAAAGAACTGCCGCCGGGCCTCGTCCTCCATCTGCAAGGCATCCTCCGCCGCGGACAGCGCCCCCGCTTCCAGACGGCTGATGGTCTCCGCCCCGATAGACTTCTCATCCGATATATCCATGCTGTACGTCCCGCTCTGGGTCCGCAGCGCCCGTCCAGCCGCCGCAACACACACCCGCGTCAGCCGCACGCCCATTCGCTCCTCCAGCCGGTCCGTCACTGTCCGGGCCAATGCCGCCACCTGCTGAATATTATCAATCTGCCCATCCAGCATGGCCCGGCTCCCGTGCTCCGCCATCTCTATCGCCAGCGCCTTGAACCGGCCTCCGGACGACTTCCCTGCTACGCCGACAACGCTCCGCGTGCCGATATCCAGGGCGTATATCAAATCCTGTTCCTGCGCTCTGTATTCCGTCATTTTGCCGACGCTCCTTCACTCCCGTCTTCCCTTCTCAAAACCTCAAAACGTTGCCAGAAGGCAGAATCCGCCTCCTGGCAACGTCCTGCCCAGGGAAGGGCCGTTGGCTTCTCTTAGTATTTGCTGAACGGATTGCTGTCCCCGCTGTAGCCAGTGTCCATAGGCTCATCCGCCGCAGAACTGTAATCCATTGCAGGCGCGGACGTGCTGCTGCTGCTGAAGCTCCCGCTGGAGATGCTGTCGCTCCGCAGATGGAACTTGCTCATCAGCTCCTTCATCAGTGCCGCCTGACTGCTCAGCTCTTCACTGGCCGCCGCGGATTCCTCACTGGTGGCGGAGTTCGTCTGGACCACGGAGGAAATCTGGTCGATGCCTTCTGTTACCTGGGCAATGGCTTCGGATTCTTCCTCCACCGCCTGGGCGATCTCCTGAATGGCCTCCATAGACAGCTTTGTAGCCTCCACCGTCTTGCTCAGGGATTCAGACACCTTCTTCACGATCTCCCCGCCGTCCTGCACGGAGGTGATAGAATGATCAATCAGTTCCTTGGTCGCCTTTGCAGCCTGGTCGGACTTTGTGGCCAGGTTCCGGACCTCGTCGGCGACCACCGCGAAACCCTTGCCCGCAGAACCAGCCCGGGCCGCTTCCACAGCCGCGTTCAGGGCCAGGATGTTCGTCTGGAACGCGATATTCTCGATGGTGGCAATAATCTTTCCAATCTCCTGAGAGGACGTGGAAATCTTCTCCATGGCCTTAACCATCTCTTCCATGTAATCGGCGCTCTCCCGCACCCGGACGTCGGAATTCTTGGAATGGCTCATAGCCGACGCGCTGCGCTTGGCGTTCTCGTTGGACTTGCTGGAAATATCGGCGATGGTGGCGGACAGCTCCTCCACCGCGCTGGCCTGTTCTGTCGCGCCCTGTGCAAGCGCCTGCGCTCCTGTGGACACCTGCTCGGCTCCCGCGGACACCTGCTCGGCGCTCAAATCGATCTGAACCAGGGTTTCGCTCAGGTTCCGGTTGATGCTCCGGATAGACTTCAGAAGGTCGGTCAGGGAACCTACGTACATCCGCTCATCCTTGGTGCGGCAGTTAAAGTTGCCGTTGCCCATTTCCTCCAGAAGGTGGCTGGCGTCGCTGATCACCTCGCTCAGGACCCGCTGACTGGTACGAAGCGCGTCGCACATTTCGCCCAGTTCGCTCTGACTCTGGTATTCCACGGGCACATCCAGCTTACCCTGACTGTAGCCCACCAGCGCCACGCGGACCTGCTCCACGGGGATAACGACGCTCCTAATAATAATCGCTGCAATCCGAACAACCACCAAAGTTGCAATCACCAACGCGACAACGATGGCTGCAATTGCAATATTGGAAGTAATGCCCTGCCGCTTGATAATCGATTCCTGCTCTGCCTGAAGCCTTGTCGCCAAGGTATCGCCGGCAGCGGCCATCTGCTGAAGGACCGGCGTACAGTCATTTACGATCATCGTCGCAGCCTGCTGCTGGCTGGTACGGGCGGTCTGTCCGATAACCGCGGCTTCCTGCTCCCAGCTCTCCACCAGGGTAATAAAGGCATCCAGTTCCGTGGTGTCGTCCAGGGGGTAAGTTCCGCGCAGGGCAGTGATCTTAGACGTGAGCTCTGTAATCATGCTGTTGGTGTTATCGATGTAGGACATATTGCCGGACAGCACAGTATCCCGCAGGCTCCGGGCGGCGATATTGTAATCAATCCGGCACTCGGACACCAGCTCGTTGGACCTCACGTACTCATTCAGAATATTGGTATACTGTTTCTTCTGCACGCTCATCAGGATCAGGGATGCGACAATGATAATGGCGGAAACAATGATAGTGATTCCGTACCCCATAATCAGGCTCTTCCTGATCTTCATGTTCTTGATCATTTTCCAGTCTCCTCCTCATTTTAACAACTCTCTATATTTTATTCCAATCGGCGGCACAGATTACACCACATCGCCGTATTTTCCTTTTCGCACATCGCCAAAAATCCGTCCGTCCACCAGCGTCACCACACGGCGGCGCAAAATATTCACGTACCGGCTGGCGTGAGTGGCCATAATCACGGTGGTACCCCGGTGATTGACCTCCATCAGAAGCTGGAAAATATCCCAGATATTCTCATCGTCCAGATTGGCGGTAATCTCGTCCAACACCAGTATTGGCGGACTGTTAATCAGCGCCCGGGCCAGTTCCACGCGGCGGCACTCTCCCACCGACATTTCCACCGGGTGTTTCAAGCCCGCGCCCTGCATTCCCACAAGGCCCAGGACCTTCACCACCCGCTGTTCCATGCTCTCCCGGCTCTCGAACCGGCGTCTTCCCACCTGCGCGGCCACCATCAGATTCTCCGCAACCGTCATCTTCCGGATCAGGCTATGTTCCTGCTGGACCTTCCCGAACAAGATAGCCATCCGGTTATGGCTCCAGGGAATCAGCTTTGACAGGTCCCGCTGGTCCAGCCGCACGGTGCCCCGGTCCGGGCGCAGCCTGCCGGTAATCAGGTCCAGCAGCGTGCTCTTACCCGCCCCGCTGCTCCCGACAACGAACACGAAGTCGCCCTGTTTGATGGTCAGGTCGATATCCTGCACTCCCATCTCAAACCGTTTGCCCCCGTGTTCCTTCCGCTGCTTCCGATTATATTTATAATATTTTGTCACATTGTCCAGCGTTATCGTGGGCATACCCTGCGCTCCGATCGTCAGGCTCCGGCAGGCGGTCAGCGTCCCCGCCAACCGCCCCGGGCAAGCAGAGCTCTTTGACTCCGCCCTAATGTTCATATATGGATTTGTCCCGCGTCAGCTTTTTATTCAGCACCCGGTCCAAATCCGCGAGCTGTTTCAGCAGACGGTCGTTCATACCCGCCTGCTTCACAAAGGCTTCCTCCGCGGCGTCCTCCGGAGGGCCCCCTTTCAGAAGCGCCTCCAGTCTCAGCCGGTCCGTCTCAGGCAGCGCGTCCTTCTGCAAGTCCAAGACCCGCTTTGCCTGGGACATCTTATCCACGGGTTCCTGCCGCATGGCGACCAGCATCTGAATCGTCACCTGGTCATCCCGGTCCACCGCCTCCGCAAGCTGCTGCGTAATATCCATCGCCTCGTTCATGGAGGTATAAATCCGCTTCAGCTGCACATGGGCGTCCAACAGCGCTGATGCTTCCATCCTCCACCTACTTTCCAGAATCGCCGCTCTTCTGCGCCTGCCGGAACGCGTCCCGCAGCTCCCCGATCATACTCTTTACATGGGCCAGCAGATCTTTCCGGCGGCCGATCTTCACCCGGCCCAGCTCATATGTAAAATACTCATAGAGCTGGGTCAGATTCTGACTGATATCATACTTCCGGTCAAGCGTGTCGTCCAGGTACTGGATGATAGCCACGGCCCGGTCCACGCAGTTCTCAAACACCGGATACTCCTGCTTCTCCAGAGTCAGCTCCGCCTGAGCCAGACGTTTATACAGCTCATCGTACAGCAGAAGCAGCAGTTCTCCCTGGGTCATGGTATTAATGCTCTGCTCCTTATATTGGTTAAAGCCCTTCATGTCCATGGTCCGCGGTTCATCCTTTCCTTATTGGCCCATCATCCCGGCGATGGCGGAACTCTGGGAATTCATCTGCGCAATGAGCTGTTCCAGGCGTGAGAACTGCGTTGTATAGTAATCCACCTGATCGCTCATCTTGTCCTGCCACTTGGAAATCTGCTCGTCAATCCGATCCAACTCTTTCTGAATCGTATTCGTGTACATTGTGCTGGGCGCAAGGGGGGAGCCGGCCTTATTCACCAGCACGCCCTTGGTGCCTGTGGACAGATTCACGCCGGAGACCTTGCCGTACAGATCCAGCGGTTCTTTGATGGCCGCCATGATGCCGTCAGACTCCGCGCCGTTCTCCTTGGACTTGGTGAAAATCTCCATCACGCGGTCCGGGTCCGTGGACAGGGTTTCCCGCAGCTTTGTCTCGTTCAGGGCCAGCGTTGTCAACCCATTGGTATAGTTCGTGGTAATGCCCGCCGCGGCAAGGTCTGCGCCATTCTGACCCGTCATCGAAACCGCCTTGGTCAAACGGCTGTACAGGCTCCGCAAATCGTTATCGCCGAACAGGATACCCGTCTTTGCCTTCTCTTCCCACGACGCGATTGCGCTCTCGGACATATCCGCCTTGTCGTCATCCGTCAGGGGCTGATAGTACGCGCCGTTGCTCCGCTTCTCGGGAAGGGTCGAATAGGCGTTCTTGATCTCTGTCACCATGGTGTTATAATCATTGACCATGGCCTTAATCGCGTCCACAATCTTATCGGCGTCCGCGCTGGTTTCGAAGGTCACAGACTCGCTCTTGGGGTCCAGCGCCGCCTGCATCTTATCCGTGGTAATATTGCCGTCCTTGTCAAGATAATTTCCGTCCTTATCCTGGGACAGGCCAAACTCGCCCTTCAAGGTCACCGTCATGCCGTCGAAATCCACCGCGTTGCTGGAACGGGTCATTTCGACCTGCTTGCCGTTGATGGTGGCGGTAAAAATCGCGTCCTTGCCCGCGGAGAAGGTAGCGCCGTTTTCATACTTTACGCTGCCGTCCTCCTGCTCCGTCGCCTCTCCCTGGGGCCCGAAGAGCTTTGCCGCGAGGCCGTCGCCGAACTCCACCTTCCCGGCCACGCCCGTTTCCTTTGCCGTGAACGTGAATTCATTGGTGAGCTTGGAATAGCTGACGTTTACATTTGCCTCTTTATTGCCGTTGATCTTATTCATCAGCGTGCCAATGGTGGTATCCTCATTGAACTGACCAATTTCCACGCCGTTGATCTTGAAGGAATACAGCTTCTTTCCGTCCTTATCCGTCAGGTAGACATCATTTCCGTCCTTGTCCTTCTCATAGACCAGGTTGCCGTTTTCGTCCCTGACTTCATTGCCGTCCTTGTCCAGCTTCACCTTTTTGATGGCTTCCATTCCGTCCAGAACGCCCAGATCCTTGAGAGACTTTCCGGTATCCAGGTAGCTGGTGAGGCCGTTGTCGCCAAAGCCCATGAAGTCGCCCTTATCGGACTTGATCTGGAAGGAAGAGCCGTCTTTCTGCGCCTCGAATTTCAACTGGAGGCCATGGTTGTCGTAGTTGTCCTCCATGTTGTCCGAGACCTTGATCTTCCCCTCGCCGAACGCGTTGTCAATATTCTTCTGGAGGGCTTTCACATAGGCTTCGTCCCGGGCGTTGCGGTCTTCAATGGTCAGTTCCTCGCCGTTACGAATTTTATCTGCCAACGCGCTGTTATCGCCCAACTGAGCCAGGATATCCTCCGTGCCGGGCATTTTTACGGTCTTGCTGACGCCGTCCAGAGTCATGGTCAGGGGGGACTCGGCAAAGTAATCCGCCACGTTGTCGATTTCCTTGCTCAGCTTGTCGGAACTGGCATTGAACATAGTCACGCCCTGGCCAGGCTTGAAGCCCAAGGCGTCCTGAATGCTTTTGCTGGCGCCGCTGATATACACGCCGTTTTTCGCGCTGCCCTTTTCCACGAAGCTGATATTGCCGTTCACGACCTTAGCTTCCACCCGCTCGGACGCCTTTGCGCTGCCGCCGCCGGTAAAGCTGATGGTCTGGTCCGCGAGCTGCTTATTGATCTCGTCGGCCATTTCCTGGGCGTCCTTGAAGACCTGGGATTCTTTGAAGCTCAGGCTCAAGGTAGAAGAGCCGTACTTCAGGTTCATGGTCCCGCTGAAGGAGCTGACGCTCATATCATCCAGATTCAAAGCTCCCGCCAGAGCCGCCGCGTTCTCCCCGCCGCCCATCTGCTGGATAGCGCTGCCGCTGACGGTATACCGGGACGCGGTAGCAAGCTGCCGGACCGCGTCAATGGAGATATTGCTGCTGGTGCGTCCCGTGGCGGAAATCTTGGATGCGTTCTCTCCCCGGGCAATGGTCTGCACCGCCTGATTGAAGAAACTGGTTGACATCAGGTTATTGGACGACTGATAGGAGGTATACTTGTCGGAGAATCCCGCCATCTTTGCGATCATGCTCCGGTAGGACTCCTGCTTCCATTCCGTCTTGGTGCGCTGCTGCTGGAAGGAGTTGATCTTCGTTTTGTACGCAGAGATTGCGTTTTCGATCATACCCTCCGTGTCCAGGCCGCTGGCGATGCCTGTCAGGACATTCCGATTTCCGTAAATACTGTTGGTACGGCCGGTACTGCTGGTACTGCTGATAGAGGCCATATATTCCACTCCCTTCATTGAATCAGACGGCGCCGATCTCTTAACGCCGCGCACAAAAATTTGACTGCCGCTGTTTTTTCAGGATTCAGGTTCAGAAATACGCCTCAGGCTGGAAAATCACCCATAAACAGGGAATTTCCCCTCTTTCTTATGCCCGATTCCTCATTGAAAAGCATTTTGGTCGAAGCGAGAAATTTTTTGCGATTCCTCTATGATTTTTTATCGACATATAGTATAATAAAAATAAGAGTTCCGGATTTAGTTTTTACTGTAAGGAGGAAAATCCTTTGACACAGGTCATCACCGTTACAAATCAGAAAGGCGGCGTCGGCAAAACCACAACAGTCTCCGCGCTGGTGACCGGACTCAGTCAGCGCGGCGCGAGGGTTCTGGGCGTCGACCTGGACCCGCAGGGAAACCTGGGGTTCAACTTGGGCTTGGATATTGGGGACAACTATACCGTTTACGATGTGCTCAGCGGCGCCCACCGAATTGAGGAATCCATTATCCACACCAGAGAGGGCGACGTGCTTCCCTCGGATATCATGCTCTCCACCGCTGAAATGGCTTTCACCGCGCCAAGGCGGGAATTCATGCTCTCCCAGCACCTCAATGTTGTGAAGCCCTTTTATGACTTCATTATCATTGACACCCCTCCGGCACTCAATATCCTGACCATCAACGCATACGTCGCTTCCACAGGGCTGATTGTCCCTATGGAGGCCGAGGTGCTGAGTCTGGTGGGCGTCTCGCAGATTCAGGACACCATCGAGACCGTCCGGAAGTCGTTCAATCCCGATCTGAAGGTCTTGGGCATTCTGCTGAACAAGTATAACAGCCGCCTGACCCTGTCCCGGGAGATTCTGGATCTGGCCGAACAGGTTGCGCAGCAGCTGGACAGTCAGGTCTTTCCCGCCAAGATCCGCCGCAGCGTCAGCGTCGCCATGGCCCCTGCCCACGGGAAAAGCGTTCTGGCCTACCAGCCCACCTCCAAGGCCGCCATGGACTTCCGCAGAATCGTCGACGTCGTGGCAGGGCCCCAGTTCCCGCCTCCCAAAATCAAATAACTCCGTTTTCCCAACCTGAACACCGGTCCGGAGGGCTTTCCCATCCGCGCGCCCTCTTGATTCTAGTCAGAGTATATTTTTAAGGAGATACGATTATGGCTTCTAACAATTCCAGCAAAACCGCTCATGTAATGAACCTGCTCAGCAAGAACCGTTCCCCTGACCCCGCCGATACCGCAGCGCCCGCTCCGGATGCCGCTCCTGCACAGGAAACGCCCCAGGCCCCGATCCTTACCTCCATCAATGAGGACGCCGCCGTCTCCTCCCAGATCAAGGACGCGCTGGAAGCGGAACTCTCCGGCGAAGCGCCTCCCGCGGCCGAACCTGACGCCGGCACGGAATCCTCCGACGGCCCCGCGGAAATGAGCGCCGAAAATCAGGTCGCCGCCGCTCTGGAAGCCGAGGTCAATCCCGAGGAGTCCCAGGCCAGCTACGCCGCCCGCGCCGAAGAGCTTGACGAGTCTTCTTATGTTAACGTCATGCAGATTCTTGTGGACGAAAAGGCTGATAAATATATGGAGATGTTCGGGCTCTGCCAGTGCGAACGCTGCAAGGCCGACGTGCGCGCCTACGCCCTGAATCACCTGCCGCCCAAGTACGTCTTTATGGGCCGGAACGAAATGGTCCCCCGCCTTACCGTCTATGAGAGCAAGTACAGCAGCGATTTGGTGGCGCAGCTGCTCAACGCCTGCCGCATTGTTATGGAAACCCCGCACCACGCGCGCTGAGAACAGACCCCTTCACGGGCAGTCCTTCTGTACTTCCGGAGGACTGCCCGAAGTAATCAAAAAAGGTCCGACACGTCTGCTTGTGCCGAACCTTTTTTCTTTTCCTTATTTCTGCTCTTCCTCTTCCTCCTCCGGCGGGAGCTGGTTGGCGTACACATTTGTCAGCTGATCCCAGAGGACTTCCACATTCTCCATGCAGCTAAAGTAAATATTCGTCAGCAGATTGTCCGGAATCCCCAGCTCAGTGGCAAGTCTTGTAATCGCGTCCCAGTTTGCCGCCTCGTAGCTCAGTACCAGCTCGAACAGCTGCCCGCAGGTACCGGTATGATGCAGCAGGGCTTCCTTTACCTCGTCCGCCATGGGCAGCTCTGCCAGGATGGATTCCAAGGGCGCGTCCACCAGATAATTCAGGGTGGAGAACATACCCATCAGATACGCTTCCGCCTTGGAAATGGGGATATTATTGGCGTAATTCATCAGCTCGCCGCAGAAGTAGGCCCGCATAAAGGACCGTTTCAGGAATTCCTCCGTGCTGGCAGAATCCCCGGCGTCCTCTTCCACGCTGGCGCTGAGCAGATAGACCCACTGCCGGAGCTGCGCAAGTCCCAGCGTCATCACCGCCTGATGAATTGTCGTGGCCCGATGCCGCAGGGCGAAATAGGCGGAGTTGGCCATTTTCAGCAGGTTGTAGCTCAAGCTGGCGTCCATGGAAATCAGATGCTCGATCTCGTCCACGTCCGGTTCCTCCTGGCTCAGGGCCACCAGGAGTCGGAAGAAGCTGCTCTGGAGATAGGCGCTGGAATGGACCTCGGTGGTGATCCGCTCGGCCACGTAGGGTCCCTCGAAGGCGTCCGCGTTCATTGCCAAGGCCTTCTGATACTGGGCCTCCGTCTCAATATTGCAGATAATACAGCGCTTGTGCATACTGTGGGCCACTTCCACCGTGTTCCGCATGGCCGCGTCGTCGGTGGTTTTGATATTCAGCTTGATGTACTCGATGCTGTCCAGCAAGGCCAGATACCGGGGCGCAAACTGAAATTCGTTGACTGCAATCCGATAGCCCTCCTTCACAAACTGGTTCACAAAGCGCATCGAAAGAGGATGGATGGTCACACTGTCGTCAATCTGAATCACCAGTTCCGACTTATCAAAGAGCCGGGGCGTCTTTTTCATCAGCAGCGTTGTGGTGAAGGTCATGAAATTCAGGGAACCCTTCAGGGACTTGGTGCTGTTCTGGGTCAAGAAACTGTAGATGGTGTCTGCGGAGGCGTAGTCGTTCGCATGGCTGGCGTCGGTGGAGCCGGCATTGGTACTGGCGCTGCTGAAGGCTTCATTTTCCCCATGGTACAGGATTTCATAACCCAGTATCTTGCCGTTGATATCCTTGATGGGCTGCCTCACGATATATTTGCTGCTCATGTTATCCCTCCGCCGTTACCGGTCCTGGCCCGCGCTCAGCAGGTGGTCTATGACCTGCACTAGGTGCCCGATTTCCGGTTTGCTCATCTGTTCGTCGGCGCCAAGCTCCTTGCCCTTCCGCCGCATCTCTTCTGTTATCAGGGACGAGAAGATAATCACCGGCAGCTCCTTAAACTGCTGGTCATCTTTAATCAGCTTTGTCAGCCGGTGTCCGTCCATCTGGGGCATTTCGATATCCGTTATCACCACGGACACCGCGTCCCGGACGTCCTCTTTTTTCCGGAGCGTGTTCAGGTAATCCCAGAGTTCCTGGCCGTTGGGGAACATCTTTGTCTTGACGTAGCCGGACTTATGCAGGGCTTCCTCTATCATCCTGCTCAGGAGCACGGAGTCCTCCGCAACGATAATGGCCGCGTCGCTCCGGCCCCGCTCGCCCAGGCGGTCAATCTCCGAGAGCTGGATGGTGGTCTGAGGCGCGATTTCGGCCACGATCTTCTCAAAGTCCAGGATTGTCACCAAGTCATCCCCGCACTGGGCAATTCCTGTCGCGATGCCCTCATCCCCGCCGGAAACGGTCTTATCGGGCTTCTGGATACTCTTCCAGGAAATCCGGCTGATGCCCACCACGGTATGCACCCGGAACGCAATATTCATCTTGTTGAAGTTCGTAATGATAAACAAATCCTTGGGCCGCTTCTCGCTCTCGGTGTTCCGCAGCAGATACCGGGGCAGGTCCACCACGGTAATCACCTGCTCCCGGGGCTTGAAGATGCCTTCCACCGCCGGGTGCGCATGAGGCATGGGCTTCACCGGTTCAGAAACCATGATTTCCTTTACCTTAGCCACGTTGATTCCATACAGGCTTTGATTGATGGTAAACTCCATGACCTCAATCTCATTGGTGCCGGATTCCAGCAGGATTCCCCGCTTATCCTCTTCCAACAGCATCTTTCCAACACTCCTTTCAAGTCCCGCGTTTAGATAATCAGCTCTTTCCTGCCGTAGCTCCGCACGCATCCCAGGCCTGTCGCGGGGTCAAACAGCAGCGTCCGGGCCACCGAGCCGCCCACGTCCTCCCGCAGCAGCTGGATTCCCTCTTTCTTCAGATTCATATGAACGCTCTCGATATTCCGCTGTCCGATATTCCCCATGGAGCCGCCATTCACATCGAACATCTTAGCGCCCCCGGCGATCTTTGCCGTAATCCGTGACCGGGACGCGCCCTTTGCCTCCATCATCCGCAGCGTCTCCCGGATGCCCGTATCCGCGTATTTTAGGGGATTTTTACGTCCCGTCTCCATATTCAGCGGCAGCATGATATGCACCAGCGCCGCAAGTTTGATTTTCTGGTCGTACAGGCAGATGCCAATGCACGAACCCAGCGCGTAGGTAATCAGCATCCCGCGCTCTTTGGCCATCTTCATATCAGCGATGCCCACGGTAATTTTTGAATCTTTAGTCTCCACTGTATACGCCCAGCTTCCTCAGCAAAAAATTCAGGGACCGAATATCCGGCGACAGCAGCAGACGGCAGGGGATATTTTTCCCGTCGCAGACGAAGTCGCCGCCGATGGTCATAATATAATTGGACTGTCCTCCGTAGGCCGCCATAGGCACTGTCACAATGGCGCCCTGCATATCTATGGTGAAACCCGGCACCGTCAAATCAATCTCAATTCCCGCCAGGCCGCTCAATGCGTTGATAAAAGTGGAAATCATGATATTCCCCACTTCCGTCAAGGCCGAGCGTTCCATCTCGCCCAGCTGCTCGTAACCCTTCACATCCGCGTCCATCATGCTTTTCAGCACCAGCTTCACAAATTCAAGCTGCTGCACCGCAAGGAGGATTCCGCTCATCTGGCCGCTCATGCCCACCATCACGCCGGCGGTGATTTCCTCCGGGCCGCCAAGGCGTTCGATGGCCTCATTATACTCCATAATCCGGACCTCCGGCTGCATAATCCGCACCGGCTTCCCAATGAGGCTGGAGAGTGAGGTAGCGGCGTTGCCCGTGCCGATGCTCCCCACTTCCTTCAAAGTATCCATCTCCAGGGAATTCAGGTCATCATAATTCTTCATGCCCATCTGTTCTCCCCCTCGTTATCACCGCAGGCCGTTGATGGTGGTTTCTATCTCATCTGAGGCCTGCACCATCTTCAGCGCCATACCATAGGCCCGCTGGGACTCTATCATCTTGGTATATTCCTCTGCAAGGTCCGCGTTGGAGGTCTCCAGCATTCCCTGCATGGCCACGCCGGACGCCCGACGCATCCCGCCGTTTTTCGCAACCGCCCGGAACCGGGTATCGTAAAGCCGCTCCATGCCGTTATAGTTCAGGTAATCGAACACCCCCACAGGCTGGGCCTCGTTCCGCTCCTCCGGGTCCACTTCGATCATCCCGCCGTTCTCGCTGAGCACAAACCGACCCTCGTTGTCCGACAGGTAATAAATCCGTTCTGTCAAAGGCTGGCCGAACTCATCCAGCACCAGCTGCCCGTCTTCTCCCACCTCGTTGGTAGGCCGCATCAGCTCGGAGATACAAAACGCGCCGTTCCGGGTCAAGGTCACTTCATCCGTCGTCAGGTCCACCACGGCGAAAAAACCCTCCCCCGCGATGGCATAGTCCTGCTTCCGGCCCGTATCCGCCAGAATCCCCGAATTGAAATCCGTGTCAATCTGCCAAAGGGCCGTACCGACGCCGAAATACACCGGTTCCCGGTCAATGGAACGAGGCGGATTCTCATACATCAAAGCGGCGAACCTCCCGCGCTGGGCCTTGTAGCCGTAAGTATTGATATTGGCGATATTGTTCCCCAGCACGTTCATGCGCCGCATCTGCTGGTGTGCGCCGGTTGCCCCGGTGTAGAAGGATTGATTCATCCGCTAACGCCTCCCTTACTGTAACCGTCCCACTTCTGTGGTGGCCCTTGTCATCAACTGGTCGTACATCTTCGATATCTGCGCCGCGCTCTGCAACGCTCTCTGACAGGTAATCATCTCTGTCATCTGCCGTATCATATCCGTGTTGGACCGTTCCAGACACTGGCCCCGGATTTCATAATTCTGACTGACAGCCGCGCCCTCGCCGGTAAACAGCCCCCGGTCATTGTACTCCAGTTCTCCGTTATCCGGGAAGCTGTACACGCCAAGACGTCCAATCAGGCCCTGATTCTCCGAATAATACAGAAGCCCCTGCTTATCCGAAATCACCTTGTCAGTCCCCAGATAAATACGCTCTCCATCCGGGTCCAGCACGTAGCCATAACCCGGCAAGCCCAGATAACCCTCGTCGTCCAGGGAAAAGTTCCCCATACGGGTATAGGACACGTTGCCCTCCGGGTCCTCTATGGCAAAGAAGCCGTCGCCGATAATGCAGAAATCCAGATTCAGCCCGGTAGGTTCCATAACGCCCTGGGTAAAATCCGTATAAATATCGCTGGTAGCCCGGATATAGCTCTGCTGCCCGATCTCCTGCCCGCCGCTGTACAGGCTTCCAACGCGGCTGTACATCACCTCGTCAAAGGTGCTGGCGGTATACCGGTCCTGCTTGAACCCCGCGGTGGAGATATTTACCAGATTGTTGCCCACCACATTCAGATTCCGCTGCTGGGTCAACATACCGGAGGTCAGATTATAAAAGCCTTTGAACATATTATCCCTTCTTCCTCCTGGAGTCTTTTGGCTGTGTGTCGTTCAGGTACGCTTCCATATGCACCCGCAGTTTCTGGATAGCCCGGGTGTGTATCTGAGAGATCCGGGGCTCACTCAGTTCCATCACCTGGGCGATTTCCTTCAGGTGCAGGTTCTTCTCATAGTACAGCGAAAGCACGATCTGCTCATTCTTCCGCAGGCCGGCGATCCCCTCCGCAAGGGCCCGCTGCAATTCCTTCTCCTGCAAGACCATCTCCGGCTGTCCCTGGGTGTCGCTGGAGGGCACTTCCAATTGATATCCCGCGCTCTCCCGGGCGTCCATCAGCAGGTCCAGCGAAAGCACGTTGCTCAGCGCGATATTTGCCGTGTCCTTCTGATAGCGCTCCTGACTGATTCCCAGATGGTCTGCGATCTCCGCGTCCGTAGGCTGGCGTCCAAGGGTGCTGGACAGCTCTGCCACGGCCATGTCAATTTCTTTGGCCCGTTTCCGGACGTTCCGGGGCATCCAGTCCTGCTTCCGGGCCAGGTCGATCACCATCCCCCGAATCCGTTTGGACACATAGGTCTCGAACTTCACGCCTTTATCCAAATCGAACTTATCCACCGCGCTCAGAAGCGTGATAATGCCCTCATTGATAATATCGTCAATCTGGGCGAAGCTGCTGTACACGCCCCGAATCTGGGTAGCCGCGCTTTTAATCAAGCCCTCGTACCGCAGCACCAGGGGCCATTTCAGGCTCTCGTCCCCGGTCTCCTTATACAGCCGCAGCAGGTCCTGGGTGTCCATGGCCTCGATTTCCTGCTCAGTATATGTCCTCACGGCAGCGGCGTCACTCATGTTCCCACCGCCCTTCTTTCCGCGTGGCTCTCAAGGGTGATGTTTCCGATGGCCTGGATCTGGACGGCGTTGGTAATCTCATTGAACGAAAGCACGTAGACATTGGGATAGAACTGGGTAATCATCTTGCTGAAATAACCGCGGATCACCTGACTGACCAGAATGATCGGCGTCTGGGACAGGTCGTTGAACTTCTTGAGCTGGGCTGAAAGCTGGGAGACAATCTGCTGCATCAAATCCGGACCCATGGCCAGATACACGCCCTGCTCGTTCCGGGTCAGGGAGGCGATAATACGCTTTTCCACCTCGGCGTCCAGGGTGACCACGCGAAGCTGTCCGTCCTCGCAGAAGCGCCGGGTAATGGTTCTGGACAGCGCCCCGCGGACCTGTTCTGTAGCGGTGTCCACGTCCCGGCCCTGGGTCAGCGCGTCCGCAAGGGTCTCCAGTATTGTCCCAAGGTCCTTGATGGGCACGCCTTCCTTCAAGAGATTCCGCAGGACCTTTTCCAGCACGGAATAGGACACAATATTCGGCACGACCTCCTCCACCAAATCCGGAGAGGACCGTTTCAGGTTTTCCACAAGCTGAAGGACCTCCGACCGGCCCAGCATCTCATAGGCGTACTTCTTGATGGTCTCCGCCAGGTGGGTCAGCATCACGGACAGGGGGTCAATGACGTTATATCCGTAGATTTCGGCCATTTCCTTATTCTCCGGCAGAATCCACCGGGACGGGATGCCATAGGCCGGTTCAATGGTTTCAATGCCGTCGATCTCTCCAAGGGGGTTGGCAGGTTCCAGGGCAAGATAGTAGTCCACCAGGATCTCGCCCCGGGCCACCTCCTCGCCCCGGATCTTGATCACATACTGATTCGTTCCCAAAGCCGACGCGTCATGCAGACGGATCGACGGGAAGACAAAGCCCATATCCTGCGCGTACTGCCTCCGGAAAATCACGATCCGGCTGATGAGCTTTCCGCCGTGGCTTTCGTCTACCATGGGAATCAGGCTGTATCCGAACTCCATCTCGATGGGCTCCACCGAGAGGAGATTATACACATTATTGATATCCTTGTAATAATCCGTCTCGCTGGGGGCCGCCGCCTCGGGCACTGCCGCCTGCTGTTCCGCCGCCGCAGCGTCCATGGCCTCTTCCACCTTCTGCTGTTCCATCCGGCGGCTGATGAAATACCCGCCCAGGACCAGCACGCCGCCGCCTATTGCAAGGGCCAGATGGGGCGTATTGGGGATAGCCGCAAGGAAGAGCAGAATCACGCCGGTGGTCATGATTGCCCGGGGCTGGGCCTTGAACTGGGCGATCACGTCCTTGTTCAGGCTGCCCTCGGAGACGGACCGGGTGACGATCATACCGGTTGCTGTAGAAATCATCAGGGCGGGGAGCTGGGAAACCAGGCCGTCGCCGATGGTCACTATGGAATACTGGGAGAGCACGTCGCTGAAGGTACCGCCGTTCATCAGGATGCCGATCAGCACGCCGCCGATAAAGTTCAGCATAGTGATAATCAGGGACATCACGGCATCGCCCTTGACAATTTTGGTAGCGCCGTCCATGGCTCCGTAAAAATCCGCTTCCTTCTGGATTTTATACCGCCGGTTCCGGGCCTCCTCCTCGTTAATCAGGCCGGAGGACAGGTCCGCGTCAATGGCCATCTGCTTACCGGGCATAGCGTCCAGGGTAAACCGGGCCGCGACCTCGGCGACACGTTCCGCGCCCTTGGTAATCACGATAAACTGCACCAGGACGATAATCAGGAAAATCAGCACGCCGATCACGATATTTCCGCCGGTGATCAGATTGCCGAAATTCTGAATGACCTCGCCGGCGTAGCCCTTAGAGAGGATCTGCCGGGTAGTGGAGACATTCAGTCCTAATCGGAACAGGGTGGTAATCAGCAGCAGGGACGGGAAAATGGAAAACTCCAGAGCGTCCGAGATATTCATGGTAATCATCAGAATCATAACGGACAGGCCGATATTGATTACCAGGAGAAAGTCCAGCAGACCCACGTGCAGGGGAATAATCAGAAATAGGACTATCACCACGACGCCCAGAGATATTGCGTTGTTGAAGACCTGCTTCATGCGCCCGTCACCTCCTGCCGCAAGAATCCGCACCGGGCAAGAAGGTCCCGGAAGGGGTTCGCTGTTTGTCTGTACATATTATAAGACTCCTGGTCATTTCACCAGTTGATTTTTCTCATTCAGACGGAAGATATACACCAGCACCTCCGCGACCTCGTTGTACAAGGAGGGCGGAATTTCCTGATCCAAATCCGTCTGTGCATATAAGGCCCGGGCCAGCGGCACATTCTCCACGACTGCCACGCCGTTCTCCTCCGCCGTCTTCACAATCCGCAAAGCCAGCTCATCCTGACCCTTCGCCAAAACGATGGGGGCGTTATCCTCGTCGGGGTGATACCGCAGGGCTACCGCGAAGTGGGTAGGGTTCTTGATAACCACATCCGACTGGGGCACCTGCTGCATCATACGGCTCTGTGCCCGGCGGCGCTGCATCTCCTTGATTTTCCCCTTGATCTGAGGGTCGCCTTCCATCTGCTTATATTCTTCTTTAATTTCCTGTTTGCTCATGCGTATCTGCCGTTCGTAATCCCACCACTGATACAGGAAATCAGCGGCGGCCAGGGCGACAAACGCGATCACAATCCGCACCACCATGCCCATGCCCACGTTAAAGAGGTGCGCGCCGGCAGCCCGGATATCAGAATAAAGATACTTGGAACTCTCATGAAACATCCCAGTCAGGCTGAAATAGATAATAATCATGAGAATTGTAATTTTCAGTATGCCCTTTAAGGCGTTAATCACACTTTTCAGGGAAAACAGCCGCTTGAAGCCCTCCAGAGGATTCAGACGGCTGAACTTTGGCCGCAGCAGTTCGCCGCTGACCAGCAGCCTTGTCTGCGCAAAGGTAGCCACAATTGCCGCCAGCGCCGTGGCCAGCGTAATGGGCAGCACAGTTTTTGCCAGCAGGAGCAGCCCCTGCATCATCAAATCCCGCAAAAGCGTCCCCGCGGCCTCTTTCGACGCGCAGTAGGAAACGCAAAGCTGCATAAAGCCCGTCAATTCCTCCGCTATCCGCCCGGCCATCAGCCAGAACGTCATAAAGGAGGCCAGCAGCGTCGCCACCGCCACCGCGTCCTGACTCAGGAAGACGTTGCCTTTTTTCCGTTCGTCCCGTCGTTTTTTGGGCGTTGCTTTCTCGGTCTTGGAGCCTTCCGCCAACGTTCATCCCCCCTTTGCGGCCAATCTTAAGTCCCGCCGCTCATTCTCAGGATCGCCGTCAGGTCCTGCAGCATATCCCGTTCCAAATCCAGAAGAAATTCACTGAACGGCGTTATCAGGGTCAGAAGCAGCACCAGGCCAATAATGACCTTCAGCTCGATGTTAATGGAAAACACGTTGATCTGCGGTATGACCTTCATCAAAACGCCCATGCCCAGCTGTCCGATCATCTCCGCCGCCAGGATCGGCATACAGAGCTTCACCGCAAGGATGGTACACTCGGCGAACAGGGTCAGCATTGCCTGTGCCGCCTGCGATCCAATGGCAGCCGCGCCGTAAGGGACGATCTCGCCGGAGGTCATCATAATCCGCAGGAAGGTATGATGTCCGTTGGCCGCGAAGAACAGGAGCATCATCAGCGTATTCAGCAGAACGCCGGTAACGGACAGATTGGCCTGGGAACCGGCGTCGTAAATCTGGCTCATGGTCATGCCCATCTGGGTATCAATCACATGACCGGCAAGCTGCGGAATATAAAAGAAAATCTGCACCACCATGCCCAGCAGGAAGCCCAGCGCCAGTTCCAGAAGGAGTTTCACGCCGAATTCCAGCACGCTTGTGGGCACGTTGGTCCCGCCGCCGGTGATGGAGTATGTGAACACGGAGAAAATCAGCACCATTCCCGCCCGGAAGGTTCCCGGAAAGTTCTGCCGGCCCATCAAGGGATTGAAGAGCACGCAGCCGCTGATTCGGGCCGTGATCAGCAGAAACAGGGTCAAAGCGCCTTCGTCAATCATACGCGCCTCCGCTATATGGTCATCAGCTCGAACAGCTCCCGGGTGTACTCCTGGAGGGTCGTCAGCATCCAGCCGCCGCCCAGAAGCAGCACGCCTACCACAATGACCACCTTCAGAATAAACGAGATTGTCTGCTCGTGAATCTGGGTCACCGCCTGGAAGATCGCCACCACCACGCCGGCCGCCATACTCAGCACCAGCATTGGCCCGCCCAGCTTTATCACCACGCCCACAGCCTCCCGCAGGACGCCGGTTACCATTGTTGTATCCATTCCGCCTCCTAGTTAACGCCCCGCACAAGAGCAGAGAACAGAAGCTCCCAGCCGTTGAGGGTCACGAACAGCAGCAGTTTGAAGGGCGCGGAAATCATAGACGGCGGCAGCATAATCATACCCATGGACATCAGGGTACAGGAGACCACGATATCGATCAGCATAAAGGGGATATAGAGCAGCAGTCCGATGAAAAAGGCTCTTTGCAGCTCGCAGGTAATAAACGCCGGGACCACCACCCGCAAAGGCACATCCGCCGCCACGTTTTGGGTATTGACCTCCTCCGGCATATCCACGTCCGCCAGGTCACAGAACATCTGGAGGGTATTCACTTGGGTATTCCGGGCCATAAAGCTCTTCAACGGTATGACAGCCTGCTGAAAAAACTCCTCCTGCCCGATGGTCCCGTCAACGTAAGGGTCATAGGCCGTGGTCTTCACTTCGCTGAGAACCGGCCCCATGGTAAATAAGGTCAGGAACAGCGCCATACCCACCAGGACCATATTCGGCGGCGTCTGCTGGGTACCCATAGCGGTGCGCAGAAAGGAAAAGGAGATGACGTACCGGGAGAAGGAGGTCATCATAATTACGAGGGACGGCAGGAGGGTAATCATGGTTGTGAGGAACAGGATCTCCAACACCTGCACGTTATCACCGTTTACGTTTATCAGACCGTCTCCCAATGCCGGCTCACCTCCGCTCTTTCTTTTGTTTCATAAGGTTCAGGAACGCCTCCCCGAAAGAAGGCGCGTCCTTCTGTGCCGGAGGCCCTTTCTGCCACTGAGCTGCCTCTTCCGGCGTAAGCTCTGCAAGCAGGGTAATTTGGGAAGCCGTCGCCCCCAAGAGCAGCCACCGTTCTCCAGCCTGGACCAGCACCACCCGCTGTTCTCTTCCCAGCGGAAGCTGTCCCCGAACCTCCAGGCCGCCGGCTCCAGGACCAAACCGTCCCTGTCCGGCCATCAAACGTGTATACCAATACGCCAGGCCCAGAACCAGCGCCACGCAGACAATCAGCCAGAGCAGCGCCGTCAAAGACTCGCCCACCGTCAGGGCGCGCCCAGGATATTGCTCACGGTTTTCAGCACGCGGTCAGGCTTGAAGGGCTTCACGATAAAGTCCTTGGCTCCAGAGCGCACCGCGTCCATAACCATGCTCTCCTGTCCCATGGCGGAACACATAACCACATTAGCGCTGCCGTCCTTGGCACGGATTGCCTTCAGCGCCTCCAGGCCGTCCATATTGGGCATCGTGATATCCATAATCACCAGGTCCGGCCCAATCTCGCTGAACTTTTCCACCGCGTCCGCGCCGTCTACGGCCTCGAACAGCTCTGTGTAACCGTTCTTGCTCAGCGTATCCTTGATCATCTTCCGCATAAAGGCGGCGTCGTCGACCAGCAGAATTTTCTTAGACATATCTTATCCTTCCTTTATTTCCTCATGATTTATTCATCTATATTCATGCGCGCTCTTTTCCTGCGCTTATTTTTTACCCTTGGTCACCATTTCAAGGCCCGGCTTCTGGACAATCTCCGTAATCCGCACCCCGAAGTTGTCGTCAATAACAACCACGTCGCCACGGGCTATGCACTTACCGTTGACAAACAAATCCACCTGGTCGCCCGCCAGCTTATCCAGCACTACCAGCGAACCCTTGGAGAACTCCAGAATATCCTGCACCTTCCGCTGTGTACGGCCGATTTCCACCGTCACCTGGAGCGGCACCTCCATAATCAAGTCCAGGTTCTGGGCCTGTTCCTTGCCAAGGGATTCCATGGGGTCCATTTCCTCCATAGGCAAAGGCTTTGTAGCGATCACCTTCGGGTCTGCTTTCTTGGCTTCCGGCACGGGGGGCTGCTGGGGCGGATAGGGATAAGGGTAATACATAGGAGGATACATATAACCGTTGGGCATTCCCTCCGGAGGCATCCCGTAGGGCATCTGGGGGGGCTGCTGCATCTGAGGCGCTGCCGGGGCGGGGGCGGGCGCGGGGGCAGGAGCGGGAGCAGGTTCTCCACCGGCCATACCGCTCATCAGCCGCTCGATTTCCTCCTGACTCATCTTTCCGCCGGAGGATTCCGCAGGGGCAGGTGCGGGAGCAGGTTCAGGTTCTCCGCCGGCCATACCGCTCATCAGCCGTTCGATTTCCTCCTGACTCATCTTCCCGCCGGAGGATTCCGCAGGAGCAGGGGCGGGAGCGGGTTCGGGATCTCCGCCGGCCATACCGCCCATCAGCCGTTCGATTTCCTCCTGACTCATCTTCCCGCCGGAGGACTCCGCAGGAGCAGGGGCGGGGGCAGGGGCAGGAGCGGGTTCTGTTTCGTCCGTATCCTCCAAGCCCAGGCCACGGAGAAGATCTTTGGCCAGGCCCACGCTCATGACGTTCATGAACTCGCTCTCCAACGCGCCCTCGATACGGAGGTTGAATCTGACGACCACAATGGTTTCCGCGTCCTTGGGGAGATGGTTCTGTTTAAAGGCGTCCAGATCCTCCAGTTCGAAGGGCTGCGGGGTAGAGATATCCACCTGATAGCCCAGGAAATCGCTCATCGCCGTAGCCGCCGCGCCCATCATCTGGTTCATGACCTCGCACACGGCGCTGATGGTCAGGTCGTTCAGCTCAAACTCTTCCTCCGGCGTCTCGGAGCCCATCAGGATATCCACGATAATCTTGATATCGCTTCTTTTCAGCAGCATGATGTTGCTGCCTTCCAGACCCTCCACGTAACGGATCTCGATTCCCATAGCGGGTTCCAGCCGTCCGATGGCGAAATCTTTCACATCGATGACACTAACCTGCGGCGTCGTAATGTCCACCCGGTGGTCCAGCAGATTGGACACAGCTGTGGCAGAGGAGCCGAGGCTGATATTCATCATTTCCCCGAGGGCGTCGATATCCATCGGGCTGAATAATTCTTTCTGCATTCCTACTATTCGCTCCTTTGCTCAAGCTGATAGCACACTTCGTCTATCTTCACAGCCATATTTTTCTTGTGGGTGCCCATTTTTCCGGTAAACCAATGGTACCCGCCAATGCCTAAGAAAATGGGGGATTCCTTAGGATGTCCCAAGTCGATTACGTCCCCAACGTTCAGGTGATAGATATCGCTGAGGGACAGTTCTGTGCTTCCGAGCTCCGCCACAATTTCCAGGGAGGAATCCCGCAGTTTATCAAAGATTTCCTCCGATTTATCCTCGCCAATGGTACGCCGCATAGGATTCTCCCGGTTGATTTCCGCGAAAATATTCATCAGCGTTTCTCCGGGCAGGCAGATGCTCATATGCCCGGCCATATTGGGGAACATCAGCTTCAGGTCCACAATCACCACCGTCTCATCCAAACCAATCAGCTGGTTCAGGGTGGGATTGACCTCCGTCCGGGTGTAGGCAAAATGGACTGGCAGATAATTCTCCCAACTCCGGTCCATCATAGAGATAATATCCGACGCAAGGTCCTCGTAAAGCCGGAGTTCCAGGTCGGTATAGGCGTAATCGGACTCCAGGTTGGTATCCTCCGCGCCCTCGCCGCCAAGCATCCGGTCCATCATACTCAGCGCGGTGCTGGTGGAGATATAGAACATCACCGGCGTTTCCTCTTCCTTCCCCTTGATGTCCACAGAGGTCAGGGCCAGGACGTCGCCTTCTGTCAATGCGTTGGAGAACTCGTAATATCGCTGTTCCTCCACGCTCTCCACGGTTATCTCACAGTTTGCCCTCAGCCGGGCGTTCAACCGCGTGCTGATCATGCGGCTGTAGTTATCAAAAATGCCGTTAAGCATCTTGATTCGATCTTTGGTGAATTTTCGCGGGCTGCTGAAATCATACTTCAGGTACTTCTTCTCCTGTTTTTCCCCGGAGTTCTCCAGATCCTTGTCACCGCTGCGGACCGCGTTCAGCAAAGCATCGATCTGCGCTTGTGATAATACGTCTGCCATGAGTCCCTCCTGCTCTGCTTCTCGGATTTCCGCCGCACATCTGTTTCTTTGTCTCCCTGTGCGGCGCGGCGTCTACTGCACAGACACCCCAGGCAGACCCACCGCCTGCTGGAACTGTTCCGCCGCCAGATCACGTCCGCTGATAATCATTTCCACACGGCGGTTTGCGGCGCGTCCTTCTCTGGTATCATTGCTTGCCACAGGACGCCATTGCCCGATGCCCTCGCTGATCAGCCGTCCGGGATCAAGATCGCTGTGTTCCTGAATATAAACAACGACGTTTGTCGCCCGCCCGCTGGCCAGAGTCCGGTCTACGGAAACCCGATTAGGCCGGTTGGGGCTTGCCTGGGCGGTATGTCCCAGCACCCGGATTTCGTCAATGGAACTTTTCACACCGGACAGCATTTCAATCACGGAATCCAGCACGGGATAGCTTTCCGGCCGCAGGTAAGAGCTTTCACCGTCGAAGAACACCGCCTGATTGAAGCTGATGTAGATCTTGCCGCCGCCCTGCTGAACTGTGATGTTCTGTGACTGTGACTGTGACTGTGTAAACTCCTGCAAGGACTGGAACAGCGCCGCGATATCAGCGTCAATTTCCTCCTGGGTCTTGAGGTTTCTGTCCTCAGAGTCGTCCGTAGGAGCAACGCCGGATTGTCCGGGGTCAGAGCTGGGGCCGTCGGTACTGGCGTCAGGAATTGGCGTAATGGTCTGCTGTGCCATAGGGTTAAAGCTCATGACCAGCGCCGCGTATTTTTCCTCACTGATAGAGGACATGGAGTAAAGCAACACAAAGAAGCACAGCAACAGAGTGACCATGTCGCCGTAGGTATCCATCCAGTTTGCGCCGCCGCCTCCGCTGCTTTTTTTCTTCAGGGCCACTGCCGTTCAACCTGCCTTTCTATTCAATCACTCATCGCCCATTTCCCGCTGTTTCTGGGCCATGTAGGTCAGGAGACGTTCTTTCAGGGACTTGGGATTCTCGCCGGCCAGGATCGCCATAACGCCCTCCACGATGATTTCCTTACAAAGGACCTCCTCGCTGTCCCGGTTCCGAAGCAGCTGCGCCACGGGACCGAAGACGACGTGGGCCAGGATACAGCCGTACAGCGTGGTAATCAGGGCGGTACCCATGCTGGTGCCCAGGGAAGACGCGCCGCCCTCGTCCTCGAAGTTCATGGATTTGAGCATATTGATCAGACCCACCAGCGTACCCACCATGCCGAACGCCGGGGCCACGCTGGACGCTTTATCATACATAGCCGCCGCCGCGTCGTGCCGGGCCGACATACATTCGATATCATTCTCCAGAATGCCCCGGACCTTATCCTGGTCGTTGGCGTCCACAATCAGCATAATAGCCTGCTTGAAAAACGGGTCCTGCTGCTCATTGGCCTTTTCTTCCAGAGACAGAAGGCCCTGCTTCCGTGCGATCTGGGCCAGTTCCACAAGCTGGTCAATGTACGTGGTGGGATCAAACGCCTTATTGTTCAGAATGATCTTGAAGTGCTTCGGCATACTTTTCAGCATAGACCCCGGGAAGCTGGCCACCACGATGAAGATGGTACATCCAATGGTAATCAAGATAGAGGCTGCATCGAAGAAGTTAATCAGGTTCTTGAAGTTAACAAGAAACTCGAATTCCGGGACAATGTTGATTGTCGTCACGCAGCCGAACAGAAACACGCCTACAGCGCCGACAACGCCGATAATGTAGTTAATATTCATGGATGAAAGAACTCACTCCTTTGGCCGATGGCCCGCGCAATTTCTATCTATATGCTCAACGCTTGTCCGTTACCACAATTTCCCGGTGGATGTCCTGAACTTTTGCGTTGTAAACTGCGATTTTATTGATAATCTCCTCCACGCTCTCCCGAACGAGGTAATAGTCATGGTTCATCATGGTAATTTTGGATTCTGGGATGCACTCGATATGCTCAATTTGCAGGTGGTTTACCAGGAACTTCTCATGATTTCTCTTTGTAAGCTGAATCATAGAAACCGCCTTTCCAGCCCTTTTGCCGTCCCCCGGAAGGATGCCCGGAGGACGGCCGGGGCTTCAATCAATCATTTATCAACGCTTCATGTTGACCAGTTCCTCCAGCATGGAGTCGGTCACGGTAATAATCCGGGTGTTGGCCTGATAACCGCGCTGGGTGGTAATCAGCTCGGAGATTTCCGTTGCAAGGTCCACGTTCGGGGCCTCCAGGAAGCCGGTCATCAGCTCTGTCTTGCCCGCGCTGGTGACTTCGGACTTCCGGGGCAGCTCTTCCGTATCGTTGTTGCCCGTGCCGCCCTGGGTCGTCTTGCGGTAAAGGCTTCCGTTGACGTTCAGGATACCCAGCTCCTGATTCACGCCGCCCAACATGGTAATGCTGAGGTCGCCCGCGCCCGCGTCACACTGGTAGTAAGACTGTCCGATATGACTGACGCCGTTGGGGTTGGTGACGTTGCCGATGGCCAGATAGCCGATGGTCACAGGAATCTTGCCCTCTTTGGTGATACCGGTAATCGCGCCGGTCTTCTTGTCGATGGTAATGCTGTCCATCTGCGCGAACGCCAGCTCTACCGTTTCCGTATTGGTCGGCGGGTTCGCGCCGGCGTCCGTCGGCGGCGTGTAATCCTCCAACGGAATGGTCGTGTCGGTGTTTGTGCCGCCGGGGTTGTTATTATTCTGCGGCTTCGTGACAGGGTAACGGACGGTGTAATTAATCTTATAACCCTTGTTCAGCTTACCCGTAGTGGCATCGATTGCGTCCGACTTATTCGCGGGGGTTTCAGCGCCGGTTTCGTCCACCTTGACATAGGCTTTTTCCATCAAGGGCAGGCGGATACCGACAAGCTGATCGCTGATATCCGGAATGGTTTTATCCGGATTGCTGGGGTCCTTCTTGGAACCTTCGTTGGTGTTCATAAAGCCATAGACAACCTTACCGCCGCCGTCCACAAGGTAGCCCTTCGCGTCAAAGAAGAAGTCGCCCACGCGGGTCAGGTTCAGGGCCTTGAAGGTTTCGGGGTCATTGGGGTCAATACTCTGGGCGATCTCCTTATCATCACCCACCAGGAAGAAGCCGTCGCCCACGATTGCGCAGTCCATGGGGTTGCCGGGGTTATAGCTGGAGGACGACATATCCAGGTCAATGCTGCCGATCAAGGAACCATAGCCGATCTGGGAGGGGTTCATGCCGCCCACGACCTCGGTGCCGTTAGAACCGGTGCTGTACATATTATACATACTGTCACGGAAGACGGTACGCTTGGTTTTGTAGCCCGCAGTATTGACGTTGGCCACATTGTTTCCGATAACACTCAGCTTCTGCATATGGGTTTTCAGGCCCGCAATAGAAGCATACATAGCTCCAGTCATTCTCTTCTCTTGACTCCTTTCAATTCAGGCGCCGCCCGGTCCCCGTCAATCGGGCGGGAACCGCTGGCCTCCGAAAATCCGGTCCTGCCATCTGTGGCTCACAGGAACACGGCGCCGTCTATATTGGTAAATACGCTGTCTTTCATTTCGTCCTGGGTAATGGCGGTAATAACCTTTCCATGGGGCACATTGATGATGAACGCTTTTTCGGTATCCATGGCCAGGATGTTTGTAGCGCCCTTGGCCTGCGCGCGCACCATACTGCCCTTGATCTGGTCAATCAGACTGGGGGTGATTTCAATACCCCGCTCTTCCGCACGGGAGATGGCGTGTTTGGAGAACCGCACGTCAGCCCGGGCGCACTCCTGCCGCAGCATCGCGCCGAAGCCTTCGCCGGACGCCTCCCGCACCTCCGGCCCGGGACCCTGAATCGGGAGTTTCCCCGATACGCGTTCGATCATCGTTCTCACCTCAGACTTCCGTATCTGTCGGTACGCCGCTCTCCCCGTGGTATTCCGTTTCGGTCTCGCTTACCGCCGGCGCGTCTGGTACAAAGGCCCGTCCGGTTGTCTCGTCGCGTCCTGCCGGAGCCTCATCCGTGCCCTGGTTCTGTTCCGTATTCCCGGTTCCCTCGGTGCCGCCGGTTCCATCGGTGCCGCCAGTGCCGCCAGTTCCATCAGTGCCTCCGGTTCCATCAGTGCCGCCAGTGCCGCCGGTTCCATCGGTGCCGCCAGTGCCGCCGGTTCCATCGGTGCCGCCGGTGCCGTCGGGATTGGTGACGTCGCCGGTTCCATCATCCTTATCGTCCTCTTCTTCCTTCTTGGGCAGACGGCCTACCGCCATGATTTCGCTCATGTAGTAATACTTGTCGTTGTCCAGGAAAATGACCTGTTCGCCGTTCTTGGTGCCGGTGCCGATTACGGTGCCCACCAGCTCCTCCAGATCGCCATCCGAGTTGTACTGCGCCACTGTCACTTCCTTACCCACCAGCGACGCGGCGTAGGACATGATGGAAGCGTCCGTCATATTCGCCAGCGCCGTGACCATCTGCATCTGCACCATCTGGTTCACCATTTCGCTGGTGTCCATAGAGCTGTCAATACCCTGGTTGGTCATTTCGGCAATCATCAGCATCAGGAAGTCCTGCATATTCAGGTCCATATTTTCGCCTTTTTTCTTAATGGTCACTCCTGCCGCCGCATTGCCCCGAACGCTGGGAATATCGTTCAGGTCTGCCATAAAGCTGCTCACGATCTCACTCCTTTCCTCAGATAATCTCGCCGTCCACGGGGATCAGTCCCAAACGGAGCTGATGCAGGAAATCCTCCCCGCTCTCCCGACGGCTGTGCTGCTGTTCCTGCTGGTGCTGCTGCTGATGACGCTCCTGCTGCTGGTCATAGAGATCCTGCCGCTGCTGATTTTCCTGCCGGGGGACTTCCACTTCCACATCCCGTCCCGCGTACCGGCCCAGGATCCCGGCCAGATCTCCGCTGTGACGCTCCAGAAGCCCTGCTGTCCGGCTGTTCTCCGCGCTCAGGCTGACCCGCAGCACGCCGTCCTTATCCAGGCTCACTTCCACCTGCACCTTGCCCAGGTTTGCCGGGTCCAGACGCACCGTGATACTCTGTCCGTTCCCCTCGGCTGTCACAGAAGTCACCTGAATCAAACGCTGGCCGATCTGCTTTCCGATGGATTCCGTTTCCGCCTGTTCCGGCTCCGCAGGGGCTTCGGCGACCTTCACAGGCACCGCCCGCACGTCCTCGAACACCGGCGTTTCCGCAGGCGCGTCCTCCGGCAGCGTCTCCACATCCTCAACAGGAATCTCCACCGCGTCCGTCCGGATCACTTCCGCCTTCGGCTCCTCCAGCTTCGGCAAAACGCTGTCCTTCACCAGGGTCTCCGGGGCGATTTCCTCCGTTTGCTGTTCCTGCTGCTGTTCGACCCACTTGCCGGCCTCCTGATTGAACGCCTGCAAATTTTCGCCAGCCGCCTCGGGCTTCATCCAATGAACGATCCGGTAACCGTCATAATCGTCGTAGCCCACAGGAATAAAACCGTCCTCCCAATTGGGGTCCGTCAGCACCTGAGGAGTCTCCTCCGCAATGTCGGCAGCCAGTTCCGCGACCTCCGGATTCTGCGCCATTGCCATAGCAGCCATCGCCATCCGCTTCTCCAGTTCGCGGGGGTCCTGAACAGGCTGAACGGCCTCCGCTTCCTGGGGCTCTTCACCCTGGGACTGCTGAGGCTGTTCTGGTCCGCTGGCTGCGGCGGTATTGTCGGGGGTCTTCTTTTCATCCAGCAGCTTCTGGAAGCCGTCGGAATCACTCTTCTTATCCGGCGTCTGGGCTGTTCGTTCCTGGGGCGTCTTCACGCTGGCCATCATAGCATTATAGATAAAATCCAAGCTCGCTCACCTCCTTCTATAAAATATATATTCCAAACGGCTCGATTATGAACCAGATTGGACCGTTCTCAAGCGGGAGCGTGTGCACGGGCGGCGCTGACAAATTCCTCAATGAATTGTTCCTCGCTCTTTTCCAAGGCTTTATGATACGCCGCCAGCTTCTTCTCCCGCAGCTTCTCGATGGAGGACGTTTCCTTCCTGGCCTCCACCACCTCGGCCCGTTTCTTTTCCTCCTGGGCCTTCAGCTTCTCCAGCCGGGCCGTTTCCTGCTGAATCTCCAGCTCCGCTGCCCGCAGGCCGTTCTGATACATCAGCGCGTCCGTCACAGGAAGTCCTTCCCGCGCCCGCTCCTGATATTCCCCGTTATAATCCCGGTACTCCTGCCAGAGGTTCTCCAGGAGTTCTTCCTGGGCCCGGACCTTCGCCAGACACTCCGCGTGCTCTCCCCGAAGGGCGTCCAAAACCTGCTGCTTGTAGGAAAGCACGGTATCCAGCGAAAATTTGAACTTTTTCAAACCACACGTCCCCTTTTTCTCTTTTATTTCAAGATTGCGCCCAGAGCAGCCAGGCATTCCTCATAACTGAACGCCTCGTTGATATCCTGCATCAGGAAGGAATTCACGGCGTCGATCTTAGAAAGCGCGTAATCCAGATTCCGGTTGGTCCCCGGCTTGTAGGCACCGATGGACACCAGGTCGGCATTCTTTTCGTAAACGCTCAGGATATCCCGCAGTCTGGAAGCAAGCTGCCGGTGCTCAGGGGAGACGATTTCCACCATCAGACGGGAAATACTGGCGCTGACGTCGATGGCGGGGTAATGGTTTCCGTTGGCCAAGGCGCGGGAGAGCACGATATGCCCGTCTAAAATTCCGCGGACGGTATCGGCGATTGGTTCGTTGGTATCGTCGCCCTCCACCAGAACGGTATAGACGCCGGTAATAGAACCCTTGTCGAAATTCCCGCTTCGCTCCAGGAGCTTTGGCATCTCGGCGTACATGGAAGGCGTGTATCCTCGGGACACCGGCGGTTCCCCGATAGCCAGTCCAATTTCCCGCTGGGCCATGGCGAACCGGGTCAAGGAATCCATCATCAAAAGCACGTCATAGCCCTGGTCCCGGAAGAATTCTGCAATTCCCGTTGCCACGCTGGGGCACTTCATCCGCAGCATGGCAGGCTGGTCAGAGGTAGCGACCACCAGAACGGACCGCCGCATTCCCTCCTCGCCCAGATCCTTCTGCACGAACTCCAGCACCTCGCGGCCTCGTTCGCCCACCAGAGCGATCACGTTGATATCCGCCTTGACGTTCTTCGCGATCATGCCCATCAATGTGGACTTTCCCACGCCGGAGCCGGCAAAAATCCCGATTCTCTGTCCTTTTCCTATGGTAATTGTTCCATCTATGGCTTTAACACCAAACTCCATCCGCTCCCGGATTGGGGGTCTCTGGAGTGGATTGATATGTGACCCGCTGACGCAATAAGGGGTACCGCCCTCAAAAGGGGCCTTGCCGTCGATGGGCTGGCCCATGGCGTTGATGATCCGGCCCCGGAGGAACTCGCCCACCCGCAAGGTAAGCTGTCTTCCGGTATTCCGAACAAAATTCCCGGCAGAAATACCGTTCATATCAGCGTAGGGCATCAGCAGGATATGATCGTTCTTGAATCCGACAACCTCAGCCGTCACCTGGCCTCCGGAATCGCCGTTGTAAATCCGGCAGATATCGCCCACGGCCGCACGTCCGCCGGAGGCTTCTATGGACATACCGACAATATTCTCGATTTTTCCTGTCAGGCTGTAAGTCTCCGCGTTATAAACCTGCCGAATCAACTGCCGGTACATAAGCATTCCCGTCCACTTTCTTAGGATTCCGTTCCAAGGGGCGACCCGCCAGGACCCCGGCCGAAGTTCAGGTTTCCGTCGAAGCCGGGAGCGGGCGCGTCGGCCAGCAGTCCCCGGATGTTCTCCATCTGGGTAGCGGCGCTGGCGTCAATAATCTCATCAGGCATTTCAATAATACAGGTGCCGGACTCGTCGTCAGCCATGGGGATAATCCGCACCCGGTCGCTGAGGGAGGCCAGGGCGGCGGTCAAGGAGGCGGGGAGTTTCACAAGATGTTTCGCGTCACACTCTGCGATGTAAATATGCGCCCACTCCCGGCGTTTGCGCTTATCCACGGCGGTCTGGATCATACGGCAAATGACTTCCGAGCTGCTCTTGAGGCTCACGCAGACCACCTTCTCGGCAATTGCCAGTGCAAGGTCCCGCAGCTCCTCCACATTCTCATCCATCTGCCGGTCCAGCGCGGCCCCGGCCTTATCCAAAAACTGCTGAATCTCGGCTGCTTCCAGTTCCATCTGCCGGGCCTGGACCTGCCGGTTTTCCTCCATAGCCTGGGCCGTGCCCTGAAGGATGCCCTCAGCGCGGCCGGCCTCCAGACCCGCCTGCCGGGAGGACTCATAGAGCTCTTCCGCCTTGGCCTGGGCCTCCCGCTCCGCGTTCTCCAGGATTTCCTCCGCCCTGCGCCGCGCGTCCTCCAGGATCTGTTCCGCCTGAATCTGCGCGAACTCGATGGGGTCCGGTTCCGGCTCAGGCTCTGGCGGGGGCGGCGGAGCTGGCGGCACGGTTTCAGGCTGCACCTCCGCCGGCTCCGTCACAGGCTCCGGCGAAGGCTCGTCAAACCGCAGGTCCTCGGCGTCCGGGAACTGGTAGCGCTCGGCCTTGGGTCGGGAAAAAGATTTCCAGATACTAGGCAATGATATCGTCCTTTCCGCCCTTCAGGATGATGATTTCACCATCTTCCTCGAGTTTCCGAATAATTCCTACAATTCTCTGCTGAGCTTCCTCCACGTCCTTCATACGAACGTTGGAAGTAATCTCCAGGTCGTCCTTGATGCTCTGGGCCATTCTTGTAGACATATTGGCGAAGAGCTTGTTGGCGACTTCCGCGTTGGCCGCCTTGAGGGACAGCACCAGATCTCTGGGGTCGCAGTCCCGGACAAAACGCTGCACGCTGCGGTCGTCCATGGTAATGATATCCTCGAAGACGAACATCCGCTTGCGAATCTCGTCCACCAGCTCCTGGTCCCGGTCGGCCAGCCCGTCGAAAATATTCTTCTCGCTGGTACGGTCCAGGTTGTTCATCACATCGGCGACGTAATCGATACCGCCGACCTTGACATTGCTGCTGGTAATGATATTGGAGAACTTGTTGCGCATTTCGGCCTCCACGATCTTGATGGCGGCAGGGGACACGCTCTCGATTTTGGCGATGCTCTCCACCACCTGAATCTGACGGTTCTCGTCCAGCTGCGCGATCACGCCGGCTGCCTTGTCTGCGTCCACGTAGGACAGCACCACGGCGATGGTCTGGGGACGCTCTCCGGCCAAGGCAGAGAACAGGGACTTGATGTCCGCCTTGTCCATGAAGGAGAACTCCCGGTTTTTGAGGGATCTTGTGACCTTGCCCAGAAGTTCCGCCGCGGCCTGTTCGCCGTAAGCCTTCTCCAGAACGGTCCGGGCATACTCCAGGCCGCCCTCGGTAACGGCTTTATGGGTCAGGCAGCTCTGATGGAACTCCAGCAGAATTTCCTCGGTGACGGTGGAATCCAGGAATCCCAGCTTTGCCACTTCAAGGGTAAGCTGCTCCACGTCGTCAGGGTCCATGTACTTATAAATCAGCGCTGCTTTCTCAACGCCCAGGGCCGCAATTACCGCCGCAGCCTTCTGGGACCCTGTCAGCTCCATTTTCTTGATGCTGGGGCCCTTAGCAGGCGCGGGGGCGGCGTTTGCCTGAGCCTTTGCTGTTGCTGTCTCAGCCATCGTCGTTGTCCCCCCTTAGCCAGCTTCTGATCATCTGCGCCGCGACCTCCGGATTCTCCGTGACAAACTGACGGATGTCCTTGCGCAGTTCCATACTCCTCTCCGTCTGGAGTTCCATTACATCCGCGCCGCTCTCCGCATTGGGTTCGTCCAGGCCAGCCGCGCTGAGCAGAGCGTCCATTTCCTGCTGTTCCAGACGCTCGGCCTCTTCCTGCTTCTTCCGCTTTCTCCGGCGCAGCAGCAGAATGACCACCAGCAGAATGATGAACAGCAGCAGACCAACGCCAGCCGCGATCCAGACCCACAGAGGCGCGCCCAGAATAACGACGCCTTCATCAGGCAGCGGTTCAGGTCCAACGGTGGGATTGAAGAAGTCCATTGACATAATAGAAATCTTGCCGTCCAGGTTTTCCTCTCCGGTCACCTCGTCGATATCGCCGGTGATCTGTGCTGCCCGCGCCACATGGGACTGCAGCTGCCGGAGATTTGCGCCCTCGGCCACTTTGGAATTGATGCTCACGGCTACGGAGACATCCACCAGGTGGCCGGAATCATTATAAATATCCTTTATGCTGTTGGAAGTCAGGTAATCTTTCTGCCAGCCGCCGGTAACGGACCGTTCGTCTCCCTCAATGTCCTGATTATCTTCCACGTATTCGGAAAGGTCGCTGTTCACGTCCGCGCCCACGGGACCGCCCACGCCGTCGTCACCGGACCGTCCGTTGGCGTACTGATAGCCCTCGCTGTCGACGATGCCCCGTCCGCCGGTGGAACCATCCTGGGCGTACTCCGGCAGCGAATAATCCGTCCGGTGTTCGGTGACGTTGCCCAGCTCCACCTCGCAGTTCACGGCCACCCGCACGTTATCCTCTCCGAAGAAGGGGACCAGCGCTTTCATGACCTCGGTGCGGATCCGGTTAGCGTTCAGCAGTTCCAGCTCCAATTTCCTCTGGGACGCGTCGCCGGTGCCGGAGCCAAACTCGCCGTAGACATTGCCCAAGCTGTCGATGATGCCCACGGACCCGACTTCCAGGCCCTTGATGGAGTGGGACACCAGATGGCGGATTGCGTTGGCCATTTCATCGCCCAATTCTTTTCCGTCCGCCATGGTCACGATGACGGAAGCCTCGGCCTCCACCACCACGTTATTATCCAGAATATAACTCTTATCCTCGCCGGGGGTAATGTTAACTGTAGCGTCCCGCACGCCTTCAAGACTGCGGATGGTAGCCCCCAGGCGGTCCTGCAAATCGAACAGCGTCACCTGATTGCGTTCCGCCTCGGTGGACAGGCTGTTGATATGGTCAAAATATGTAGAATAGAAGAAGCCCGACTCGGTGAGGTTCTCCATCAGGATTCTGGCCTTCAGGTTTTCCTCCTGTCCTTTGGGAACAAGAATGGTATCGTTGTTTTCTACTTTATAATTGGTTACTCCCTGACTTTCCAGATAACTGATAACGGAAGACGCCTCGTTATTGCTGACCCCGGTGACCAGCACGGCGTATTCCTTTTTATTGGCCGAAAGGGACACGGCCAGCGCGATGAGGGCGATGACCACCACGGCGACCACGGCCGCGATAATAATCAAGGTTTTCCGGGACAGGCTTTTGACTTTCTCCTTAGCCTTCCCAAAGCCGCGCTTGATTTTTGCGCCCAGCTTTTCTTTTTCCTGTCTCTCTTCCATACGCCCTCACCTCCTTTTGCTTGCAGTCGTCACGGTTTCCGATTCCTCCTCAGGACGTTACAGACTGATTCTCGTCAGCTCCGAGTAAACGTCCAGAGCCTTGTTTCTCAATTGAATCAGCAAATCGACCGCAATCTGATTCTTACTGGCAGCAATCATCAGAGCGGAGGGATTATCAAGCTGTCCGGTAGCCAGAAGGTACTGGGCCTCCACTTTTTCCGCGTCGGTTTCCTTCACGTTGTCGATGGCGGAGCGGAACACGGCCCCGAAAACGCTTTCCTCCAGGGGATGGGCGTCCTGGGTTTTTTTCTCGCCGCTCAGGGGTTTCAGCGGATTCAGGGGCGCCAGCTTATCCAAACGTTCCATAATACCCGTACCACTCCTTACTTACCGATTTCCAAGCCCTGCGCGATCACGGTTTTCAGCGTGTTGAAAGCCGTCACGTTGGCGGAATATGCCTGAGTTGCGGCCATGGCGTCAGTCATTTCCTTCACCATGTCGATATTGGGCATTTCCAGGTATCCGTCCTCATTTGCGTCAGGATGTTCAGGGTCGTAGACCAGCTTAAAGGGCGTAGGGTCCTCCACGATCTGGGTCACCCTCACGCCGCCGATGGTATCGAAGCCCTTGTTCGGCGCCATTCCGTAAGCGGCCTTGGCCATGGCCTTGCGGAAGGTATCCCGGCCGGTTTCAGAGCGGAAGACGACCATTTTCCGCCGGTAGGCCCCGCCGCCCTCGGTACGGGTGGTAGTGGAATTGGTCACATTTTCGGCCACCACGTCAAGCCGAAGCTGCTGCGCGGTCAGGCCGGAGGCCACAATATTCATACTGCTTAAAAATGCCATATGTACTGCACTCCATTTCTCCAGAGGGGAATTTAGACAAGGGCAACGCTGTATCTTCGCATCTTAGGCAAGCCGAGGAGACAGCGTTCAGAAAAGTATAGGGCATAAAGCTGAAAGAGCCAGCCTGCGCCGGGAAGGGTTTTGAAGTCAAGCGAAGCGTTTTACTGGCCCCGGACGGCGGTGCGCAGCAAAGTCAGGTCGCTGTTGATGCTACTCATGACGTAACGGAGCTGATAGGCGTTGCGGATGGCCTCGGCGCTCTGGACGGTAACGTTGACGCCGTTTTCATCCATTCTTGTCACCACGGCCTGCTCGGTCACGGCGAAGGGGGAGGAATCCAGGACCCGGCGCACGTCCTTCACAGGGGTCTGGGTTCGGGCGGCCTGCTGGAGCTTCCCCCGGAGGCTTTCTTCGAAGGTGACAATTTTCTCGCGATAATTTGGCGTCTCGGCGTTGGCAATATTATCCAGAATGGCCGCCTGCTTGGTCCACAGGAAGCCCAGGGATTTTTCCAACATCAAGCTGGAGTTGCACGACAGCAAATCCATGTACAGTCCTCCCCTTCATACAAAAATCAGAAAAAATCATAGCGCAGCCAGGGCCGCAGAGTAGGTAAAGGGTTCCATAAAGGGCCGCGGCGGCACTATACCGGCGCACTCATATGACGTTGAATCTCTCTATCTGCAATATCTGCAATATCTGCAATGGGAGTGCCGGTTCAGTCCAGCTAAAGAGGGGACGGCAACAAAACGGCATACTCCCGTCAGGAGATATTATGCACCATCCCACGGAAAAAATCAAGAGCTTTTTTACGACAAAGCACTGCCAGATTTTGTTTTGCGGATATTTTGGCAATTTTTTCTGATTAAGCCGTTTTTTTCTTGATATAAATGGCTGAATTGGTGATTTTGCCGTTCATTTCCTTTTGCTCTACGTAAATTTTTTACTATGTCCATCAATCTTACCTGTCTCCATGTCACTGAAACACTAAGCAAGCCTCCGGTTTTGCAAACATCCGTCCTCCGCTTGCGAACATTCTCCCAGGCGGCGCTCCCTGTCGGAAATGTTTTCCAAAGTCGCTTTTCCCGAATGCGGTTTTTGCTTGCTATTTTTTTCGGCCTATGGTAGAATAAAGTTGATATTTTGCGAGTCCGCATTCACAGGGCCAGGGAGCTTTTTCTGCCCCTGCCTTTGCTCACGGCGTACTCTCAGATCTGCCCCTTCCCTGTCAAGACACTATTTGTAAGGATGTGATTCCCTTTGAGCAAGGAACATAAGCCGAAAATCCTGATTGTGGACGATAACGAGACCAACCGTACCATGCTGGCTGCTATGCTGGGCGATGAGTATGACTTCCTGGAGGCCGACGACGGTCTTCCCTGTATCGACATCCTTCAGCAGCGGAGCCCTGAACTCTGCCTGGTGCTGCTGGATAATATCATGCCAAAAATGCGGGGCCTCCAGGTGCTGGAAATCATGAACGCCAATCATTGGATCGAAGACGTTCCTGTAATCATGATTTCTTCTGACGACAGCGTGGAATATGTGGAGCGGGCCTATGAGCTGGGCGTTACCGAATTCATTTCACGGCCATTCAACGCGCTGATCGTCCGGAAACGCGTGGTGAATACCATCATGCTCTCCAGCAAGCAGAAGAAGCTGGTCAGTATGGTGGCCGACCAGATCTATGAGAAGGAACAGCGCAGCAGCTTGATGATAGACATTCTCAGTCACATCGTGGAATTCCGGAACGGCGAGAGCGGTCTCCACGTGCTCCATGTGCGGACCCTGACAGAGCTGCTCCTGAACCGCCTGGTCCAGAAAACCGACCGCTATTCCCTGACTCCCGCCGATATCTCCATGATTTCTACCGCGTCCGCCCTCCACGATATCGGCAAGATCGCTATCGACGAGTCCATCCTCAACAAGCCCGGCAAGCTCACCGACGAGGAATTCGCCATCATGAAAACCCATTCCCTGGTGGGGGCGGATATGCTCAAGGGCCTGCCAATCCACCAGAACGAGCCTTTGGTGAAGGAAGCCTACGATATCTGCCGGTGGCATCACGAGCGCTACGACGGCCGGGGTTATCCCGATGGTCTCAAGGGCGACGAGATTCCTATTTCCGCCCAGATCGTGGCCCTGGCGGATGTGTACGACGCGCTGACCTCCAAACGGGTGTATAAACCGCCCTTTACCCACGAGAAGGCCGTGGAAATGATTACCGGCGGTCAGTGCGGCGTGTTCAATCCTCTGGTGCTGGAGTGCCTGTCGGAAATCTCCAACGACATTCAGATTGAGCTGAACAACAACGACCCGCAGCGCCGGAACCGGTCCGAACTGCGGAACATCGCCCAGGAAATGAGCCGGCACGAGGAACTGACCGCGTCCGAACGGACCTTACAGCTTCTGGAGCACGAGCGGATGAAGTACAGCTTCTTCGCCGCCCTGACACAGGAGATTCAATTCGAGTACACCACCTCTCCCGCTATGCTGACCCTGTCCACCTGGGGCGCGCAGCGTCTGGGCCTGGACGAGATCATTATGGACCCCATGCACAACGAGCGGGTCCTGGAGCAAATCAACCTCAAGAACTGCGCCGAACTTGCCGACGCGCTCCGGAGCACCAGCCCCGAACACCCCGACGTGACGCAGGACTGCCGGATCGACTGCGGAGGCGAACTGCGCTGGTTCCAGATCATCGCCCGGGCTATCTGGTCCTCCGACGAGCCTCCCCGGTACACGGGCGCCATCGGAAAGGCGATCGATATCCACGATTCCCGGATGAAGCTCAACGCCCTGGAGCATATGGCCTCCCACGACGCGCTGACGGGACTGCTGAATCACGCCTACGCCAAGAAGCGGATTCTTGAGCGGCTCCAGAACCGGCCCTCCGCGTCCTACGCCCTGGTGATTTTCGACCTGGACCACTTCAAGCAGGCCAATGATACCTTTGGGCATTCCTTTGGCGACAGCGTGCTGATCTATGTGGCCGAGCAGCTGCGTCAGAGTATCCGCGGAGGGGACATCGCTGCCCGGGCCGGAGGGGACGAGTTTTTGATTTTCCTGGAGTATAAGGACGATGTGGAGAGCATCATTTCCCGGATTTTCAGCTCGCTCTGCGGGCAGCTCGGGAGCTTCCAGATTTCCCTGAGCATGGGCGTGGCCCTGAGCAGCCAGCTTTCCTGCGATTACGACACTTTGTTCCATGCCGCGGACCAGGCCCTTTATCACGTGAAACGGAGCGAACGGGGCCATTACTGCTTCTACCGCGACGATATGAAAGAAACCCTTTCCGTAATCTCCCCCATTGAAGGAGATACGGCACAACAGGAGGAGGAAAAACAATGACCTTACAAGAGTGCTATGCTGCATTGGGCGGAAATTACAAGGACGTGCTGAGCCGGCTCCAGATGGAAAAGCTGGTGTCCAAATTTGTGCTGAAATTCCTGAGCGACGGGAGCTATGACCTTCTGTGCAGGTCTCTGGAAGAAAAGAATTACGAGGAGGCGTTCCGGGCCGCGCATACCATCAAGGGCGTGTGCCAGAACCTTGGCTTCGACCGCCTCAGTTCCTCCAGCAGCGCCCTGTGCGAATCCCTGCGGAATGGTTATACCCCGGAGTCCGACGCGCTGGCTGAACAGACAAAAGCCGACTATCAGATTACCGTGGACGCCATCCGCGCTTATCAGGAGGCGCTTGGGGGATGAAGAAACAGCAGGACTACAGCTCCCGTTCTCTGTTCGTCAGCCTGTTCTTCGTGATTATCGCCTTTGTCATCATCTTCGTCTCCATGGCCGTCTACATGAACCGCAAAAGCACGGAAACCATCAGCTCCGTGGGGAATATCTACATGACCAGCATGAGCGAACAGATTTCCCAACACTTCGAGACCACCATCCACCTGCGGCTTTCACAGGTGGAAGCGCTGATGGAAACCAACCCGCCCGGAAGCGCCGATATCGCCGCGCTGCGGGACAGCCTGACCTATAGCGCCAAGGCCCGGGGATTCGACTCGCTGGCTTTCTACAGCCACGACGGGTCCTATGAGATGCTCTACGGGGAGGAGTCCCTTTTGGAGGACCCAAAGTCGTTCCTGTGGTCTTTGAATAACAGCGAGGTCAAGGTCGCTGTGGCGAATACTCCTTCGGGGGAAAAAACCGTTTTGCTGGGAGTCCCCTCCGCTTATGAAATGGAAAGCGGCAAGGCCTGCGCCGCACTGGTGGCCAGCATCCCCGCCAGCTACATCTCTGAAACCCTCTCTTTGAATGAAAAGAATTCCCTGGTCTATTCCCATATCATCCGGCGGGACGGCAGTTTTATTATCCGGAGTACCGAGTCATACCCGGAGAATTACTATGAGCGCATTCAGTCCCTCTACGCCGAACAGGGGGAGGACGGCAGCGAGAAGGTCCAGGCCCTGAAAGACGCCATCAACGCCAGCGAGGAATATACTGACGTGTTGGAGTTCGGCGACGAGCGGCTGCACCTGTTCTGTACCCAGCTGCCCTATTCCGAGTGGGTTCTGGTAACAGTGCTTCCATACGGGCAGATGGACGAGCTGGTCAACGACCTCAGCCGCGCATGGAGCCATCTCGCTCTGCTGGCGGGGTCCGTGGTCCTGCTGGCGCTGCTGTTCGTCTTCTGGCTGTACTTCAGGAGACTGACCGCCCAGATGAAAGAGCTGGAAATTGCCCGGGAAGACGCCATCCGCGCAAATCAGGCCAAGAGTGAATTCCTGTCCAATATGTCCCATGATATCCGCACGCCTATGAACGCCATCGTGGGCATGACCGCTATCGCTACCGCCAATATCGACGACTCCCAGCAGGTGCAGAACTGCCTGAAGAAAATCACCCTGTCCAGCCGGCACCTTCTGGGACTGATCAACGACGTGTTGGATATGGCCAAAATCGAGAGCGGCAAGCTGACCCTGAACATGGATCAGATCTCTCTGCGGGAGGTCATGGACAGCATCGTCAGCATCGTGCAGCCCCAGGTCCGGGCCAAGCACCAGCAGTTCGACGTGTTCATTCACGATATCACCACCGAGAACGTCTACTGTGACAGCGTGCGGCTCAATCAGGTCCTGATCAATATTCTGGGCAACGCGATCAAGTTTACCCCGGACGGCGGGTCCATTCAGATCTGCCTTTATGAAGAGGCGTCTCCAAAGGGCGAGAATTTTGTACGGACCAATATCGTTATCAAAGATACTGGTATCGGTATGACGCCGGAGTTCCAGAAGAAGATATTCGATTCCTTCGTCCGGGAGGATAACGCCCGCGTCCGGAAAACAGAGGGGTCCGGTCTGGGTATGGCCATTACCAAGTATATTGTGGACACCATGCAGGGCTCCATAAAAGTAGACAGCGCTTTGGGCAAGGGGTCAACCTTCCATGTGATTCTGGATCTGGAGTGTTCGGAAATCCAGGAGACCGATATGATCCTGCCGAACTGGAACCTGTTGGTGGTGGACGACGACCAGCAGCTTTGCGAGGGCACCATCGCATCACTGAAATCCATCGGCATCAAGGCGGATTGGGTGCTGGACGCCAACGCCGCTTTCCAGAAAATCGAGGAACGGCGGAACAAGCGAGATCCGTACCAGATTATCCTGCTGGACTGGAAACTGCCGGATATCGACGGGATTTCCGCGGCGAAGATCATCCGGGAACGCTTTGGCAGCGATACGCCCATTCTGCTGATTTCCGCCTACGACTGGAGCGAGATCGAAGCCGATGCAAAAGCCGTGGGCATCGCCGGGTTTATCTCCAAGCCGCTGTTCAAGTCCACGCTGTTTTATGGCCTCAGACCCTTTGCCGACCTCCCCGGCCAGCCCTGCGAGGAGGAAACCCATTCCCGATATGACTTTACCGGCGTGCGGATTCTGTTGGCGGAGGACAACGATCTGAACTGGGAAATCGCCAGCGAGCTGCTCAGCGAACAGGGCCTGGAACTGGAATGGGCCGAGAACGGGCAGATATGCGTAGACAAGTTTCTGGCGTCGCCTGTGGGGTTCTACGACGCTGTTCTGATGGACCTGCGAATGCCGGTGATGACGGGCTACGAGGCAACCGCGGCCATCCGGAAGCTGGACCGCCCCGACGCCAGCCTGCCTATTATCGCCATGACCGCCGACGCCTTTTCCGAGGACATCAAAAAATGCTTGGACTGCGGTATGAATGCCCATGTCGCTAAACCGATTGATATCCGTGAAGTCTCCCGCCTGCTGGACAAGTTCATCCGGCACGGGGACGAATATTCCAGCAGTTATGAGGACGAAACTCCATAAAAAAACAGCGGCGGGCCTGAAAAAACCTGCCGCTGTTTCTTTTTATTCTGCCTCGGGGGACTCCGCTTCCATAGCGCCTGTGGATTCCCCGCCGCCTTCCCGGTCCTCGTCCTCCAGCACGCTGTCATATTCCTTCGGGTCCTCCTTGGGCTTCCGCATCGCGATTGCCAGCTTGTAGCTCTCCGGGTCGTTCTCCATCAGATAGCGTTCGTCCTCCGGCGGCACCTTGTCCCCCGCCATAATCCGCGCCGCAATCTTCTGGCATTTCAGCATCTTTTTCAGCGCCTTGGTCATCGCGTCAATTTCCGCATCGGCGCCCTGCTTCTTTTCCTCGATCTCCTTTGCCCTCCGTTCCCGGGCCTGACGGTTCTGCTCTTCCAGCATGGTAAGCGCCTGCTTTGAAAGCGTCAGACGGTCCTCCCGCCGCTGCTGGACCCTCGTTTTCTCTTCCGGCGCCTTCTGGACCTGGGGCCTTGCCGTCTGCGCCGCCCGTTTCAGCCTTCCTGTCACGCTCAGTTCCATGGTTCCTCCCCCTTTCAGCCGTCACATTGCTCAGCAAATATATGAACCGATGAACTTCCAACTGTCGTCCCATTTGCATTCTATAAAATGTCCGTGCATAAACCAATCGTTGGACAAGCAACATATTATGGAACCGTCCCCTTTATGCAGCACAAAACTGTCCACAATCAACTGACGGCACATTTCTTCCGGCAGCCCAACCCGTTCCCGGTCCACGCCATAGAACTGATAGAATTCCGGCCTGAATGCGTCCTCTATCAGCCGGTCGGTATGCTCTGTCATGTATTTCAGCTTTTTGCAATACCACTGTATATCGTTTTCGTCAATACCTTCCTTTTCCTCCGCCCAGATGGAGTAACCGCAAAACTCGCTGAACGGCGACGCAAATCTATTACTGTCCCCTGTCAGTTCTTTTATCATCTCCGCAGGCAAATCTATGCACATCTCCATGGCTTCACCCCTCTGAATGCCGCTATTGTACCATATTTCGGTATGAAAAGCAAGTTTTGCAAAAACCCTCTTTTCTTTTGCACTGGAATATGATATGATGCTCTTGCTTTGAAGAAGTAATACCTTTTAGGGAAAGCCAAGGAAAAGAAGGAGGAGTCTTAATGAACGTACCGTCTGACATTGAAATCGCCCAGTCCTGCGCCATGAAGCCCATAACGGAAATCGCCGCGGCCGCCGGAGTGTCTCCCGAATATCTGGAGCTCTACGGGAACTGCAAGGCCAAAATCGACCCCCGGCTTCTGCGTGAGGAGCCGCACAGGAACGGAAAGCTGGTACTGGTAACGGCCATCAATCCCACGCCTGCCGGAGAGGGGAAGACCACGACCACGGTAGGTTTGGCGGACGCTCTGCGGCTTTTGGGGAAGAAGAGTCTTGTCGCGCTGCGGGAGCCCTCCCTGGGTCCGGTGTTCGGCGTGAAGGGCGGTGCGGCTGGCGGAGGTTACGCGCAGGTGGTGCCGATGGAGGACATCAATCTGCATTTTACCGGGGATTTCCATGCCATCGGCGCGGCAAACAATCTGCTGGCGGCTATGCTGGACAACCACATTCAGCAGGGGAACGCGCTGGGGATTGACGTGAAGAAAATTGTCTGGAAACGCTGTGTGGACATGAACGACCGTCAGCTTCGGAACATCGTGGACGGCCTGGGCGGGCGGATGCAGGGCGTGCCGCGGGAGGACGGCTTCGATATAACTGTCGCCAGTGAGATTATGGCGGTTTTGTGTCTATCCGGCGGCATTCTGGATCTGAAAGCCCGTCTGGGACGCGTTATCGTGGCGTATACCTACGACGGCCAGCCCGTTACCGCCCACGATCTCAAGGCGGAAGGCGCGATGACCGCTCTGCTGAAAGACGCCCTCAAGCCGAACCTGGTCCAGACCCTGGAGGGCACTCCGGCCTTTATCCACGGCGGTCCGTTCGCCAATATCGCCCATGGATGCAACTCCGTCACGGCCACCCGGCTGGCTTTGGCCCTGGGGGATTACGCCATTACGGAAGCGGGCTTCGGGGCGGACCTTGGGGCGGAAAAGTTCCTGGATATCAAGTGCCGCATGGCCGGACTGACCCCGGACGCGGTGGTGATTGTGGCGACGGTCCGGGCGCTGAAGCACCACGGCGGCGCGCCTAAAACCGATCTGAACCGTGAAAATCTGTCCGCGCTGGAACGGGGGCTTCCGAATCTCCTGCGGCACGTGGACAATATCAGGAACGTCTACGGCCTGCCCTGCGTGGTGGCCATCAACGCGTTTCCTACGGACACCAAGGCGGAGCTGGCCCTGGTAGAGGAAAAATGCCGGGAACTGGGCGTCCGGGCGGCCTTGAGCGAGGTCTGGGCCAAGGGCGGCGAAGGCGGTAAGGCGTTGGCAGAGGAAGTGATCCGGCTATGCGAGGAACCTAAGGACTTCCGGTTCTCATACAGCGAGATGGACTCCATAGAACAGAAACTGGAAGACATTGTGACGAAGGTCTACCATGGAAAGGGCGTGGCTCTGACTCCGGCGGCGAAAAAACAGGCGGCTGAACTGACAGACCTGGGCTTTGACAAACTGCCGATCTGTGTTGCCAAGACGCAGTACAGCTTTTCTGACGACCCGTCTCTTCTGGGCGCGCCGGAGGACTTCACGGTCACGGTACGGAATCTGAAGGTCAGCGCGGGCGCGGGATTTTTAGTAGCGCTGACGGGGGAGATCATGACCATGCCGGGGCTGCCGAAGGTCCCAGCCGCGGAGAAAATCGACGTGGACGAGAATGGGAAAATCACCGGCCTGTTCTGAGGAGCGCGCGGCATGAATTGCTTTGTCCCCGCGGAATTTCCGGCCTGCCAGGTTGTTTTTGGAAAAGCCTGCCGGGAAACGCTTCCGCTCTGGCACGCCTAATTGTACCGATCAGAAATAAAACAACGCCGGAAGAACCTCTGTCGTCTTCCGGCGCTGCTTTATGCCCGAAATGGGATTTTTGATTCTTTACATCAGCCGTTTTTGCCCAGGTAGGCTTCCCGGACCTTCTCATTGGCCAGGAGCTCCGCGCCGGTGCCGGACATGGTGATATTGCCGGTTTCCAGCACATAGGCCAGGTCAGCGATTTTCAGGGCCATGTTCGCGTTCTGCTCAATCAGAAGGACTGTCACGCCCTGCCGGTTGATCTCCCGGATAATGGAGAAGATATCCTGCACCACCAGCGGCGCCAGGCCCAGGGAGGGTTCGTCCAGCATCATCAGCTTGGGTCTGGACATCAGGGCACGGCCTACGGCAAGCATCTGCTGTTCGCCGCCGGAGAGGGTGCCCGCCAGCTGCCAGCTCCGTTCTTCCAGCCGTGGGAAGAGGCTGTAGACCCATTTGATATCCTCCGCGATTCCGGCCTTGTCATTCCGGAGGTACGCGCCAATCTGCAAATTTTCCACCACAGTCATATCCGCGAAGACCCTGCGGCCCTCGGGCGACAAGGCGATGCCGGAGGAAATGATCTTGTCGATGGACTTCCCCAGCAGTTCCCCGCCGTTCCACTGGATGGACCCGGAAGCCGCCTTCACAAGCCCGGTGATGGTCCGGAGGGTCGTGGACTTCCCCGCGCCGTTGGCTCCGATGAGGGTGACGATTTTGCCGTCAGGAACCTCCAGCGAGATTCCCCGGAGGGCCTGAATGCCGCCGTAGCTGACATGGAGGTTTTCGATTTTAAGCATCCTCGCTCACCCCCAGATAGGCGTCAATCACGCGCTTGTTATTCTGGATTTCCGCCGGCGTGCCCTGGGCGATCAGCTTACCGAAGTCCAGGACGTAGATCCGCTCGGAGATATCCATGACGAGATTCATATGATGCTCGATCAGGAAAATAGTCAGGCCGAAGCGCTTCCGGATTTCCCCGATAAAGGCGGTCAGCTCGTCGGTTTCCTGAGGATTCATACCAGCGGCGGGCTCGTCAAGAAGCAGCAGTTTCGGTTCCGCGGCCAAAGCACGGGCGATTTCCAGACGCCGCTGCTTACCGTAGGGAAGGGAGGTAGCCAGCTCGTCCCGCACGTCCGACAGTCCCACGGTCTCCAGCAATTCCTCCACGTTGGCTCTCTGGGCGGCCTCCTCCTTGTGATTCAGCCGGAATGTGGCGGAGAACACGTTGCTGGCAGTCCGGCAGTGCTTGGCGATCAGGACGTTTTCAAAGACGGTCTGAGACTTCCAGAGCCGGATATTCTGGAACGTCCTGGCCATGCCGAGCCTTGTCACCTTATCCGGCGTGGGGGCGATCACCTGACTGTACTCTCCGGCGTGCTCTCCCTTATACATGGCCTTCATTTTGCCTTGGGGATGATTCTCCACAATCTTCTCCCCCTGGAACCAAACGGCCCCGTTGGTAGGCTGGTAAACGCCGGTGATGACGTTGAACGCCGTGGTTTTTCCCGCGCCGTTGGGACCAATCAGGGCCACGATCTCGCCCTTGTTGACCTCCAGATTCAGGTTATCCACTGCCACCACGCCGCCGAACTGCATGGTGACATTTTCGACTTTCAGAACATTTTCGCTCATTTTGCCGTGCCCTCCTTCCTGCGCCGTCTGAAGAGGTCCGGCAGCTCTTTATCTCCCATCAAGCCTTTCCGGAAGAAGAGGACCACGATCATAATGACCACAGAGAAGACCACCATCCGGAAGCCGTTCCGCAGCAGGGGGACCTTGAAGCCGCTTTTCAGGACGGTTTCAGTATCCAGGAACCGGAGCCACCATTCGCTTGCCGCCACGTAGAGGAAGGAGGCGATGCAGCTTCCTGAGACGGAGCCGATGCCGCCGATCACAACGATCAGCAGAATCTCGTAGGTCATAGCGGTGGTAAAGGTTCTGGCCTGGGCCTGATTGGCGTACATGGCAAACATCCCGCCACCGAAGCCAGCAAAAAAGGAGCTGATGCAGAAGGCCATCCGCTTATGCCTTGCCAGGTTGATGCCCATGGCTTCCGCGGCGACCTCATCGTCCCGAATGGCTTTGAACGCCCGGCCGTAGGTGGAGTTAATCAGCATCACGATAATGGCGATACAGACTCCCGACAGCAGGAAGGGCACGAAGCAGCTCAGCCGCAGGCTCACCTGTCCGGCGTCGTTCTGGACATTGAAGCTGGAAAAGGTCGGGAAGCTCTTCAAGGCATTGGCGCCGTTGGTCACAGGCCCCAGCTTATCCCACTGGAGCACGGCCCGGATAATTTCGCCGAACCCCAGTGTCGCGATTGCCAGATAATCGCCCTTAAGCCGCAGCACCGGCAGGCCGATCAGCCAGGCCACCAGCGCAGCCACACAGCCGGCGAGGATCAAAGCCAGCAGCACGCCCAGGACCAGACCCACCGGGCCGCCGCCGAAAATTTCCGGAAGCGAGAAATTGATGGCGGAGCCGTTATAGATATAGTAGACGGTATCCCGGCTGGCCACAGGGATGGTCAGGATGGCGTAGGTATAAGCGCCCAGGAGCATAAAGCCCGCCTGACCCAGGGAGAACAGCCCGGCGAAGCCGTTGAGCAGGTTCATGGAGACGGCCACCAGGGAATAGACCACGCCCTTTTTCAGAACGGTAAAGAGCATGGATGTGGACTGAAAGATTTTCGGCACACTGGCCGCAGGCAAAAACACGCTGAGGTTCTCGATCAGGAGCACAATCAGCAGGAGCGCCGCCGCGCAGAGGAACGCGGTCCGGGCGCCTTTTTGGTTGGTACGCTGCATTCCGCATTCCTCCTTATACTTTATCGGTGACCTTTTCGCCAAAGAGTCCCGTAGGCTTGACCACAAGGATAATAATCAGCAGGGCAAAGGTAAAGGCATCTGAGAACACGCTCCAGCTGGAACCCTTGATAATACTCTCGCTGATGCCGATCAGGAACGCCCCAACCACCGCGCCGGGGATGGAGCCGATACCGCCGAAGACCGCCGCGACGAAGGCACGAAGTCCGGGAAGCGCGCCGGAGAGGGGGACGATGGACTGATAGTTGGTAAAGTAGAGGGCCGAGCCTACCGCCGCCAGGAAGGAGCCGATAACAAAGGTGACGGAAATGACCGCGTTGAGCTTCACGCCCATCAGCTGCGCGGTTTCGAAGTCCTTGGCCGCCGCCCGCATCGCCATGCCAATTTTCGTATGATTGATCAGCTGTGTCAGCGCGATCACCAGAGCCACCACCAAGAAGGGCGTGATAATGGTGACCCACTTGGTAGACACCCCGGCGATGGTCACGGTTTTGGACAGCCCGGGGATTTCCGGATACATCTGGGGCAGTCCGCCGGTGACATAGGTGGCCAGATTTTGCAGGAGATAGCTGACGCCGATGGCCGAGATCATAACGCTCATCCGGGGCGCGGACCGCAGGGGTTTGTAAGCCGCCCGTTCAATGACAAAGCCCAGAATGACCGTCAGGGCCACGGACAGGAGCAGTCCGGCGGGAATCACCAGCCCCGCCGGGAGCAGTCCGCCCAGGAAGCTCGTCAGGTAGACCATCATCAGGCCGGCTGCCATAAAAACGTCACCGTGGGCAAAGTTAATCAGACGCAGGATGCCGTAAACCATGGTGTACCCGATGGCAATCAAGGCATACTGACCGCCCAGAGAGATGCCGGAAAGCAGGATAGAGAGCGCATACTGCACGAAAATCACCCCTCTTTAGAATTAGAAATCAGGAATGAGGAATTAGGAATGAAGAATTACGGAACCGGACTGAACTCCTAATTCCTGACTCCTCATTCCTCATTCAAAACGCTGTAGCCTGCCGGGGAACGGGACACATCCCCCGGCAGGCGCAGAGTCTGCTGTCAGTTCGTTCCGTCAGCTAACGGTCTGGACAGTCTCCAGAGTCCAGGCATCCGTGCTGCTGTCGAAAGCCTTGATATAGGCGGTGTCGCGGACGGCGTCGCCCTGTTCGCCGAAGGCAATGGAGCCGGACACGCCGGTATAGGTGGTGCTGGGGAGCGCGGCCTTGATTTCAGCCAGGTCCAGAGAACCGGCATTTTTCAGGACCTCAAGAGCGGTGTAGTAAGCGTCGTAGCCCATGGCGGTAACAGCGGCGATGGTGTCGTTTCCGCCGTTGTTGGTCATGGCGGTGGAATCCTCATTCAGCCAGGCCTTGATGCCCTCGTCGAATTCAGGCGAGCCGCCCTCTGTATAGAAGGTGGAGACGTAAACGGAGACATTGGAACCCTTGGCGGCCTCAAGAACCATGTTGTTGTCCAGGGTGTCGGAGCCAAGGATGGGGATTTCCAGATTCATGGAACCCGCAGCCTTGACAATCTGAGTAGAGTAAGCAATGGACACCGGGCAGAAGATCACGTCCGCCTTTTCAGAGACAGCCTTGTTCAGATAAGTGGAGAAGTCAGAGGTATTGGAGGGGAAGGAATCCTTAACGACCTCGCCGGGGAACGCCTGCTCAAAGAAGGAGATCAGGCCCTGATCGTACTCGTTGCCCAGCTCGCCCAGCAGGTAGGCCTTCTTTGCGGAGAACTTCTCTTCCGCGAAATTCACCAGCACCTGTGCCTGGAAGTCATCCAGGAAGCAGATGCGGAAATAGTAGTCATTGCCCGCAGTAACGCCGGGGTTGGTGCAGGTAACACCGATGGCGCAGAGGTCGTTTTCCCCGAAGATGGGACCGCCGGCCATAGACACGCCGGAGCCATAAGAACCCAGGACGAGGCTCACGTCTTTGCTGACCAGTTCCGCCGCGGCTGTGGGAGCCTTATCGGGGGTAGAACCGTTGTCGGCGTAAACCAGCTCGACGTTATAGGTCTTGCCGCCGATTTCAACCGTGGGGGTTTCCTTGTTGGCGTACTGCATACCCAGCATTTCCTGTTTGCCGCCCGCGCCGGAGTCACCGGTGGAAGGCTCGAACACGCCGATCCGCACCACGTCGCCGCCGGAAGCCGTATCTCCGCCGGAAGCCGTATCGCCGCCGGACTGCTGCGTGTCATCACCGCCGGTCTGGGCAGTGTCGCCGCCGCAGGCCGTCAGGCTGAACACCAGGGCCAGTGCAAGAAGCATTGCTAAGAGTTTTTTCATCTTTTCATCCTCCATTCTAATCATAACAGCCCTCAGACATTCCGGCCAACTTCTGGAAGCATCCGGAACTCTTCCAAATTCCAGCCGCAGAAATTCCCCGCAGGCCTGAGAACCGCCATATGGTAAGCATTTTACGTCTTTTCCTGCAAATATTCAAGATGAAATCTTCACAGAAAGAATCCATCAAAAACCAGCCCAGGCAGCCGTTCAGCCGTTGGTTCCTGGGATTCTGTCCACGGCTGACGGACAGTCTGTGGCTGCAAGAAAAATTCGCCTGTCCTCTGTGCGCCCCTGACGGACAGCTTTTTCGTGATTCTGCCGAAGAGAGGCCGTAAAAACCCCGTTTTTTAGGCTTTTTCTCTGAAACCATCCAAATATTTGTCATACGAAAGGGATTTCAGAGGCCCGCGTCCTTATCACTGGTCCGGCTATTGGGGGCTGAATGGCGTTCCCTTTTCCAGCCATCCGGAGCAGAACCGCCTTTCCTCTTTCTGTCAATCAGGGGCAGAACGGTCTCCCGCTGATTGCCGGCTGTCAGGGCTTCACTCGTCCTCTTCCGGCCAGCGGGGAGCCTTGGAGGGCCATTCAGGGATTTCCAATTCCGGGCGTTCCCCGAAGACGGCCAGGAACTCGGCCTGCTCCATGGTTTCATGCTCCACCAGATAACGGGCCACCAAGTCCAGTTCCCGGCGCTGCCGTGTCAGGATGGCCTCACAGCGCTGGTAAGCCTCGTCAATGAGCCGCCGGACCTCCTCATCCACCTGAGCGGCAACGGCTTCGGAATAGCTTCTGCCCTGGCTCATGGTCCGGCCGATGAAGACCTCGTCGTGACCGCCCTCGAGAGACACGGCGCCGATCCGGTCGCTCATACCGTAGACGGCCACCATTTTTCTTGCAATGGACGTAGCCCGCTGGAGGTCGTTGCTGGCGCCGGTAGAAACATCACCCAGGCAGAGCTTTTCGGCCACACGACCGCCAAGAAGGGCTACAATCTGATCTTCCATATAACGCTTGGAGAGGTAGGAACGGTCGGCCTCCGGCAGAGCGATGGTCATACCGCCCGCCTGCCCTCTGGGGACGATGGTGATCTGATTCACAGGGTCGTGGTCCGGCAGGGCGTGCATTACCACAGCGTGCCCGGCTTCATGCCACGCGGTCAGTTTCCGTTCCTTCTCCGGGATCACGCGGCTGCGCTTTTCGGGGCCTGCGATGACCTTGATTTCGGCCTCCCGCAGGTCCTCCATGGTGATAAAATCCCTGTCTTTTCTCGCGGCCAGCAGAGCGCCCTCGTTCACCAGATTCTCCAGGTCCGCGCCGGTAAAGCCAGCGGTGCCCCGGGCCAGTTTCCGCAGGCTCACATCCTCGGCCAGAGGCTTGCCCTTCGCATGGACCCGCAGGATTTCCTCCCGGCCCTTGATATCCGGCAGGCCCACGTAAATTTGTCTGTCGAAGCGTCCGGGACGGAGCAGGGCGGGGTCCAGCACGTCGGCGCGGTTGGTAGCGGCCAGGACGACCACGCCCTCGTTCGCGGCAAAGCCGTCCATTTCCACCAGGAGCTGATTCAGGGTCTGCTCCCGCTCGTCGTGACCTCCGCCGACGCCGGTCCCGCGCTGACGGCCTACCGCGTCGATCTCGTCGATGAACACGATGGCAGGGGAGGACTTTTTCGCCTGATCGAAGAGGTCCCGGACACGGCTCGCGCCCACGCCCACGTAAAGCTCCACGAAATCGGAGCCGGAGATGGACAGGAAGCCCACGCCGGCCTCACCCGCCACGGCCTTTGCCAGCAGGGTCTTGCCGGTACCCGGAGGCCCTACCAGAAGGACGCCTTTGGGAATACGCGCGCCCAGTGCCATAAAGCGCCTTGGGTCCCGTAAAAACTCGACGATTTCCTGCATTTCCTCTTTTTCCTCGTCGGCCCCGGCAACGTCCTTAAAGGTGACTTTCTTGTCTTTATCAGAAAGGGTACGGGTGCGGGCGGAGCCAAATTTAGCCATCCGGTCACCGCCGCCGCCCCCTCCGCCAACGCCCTGGCCGCGGAAGAAAACGAACCACATACCTCCCAGCAGCAGGGCGGTCAGGACCCAGGGCAGGAGGATCTCCAGCCAGTTGGTGGAATGGTTCTGCTGATAATCATAGGACGTGATGATCCCCCGGGCGGCCTGTTCCTCCACCAGTTCTCCAAGGCTGTCATAGAAAAGGGTGAAGTCGTACAGCTCATACCGCAGGGTGTCGCTGCCGTTCAATTTCTCCCGGAGCTGCATCACCAGCGTATTGTCCCTGATAATAAAGGATTCCACCTTCTCCTGCCGGAAGAGCTGCTCCACCTGCGAGAATTCCACCCTGGATTCCTCCTGATTGATTCTCCAGGTCCAGGCGGCGCAGAGCAGGATTGCCAGCCCCAGGGCGATCAGGCTGAGATTGGATATGCGGTTTTGTCTTGACAAAAGGATTCCCTCCTCACGAAGGCCGCGTCAGCCGGAATAGACCTCAGGCTTCAGCACGCCGATATAGGGTACATTGCGATAAAGCTGGCAATAATCCAGGCCGTAGCCCACCACGAACTCGTCCGGCACCACGAAGCCCGCCAGATCCGCGGCAATGGCCTTAGCGCGCCGGGCGGGTTTGTCCAGGAGGGTCACGATGGTAATGGACGCGGCCCCCTTGGTCAGGAAATACTGCTTCAAAAAGGCCAGGGTATGCCCGGAATCCAGAATGTCCTCCACGATAATCAGGTCCCGGCCGGTGATATCCTGCTGGAGGTCGTGGATAATCTGGACCCTCCCGGAGGAAACGGTAGCGTTCTGGTAAGAGCTGACGGCGATGAATTCAATGTCGCTCTTTAACTGACAAGCCCGCACCAGGTCGGTCATAAACACAAAGCTGCCTTTCAGGACGCCCAGAAACAGCGGCTTCTTTCCCTCGAACCGCCGGTAAAGCTCCGCGCCCAGCTCCTGGACACGGCTATGAATTTCTTCCTCTGTCACCAGGACCTTCAAAATATCCTGTTCCATCTCACTGTTCTTCATAATCCATCCTCCCTCTATCTCCAGCGTTTCAGACTGTCCTCTATTTTTTCTCCGAGCTGTCAGGGGCTTCGTTATAAAATGTGATGTAAACGCAATCTGTATTCTCCTCCGGCGCAAAAGCCTTATCGACGCCCACTCCCGGAGCCGCGGCGGGCGCGTCGCCGATCCGGAACACCGGGGTGGTATCCCGTCTCCATGGCCGGACGCCAGCGTCATTGAACAGCCGCTTGAGGCTTCGTTCGCCCCGGCTGTCCGGCATCATCATCCGGTCGGCGCGCCGCCAAGGGGTCACGGTGAGGGCGGCGCGTTCAGGCAGACGTATGGGGTAGGAAACGCCGTCCTTGGGCTGTTCTTTGCTGAGACGCACCCGCCATTCGCCGAACCAGGCGTTTCCCTCCAGCACGGCCAGTACAGGTTTTGGCGGCGGGGAAAGCAGCACCACGGCCACTTCCTCCCCCTCGCCCCGGACCAGCAGTCGATGCCCCAGATGCAGCTCCCATTTTGCCTCTTTGCTCCGGGCCAGGGCCAGCACCGCCTCCGCGTCCACGGAACCCAGGTCCCGCCGGTGTCCGCAGACGGTCTCCAGAAGCCGCAGCGCCACCCGTTCCGCCATACCCGGAGGGGCTTCCGCCAGCACCTGCCGGGAGATGCGCAGGCCCTCCGGTTCCCGCTCGGCGTGCTTGAGGTACCCGGCGGCAAGGTCTTCCAGGAAAGCGTTCTCACGGGTGAGGATAGCGGCGGCGCGGCACATATTTTCCGCGGCTCTGGGATTCAGCTCCCGCAGCAGGGGCATTACCAGAAGGCGCACCATATTTCTTGACGCGGCGTTGGGGTCCTTGTTTGTCGCGTCCTCCACATGGGGAATCTCATGGGCATAGGCGTAGTCTTCCAGCTCCATGCGGGTAAAATCCAGCAACGGGCGGCATACATTCCCCTGCCGTCTGGGAATCCCGGTCAAGCCCCTGGAACCAGCCCCCCGGACCAGATTCAGGAGCATGGTCTCGGCGTTGTCATCGGCATGATGGGCGGTGCAGATCCGGACGCCCCCCAGCCGTTCAGACTCCCGTTTCAGGAACGCGTAACGCAAAGCCCGTCCGGCCTCTTCAATAGAACGGCCCTCCCGGGCGGCGTAGGCCCAGACGTTCTCCCGGCCCGCCACAAAGGGGATGCTCCGTTTCCGGCAGTAGTCCCGCACGAAGCTCTCATCCCGGTCGGCGTCCTCCCCCCGAAGCTGGTGGTTGAAATGGGCGGCGACTACCTTTGCCTGATATTTCTCCTGCCAGAAAACCAGCAAATCCAGCAAGCACATGGAGTCCAGCCCCCCGGAGACGGCGCAGAGCACGGTTTTCCCCGGCGTCAGCAGAGGCTCCCACTGGACCCGTTCACGCAAATCACTCGTCATCCTCGTACCTCTTGTCTATGGTTGAGAACTGGGTATATTCCGGCATCCAGCGCAGCTCCACCTTGCCGGTTTCCCCGTGGCGGTTCTTGGCTATGATACATTCCGCGATATTATGCTTTTCGGAATCGTCATTATAATAATCGTCCCGGTAGAGAAACATGACGATATCCGCGTCCTGCTCGATGGCTCCGGATTCCCGCAGGTCGGAGAGCATAGGGCGTTTATCATCCCGTTTTTCGTTGGCGCGGCTGAGCTGACTGAGGCAGACCACGGGCACATTCAGCTCCTTGGCCATAATTTTCAGCATCCGGGACATATCGGACACCACCTGCTGACGGTTCTCGCCCCGCCCGCCGCCGGAAGCAGAGGTCATAAGCTGGAGGTAGTCCACCACCACCAGGCAGAGTTCCGGCAGGCGGCGGCACTTGGCGTTCATATCGGCCACGGACAGCAGGGGATTGTCGTCAATGCGCACATCCAGCCCTTGCAGAACGGCAGTGGCGTCGACGATTTTATCCCAGTCGCTTTCCCGCAGCATCCCGGTCCGGAGGCGGTTGTTTTCCACCAGGGCTTCGGAGGCCAGAATGCGGGTAACCAGCTGTTCCCGGGACATTTCCAGTGAAAAGACGGCCACAGTCTTCCGGGCGCTTTTGGCCACGTTCAGCGCCATATTGAGGGCCAGTGCGGTCTTACCCATACCGGGCCGGGCGGCGAGCAGAATCAGGTCGGATTTATTCAGCCCGGTAATCTTGCGGTCGATGGCGGAGAGGCCGGTAGAGACGCCGGGGAGATGGTTTTCGTTCTCGCTCATCTCCCCCAGGCGGTCCAGCACCTCCGGCAGAACGTCCTTGAGCTTGACCATTTCCTGGGCGCCCATGCCTCTCCGGACGGCGAAAATCTTCTGCTCGGCGATATCCAGGATATTTTCCGTCTCGCCAACGCCCTCCTGCACCAGGGTCACGATTTCCGACGCTGCCTGGGCCACATTCCGCAGCACGGCCTTGTCCCGGACGATCTTCGCGTAATCCTCGGCATTGGCGCTGGTAGGTGTATAATTGACCAGCTGGGCCAGGTAGTTGGTGGTATCCTCCCGAAAGACCCCGGCCCGGCGCATGGCTTCCCGGACGGTGATATGGTCGATGGGCTGGGAGAAGTTGAACATTTTCAGGATGGTTTCAAAAATCTCCCGGTTCTGCTGCAAATAAAAATCCTCAGGCCGGAGCTTCAGCAGGACCTCCTTCACCTTAGACGGGTCAATCAGCATCGCGCCCAAAACAGCCTGTTCTCCCTCCAGATCATGGGGCATCTGCCGGAACAGCAAGTCCTCGTTGGCCACTGAATCTCCCTCCTTCCGCGGCTGCTTTTTACTTTACATGACAGAGCGTCAAAGAAAGCGGCGGCTCTCCGGCGTCACTTTTCCTCGAAAACGGACACATAGACAGTAGCCACGACCTCATAGCCCAAACGCGCCTTGACCTGATAACTGCCGAAGGCTTTAATCGGCTCATCCAGGACCAGTTTCTGCTTGGGAATATCAATCCCGTGCTGCTTCATCAGGCCCTCGGAAATTTCCTTTGTGGTCACCGCGCCGAAGAGCTTCCCGTTGCTTCCTGCCCGGGCGGTCAGCTTCACCTGGCACTCCTTCAGCTTTACGGCCGTCTCCTCCGCAAGGGCCTTCAGACGGGCTTCCTCCGCCTTTTTGGCCTTTTCCTTCAGGTTCATGGTGTTGATGGCGTCCGGCGTGGCGGGGATGGCGATTTTCCGGGGCAGTAAGAAATTCCGCGCGTAGCCCTCGGAGACCTCTACCATCTGGCCCTTTTTGCCGTGGCCCTTTACATCCTGCTGCAAAATGACTTTCATAACAAAATCATCCCTTCATCAAATTAAAATCATAGCGTTTTATTTTGGAACTGAAAAAAGAAACGGGTTATTTTTCAAAATAGGCGTCAATCGCGGAAGCCAGCCTGTCCCGCACGTCCAGCACGCCGGCGTTCTCGACTTTACCTCCGGCGGTAGCAGAATTTCCGCCGCCGCCCAAGGCCTCCAGAATGACCTGCACGTTGATTTCGCCCAAAGACCGCCCGCTCATCAGCACGTCCTGACCGTTGGGGTAGACCACGAAGGAAGCCTTCACGCCTTTCAGGGTCAGGAGTTCGTCGGCGGCCTGGGCAGCGGCAACCCGGTCCACACCGTCCTTGGACACCACCGCAAGGGCCACGTCGGGGCGGTAGAGCTCGGCCTTGCGGATAATATCGTACTTGGACACCATGCCGTCAAGGTCGCCCTGGAAGAGCCGCTGGACCTCGGCGGTATCGGCCCCGGCCCGCCGCAGGAACGCCGCCGCCTCGAAGGTTCTTCCGCCGGTCCGGAGTGTGAAATGCTTGGTGTCCAGCACAATACCGGCCATCAGCGCCTCGGCCTCTTCCCGGAGCAGGTCGGCGGGTTCAATCAGGTATTGGAGCAGCTCCGTCACCAGCTCGGAGGCGGAGGAGGCGTAAGGCTCGTGGAAGCTGAACACGGCGTTTTCGATATAATTGGACGCTCTGCGGTGATGATCGATGACGGCCACCCGGCTGCTGGACTCCAGGATCTGAGGGCTTTCCACCAGCGTGGGCCGGTTGGTGTCCACCACAATCAGCAGGGTGCCGGGGCGCATCTTAATAAAGGCTTCCGCAGGGGGCACAAAGCAGTCGTGATACTCCGGCAGGGCCCGCACCATCTCCAGCACGGCTTTCGCGGCGTTCTTCTCCAGGTCGATGATGATCCGCGCCTGACGGCCAAGTTTCCGGGCCGCGCAGCAAACGCCGACAGCCGCCCCGACAGCATCCATATCGGCGAAGCTGTGGCCCATGATATAGATATTCTCGGTATCGGAAATCAGCTCGCCCAACGCGTTCGCCATGACCCGGGACTTGACCTTGGTGCGTTTTTCGGTGGTTTTGGTTCTGCCGCCGTAGAACTGAAAATCGCTGCTGCTCCCCCGCACCACCGCCTGATCACCGCCGCGGCTGAGGGCCATTTCCAGAGACAGACCGGCGTATTTGTACAGCTCCGGGATACTGCCGGCCTCCCGCCCAACGCCGATGGAGAGCGTCGGATGTCCCCCCTCTCCCGCCTTGATATCCCGTATGGCGTCCAGAATAGAGAACTTTTCCTCCACAAAATGGGCGAAATACTGCTCTTCAAAAATAAACAGATAATGATCCCGTTCGGTCTTGATTAAAAGTCCGTTGGCGGCGGAGGCCCAGTCGTTCAGCCGCTCGTCAATCTTCGCCAGGATTGCGCTTCTCTGTGCGTCTCCGCAGGCGTTCATAGTTTCCTCGTAGTTATCCACCATCAGGATGGCCACCACGGGCTTTGTCGCCTCATGGGTTTCCCGGAGGCGGTCCGTCTCGGTGGTGTCGACCCAGTAGGTAGTGGCCACCAGATTCTGCTCTCCGCTGCGTCCCTTGGCACGGGCGAGACTGCCGTAGACCTGAAAACAGCGGCTGTTCATGGAGACCCGTTCCGGACACTCCCGCTTCCCCTCAAGAATCCATTGAATGGGGAAATCCGGCGCGGCGTCCTCCACCCGCATCTCAAACAGGTGCTCCCGAACGCCGGCAAGCTGGATAAAGTTCTCGTTGCTCCAGATGACCTCCCCGGTATCGGGCCGGAAGACCATGATTGGCAGCGGGGAATTGATAAGGGTGGACTTACTGGCGGTGTCCACGTTGCCCGTCACGTTGTCAATATATTGCAGGACGCTCTGGCGGCGCTTCTTGGCTCCCTGGATAAAGACGGCGTAGAGGGCCAGGGTTGCGGCACCCTCCGCGGCGGCCAGCATGGGACTGACGGGGATGGTGGCAAGGGTAAAGATCACAAGGCAGATAAAATAGAGCTGTAAGTTGGGAGAAAGCAGGCGGGATAGCTTTTGATTGTTCATAATATAAGCGGCTCCTTCTAAAGAAGTCAACGTCAAAGCGGTGCTATTCTAAGTAGTATACCATCATTGCCGTCCAGAAGCAAGCCCTGTGCGGTCCTGAAAATGACAAAAGCCACGGATACAGGAGGGTTTTGAAATTACAGGAAATCCGGCTGTTCCACTGTAAAAATATGCAGGAATGCGTTCAAAACAGGGTGGATTACATGACCTCCACGCGGCGCCGGCGGATTTTCCTTTCTGTGCTGACAGGGCGGAAACGGAAAAGAAATTTCAGCCGTCAGGCCAGCGGTCCCTCGGAATGGTCCCGGAGGGGAAGCTCCTGGAGGATTGCGGCCTGCCAGCGGAGGTACTCCCTGGACCCCCGGGAACGGCGCATCTGACTGCCGTAACGTTTCCGGTCGTCAAAGAGATGGATCAGGTAGAACCAGACCTCCTTCATTCTCTGGGAGGCGGCTTCGGTTTTGGAGGATGGTTCCACAGCGCCGTAAAAATCCTGATAGCGCTGATAGAGCTGGGCGGTAAAGTCCTGAAGCTCTTCCCGAGTGGCGGCGGGGCCTCCCCGAAGCTTCCGGAAGAGGGCCGGGTCCGCCACCGCGCCGCGTCCGATCATCAGGGCGTCCAGGCTGGGGAAACGGGCCTGTATTTCCGCGGCGTCCTCCGGGGTGCAGATCTCGCCGTTATAGCAGAGGGGATTCCGGGACTGTTCTGCGGCCAGGGCAAAGGCGTCGGTATGGATGGGGCCTTTGTATTTTTCGGGCCGCGTTCTGGGATGGACAATCAGGGACTTCACAGGACAGCGGTTGAAGATCTCCAGAAGGGCGGGGAATTCCTCCGGTTCCCGGTAGCCCAACCGGGTCTTGACGGACACAGGCAGCGGCGATTTCCGGCAGATTTCCTCCAGCATTGCGGCCAGCTCGTCCGGGTACAGCAGCAAACCGGAGCCCTTGCCCTTGGCTGTGACGGTGCCGGAGGGACAGCCAAGGTTCAGGTTGACCTCCCGGAAGCCCATCCCGGCCAGCACGTCAGCCGCCCAGAGGAAATCATCGGCCCGCCGGGTCATGATCTGGGGCACCAGCGCCGGCAGTTCGTCAGGCTCGGCGGACAGCTCCCGGCGCATCTTGTCCGTGAAGATATGCTGGTCCGTGGGAGAGATGAAGGGCAGAAAGTACCGGTCCGCCCCGCCAAACCGCGCCCGCCAGACCTGCCGGAACACCGTTTTTGTAATACCGTCCAGCGGCGCAAACTCCAGACGCATTCTGTACCGCCTCCTTTCAATAGCCGTATGATTATACCCTCTTTCGGGACTTTTGACAAGAGCCAAAGGCCGCGGGAATACGCTTGACTCATAAATTTTTTCTCTTATCCGCTTGGTTGAAAATGTTTTTGGGGGAATTGGATTGGCGGGCAATTGTCTGTCGGTCTCTGCTCTCTCAGCTGCTTTTTACAGGAATGGACTTTCTGATGTTCTGGAAATTTCAGGAGTTGATCAAACAGCGCGGGCGCCAGAGAAACCGGGCTTGAAAGCGGCGGAAAGCTATGGTAAGATAGGAAGCTGAAAGTCAAGACACAAAGGAGGCATCCACGTGAGCCGGGAGAAGGTATTGGAGAGGCTGCGGGCGTCGGAGGGCTGCGTGTCGGGCCAGACGCTGAGCGAGGAACTGGGACTGAGCCGGGCGGCGGTCTGGAAGGCGGTAGAGAGCCTGCGGCGGGACGGGTACGGCATCGAGGCGCGGACGCGGGCGGGCTATCGGCTGGTTTCGGTCCCGGACGCTTTGACGGAATCAGAAATCCGGAGCCATCTGGGAGAAACGCGGACGGTAGGCAGAACGCTGTGCTGTTTTCCGGAGCTGGATTCCACAAACAATTACGCCAAGGCTCTGGCACAGAAGGGCGCGCCGGACGGAACCGCGGTGATTGCCGACAGACAGACGTCAGGCCGGGGGCGGATGAACCGGAGTTTTCAGTCGCCGAAGGGCAAGGGGATCTATTTGTCGGTGCTTCTGCGGCCCGTCCTCTCTCCGGAACATCTGCCTTTGGTGACGGCGCTGGCGGGCGTGGCTCTGTGCGACGCGGTGGAGAAGGTCTGCGGGGCGCGTCCGGGACTGAAATGGCCCAACGACCCGGTGCTGAACGGCCGGAAGCTCTGCGGGATTCTGACGGAGGCATCCCTGGAGGCGGAGACAGGCCGTCTGCAATCGCTGGTGGTGGGCATCGGGGTGAACGTGCTGCAAACGCCGGAGGATTTTTCGCCGGAGGTGGCGTCTATGGCCACGTCGCTCCTACAGGCCACGGGGCAGGCGGTTTCACGGCCCAGACTGGCGGCGGCGCTGCTGGAGGCCCTGGACAGGATGTATGCGGACTTGGAGCGGGACAGTCTGAGTCAATGGCGGGCGGCGTACCGTCGGGACTGCGTGAACCTGGGCAAAGCGGTGCAGATGATTCCCTTTGACGGCGGGCCCCGTGAGACGGCGGAGGCAGTGGACGTGGACGAGGATTTCAGCCTGATCGTCCGGCTCCCTGACGGTTCCCGGAAAACCATCCGTTCCGGCGAGGTCTCCGTCCGGGGCCTTTGGGGATACGCCGAGTGATTTGGGAACGAGGGGATTGCTTTTTCTGGGCGCTTTACGGGAAAAAGAATCTTGACGCATAGAAATTCAGGATCTGGAGGGATTTTACGTGGAAAAGAAATGCGGCGTTCGGGAGCTGTGGGTGCTGTTCTGGACCTTTGCGAAAATGGGGGTAATGACCTTTGGCGGCGGAATGGCGATGCTGCCGATTTTGCAGAGGGAAGTAGTCGACAGCAAAGGCTGGGCCACAGAGGAAGAGCTGACGGATTACTACGCCATTGGCCAATGCACGCCGGGGATTATCGCGGTGAACACAGCAACGTTTATCGGGCAGAAGTACGGCGGCGTTCCCGGAGGGATTGTTTCTACTTTAGGGGTGGTCTTTCCGTCACTGGTGATTATTTCGATTCTGGCGGGTTTGATTTCCAACTTTGCGGACCTGGCCTGGGTGAAGAACGCCTTTGCAGGGATACAGGTGTGCGTCTGCGTGCTGATCTTCAACGCGGTTTGGAAGCTGCTGAAAAAATCGGTGGCAGACAAGCGGACGGCGGCAATCTTTGTGCTGGTGCTGCTGGGCGGAACGTTTCTGAAGCTGTCGCCGGTATGGTTCGTGCTGCTTGCGGCTCTGTCCGGGATTGTGCTGAAGAATCTGGAGGAGAAACGATGATCTATGTGAAATTGTTCTGGGAATTCTTCAAAACAGGCCTGTTCGCGGTAGGGGGCGGGATGGCGACGCTGCCGTTTCTCCAGGCCATTGGGGAGAATTCAGGCTGGTACAGCTACACGGACCTGATGAATATGCTGGCGGTGTCGGAATCCACGCCGGGACCCATTGGCATCAACATGGCAACCTATGTAGGCTTTACCGTGGCGGGCATACCGGGAGCGGTGACCGCGACCATCGGGGAAGTGACGCCGTCGATCATCGTGATACTGATTGTGGCGGCGATATTGAACAGCTTCCGGGACAACAAGTATGTGAACCGGGCATTTTACGGGCTGCGTCCTGCGTCCACGGGTCTGATCGGGGCGGCGTGCGTGGCGGTGATTCTGGAGGTCCTGACGGCCGTACAGCTGGTATCGCCGGAAGGAAGCCTGATAAAAGGTCTGGTGCTTCCGTCCGCGGGCGGTCTTCTGAACTGGCCGGGGCTGGCCTTGGCGGGGCTTCTTCTGGTGCTGACAAACTGGGTGAAGCCGGTAAAGAACTGGCATCCGATTGTTTTTATTGCGTTTTCCGCGGTAATTGGAGTCGTATTCCATTTTGCGGGCGTATAAGTGCATAAGAAAAAGCCGCAGGCCCTTCAAAGGAAACCTGCGGCTTTTTTCTGTTCAGAATCAGGGAATGGCGGACATAAATTCCTCCCAGGTCTTTCCCTCCGCGAATGCCCATGTATATCCGGCCCGATGGCATTCTGACCAGGTAAGGTAACGCAGGTAGAACTCAACGTCCAGATGACAGGGGAGGATATCCAGGACGATTTTCTGGATCTGGTCATAATCCGCAGGCCTTCCGATGGTGTCCGGGAATATGACGCGCACGGACAGCCCGCCCATTTCCAGGACCTTGGCCTTGATGCCGCAGCCCTGGATGGTCTGATTGATGGTCCCAGGAGTCAGGCTGTCCCCGGCGATCCGGAGCAGCGCGGCAATGGCGTCCCGTCTCTGCTGGGTGGTGACAGCGGCGGGCCGGCGTGCGAAGAGGGATTCGCGGCGGCGCAGGCCCTCGTCCTCGGCGTCCGTCAGCAGGCCCTCCCGTTCGGTCCAATCCAGCAGCGCGGCGATTTCGTCCAGGCCCGTTCCCAAGGCATGAAGTTCCGCGCCGTTCACCGAGCCTTCCGTCAGATTATAAACGCCCAGGGGAGCCAGCAGATTTTTCAGAAATCTCTCGTACATCAGCCGCCCTCCATTTCCGTCACCTGTAGGGAACCCAGCACAGGCAGAACGGTCGGGTCGGCAGGCAGGTCGGCAGCAGGGGAGAGGATGCGGTAATTCTCCACGCCCTCCGCCTGATAGATTCTGCTGCCCAGCTCCGCCAGCAGCACGGGACGCCCCAGAAGCCGTCCGCTGAAGAAATCGGCCACGGCTTTCTCCACGTTTTCCAGGGCGTTCCCGCTCCCCTCCCGGACAGCCGCCTGCACCTGCACGTTGACGGTTTTCGGGGCAGGCGCTTTGACCCGCACATTGACGGCGATTTCGCGTTTTTCCTGAAATTCCGCGGTCAAAGCCTGCAAAAGCGCGCTGTCCGGCAGACCTGCCTCGCCGGTGATGTAAACGTCTACAGTGCCGGTGCCTCTGGCTCTGCCCACGGCTTTTGCAGCAGTGACGCCGGGGAAATTGATGGCCGTGGTTTCATACCAGGCGGCGTTCGCGCCATTGGGAAGCCGCAAATAGCTCTCCAGAATCCGCTCCCGGAACGCGGCGTCGTCCTCCTGGTCACAGCCTCCGGTAAAAGCGGCGGGATTGGTCACGGCGGTAACGGCCACAGGGCAGGCAGTCAGGAAGCGCACCGCGCCGGGGACCGCATTGCCGCCGCTTCCGGGTTCAATGGCTTCCGCGGGCGCGTCCACGTAAAGCTCGCCCTTCCGGAGGGTAACCGCGGCAGTGGTCTGGAACCGGGCTTCCTCTGCGGTCATGGCGGCGGTACCGGCCTGAATGGGGATATTGAGGGCGGCAGGGGCGTCCACGGAGAAGCGGAGGGTTCCGGACGCCTTGGCCGCGGGGGTACGGCTCAGACCGCGGGTCATGCCATGGCGGTCGAGATAAAGGCCCTGGGCGGTCTGTGGGAAGCACTGGTCCAGCACCCAGGCGGCCTGCAATTCCAGGGCCTGGATTTCAGCGGCGGCAGCCCAGAGTCTGACGGCCAGGTCACATCCGGAATCCGGCGCAAACCCGGCCCGTTCCCGGAAGGATTCCAGTAAGGTCTGATAGATATTGTCGATTGAACGCATCACAACACTCCTTGCACATTGACGGTAACGGCCAGCGGCTCGCCCAGATATTCCAGGCTGGCCATAAGCTCCACCGCGCCGCCGTCCAGGGGAGACAGCTCCACGGCCAGAACGGAAACCGGTTCGTCCTCCAGGGCCTCGGCGACGAACTGGCGGGCGGCGGAAAGGCGTTCACGGGCAGGGAAGCGGCCCAATTCCCGCAGACGGCTTCCCAGCTCCGGCCAGAAGGGGAAAGCGTCTCTCTGGGCGGTCAGGCGAAAGAGGACGTTTTGCAGCAAAGCCTCCCGGCCGCCCACCCGCCGCAGGCCCCCCACGCCGTCGGGGATATAATCGCCGTCACGCAGTTCCAAATCCATAGGGGCCTCCTTTCAGCAGTAGCAGGGGCGGTAAGGCTGGCCATTGATTGTAAGCCTGCCCCAGATGTCGACGGAATCCCCGCGAAGCTCCAGGGAGCCGTCTCTGCGGAGGAAGACGGAATTTCCGCCAGGCCCCAGGAGGCAGATTTCACCGGGGAGCATTCCAGCGGGCGGGTCGGTCTGTTTCATCCCCGCGACGCACTGCTCCTCTCCGCCGGGGCCGCCTTTGATGACCAGCACGTTCGCGCCGCTTTCAGGCATCCAGACGAAGCCGCCGGGACCGTAGACAGGCAGGTCCCGGACCTCTCCCCGTGTCACAACGCCCACCCGGTCCCCGGCGATGGTCGTCAGGCCCACATCGGCATCTGTGGCGGGCAGAACGGGTTTGACCTGTTTAGAAATCCACATAAAAAAGTACATCCTTTCTAAATTTTCTTCAAAGTCAAGGTGACAGCCGCGCCGGAACTGACAGAGAAGCGGTTTTCGGCCTCTGCGACGCGGAAAGTCCCCGAGAGGCCCAATCTGGAGAGGTCCAGTTTCACGCGGTCGCCGGGGAACGCGAGGAAGGAACCAGGCAGGGTCAATTCGGCGGCCCACTCGTCCTGCCTGGACTGTTCGATCTGGTACTCGCCGGTATAACGCATAGCGGCCCAGGTACTTTGTCCCGGCGTATAGATCACGCGACGGCAGCGGCCCCCTTTGCGGAGCAGTTCCGGGTTGGTGACCGAATAAGAAACGTTTCTGGTTTTATCGATAATCAGGGCTTCAGAGAGCACGCCGTAATGGTCCTCCCGGAGGGTACAGGCCAGGACAGGGGAATCGTCGTTGATTTGCAGGAGCCTGCCCCCGGATTCCGGCGCGGCGATCAGGGAACCGTCCTGATGAAAGCGTGGGGAGAAGCCACCGTAAGTCCGACAGAAATTCTCCAGGGCCTTCCATTGGCTGGTACCGGCGGCAACAGTGAAAACGTCCCCGGCCCGGAGCTTCGCGGCGGACTTACAGGATACGCCGTAGGGCGCCACGTGCTGGCGGATAATTTCATCCAGGGTCGCCTCCTGATAGGTCACAGGCCGGGACTCGTTGTCCAGCAGCCGGGCGGCGAACCCCCTGCCGGTAACGGAAGCAATCAGGCCGCTGTTTCCCAATTCGACGCTGTATTCATCCACGATCGCATGAAGCACAAGGTCAGGACCATCCAGCGCCACGAAGCCCGAAGCCATTTCCAGCACAGGCAGCATATCTTTCTGGAACAGGAAGGAGACGGAGAAGCAGTCGCAGGGCACAGAGCCGGTATGGGTAATGTTCCATTCCAGGAGGGCGGGCAGGTCGTAAACATGATGGTCCGCGGTAAAAAGCTGTCCAGTCAAGGGATAACCACCTCATTTCCGGGATAGATCAGGTTTGGGTTTTTGATCTGGGGATTTGCATGAATCAATTCGGTCAGTTCCACGCCGTACCGTTTCGCGATTCCCCAGAGCGTGTCCCCCTTACGGACGACGCAGATATTTTTCTGCCCGCCGGAATTCTGAGAGGGTGCAGGCGTTTCAGACTGAACGGGAATTTCGTGCAGACCGGAATCATAGCCGTTCCAATCCTCCCAGAATTCGAACTTATAACGAACGAAATCCGGTGCAGGCACCTCCGACAATTGCAGGGAGGCGAAGTAAGCGCGTTCAGTTTTCCAGACAGGATGCACGAGCAAACCAGGCCCATCCTGCTGGAAAACGTCCGCAAGCTGCTGGAATTTCTGATAAGCGTCTCTGCCGGCGAAAACGCCCTCGCCCCTGAGGACCCGGAACGCGCTGCCGAGTTCCTGGAGCACGCAATGCCCGAAGGGTGTCTGATGGACGGCGATTCTCCGCTGATAGGAAACAGAATAGACCTCCGGATTATGAGGCCAGGTAAAATTTTTGAAGCGCATAGGGGAAAGCCGCATAAAGCCACCTCTTTCCGATAAAATATGTCAACCCGCCAACCCGCCCGATTTCCGATATATAAAAACCCACCATCCCACCCAAACCAGCCAGTTTCCAAGAAATCAAACCCACCATCCCGCCCGGTCAGCCAGTTTCTATGGAATCAACCCACCGTCCCGCCCAAACCGGCCAGTTTCAATCAAGAGAGGAATCCGCCATCATAACGCCGGGCGTCTCTCTGGAAGGCAAGCGACACCGTCCGGGCCGCATCGTACCCGGCAGACGCCCCAACGAAGCCTGTACCCCGAAAGCCGCCAACGGAAGCCCCGGCCACAGAAGCCGCCATAGGACCGCCGCCGGCATTCTGCCATTCAGCGGGGACCGCCGCCTTGAATCCCGTGCTGCTGTCGGAAGCCGCAGTTCCGCCGGAATCGGGCAAGCCTTCAATTTCTCCTAAGGGAACATTTCCCGAAGGTCTTTCAAGAGAGCGAGCCAGCGCTGGAGGCACATGGGGAAAAGGGAGAGATGCCGCCAAGGAGCGCGTCAATTTATGCCGAAGGGCCACGTTCTCACTCGGAGCCGCCCCAAAATATGCCAAGCCGTCAGAACTCACAGCAAAGGCCTGCGATTCCAAAGGATTCACCGCGTCAGCCAAGCCGAAGGCATCGACAGGAAGGAGAGAAGCAGGCAGCGGGCCGTCCCGAAGGTCATATACAGACGGTTCATTGAAATCCAGCGAATCCGAGACTCTGGTTTCATCAGGGACCGCAGACTGTCCGCCCAGCAGCAATCCAGCAAGGGCGCGTTTCTGGCGGAGGAGCTCAAGACAAAGGAAATCCATCAGCGGTCCACCCCCAGGGTCCGGAAGCGGTCCAGATCGAAAGCGGGATTAACGAAGGGCTGAGGTGGAAGGCTGCCGCCGCCGTCCGCAAGTTTCAGGAGGAGGGCTTCCATCTGGCGTCCGGAGAGGTCATGAAGGACTTCCGATTCATCGGCATAGACGGCCTGGCCCTCGAAGAAGCAGCACTGAGCAAGAATTCTGGCATTGCAAAGGAGCGCGCGTTCCAGGGGGTCAATCTCTCTGGAATCACGCCAAAGCTCCAGGATACGTGCAGCGGGAAGGGTTTTCAGCTCATCAACGTTTCTCATACAGCGGTTTCGATCCGTTTGGAGGCCACAAGGGTAATATGTTCAGCGACCATTGCGTTCAGCTGGCCCTCTTCCTGAAGGACGCTCCACTGACAGCCGCTGTAGATCACGCGCCGGTCAGGTTTACAGATCACGAGGGAGAAATCGGCGAGGTCATAGAAATTGATGCCATCGGAAACGGCGCTGTCGGTGGCATAAAGGCGGGTAAGTTCAACGGTATATTTTTTCTGTCCTTCGATAGCGGCCACAGGCTCACTCTCGCCGAAGGCCTCCACGCTTTTGGAGGACTTTTCAGCGCGTGCGGAGTAACTCTGGACGACGGCGACCTTCCGCCCGTCCATTTCGAGATAGATATCCGCGCTGGTAGGAAAACCGGTCATAGGAAAAAACCTCCTTCAGAATCAAACGGTGATATGGACGGAAAGGTAAATCTGGTTCAGGCCATGAGCGACGGAGAAAGCGAATTCAACGAGGCAGACAGCGGGGTCATCGGGAGACGGGGAGACGGAGACCTGGTCATAACCGTCGATAATTTCCGCGGCCAGTTTTTTCTCCAGCTCCACAATGACCTGAGAGCGGATTGCGGCGCGGCCCCGGGGTGTATTTTTACTCCGGGTGAACTTCGTGCGAAGCGCGTTCCGGACCGAGGGAATGATATCGTCCACAATCAGGATGGAAGTCAATTCTCTCCAAGCGGAATCCGGGACGCCGCCGGAGACAGACCGGGTTGTAATTCCCCTGACAGGAGAAACGACGCTGCCGGAGCATTCCAGAGGGGTAACGCCGCCCCGGACCAGCAGATCGACATCGTTATCGGAGTAATCGGCGGCCACACCGGAAAGCCCCTTGATTTCAGCGCCATTCAGCGGCAAAGCGGGGTCCTTCTGCCCTGCGATCAAACCCGCGACAGCCGCAGCCGCGAAGACGCCGGAAACGTTTTTCCCGGAAGCGTCGAGGACGTCGGGGCCCACCAGGACCATCCGTTCACAGTTCAGCGCGGAAGCCCGTTCGGTAAGCTGCTGCACGGAATCACCGCTCCCGCCCACGACGGCAATGCGTTCCTTCCGGGCAGCGGAAGCGTCCACGACCATAGACCGCAGGGCCTGATGCACGGCAGGGTCAGAGGAATCGCAGACAACGATCTGAGCGTCAATCATTTCCAGCGCGTGGAAAGCGGACTGGTAATCCTCCAGCGTCCCCTCGTCCCCGACCCGCACAGCGGACACGACCCCTGCGCCGTTGGCAAAGAGGAGCCGCAGGAGGTCAGACATTCCGCCCTCGCCGAAGACAGACACGCCGGCGGCAAACCCGGTAACGGTCACCGGGCTGTTCAGCTCTCCGGAAGCCGCCCGGGCAGCGACGCCGATTTTTTTCACAGCGTTCCCTCCGGAGACGACCGCGGAGGTATCGTAGACGGAATAGACACCGGGTCTTTCATGAATCAAATTACTCAAGATAAAACTCCTTTCAGAATAAAGTCAAGGAAAAGGCTCTCATCGCCGGAGGAATCCGCGACAAAGAGGGCGGAGCAGACCAAGGCCCCCTTACGAAGGAAAGCGCCGGCGTTTTTATCCCAGGCGAGGCTCTCCCAGCGAAGCTCCCCAGGTCGGATACCGTCAGGCAGACCGGAGAGCAGGACGCCCCCGGTCAATTCGGCGGCGCGGTCGCAATCGGCAGCGCGTTCGGCCCACACGTCCACGGAGACCAGGCCGTCCAAGCGTTTCCCGTAGCGTTCAAGGACCCGGCCATCCTCCGAGACGGCTTCTCCCAGGTAATCGCAGAAGCCCAGGCATTTCCCCTCCAATGCCCCCACGCCCACCGAGACGACAGGGGAGCAGGGGCGCCCAGCCATTCTATCCGGGAAAGAGGGGAGGACGGAGATCCCGGCGTTTTTCAGCGCGTCCATAACCGCCTGACGGATTTGCAGGAACTCGTTCAAGCCAACGCCTCCCGTTCCGGCTCAAGGACAGCGCGCCAGTAGCAAAGATCCTTTCCGAAGAAGACGGCTCTTCCGCTGACGGCGCGAAACCGCAGGCCATTCCATTCCAGCACAGCGTCCTCCCGGAGCACGTCTCTGCCCAGGTAAAGCCAGCGTCTTGCATCGGTCCATCCCAATTCAGACACGCAGCCCGGCAAAGCCTCTCGCCGATCCCTCAGCGGCTGTAAAAAGGCGGAGGAATCAGACCAAAGTCCATCCCGGCGCAAGCGGACCGGCTGACCGAAGCGCCGCAAGATATCGAACCAGATATGATTCATGCCGAAACTCCTTTCAGCCAAACGCCATCAGGCCTGGCAAAGGGTTCCATCAGGTTTTCAGCGGCGCGCCGGAGTCCGTCCCCCGCGTGGCCAGGCGCATTGCGGAGGGAGACGGAGACATCGCCGGCGGAGAAGGAGTCCACGCCGTCACAGCGCAGTTCAGAGAAAGCGGCGGCGGCCAGGAACGCTGCGGCGCAGGCAAAGGACTGTGGACAGCGTTCGACAGGCACGCGAAGCCGTTCTGTCCAATAGTCTTCCGCGCTGGAGCAAAGCAGTTTCAAAATATTCTGTTCCTGTTCTCCAGCGCCGGAGAGGGTCAAAGCGAGGGAAAAGATATCATCCCGCAAGGTAAACGCTCCTTTCCCCGCCGCGCCATCAGGAAAGACAGCGCGGCGGAAGCAGATAGGTAAGTAAGGATTCAGGCGGACAGGACCTTGGAAGCGCCGGCGAAGAGCTTAGCGAAACCGGAGATAGAGGTAATGGCGGCGCGTTCGAGCTGACGGTCAATAAGCTTATCGTACTCCACAGACACGTCCCCGGCGCAGACCTGTTCCAGCGCATAATTTTTATCCAGTCCGATGATGGTCCCGGCAGGCACGGCAGAGGAACGGAGCAAGGTCGCGCCCAAGGGGGAGGCCAAGGTTCCGGTACCCTGGAAGTTCAGGCCGGTCAAAGGGTTCTGGAACTCGGGCAATTTCAGCATTGCGAGCATCATATCGGGGCTGACCAGCAGGGTATTCATGGTATAAGGGTCGAAGCGGTTCCAGAATTCCAGCAAGGCCTCATAGGAGAGTGCGGGGCTGGAGGAAAGGTCCTTGATCTGGAAGACCTGGGCAGGGTTATTGTTGCCGTCGCCGTTCCGAAGCACCTGCACCGCGTCCTGGAGCTGCATTCTGCCGATATAAGCGCCGATCTGCCTAAGGGTAACGGAGAAGAGGTCCAGTCTCTGGAACCGGACGGCCTCATAGGAAGCGACGAGCATTCTGCCGCGTTTATGGAGACGGACCAGATTTTCCTGAGTTTTGAGGATCGTCTGAGGGATTTCCGCGCCCTCCTCGACGCGCCGCAAGGTTTTCTCATCCTCGGAGGGGCTGGAAGCAATGGAACGGTAATCCAGGCCATCGAAGGAGGTAACGGCGGCGGTAACAGCGGGGATAATACTTTCCTCCTCCAGGCCCTGGCGCACGACGCGGGAGATAAATTCCGGGAAGAGGACCGCGGAATCGGAGGAATGGAAGAAGGATTCAACGGTATCCGAGCCAACGCCCTTGACATGGATATTGAAGCGCTTCAGCTGTCTCTGGAAAGCGTCCAAGCCCTCCATGGGGGTCCCCCGGTAATTTTCACTGGGGTCCAGCTCCTCCAGGATTGAGACAAAGGAGCGGCCCCTCTGTCCATACATTCCCTTATCAAGACGGATATTTTCAAAATGGTAGCTCATAAACAAACCTCCTTAAAGAACAAAGGTAATGAAGTCATCGCCGCAGTCCAGCACCCGGAACGAACGGCCTTCGCCGGCAGATTTGACGCCGCCCTTTCCATCAGCGGCAAGGGCAGCCCATCCCCGGACCGGCGCGGGACCGGAGCAAGGCACGGAGACGACGCCGCCCAAGGCCACGGAGCAAGCCTGACCATCACGCCCGACGGAGAGGACAACGCCAATGAAATCCCCGCCATCGGAGGCAGCGCAGACCTGGCCATCGGCATTAAGGCTGACGGCCTGTCCTGCGGAACCACCGGCGCGCGGGAAGGTAGCGGCCCACTGACCGATTCCATCAAAAGAGCAATTCATGAAAAAAGACCTCCTAAAAAAGAAATGAAAGAGAAGGAACACCCGCCGCCCGCCCGCAGGGATCAGACCCGGAACGCGTCGGTATTTTCCGCGGGGGAGTCGGTTTTTCCGCGAGGCAATTGGGGATGAGCGGGGAAGCGCAAAGCGGCCCGTTTCCGGAAGGCGTCCCGCAGTCCCATCAAAGCGTCCCCGTCGAGCTGTCGGAGGGCGGTTTCGAAAGCTGGCGCGTCCAGGCCGTCGTCAGCCAGCAAAGCGAAGCGCAGGGTATCCCGGCGAAGCTCATTAAGGAAGGACCTTCCCAACTGGGCCTGCTTCTGCAAATCGGAATCCCGGCATTGACCGAAGCGTTTAAGGATTCCGGCATTCCGCTGAGCGGGGACGGCGACGAAGGACCACTCGTAAGCGTCCAGCGGCCCCTGCAATTCCCGGAAGCAAAGCCGGCCCTGATAAGACTGGCCCTTAACGTGTTCACAGCAGCCGGACACATCGCCGCAGATGGAGCAGACGCTGCGGGCCATACTGCACCCGACGCTGACTTCTTTTTTGATACCTGCCTCAATCTCACGAATGAGGTCCGCGTTTTTCTCAGAGCGCAGCATATAAGCCCAGCCCTTCAGCCAGCAGTAAGGGTCACCCGCGGCGGTAAGCACAGCCGGTTCCCGGACGACCTCCGTCCGATAGATCCGGGCAGTCTGATTTTCTGCGGACCACTGGTGGTCAAAGATTCCGGCTTTTCCGAGCATCAGGTTTCCGAGGTCATCGAGGTCCTCCCCCCGGAATCGCTCAAAATCCCGGTCGACTTCGTTATCGCAAAGCCGGACGGAGAAGGTGTAGATTTGGTCATCGGAGAGCTGGGATTTTGCGAGCTGGTTAATCAGCGCAAGGTCATTGTTATCAAAGGAATTCAAGATACAAAACCTCCATCAGGAATTTAGGGCAGAGCGTTCCACGGCGTCATTATCGAGTGCAAGCTTTCTGGCCTGCTGACGGAAGAGTTCCGCCCGCGCCTCTTCGACCTGGTCCTGCAAATTGATATCATCCCAAAGGACCTGGAAGGGGCAGGCGAACCCGTGCATTCGGAGCCAGAGACTGCAAATACGATCCACAGCAGGTGCAAGGGCGCGCCGGAGAGCGGTAATTTCGGTGGTAAGCAAATCGGCCTGCTGGGTACTCATGCGTTCGGTAGCGCTCCAGGAAAGTCCGAGCATAAAAGGAGGGATACCGGTTTTTGCGATAATCTGCTCCAGGATTTGCCGCACGGGGACGGAGCTGTCGAGGACGGGCGCGTCACCGCCAATAACTTTGATATCAACGTCTCCGACGGCCACGAAATCACTGACGCGGCCATCACTGCCGTCCCGCATTGCCCTGGCCCACTCATCGGCAAGGACTCTGCCCTTCTGCGCGGCGGACCCGTCAGCGTTTTTGCAGGTAACGGCGAAGCGAACGTTGCCGCAGCGTTCCCAGTTAACGCCGACGGAATGATAAATTTTCATAAGGATATCGGCAAGGAAGGGAAGCCCGCGAAGGAAGGAGACGCCGTAAGGGTTAGCGCTTTCGGGGTTAAGGGGGGTAAAGAGGATGAGGTCCTGTCTGGGGAGCACGGTACCCCCGCCCAGCCCATCGGAAGCGCAGACAGAGAACTTCAGCGGATGGTCGCCCTCTTTGATGACGATATTCTCCACATCCCCGCAAAGGAGGGCAGCGATTTCAAGACCCTCCGCGGCCGGAACGATTTCCCCCACAGCGCGTCCGCAGGTAAGGAGGGAATCAAGGTAACAGTCGAGGAACGCGTTGATACCGAACTGACCTCTGCCAACGGGGACCGTACGCAGGAACTCTCTCAAAGCGTCCTGAGCCAGAGGGCTTTCACAGCAGACGGAGAGGCCCCCTGCGAGCCGGACGAGCTTATAGACCGCGGCGTCGACGACAGGGACGGCCTCCCGGACAGCGCGATAAAGCCGAACATCGCCGCCGCCCAAAGGAGTAAAGTCACGGAGCAGACCGAAGGGATGTCTCTGTCCCTCTCTGATTTGAACGTCCGCGGCTGGAACGGGTTCAGACCTGCGGGCGCGGAATTTAAGAAATGGAAGCAAACAAAAAACCTCCTTTACAAGCAAGAATAAAGAACACGAATCACCTCCGAACGCAGGCGGCAAAGGACGAGCAATCGCCGCCGGCAAGGTCCATAGCGAAATAGCGCAGATCGTCCATAGCGTGGTCATTGGCTTTTCTGGGCACGTCCCGGCCGCCGCGTTCATCCCAGCAATAGCCGTCGATTTCGCGCAGGAAGTCCGTGCAGTCTTTACCGATCAAGAGTCTGTGATTACGGAGCATTTCAGCGGTAACACGGATTCCGTCACCGACGTCGTTATTGGCCCGCACGACGAAGAGTCCGCGTCTGCGAAGGGACTCAATAAAGCTGGAGGCGGAAGGATCGACGATAACGCGTTCGATTTTCCGATTTCCCGCCAGGCGGAGCAGATCGTCGGCATATTCCTCATCGGTTTTCTGGCGTCCGGACTTTTTGGAATCGTAGTAGAATTCTCGCGTCCGGACCCAAGCCTGTCCGAATTTACCCCAGAGTCCGAAGGAAGCGGGGTTCACGGTACCGTAATCCACAGAGATTCGCCAAGCGGAGAGCTGGTGTTCAGGCGGCGGGTCAACGGGACTGGAAGCGGGGTCAAAGAAATCGTAAACGAGGCCCTGGGCAGCGCACCACTCACCGAGGACGAAGCGGCGGTAAAAGGTACCGGAATAAGAGCGTTTATAGCGTTCTCTGACCTCTGGGGACAAGGAAGGGTTATCTTCCATAGAGAAATGGAGATGCAGCGCGCGGCGTTCTCTGGCCTTGAGGATCCACTCCTGATAGAACCAATGCTGTTGATTTTCAGGATTACAGTTAAACCAAAGGCGGCTTCCCTGGACGCTGCACCGGGCTATAGCCTGTTCGACGAAGGAGCGCGGCATCAAAGCGGCCTCATCCAGCAGGACGCCCGCGAGGGTACTGCCCTGAATAAGCGCCGCGCTGGACTCATCTCTGCCGCCGAAGAGGAGGAACGAGTTGGTATGACCGTTAAAGCGCACAATGACCGCATTTTCGTTTTTGTGTTCTCTGACGGCCATACCGAGTTTAGCGAGGTAAGGGAGCAAATCAGCCAAAAGGTTTCTGCGAAGGGAGGCGATGGTTTTCCCACAGATACCGAACTGACGGCCATTAAAATTTCTTTCAGCCCAGAGGAAGAAGGACAGTCCCATAGAAAAGGTCTTCCCACTGCGCACGGAGCCGTCACAGACAATGGCGTCAAATCGGCTGGAGTTCCACCAAGTAAGGACCTGCTTTTGTTTAGGGGAGAAGGTCATATCAGGCCTCCCAATCGAGGTCAGCGGCAGCGGAATTCAGGGCCTGATAAAGCTGCTGAGCCTCCTGACCGGCGCTGGCTTCCAAGAGATTGCAAAGGGAATCAAGGGCACGGACGCGGTCAACGAGTTTGATTTCGACGCCGCCGCGGTCCGAGACACGGATTTCGGAGACAGCGGAGAGGTCGAGGGACATAGGGTCGATATCCTGAGGATGGAGTGCGAGTTTCACGACATCGTTTGCACGCCCGAAGGCCAGCTGCGCCAATCTGCGGACAACGTCCTCTCTGCGGAGCTGTGAGGAAGCGTCGTCGCGCATTTTATCCAAACGAGCGCAGATATGTTTCTGAGCCAGCTTAGCGAACCCCTCGCCAGGGCAGCCGGAATCAAGGGCAGCGCGTTCAGGGTCCATAGAGCGCAGGAAAGCGGAGCAAAAGGAATCGTCAAATTTTTTCAAAGGCATTGCATCAATCCTTTCGAGAGTACCTACAAACACTCACTCCCACGGAAAGAAAGTTGCACGCAGGAATGCAACCAAAATAAAAAAAAGCAAAAAATTTTTTCAAGCGAAGGAAGGCTCTCGCGGCCGTCCAAGTCAAAACCGCGATATTATCCAAGGAAAAGGCCCGATTTATGTGCAAGTTCAGGTAGAAACCGGAATAAATATCAAGCAAATAAGGGAAAGGAAACATCCTGCTTCCAGCTTCAGAAGTTTCAGGAGCGCGAGCAGGACATTCAAAAAGGAATCAAGAAAAAAAGAAAGCATCCTGTCCCCATCATCAAAAGTCCCAGGAGCGCGAGCAGGATATTCAAAAAGGAGTCAAGAAAAAAAGAAAGCATCCTGTACCCATCATCAAAGGTCCCAGGAGCGCGAGCAGGATATTTAAAAAGGAATCAGGAAAAAAGAAAGCATCCTGTACCCATCATCAAGAGTCCCAGAAGCGTGAGCAGGATATTCAAAAAGGAATCAAGAAAAAAAGAAAGCATCCTGTACCCATCATCAAAGGTCCCAGGAGCGTGAGCAGGATATTTAAAAAGGAATCAAGAAAAAAAGAAAGCATCCTGTACCCATCATCAAAAGTCCCAGGAGCGCGAACAGCATATTTAAAAAGGAATCAGGAAAAAAAGAAAGCATCCCGCCCCCGTCATCAAAAGCCCCAAGGAAGCAAGAAGAATAAGCGAACAGAAAAGGGGGCAGGCTAAAAGAGAAGACGAGGAAAGGACGAATGACATGGCAGAACGAATAGTAATTGCGCTGGGCGGGAACGCGCTGCAAGCGAAGGGAAGAGCGCCGACGGCAGAGAATCAATTAGAGGTAGTCCGCCGGACAGCCGAGCAGATAGCGGAGGTAAGCCGGCGCGGGTATGAGATGGCGATAGTGCATGGCAACGGCCCGCAGGTAGGTCAGATATTGCAGGCAGGCGAAGCGGCGCGGGAGACGGTGCCACCGATGCCGTTTGACGTTTGCGGCGCGATGAGTCAAGGCTATATAGGCTATCACATACAGCAGGCGTTAAGGTATGCGCTAAGTGTCCGAGGCCGGAACATTCCAGTAGTATCGCTGACGACGCAGGTAGTAGTAGACCGAAGGGACCCCGCGTTTGGGAATCCGACGAAACCGATAGGGAGTTTTTACACGGCGGAGGAAGCGCAGCAGCTAGCGCAGGAAAAGGGCTATTTGATGAAGGAAGACGCAGGTCGGGGATGGCGCAGGGTAGTAGCATCACCGCGGCCGCAGAAGATAGTAGAAATAGGGTCAATCCGACTGTTATGGGACCAAACGATTGTAATCACGTGCGGCGGAGGCGGGATACCAGTAGCAGAGAACGCGGACGGCACATTAGAAGGTATAGCGGCGGTAATAGACAAAGACTATGCGGCGGAACTGCTGGCAGAAGAAGTAAATGCGGATGCTCTGTTAATACTGACGGAGGTAGAGAAAGCGGCAATTCGGTATAACCAGCCGGACCAGCAGGATTTAGACCATTTAAGTCTGTCAGAAGCGGCGCGGTATGTAGAGGAAGGGCACTTTGGGGCAGGGAGTATGCAGCCGAAGATAGAAGCGGCAATGCGGTTTGCGCGGAACAACCCTGGGCGCCGGGCGATCATCACGAGTCTGGACAAATGTCTGGAAGCGCTGGAAGGCAAGACAGGCACAGTAGTAACATTTTCGTAAATCGGGAGCAAATCTTCACTGATGGCAATTCCGAATCAAGCAGCAGGCAAAAAAGGGAAGAAGGATTAACGTTCAATGAAAACAATTCCGAGCAAAACAGGGAGCAGAGGAAAAAGTAACCTTTATTGGCAGTAATTCTGGATAAAACAGCGTATAAAAAGGGAACTGGCTGAACCGTGAGAAGATCGCTCAACGGGTTCAGCCAATTTCCGATTCAAGATGAAAGCCAGCAGGAACAATTTTTCAACTGCAACAAAAGACCGGATAGAAAAGAACACAAAAAAAGGAACTGGCTGAACCGTGAGAAGATCACTCGACGGGTTCAGCCAATTCCTAATTTCCAAGCAGGACAGTTATTTCATAAGGGAATACATAACGGCCTTGATCGTGTGCATTCTATTTTCGGCCTCATCGAAGACAATAGACTGATGGGACTCAAAGACCTCGTCAGAGACCTCCATAGCGTCCCGGCCGAAGCGCTCACCCATTTCACGACCGACCTGAGTCCGACGGTCATGATAAGCGGGGAGGCAGTGCATAAAGCGGCATTGAGGTCCTGCGGCATCCATCAGTGTTTTAGTGACCTGATAAGGTGCCAAAGCCGCGATCCGTTCTTCCCATACCTGGACAGGTTCGCCCATAGAGACCCAGACATCGGTATAGAGGACATCAGCATTCTGCACAGCGGCCAAGGGGTCCTCGATAAATTCCAGCACAGCGCCGGTTTCTCTTGCGATCAGCTGGCAGACATCGATCAGCTCCTGATTAGGCATATAGCTTTTAGGAGCGCAGGCGACGAAGTGCATACCCATTTTAGCGCAGCCGACCATCAAGGAATTCCCCATATTATAGCGAGCGTCGCCGAGGTAAACGAGCTTAATTCCCCTAAGCTTACCGAAATGTTCCTGAATGGTCAAGAAATCGGCAAGGATCTGGGTAGGATGGTATTCATTAGTCAACCCATTAAAAACGGGCACGCCAGCGTAAAGGGCGAGTTCCTCAACGATTTCCTGACCGAAGCCACGGTACTCAATACAGTCGTACATTCTGCCCAAGACGCGGGCGGTATCCGGGATAGACTCTTTGATGCCAATCTGGGAGCCAGTAGGTCCGAGGTAAGTGCTGCCCATACCCAGATCCTGGGCAGCGACTTCAAAAGCGCAGCGGGTACGGGTAGAAGTTTTCTCAAAGATCAGGGCGATGTTTTTCCCCTCAAGGTAACGATGGGGGATACCTGCCTTTTTTTTAGCTTTCAGGTCCGCGGCGGTATCAAGGAACTGCTGGATTTCGGCAGGAGTAAAGTCCAGCAACTTCAGGAAATGTTTCCGATTCATATGTAAATTCCCTCTTTCAGCCCAGCAAAATTTCAGTATTATCCAAGCGCATTATCATTCTATCAGTCTAAGGCACAAGTGACAATGTCCAGATTCAGTCCAGCGAATATGTTAAAATCTCCAGTTTCAGCACCGCAGTTTGTCACTATCTACAATTTCAGCACCGCAGTTTGTCAATATCTACAGTTTCAGTGCCGCAGTTTGTCACTATATACAGTTTCAGCGCCGCAGTTTGTCACTATCCACAGTTTCAGCGCCGCAGTTTGTCACTATCTACAATTTCAGCACCGCAGTTTGTCACTATCCACAGTTTCAGCGCCGCAGTTTGTCACTATCTACAATTTCAGCACCGCAGTTTGTCAATATCTACAATTTCAGCGACGCAGTTTGTCACTATCCACAGTTTCAGCGACGCAGTTTGTCACTATCTACAATTTCAGCACCGCAGTTTGTCACTATCTACAGTTTCAGCGCCGCAGTTTGTCACTATCTACAGCTTCAGCGACGCAATTTGTTACTATCTACAGTTTCAGCGCCGCAGTTTGTCACTATCCACAGTTTCAGCACCGCAATTTGTCACTATCTACAGTTTCAGCGACGCAGTTTGTCACTATCCACAGTTTCAGCGACGCAGTTTGTCACTATCTACAATTTCAGCGCCGCAGTTTGTCACAATCCACAAATTCAGCCCAGCGTCTTTTTCATGATTTCCAGGCCCTTATCCATTTCATCCTTAGAAATCACCAGGGGAGGCAGGAGGCGCATACCAGGCCCGGCGGTAAGGATCAGCAGACCGTTCTCAATGAGCTTATTCGCCACATCCTTATTTGTCCAGCCGTCCCGGACCTCAACGCCGATCATCAGACCCATACCGCGTGTTTTCCCGAAGCAGGGCAGGTTAAGGCTTTCGATCCCCTTCCGGAGGTAATCGCCCTTCTCCCAGACTTCCCGCAGGAACGTATCGCTAAGGATATCCTGCACCACGAGACCAGCGGCGGCACAGACAGGATTTGCGCCGAAGGTTGTAGCGTGCATACCCGGTCCCAGCACATCCCTGCATTTTTCATTGGTCATAAAACCGCTCATCGGCAGGCCGCCCGCAATTCCCTTGGCAAAGGAAACCACGTCAGGCAGGATATTGTACTGCTGGAACGCGAACAGGGAACCGGTCCGACCAACGCCGGTCTGCACCTCGTCCACCAGCAGGAGCCAATCCCGTTCAGCGCAGAGCTTTTCCAGGGCGTTGATGTAAGCGTGTTCCAAAGGCAGCACACCGCCCTCGCCCTGAACGAGTTCCACCATCACCGCGCACACATCGTCTCCGGCAGCGGCTTCCAGGCTTTCGAGGCTGTTGGCGTCGGCGTAACGGAAGCCCTCTGTGAAGGGGAAGAAGAAGTTATGGAAGACCTCCTGCCCGGTAGCCTTAAGGGTAGTGATGGTCCGGCCATGGAAGGAATTATTGAGGGTAATAATGGTGCTTCTTCCCTGTCCGTACTTATCAAAGCTGTACTTCCGGGCCAGCTTAATCATTCCCTCATTGGCCTCGCCGCCGCCGTTGGCAAAGAAGACGCAGCTTTCGCCGGTACGTCTGCACAGGATTTCAGCCAATTTTGCGGGAGGCTCGGTATAGAAGAGGTTGGAGGTATGCCCCAGCTTTCTGGCCTGTGCTGTGATGGCGTCCACCCAAGGCTGATTTCCGTAACCCAGGGAAGAAACGCCGATACCGCTGGTAAAATCGATATAAGCGTTTCCCTCGGGGTCGAAGAGAGTTGCGCCCTGTCCATGGTCAATGGCGACCGGGAAGCGGCCATAGGTCTGCATAATATAGCTTTGTGTCAAGCCCTTAATCTCCTGAGAAGTCACAAGTCAGTCCTCCTTTTTCATCATAGTGCCGATGCCGCGGTCGGAGAGCAGTTCAATGAGGATAGAATGGGGAATACGCCCGTCAAGAATATGGACCCGCTCCACGCCGCCCGCGATTGCGTCCACACAGCATTGAATTTTCGGAATCATGCCGCCGGAAATCACGCCCTCGTCCACAAAGCCCTTGACCTCCCGGGTATGGACCACATGAATCAAAGAATCCTCATCCTTGGGGTCCCGGAGCAGGCCGCGGACGTCGGTCAAGAGGATCAGCTTTTCAGCGTGAAGGGCTTCGGCGAGCTTTGCGGCAGCGGTATCGGCATTGATATTGTAAGCGGTATCGGCGTCCATCCCCTGGGCCACGGTGGAGACGATGGGGATATAGCCGTTGAGCATCGCATTCTGCACGGGAGCAGGATTCACGCCGGTGATCTGACCCACCAGGCCATATTTCTCATCCAGACACTCGGCCTGAAAGAGCTGCCCGTCCATGCCGCAGAGACCGATGGCCCTGCCGCCGAGACGGTTCAGCTGTGCCACAAGGTCCTTGTTGACTTTCCCGCAGAGGACCGCCTGCACGATATCCATGGTGGTCACGTCGGTATAGCGCAGGCCGTCGACAAAGCGGGACTCATGGCCGATCATTTTCAGCATGGCAGAGATCTCAGGCCCGCCGCCGTGAACGACCACCACCCGGATTCCCACCAGGTTCAGCAGAATGATATCGCTCATCACCGCCCGGCGGAGGGTGTCGGATACCATCGCGTTGCCGCCGTACTTGACGACGATGGTTTTCCCGGTAAACTTCTGGATATAAGGCAGGGCCTCAATCAAGGTCTGGGCCTGCTGTTCATGAGAAGACACTTTTTATCAGCTCTTTTCTCTAATAATAAAACACTTTGCAGAATCAGGTGCGGTAATCTCCGTTGATTTTGATATAATCATACGTGATATCGCAGCCCCAGCACTGGCAGAGGCCGTTGCCGGAGTTCATTTCGATATTGATTTCGATTTCGTCCTCGGTCAGGATTTTCTTGGCAAGGTCCTCGTCGAAATTAAGGCCCCGGCCGTTTTTGCAGACCATAATCTCCCCGGCGCCGGAGGCAAATGTGACATTGACTTGATCGGGGTCAAAGGTCTCGCCGGAGTAGCCCATAGCGCAGAGGACCCGGCCCCAGTTCGCGTCGCAGCCAAAGACAGCCGCCTTGGTGAGGGTGGAGGAAATGACGGACTTTGCAATCACCTCGGCCTGTTTATCGGAATCCGCGCCCTTGACGGTACAGGTAATCAGATGCTTCGCGCCCTCGCCGTCCTTGGCCATTTTCCGGGCAAGGGTACGACAGAGGCTTTCCAGGGTTTCCAGGAAGGCGTTATAATCGGGTCCTTCGGCGGTGATTTCCGGATTTCCGGCAAGACCGTTGGCCAGCGCGCAGAATGTGTCATTGGTAGAGGTATCGCCGTCGACGCTGATGCGGTTGAAGGTCCTCCGGGCGACCGTCAAAAGGGCCTGATGGAGCATAGGCACAGAGATGGCGCAGTCAGTGGTGATAAAGCAGAACATGGTGCCCATATTGGGGTGAATCATGCCGCTGCCCTTGGCAATGCCGCCGATCCGGACCGTTTTGCCGCCGATCACAGTTTCCGCCGCCTCTTCCTTCTTGACGGTATCCGTGGTCATAATGGCATGGGCGGCGGCGTCGCTGGCTTCGGCGGAATGCTCCAGGGCGGCGAACAGCTCCGGCACGCCGTTCTCGATGACTTCCACGTTGAGTTTCTGGCCGATGACCCCTGTGGACGCTACCAGCACCTCCGACGCGTCGCAGCCGATGGCCTTTGCCGCCGCCGCGCACATTCTTTCGGCATTCTCTTCCCCGTCAGGCGCGCAGGCGTTGGCGTTGCCGCTGTTGGCGATGATGGCCCGGGCCTTGCCGTCGGAGAGGTGGGCTTTTGTGATATGGATGGGCGCGGCTTTGACGGCATTGGTGGTAAACACGCCCGCCGCGGCACAGGGAACCTCGGAAACAATCAGCGCCACGTCCCGTTTCCAGGCCGCGTGAGTTTTTACCCCTACATGAACGCCCGACGCCTTGAAACCCGCCGCTGCGCAGACGCCGCCTTCAATCGAATGATACATATTATATACCCCCTTTGTGAGAGTGAGCGTCTGAGACGGAAAGCTGTTCTGCTGGTTTGGCTTTCTGTCTCTTTGCTCCTGTTTTCAAGCGAAATCAAAATACACTTCGGATTATTCCCTTGAAACTATCCAGTCCGGAATATTCCCGTGAAATCATCCAGCCCGGAAAACGCTTCTCAAATGGAAAGCCCGGTGGTCTCCGGGAAGCCCAGCATAATATTCATATTCTGCACCGCCGCGCCGGAAGCTCCCTTGCCCAGATTGTCGAACAGCGCCGTTACGGTAAACTGCTCGTCGTTCCCCGTCAGGACGATGGACAGATCGTCTTTGCCCTGGAGCTTATCAGCGTAAATCTTGAAACCGGAATCCACGCCGCTTTCCGGGTCCGTGGGGTCCATCTCCACCCGTACCACGCCGCCTTCCCCGGAGGTCCGGACGTAGTAATCATGCAGTCTCTCCCAGACCTCGCGGAGACTATGGACGCCCTTCAGACGGTTCATATGGAAGGGCACTGTTCCCGCCATACCCTTGTAATAATCGTCTACAATGGGCACAAAAACCGGCGGCGTTTCCAGTCCGCAGACCTTCTGCATTTCCGGAAGGTGCTTGTGATTCTGCATCAGTCCATAGAGTGCGGGGCTGGACAGCGCGCGGGGACGGTCAGGGCTTTCGTACTGCGCGATCATCTTCTTGCCGCCGCCGGAGTAGCCAGTCAGGGAGAAGCAGCTCAGGGCCTCGTCCTTCGGGAGAATCCCCATGGCCACAAGCGGATAGACAATCGAGATGAATCCCGTGGCGTGGCAGCCTGGATTCGCCACCCGTGCTGAACGCGACACCTGTTCCCGCTGCTCCTCCGACAGCTCCGGGAAGCCATAGACCCAGGCGGGATTCGTACGATGGGCCGTGGACGCGTCTATGATGCGGGTTCCCGGGTTTGTCACCAGTCCTACCGCTTCCCTTGCCGCCGCGTCCGGAAGACACAGGAAGACAATGTCGGACGCGTTCATCAGCTTTGCACGTTCCGCAGGGTCCTTCCGCTTCTCTTCCTGGATCAGAAGCAGTTCTACGTCCTCACGCGCCGTCAGTCGGTCGTATATCTGTAATCCTGTGGTACCCTCTTTTCCGTCAATGTATACGACAGGCTTTCCCATTTGTTTTCACTCCCTTTTGTTTTTTCCGCCTTGATTCCTATCCCTTTTGCCTTTCGTGTTGATAAACGCCTATAATTTTTCTCATCGTCAAAATGACAGAACAGGCAGCTGCTCTATAAACTGGAAATTATCTGTTTCGGATTCTCCTCCACTCATCCAACTCCTTTTGGAATCGCTTTGTATCTAAAATATAGTCAAGCCAATCCTGATAAAACGCCTGAAAGCTACTGGCTGCCAGTTCAAAAGCGCCTTCCGTATCATAGATGAATACCTGACCATATCGTTCCCCGGCTGTAATCAGCCCAAAATCCCTCCAGCAGCCGTGTGTACCCAGGTGGAAAAATCCATATGGTCCATATAGAACACCATCATGCCAATCAAAACTCTCACTGCTTCCCTGAAAATATTTTTCAGGATTTTTCTTGTAGTCCTCTTTGGAAATACAGAAATCTTCCAGCCATTCAGGTTCTACCGGCAGCAGCTTCAGCTCTCTTCCAAGACGGTGCAGATATGTTTCCCGTGCTTTGGCCTCCTTGTCGCTCTTCGCTTCTGTACGATAGTAGCTGAAGGGATAAAGCCCATAGCCTGGCCCCGCACCTCCGTCGCCGACTTCCGTAATGAACTGGACGTAATCCTCTGGAAACCGGAAGTGATATTCTTCCTCTATCGAAAGAACAAAGCTCAAATCGACAGGCGAACCGAGCCTGTACTGATGATCAGAAACGCCAAACAGTTCCAGCTTCGGGTCCATGCGCCGCGCCTGCTCAAGTATTCTTTCGACTTCTTTTCTGCGAAACATATCATCACCTTTTTGAATTCCGATTTGTTTTTCCGGCTATAGCACATCAAATCTTTAGCTTCAAGGTGGGATTGGTATCATCGCCAGCGCCTGGCTCTATCAACACGAAAAGTAAAAGAGCCTGATTCTTTGCTGTTTTCCGGCAGACACGCAGCCTGGTTCTGCATATTTATTCTTTGCATTTCTGAATTTTATCCAGACGCGAGAGATACGTTTCCAGGTAGCCGCACTTGGGACATACCGCCGCTTTCACATCCCCAAAGTAATTCCTGGGCAGTGTCCCTGTCGTTCCCGGTCTGACTACCCGCAATACGGAACTGTACATCGGCTCTTTGATATCCAGCCCTTCCAGCATTTCCGTATCGCACCGGATACATTTCCTCATTGCCGAAACACTCCTTTTGTATCGGGTATTTTATCTGGGATATTTGCTTCACATCCGGCTGAATTCTTCATTCAGACCCAGGGGTATACGGTGAAGCCCAGCTCTTCCTTTACGTTGTAGATCCCCCAGATGCCTAACGTCCCTTCGTCCGTGGGCGTCCAGTCATACGGCCCCTGTATCCAATGCACAAAGCCCTCCGGCAGGCTGTCCGCAGGGGTATCGGGCAGATAGATCCGCAGCTCTTCCGCTTCCTCCAGGCCGTAGGGTCCGGTATAGACATAGCGGGCGTCGTCGGCAAATTCCTCCGCGTTGTCTGCCGGATGCTCCAGCTCTATATGCGCGATCTCCATGGTCCAGGTGGTTTCGTCCTCCTGTACCGGCTCCGTGAACTGCCCGCTGAATTCGCAGACATACCGGGTCCCGGCCGGGTAGCCCTCTCCAGAGTCGCCCATATCGGAATCCAGAAACACTCCATGGAACGCGCCTGTTTCATCTATATCCAGTGTCGTGCTCCAGGCTCCCGCGCCGCTGCAAAACATATAGCTCAGGGGCATTTCCGCAAACAGGCCCACAGCGTCTTCCTGGGTTTCGGCAGGCTTGCCGGTATCTTCCGGATTTTCAGCGGGCCTGCCGGTATCTTCCAGTGTTTCCGCGGACGGCGCGTCTTCACTGGGAGTCGTCTCCTCCGCTGTCTGTCCGCCGCAGGCCGTCAGGAGCAGCAGGCACAAAAGCAGGACCGTCAGACAAACAGGCTTCCAAAAACGCATGGTCTTCACGCCTCCTTCTCTTCCCGCGCCGCTATGAACGCCTCGATTTCCTCGATCTGCCGCGTCGTCTCGTTCACCGCCGGGCCGCCGTAACTGCTCCGCAGGGCCATGCAGTTCTCCAGATTCAGCGCGTCGTACACGTCCTCTTCAAACAGCTCCGACGCTTCCCGCAGTTCTTCCAGCGTCAGCTCTTCCAGCGTCTTGCCCTTCTCCGTGCAGGCCGCTACCAGTCTGCCCGTTATTGTATAGGCGTCCCGGAACGGCATCCCCTTCTTTGTCAGATAGTCCGCGCAGTCCGTGGCGTTGATGAAGCCCCGTCCAGCCGCCCGGCGCATATTCTCCGGCAGGACCCGCATGGTATCCAGCATCGCCGCGAATACAGGCAGGCAGATTTCCACGGTATCGAACGCGTCAAAGACCGGTTCCTTGTCCTCCTGCATATCCTTGTTATACGCCAGCGGCAGGCCCTTCATGGCAGTCAGCAGTCCGATCAGGCTCCCGTAGACCCGGCCTGTCTTGCCCCGCACCAGCTCCGCCACATCCGGATTCTTCTTCTGGGGCATGATGCTGGAACCGGTGGCATACGCGTCGTCCAGCTCGATGAATTTGAACTCCCAGCTGCACCAGAGAATCACTTCTTCGGCGAAACGGCTCAAATGCGTCATTAAAATCGACAAATCGCTCAGAACTTCCAGGGCATAGTCCCGGTCCGACACGCCGTCCAGTGAATTCCCCATCGGCGCGTCAAAGCCCAGCCCTTCCGCCGTACGCCAGCGGTCGATGGGGTATGTGGTCCCCGCCAGCGCGCCGCTTCCCAACGGGCACTCATTCAGGCGCTTCTGACAATCCTCAAGGCGCGTCACGTCCCGGCGGAACATGGCGGCGTAGGCAAGCAGATGGTGGGCAAAGGAGACCGGCTGTGCTCGCTGCAAGTGCGTATACCCCGGCATGACGGCGGTCTGATACTCCCGCGCCCGCCGGCAGAGCACCTTTTCCAGCTCCAGAACGCAGTCAATGACCGTTCCGATTTCACTGCGGACGTACATCCGGAAATCAAGCGCCACCTGGTCATTCCGGGAGCGGGCCGTGTGAAGACGCTTCCCGGCATTTCCGATCCGGGCCGTCAGAAGAGCCTCTACGTTCATATGAATGTCTTCGTTTTCCGGCGTGAATTCTATCTTTCCGGCTTCCGCGTCCGCCAGTATGCCTTTCAGTCCCGCTATGATCGCGTCCGCGTCTTCCTTCGGGATGATTCCCTGATGACCCAGCATTTCCGCGTGGACGATGCTTCCATGAATATCTGCCGCATACAAACGCTGGTCAAATTGTATCGACGCGTTGAACTCATTTACCAAGGCGTCCGTGTCCTTCCCGAAACGCCCTCCCCATAGCTTCATGGGCCTTCCTCCTTCTCCTTGCTTCGCGTTTTCATTCCGTTGTTTCCTTTGTCACTCGCCGTCCGCTATCTTATCATTTTTGGCCCCTTCTGTCCAGCAGTTTCAATCGATTCTATTAAAAATAAGGAGACAGGAGGCCCCGCACCGGATTTCCTCTCCTGTCCCCTGTGATTCGCCGTTCCTGAATGCCTGCCGTTCTCTCTTCTCTCTTACCCGCAGTCCTTCCGGCACGGCGCTGTACCGATCAGAGCTTCCCCTGCTCCCGGAGCGCCAGCACTGTGTCCGGCAGGCCCCAGAGGTTGATGAAGCCTGTGGCGTTTGTCTGGTCGTAGCCGCTTTCGTTGAACGTTACCAGATCTTCCGAATACAGGCTCTCCGGAGAAGTGATGGACGCCGTGATGATATTGCCCTTGTACAGCTTCAGCTTTACAGAACCCGTCACGTGCTCCTGGGTCTTGTCCGCAAACGCGCTCAGGGCCTCCCGCAGCGGGGTGAACCATTTGCCGTTGTACACAAGGTCCGCAAAGTCCACCGCCAGCTTCGCTTTCATATGCGCCGTGTCCTTGTCTACCGTTATCATTTCAAGGCATTCATGGGCCTTATACAGAATCGTGCCGCCGGGAGTTTCGTACACGCCCCGGTCCTTCATGCCCACCAGCCGGTTCTCCACAATGTCCAGAAGACCGATGCCGTTCTCGCCGCCCAGCTTGTTCAACTTCCGGATGACGTCGCTGGCCTTCATTTTCTCGCCGTCCACTGCTACGGGCACGCCCTTCTCAAAGTCTATCGTGACGTATACAGGCGCGTCCGGCGCGGTGATGGGACTGACTCCAAGTTCCAGGAAGCCCGGCTTCTCATACTGCGGTTCGTTTGCGGGGTCCTCCAGGTCCAGGCCCTCGTGACTCAGGTGCCAGAGGTTCTTATCCTTCGAGTAGTTCGTCTCCCGGGAAATCTTCAGGGGAACCTTGTGGGCTTCCGCATAGTCAATTTCCTCGTCCCGGCCCTTGATGTCCCATTCACGCCACGGGGCAATGATGGTCATCTCCGGCGCGAACCGCTTGATGGTCAGCTCAAACCGCACCTGGTCGTTGCCCTTGCCTGTGCAGCCGTGGGCAATCGCGTCCGCGCCTTCTGCCTTCGCGATCTCCACAAGGCGTTTTGCGATAATCGGACGGGCAAACGCGGTTCCCAGCAGATACTGCTCGTAGCTCGCGCCCATTTTCAGGGACGGAATAATCACGTCGTCCACCATCTCGTCCGTCAGGTCCGCGATGTACAGCTTGCTTGCGCCTGTCTTCTTCGCCTTTTCCTCCAGGCCCTCCAGCTCGTCGTTCTGGCCTACGTCCCCCGCTACCGCGATGATCTCGGGGTTATTGTAGTTCTCTTTCAGCCAGGGTATGATAATCGATGTGTCCAGTCCGCCTGAATACGCCAGAACGATTTTCTTGATTTCCTTCTTGCTCTTTGCCATGACGCGCCTCCGTTTTTTGTTGTTTGGTGATGTTCAGATTATACGCCTTTAATGAATAAATATACAACTGGCAATTCGACCAAATTTTCTCCCCTCCGTTGCATTCTCACGTGCAACTTTACCCCCATGGGAATCATAGGTGAGGCCCCTGCCTCGGAAAGGATGTTTTTTTCTTGAATCGTACCGAACATTATCAGCTCTGCCTCTGGAATGAAAGCGACCGTATCCTGATGGAGGACTTCAACAGCGATCACAGGAAAATCGATGCCGCTCTCTCTTCCATCGCCGCGAAACAGACCTCTGAAAGTTCCAGGCTTGACGCCGCGATCGCCAGCGCCAGAAGCTCCCTCGCCGCGGAGGATTCCAGGCTCAATCGCGTCAAGTCCGAATTCGTCACCATCGCCTCCAATATCAACGGCACCCTCTCCAATATGACCCGGACTTACAACGTCTCCGGCTGGGGTTCCTACAGCATCGTGTGCGTTGATATCGCCGCGCCGTCCGGTTACAACTACACCCTCAAGTGCAACGGGCAGAGCGGCGCGTTCTGGAGCGGCGGAAGCCCTGAGTACGGAAAGGGGATCGTTTACTTCCATGGCGGCGTCAAGACCCGGCTCATCTTCTTCCCTATGCGCTCCCCCGACGCTTACGTCAGCTGTATTCAGATCTGTACCCTGCCCGGCTTCGGCTTTATCTCCGGACTCACTTACAAGGACCTCAGAACCATCGAAATCGCTCCTGAGGGCGCGGTCGCTTTCGGGTCCGCAATTCCCGTTACCATCACCGCCATCAAGTGAAAACCGCCCCTTTTCAGGACGGCTCCGTTTGACTTTATCCGGCTTCTTTGTTATAATGGCTCTGCCTCTTTTCCGAGAGGCCAGAAGGTAAGCGTTGTTACATATCAATAGGCGGCCGGAGCCCGGCTGGCAGTTGGCCCCATTCCCTTGATGAAAGGGGGTGGTTCATTTCCCTTTGACTCCATCGAAGGGAGGTGTTGCTATGAGGCATGACCTCTGGATGAAAATCCTGCGGGTTGTGATTTGTGCCCTCGCGGTCCTTTGGGTCGCTTGGTACACGGACCTCGAAGTGTGTTAGCCGCCCGGCGGCATCCGAGCGGCTAACCTAGATTAGTCGTTTATGGGCCAACCGTCTTGTAACAGCGCCCCTTCTGCTTTTTATTATACCCGTTCCGGCGCTTCCTGTCAACTCCTAAAAAGAACCCCAGACCGTTAAGGCCCGGGGTTCTCTTTTTTTTCCATCCGAATTTTACAGCGTCAGATGGGCGCTTTCACAAATCAAGCTGCGGGATGTCCGGTGATGGCCATGGGACCCTGTATCAGCATACCACTGACGGAACCATAAACAGTCCACGTGTAGTTGCCATCCGTCAGATTACCGGTCTTCATGGGACCTCCACCCGAGTTGTAAGCTTTGCCAGTCACCTGAACATAGAAGAACTGGTTGCCTGCCGCCATGTCCTTAACAGTTTCCCAATACAGCAGTTCGCCGTCTTCAGCATAAATCTTCAAGGTAACATCCTGCTCTGCGGTGTTGTTGAACTTGAAGATGCGGTTGTCGTCAGCGTTACCGCCAATCCACAGCTTACCTTCGTTAGCAGCGGCACTCGAGTTGCTTGCGGCTGCTTCAGGGAACATGTACGCACCATCGTTCCACTTCTTAATCTCGTCTTTCGCAGGATTCGCCGCGCTGACTCCGGTGGTGATTTCTTTGCTAACCGGGACAGGATCAGTGACGGTCTTACCGCTCTTCGTAATAGTGAAGCTGCCCTCAGCCACAATGCCGGACTCAGTGCCACGGATGACGTAATCGTGACGACCCTCGCTCAAAGCCATGGTTGCCATCGTACCACGTCCAGAGTTGTGGAAATCAGCACTCTTGTTGTTGTTGACCTGAACGTGGAAGAAGCTGTTGGTGATAACATCCGCGTCGGCTTCCAGGTTTTCGGTATAAGCATCCCCGTCATCAATCGTGAAGGTGTAGGTTTCAGCCTTGCCGGACTTTTCGAAGACAAAGATCAGGCAGTCGCTGTCGTCAACATCAGTGCCGCCGCGATAGAGCGGGTTGTTGGTTGCGCCAGTCATATCGCTCTGCTTAATGTCAGTGGGGAACTCATACACACCAGCGTCCAAAGCCTTGACGGAGTCAACATAGGCAGTACCAGGGGTTGTGTTTTCACCCTCGACAATGGTTCCAGCCGCAACAGTCTTTGTACCGGTAGTTGTAACCTTGTTGGGGGTCTTCGTGCCGGCGGTCATCTCGACGGTGACAGTAACCAAGCCGGTAGAATAAGCAGTGATATCAGAAACGGTAAAGGTATCCACACCGTTAGCGGTTGTCTTGGTGGTAACAGCAGCGGGAGTTTGATCGTCTACGCCAGCCTGCTTCACAGTCACCTTAGCAGCAGTGTACTTGCCTTCAGGAGCAGTAATTACAATGCTGTTGGTTCCGCTAGTGTTCAGGACGTTGTTAGTGCCAGCAACAGCAGTCACAGCGCCGTTAGTTGCGCCAGTAACCTCAACACTGGCCTTTACCTGAGTCCAGGTCAAGTTGCTGACGGTCACTCTAACATTGCTGTCCTCGTCAGCAGTGGGAACACCAGTAAGCAGGAAGCTGTCGTTCAGTCCGCGATTCACATTGGTACCAGGGTTAGCAATAGTGGCAGACACACCATCAACTGTAGCAGCGATCGCGTAGTTCAACGCACTATCAGCCGCAGCCCAAGAGGGCTTGGTCACGTCAACGGTTACGATAACCTGACCGGCCTTGTTAACAGTGGCCTTGCGGTTAATGTTGGTGTTGCCAACCTCAGCCGCGCCAAGGCCAGCGCCAGAGCTTTCGTTGCCAGCGTTACCGCCGTTGCTGGAGCTGCTGTCGGTGACGCTCTGAACAACGATCATAGCAACCTGACGGAAGTTGTCCTTGCTGGAGTCGTCGTTGAAGATCATGCTGACTCTCACGCGAGAGAGATTGTAGCCAGGCTCATCCATGAGGTCAGCCAGGTCGTCATAGCTGTCGATGCCATTGCCAGTCAGGTCAACCCAAACGGCATAACGCAGGCTGATCAGGTACTTGGCTTCATCGTCGCCAACACCCAGGTTGTTGTCCTTCGCGAGAGAAATCTTAGGTTCATTGTTCTTAGCAGCGGTGAGCGCAGTGCCGTCGATGCCGAACATCTTAGTGGAGTCTACTTTCACCAAGGACTTGTTATTGGTGACAGGATACGACTTCAAGGTCGCAACCATGGTAGAAGTTGCACGACCGCGCTGATCAACAGCAGACAGCTTGTAGAAGTTGTCATAGTCGTCGTTCTTGACCTCGGTGTAACGAGCCCAATCGCCGCGGCTGAGCTTCTTGGTGGAGTAGATGGTCATCTCGTCGTCAATCAGACCATTGGAACCGTTCATAGCAACAGTGTACTCATACACAATATCGCCGTTCTCGGTCTTGCCAGCGCCGCCGATGTAGTTGACAACATACAGCATATTGCTGGCTACCGCGTCGTTGGACTCGTTCTTAATGACAACGGCCTTTACGGTGGAGTCCGTAGTTACCTTGTTGTCCTTCAGCTTCAGAGCCAGCTGAGCGGCATTGTACGCGCAGGAATCATTGTGAACCTTATTGTAGCAGCGAGCCAGTTCACTGTTGGAAGCAGCCTGAACGCCGTTCTTGATATTGATGGAGTCAACATCGCCGTCGTCGTTGAAGGTCACATAGATGAACTTGATGCCCTTGTCGATCCAGGGATTGTCATCGGTGCCAAAAGTCTGTTCAGTGCGGATACGGCTGTTGCTGGCCTTGATGCTGTAAGGAGCATTATTGGCAGCACTGTCCTTACCAGTGTAGACATCAAACACGCCCTTTTCAGAGCTGTCGCTGAGTGTCCAGTCAGCGTCGCCGGAGGTGGCGTTGGTGTAGAATACCAGGTCGCCGGGCTGGATCTCGCTGCCATAACCCTTGTGCTTGCTGCCCAGGTTCAGGTCCAGCTCTTCGCCGGAGATATCCCAGCCCTTGGCATAGGTCATGAGCTTGCCGTTGACGAGGTTCTGATAGTAGCTGCCAACGACCATGAAATCAGAGGTAGCGCCCACGTCCTTAGCGAGCAGAGCGTTGCCATACTCATCCAGAACCAGGGTCACGTCCTTGGTGGTAACATCCAGCTTCTGGCCGTCGATGTCAACCAGGTCCTTGTTCCACAGAGCAACATCATAAGCGGTATCGCCTACGGTCACGCCGATGGTGTTCACGTTGGTGGCGCTGTTGCCATAAGTGGTGACCTTCTTCAGAGAACCAGAAACGGTCTCGGGCACATAAGCCTTGGCCACGGTGTAGCTGCTGCCGCCGTCGGTGGTCACGGGCACAACTGCCACAAGATCGCCAACCTTCAGGCCGGAGAGCAGGGTGTAGTAAGCGTCGTCGATTTCAACGTTGTCAACCTTCACATCAAGGGCCTTTTCGTTGAAGCCGTAAACGTTCTTGCCCTTGTTGGCAGAGCCGCCGTCGTACAGGTCAAGAGAGACGGACTCCTTGCCCAGACGCTTGACTTCCATCAGCTGAGTCTTGACAACAACAATGTTGCGGACCCAGTCGGCAACGTCTTCGTCAATGTAGACCTCAACACGAGTGCCGTTGTCGGTGTAATCGGCAATCTGGCCAACGTCCTTCAGGTTGCTGGCGTCCATGGTCTTACCATTGATGGTAACGGTGGTGTTGCTGTTCACCTTGAAGCCGGTCAGTTCCAGCGCGCGGGCCTTGCTGGCGTTGGTCACGGTGGTGACGTTGTGGGCGACCTGCTCGGTGTAGGTCTTGTCGGCCTCAATGGGGAAGGTGCCGATGGTGACCTTCTTGTAGCTCCACTCGTTGGAGGGACGGCCGAAATCGTCCAGAGCATTGCGGTCGTGGGTCATGCGCAGGTCGACAAAGTGCTCTTCGCCGAACTCTACGGTGTAGTGGGTGTCACCAGTGGCGTTACCCACCTGAGAAGCCTTGCGGTTTCTGATGTGAGTGGCGTACTCCTGGTTGCTGATCTTGTAAGTACGGGTCTGCGCGCCAACTACGGTAGCGTCGCCAGTCGTTACGGTCATGCCGCCAGTGTACTCAACCAGAGTGGCCTTCAGGGTGTTCAGAGCAAGCTGAGCGGCCTCTTCACGGTTGACAGGATCATTGCCCTTGAAGCTCAGGCGGTCAAACAGGCCGGCCTCAGCAGCGCGGGCGTTGACGTTCATGTTCCAGCCGGAGCCGGTGAAGTGCTCAACATCGCTCTTATAACCCAGGGCGCCGAGGAGCATCTTGCTGAACGCGTAGCCGGTCAGGGTGCCGCCGGGCTGGAAGCTGCCGTCGCTGTAGCCGCTGATGATGCCAGCAGTCTTGCAGTAGGCAATCACGCCCGCGAAGGTGTGATCCAGGGGCACGTCCTTATAGGGCGCGGTGGTGGGGGAAACGTTATTGGCCGCTTCAGGACCAATCAGCAGGGAGACGATGATCTTCGCGGCAGCGCCACGAGTCAGTTCGCCTTCCGGACGGAAATCACCTTCGGAGTAACCGGTGATGATTCCCAGACGGTTCAGGACCGCCACGGCTTCCTCGTACTGGATTTCATCTTTGTCGGTGAAATCTTTGTACTCGGCGGCGCTGGCGCTGATCGTGACCAGAGACATGGTCATGATAACTGCCAACACCAGGGACAGGAATTTCTTCATGAGACATTCCTCCTTATAAGATTTGCGAAGCGGTCAATTTACCGGCGTCCCCTTCCAGGGTTCGTGTCGGGGCTAGCCGATCCCACATCAATCCTGGAACTGGCCCGCTGGCTCCTCGCCCTCCGCAAAACCCAATGTAGCAGGCTTTCTTTCCCTTGTCTACGAATTCGGCTTACTTGTAATTTGTTTGATAAACGGCCTGTTTTTATCATGCAGTTGGGTAAAATACCTGTAACAAAGTTCCGTTTTTCCTATGTCCGCTCCTCCCCGTCTCCGCCGCCGTTCCATTGCCCTGTCCCCCAGACTTCGCTCATCGGACGGCACGGTCAATCGTTCCTTGAATATAAGGCAGCCGTCTTGATCAGGGAAGCTGGTATGAATTCTTTTGCAATTTTTATAGGGTATGTCCACCGGAACCTTGCCCCAGAAATCTGCCATTACACTCTTTCTGCAAGGGAAGATTTCTGTCCGGCTTTTTTCTGGGCGCATCAGGGTATGTTGCTGCAAACGCATGGTCCGCTGAACCTTGTCCCGTAAATTTGCGGTCATATTTTTTCTACAGCAATTTTATTCAAGACATCGATTCCGTCAAATCCGCACAGCATCGATATTGCTTCAATCTGTTGGATTCCGCCGCATAAACCGCTCTGTTCGGGGCAGGATTGCTGTAAAAGGAATGTCTTCAGCCGCGTTTTTTCTGCAACTCCTGTCAGAACACACTGCTCCAAGGGCCTGGCTGATATCACCTTGCCCTTGGAGCAGTGCATTCTCTTTCAGGGGGAAACCTCCGGAGGGCCGTTCTCTGCGAAACCTGTCAGACACAAGTTTCTGGAGGTCTGTCCGGCAAAATCTTGTCTTTGGAATGTGTTCCTGCGCTTTTCAGAAAACCCTTGGCTTTACTTTCCTGCTATTTCCGTTGAGACAGCCAATTCCCGCATTCGGAGCGAACTGCCGCGATTGCCGGAAGAACTCTCTTCGGGCCAGCTGCGATTCCAGACGGCACAGATAAAACCGTCATCAAAAACAGGCAGCTAGGACGGACTGCCTGCTTTATTCTCTCACGCCGGCTTGACTTTTACGATTCATCAGCGCCGCCGCAGGCTGTTTGGCGGGACTGCCTGCATTTCGGCTTTGGATAACTTTTCTGAATCCATCTCCCCTGTTCCGCCGCGCTTACTCTTCCTTCACCCGGGAGAGGATGTACTTCTGACGAACCTGCTCCAACTGCCCGGCCGTTATCATCCGCTGCAAAATGGGCCGGCACTGCCCTGCTTCTATCCCCAGCAGACGCGCTACATCCTGCCGGTATGCAAAGCCCTCCTTCCCGATATACTCCAGGATCACCTCGCTCTGACGCTCCGGCGCAACCACTTCCTCCGGCAGATAGTACCGCGCCCCCACCTGCACCAGCTTGCCCCGGCGCACCATCTGTTTCAGCCGGTTATACGCTGTGGTCCGGGACACCTCCAGCAGCATCATCACGTCGTTCCGGGTGATGGAGCGCTTTCGCCGTACCAGGGCCAGAATCTTCCCCTCGCCCCCGGAACGGATGCCGCAGTCTACCCGCAGATCCCGCAGGGTCACGTCGTCCAGCCCGGCCCGTATCAGCGCCGCGCGAGCCAATTTTGAAAGCCGCGTGCGGTCAAAGGGCTGACGGCTCCGGGGCGATGTCAGCACGTACTCCGTTTCCTGCTCCGCCCCCCGCAAGGCCCGCAGCGCTCCTAATGCCCCTCCGCTCAGCGGCATCGTCCGGTCTTCCAGATACAGCCGTTCTTTCTCCAGATCCACCTGTTCCCATCGCAGAGAGGTGATTTCCTCCAGCTGGAGTCCCGTCTGCCACGTCAGCCAGAGCGTCACCGCCGCCGGACTGCTCCCCTCCGCCCTCAGGAGCTTCCAGAGCGCAAACTCGTCGATCTCTACCGGTTCCTCGCGGCAGATTCGGGTCGAGACGCGCTTCTCCTCCAGATAACTGCCAAAATGCACATTCAGGCCCGCCGCCTCCACGCCGCTGATCCGCGAGACATACTGCCAATCGTGTTCCTCAAGCTGGCGGATAATAAAGTCATTCCGAAGGTCTATCAGCCGGACCTGATTCTGTCCTTCCCTGTCCAGCGCAGTACGGGCCAGACGGGAGATGGATTGGGGTTTCAGCGGCTTGCGGTCCCGGTCCGACAGCACCACCCGTTCCTGACGCCGGTCCCGGTCCTCCCGAAGCGCCCGCAGCCATGCCGCAAAGTCCTCTGGTATGGGTACGCTCCGGTCCGGCAGCACCAGCTTCTGGTCCAGAAAGTCTACCTGTTCCCATGTCAGCCCCTCAATTTCCTCCCGCTGCAGCCCAGCCTGCCATGCCAGCCGCAGTATCGCCCCCGCCGCGTTCAGTCCGTTGGCCGTCAAAGCCCGGCGCATGGCCCCCTCGTCCGGCCGGTTCACTACATATTCCTGCATCTTTTCACCTGCTTTCCCGTTACCACCATGTATCTCATTCCATGTCGTTTTTCTCTTTTCCGCCCGCCGCTCAAGACCCTTGCCGCGCTTCTTTTCCAGACTCTTTGCCCTCTCCGGTCTTTGTTACCTTTATGTGCTTTTCATTTTGTCCTAAAAAATCCTCAAACCCTTGCGGCGCAACGGTTTCATGGGTTTTCCCTGTTTGTAGGATACGCGAAAAAGTCACAAAAATCAATATCTTTTGGCATATTTTCCACAGCCCCTCCGCAGGATAGACTGAAAGATATCTTTGTCTTTGAAAGGAGTCTGATTACAATGACGAAACAAGAACGCGCCGCCCTTGGCCAACGCCTCCGGCAGCAGCGCGGACGCCTGCAGCTCACCCGCTGGCAGTTTGCGGAGCTGGCCGATATCGGAGCCGGTTACTATGGCCAGATTGAGTCGGGTACTTCCCAGATGTCCATTGATACCCTTATCAAAATTGCCCGCACCTCCCGGCTCTCGTTTGAATATATCCTCCTGGGCCTTGACGAGCCGCCGCCTGACCGCACCACCCTCCAACTCCTCCTCGACGGCTGCTCCCCCCGTGAACTCCATCTCGCCGAACAGGTCCTCAAGCTCTTTCTCCTTCGCAGCGATCTCTGACACGCCCGCTCTGCCCGAGGACGCTTCTTTTCTGCCCTCAGATTTTATTGGAGAAAAGAGGCGCTTGCTTTCAGGGGACCCGTGTCGCTTCTTGTCTCCTGCCGGCGGCTTCCCTGAGTGAAATCGATCTCGCGCGGAGGACAAAAAATCTGCGGCTCTCAACGGAAGTTCCGTTCAGGGCCGCAGTCTTCTTTTTTCAGGACGGCGCTGCTTTTCCGCGATTCTCAAAAGGATTCCGGGGATTTTCACAGCGCCGTTTTTCCGCGTTCTGTCCGATTCCTGCAATTTTTTACTTCCAATCAGGCCGGGTTTGGAGTATAATGCCTTTGTGTATTCTGAATTTCGAGGAATTGGAGGCTTATTACATGAACGAGAACGAACTGCTCCTTCTGAAACTGGGGGAGGTCGTGCTGAAGGGCCAGAACCGGCGTTCCTTTGAAGACCGTCTGACAGCCAACGTCCGCCGGCGTCTGAAATCCTGCGGCAGCTTTGAGATTTCCCTGCGGCAGAGCACCATTTACGTGGAACCTACCGCGCATCATACCGGCGGGATGGAGGACGCTTTCCGGGCCGCGCAGCAGGTATTCGGCGTGGTCAGCGTTGCCCGGGCTGTGCCTTGCGGGAAAAATGTGGAGGAGATCGCAAAAGCCGCCATTACTTACCTGGCAGGGGCCTTTGCCGGCGCGAAGAGCTTCAAGGTGGAGAGCAAACGGGCAGACAAGCAGTTTCCCATGAATTCCATCCAGATTTCCCAGGCCGTGGGCGCGCTGCTGGCTGAAGCCTTCCCCAGCGTCGCCGTGGACGTGCATCACCCCGAGCTGACCGTCTTTGTGGAAATCCGGGAAAAATATGCTTACGTCCATACGCCTGCCGTACCGGGCGCGGGAGGGCTTCCCGTGGGCACCGGCGGTCATGCTGTCAGCCTGCTTTCCGGCGGTCTCGACAGCCCCGTTTCCTCCTGGATGATGGCAAGGCGCGGCGCGGAACTGGAGATGGTCCATTTCGTCTCGCCTCCTTATACCTCCCAGCAGGCGCAGGATAAGGTCATGGAACTGGCAAGACTCCTGACGGTCTGGTGCGGCCGGCTGCGGGTCCATATCATCCCCTTTACCGAAATCCAGGAGGAGATCCGCCGGAACTGTCCCGAAGAATTCTTCACGCTTATCATGCGGCGTTTTATGATGCGTCTCGCGGAGGCTATTGCACGGCGCGCCAACGCAAAAGCCCTCGTTACCGGCGAGTCCTTGGGTCAGGTTGCCAGTCAGACCATGGCCGCCCTGGGTGTGACCGAAGACGTAACCAGCCTTCCCGTCCTCCGGCCCCTGATCGGCATGGATAAAGTGGAGATCATTCATACCGCCCAGAGAATCGGCACCTATGACACCTCAATCCTCCCCTATGAGGACTGCTGCACCGTCTTTACTCCCCGGCATCCCGCCACCCGGCCCAGCGTGGAGGAGGTCCGGAAGGCGGAAAGCGTTCTGGATGTGGAAGCGCTCATGGCACGGGCCCTGGAGGGGGAAACCTGGTCCTGGGTCAAGTCCTGAAAGAACCAACACGCCGCAAATTATGTAAAGCAAAGAAGGGATACCATGTCTCATACCGCAGAAATCATTGCCGTGGGTACAGAGCTGCTTCTGGGCAATATCGCCAATACCAACGCCCGGGACCTTTCCCAGAGCCTGTCCACCCTGGGCGTCAACGTCTTTTGGCATACCGTCGTGGGCGATAACCCTGAACGCCTCCGGGAAGCCCTGCAAATCGCCAGAGGCCGGGCCGATATCATCCTGACCACCGGCGGGCTGGGGCCTACTTACGACGACCTCACCAAACAGACCATCTGCCAGACCTTCGGGAAGCGGCTCGTCCTCCATCCCGATATTCTGGAGAACATCCGCCTTTTCTATGAATCCGCCCTCCATGTCCCTATGCCCGAAAACAATACCCAGCAGGCTGAACTGCCCGAGGACTGCGTCATTTTTGATAACCCCGTGGGCACCGCTCCCGGCTGCGCGTTTGAATCCGGCGGCGTCCATGTCCTTATGCTCCCCGGGCCGCCTCACGAAATGTCCACCATGCTCCGGCGGCACGTGGAACCCTATCTTCGGAAGCTCTCCCATGACGCCATTATCTCCCATGATATTATGACCTTCGGCATGGGGGAAAGCTCCATCGACCAGCTTCTTCATGAAAAAATGTCCCATATGACCAATCCCACCCTGGCAACCTACGCAAAGCCCGCGGAGGTCCGGCTCCGGGCTACCGCCAAGGCTCCCACGGCGGAAGAGGCGGAGGCCATGCTGGTCCCTGTGCTGGCGGATGTGAGGCGGCTTCTGGGGGATGTGGTCTATGGCGTGGATGTGGCGAACCTGGCGGAATGCTGCATAAAGGAACTCCTGAAAGCCGGTCTGACCCTGGCCACCGCGGAAAGCTGCACCGGCGGCATGGCAGCTGAGAAAATAACCGCCATCCCCGGCGCGTCCAAGGTCTACCGGGGCGGTGTAGTCAGCTATTGGACCTCCGTCAAGGCCAACGCGCTCCATGTGCCCCAGGAAATCCTTGACGCATACGGTCCCGTCTCCGAGGAATGCGCAAGGGCAATGGCGGCCGGCGCGCGAAAGGCTACCGGCGCGGAGATCGGCGTTTCCGTCACCGGCGCGGCTGGCCCTGACCCTGACGAGCGGGGCGTGCCGGTGGGAATCGTCTTCGTGGGCCTATCCACTCCCAACGGCCAGTTCTGCCGGAAACTGGATTTCGGACGGCGGCGCAGAGACAGAATCCAGGGCCTTGCCGCAAATCATGTCTTCGACGTTGTGCGCCGCTGGCTGACCGGCCTGCCTGTGGAGTCCTTCTGAATCGCCTTGTTTCCCCTTGCGGCTCCTTCTGAATGCTGTTATACTTGTACTTGTACTTACGCCTCTTATGGGCCGCTTTGCCTGTAAATTTGACGGCGTGGGTTCTATATTGTCATTATGCGGAAATTTATTCAAATAAGGATTGTTGAAAAGTTTATGAAAATGATTTTTCTTGTGGACGGCGATAATAATATCGGCACCGGCCTCAAAGGCGTTGATATGCTCTCCAACCAGGATACCGTGCTGATCTTTTACCAGAAGGGCCACCCCCTGTCCAAACTCCAGAAGCTCTGCGCAGGGTCCAAGGCCAATATCCAGTATATCGAAAGCGTGCGGGGCGGGAAAAACTCCATTGATTTCCAGATCATTACCGAGCTGGGCGTCCTTGTGGGCAAACGGGAGGCCGATTATGCTTATGTCATCAGTCAGGACAAGGGCTACGCCGCTTCCATACAGGCACTCCGGGTCCGCTACGCCAACGCTTTTCAGGAAGTCGCCCTCCGGCCCTCTATCGAAAGCTGCCTGCACCTGCCCTTTATCCTCCAGGCCCGGGACCGGCAGGAGCTTTGCAACGCCCTCGTGAAAGAGTACGGCTCGGCTCAGGGCGGCACGCTCTATAACCATCTGAAGAAAATCTTTCAGGCCCCCGAGCCAAACGTCGTTGAAAAAGCCCTGAAGGTCGCCCGTCCCCATTACGGCGGCAGAAAACCAGGGACTCCTAAAAAATAATCCTGTCCTCCCTTTTTGCCGTGCCGCTCTTTTGTTGGCGCGGTAATTTTTTGCCCGCATTCCAGCACAGTGCTTTTACGCATCCAGATTGCTTTGCCCCATTCCCTTTCCCGGCGCGTGTATTGATTCCATTTTCTGTCTCTCTCCGCTGTGTCGTTTTTTGGCGCGGCGGTTTCTTTTTCGCCTGATCAGAATTGGTAATTTCCGGACACAAGCGGCGGGTTCTGCCCTTCTTTTTTGCAAAACGACATGAACCGACATATTTCGACATACGTTCTTGTATTCCGACGCGGGATTTGTTATGATGTTACCATGAAAGGCAGGCTTTTCCTGGGCTTTCTTACCCCTTTGCCGTTCATCCTATCCCTGTTGTGGCGCATCTTGCCCCTGAGACGCCGGAAAGGAGCCTTATGGAACCGGATTTTTTCTCTGCCCTGCTCGCACGCCTCTCCGCACAGTTCCGCGGGCCTATGAGCAGCCTCTATCTCGCCGCCAGCCGCCTCGCCCCCGCCGAGGAACGCCAGCAAAACCCTGAACTCGACGCCCGCGCCGCAGCCCTGGACCAGAGCTATTATCAGGTCCTTCGGCTGACCAATAACCTGGCCGCGTTTCAGTCTCTGCACGAACCTGCCCTGCTGCTGAACCAGGATATCGCCGCCTTGGTGACTGAGGTCTTTGACCAGCTTGAGGGTTACGCCCATTACCGGAATCTGACCGCGCGGCTGATCTGTCCCATGGAGCATTATGTCTGCGCGTTCTCCCAGGAGGGCGTTCAGCAGGTCCTCTGGCAGCTTCTCTCTAATGCCTTCAAGTTTACTCCCCCCGGCGGGACCGTCCTTCTGGAGCTGGCCCGGGTCCATGGACAGGTCCTGCTCTCCGTGGCCGATACCGGTCCGGGGATTCCTCCGGAAGAACGGGCGGGACTCTTTCAGCGCTGGCAGCCCGGCAGAGACGTCCTTCCCCCACACGGCGCGGGACTTGGACTGGCAATCTGTCAGGGCGTGGCGCGGCAGCATGACGGGGCCCTGACGCTGGACGAGTCCTATGACAAGGGCTGCCGCTTCGTCTTCTCCTTCCCTGACCGGCGCGTCAATACAGGACGTTTCTCCGATGTGCAGCGGGAGTACGGCGGCGGCTTTGACCCTTGCCTTGTTGCGCTGTCCGACGCGCTGCCGTCTTCCGCCTTCCGTATCTTTTAAGCCCCTTTTTCCAGACAATTTCCCGATTTTGTCTTTCGCCGCCGGACCCCTTTTCTGCCTGTTTCTCCCTTTTTGTTGTGCCCGCTTCCCGTTTTTTCCCATTTTCTGAAGACCTTCTCTTTGCTTGTCCATTTTGCCTGCCCATTCCGCGCCGGACGCTTTCTGCATGGTTCGCTCTCCCGCCGACCTCCTTGTCCTGTTCCCGCCGTTCTTCAAAAATCTGTAAATCTTGCTGTATTTTCCGTTGCCTTTTCTTCCGGCGGACGGTATAATAGACCCGAACTCTGCACAATGCGCCTGAAAGGATGTGACCTATGGAGCGGCACAGCAAGATTATCTTTCCCGCTGCCCTCGTATTCTCCGCAAGTCTGACCGGCCTGGGGCTTCTGCTGGACCCGCCTTTGACGATTCTGCGGGGTCTGGGGCGGATTCTTACCATGCAGGACCTTCTGATTACCGATTATGTGATGATCGGCGGCCCCGGCGCGGCTCTGGTCAACGCGGGCCTCGTTACCCTGCTCTCCGTCCTGCTGATTCACTTCTCCGGCGACGGGTTCAACGGCTTTTCCATCGTCGAGCTGGGCCTGATGTCCGGATTCAGCCTGTTCGGGAAAAATCTGCTGAATATCTGGCCCATTATCCTAGGCACCTGGCTTTACGCGAAATATCAGCGGGAACCATTTTCCAAGCACGTCTCCGTGGCCCTGCTTTCTACCTCATTGGCGCCGCTGGTCAGTTATATGGCCCTGGGCAGCGTCTGGGCAAGCCTGTCCCTGGGGGTGCTCTCCGGCGTGCTGGTGGGGTTTATCCTGCCCTGTCTGTCCTCCTATACCTACAAGATCCAAAACGGGATGAATCTCTATAATATGGGCTTCGCCTGCGGCCTCTTCGCTATGATGATCGTCCCTGTCCTGACGGCCTTCGGTGATTCCCCTGATACCGCGCTCTATTGGGCCTCCGGTCATAATACCCTCTTCGCTTCCATGCTGGCCGCCCTATGCGCCGTATCCATCCTGGTGGGTCTCTTCGGCACCGGGGAGCCTGCCTGGGCAATCTGGGCCGGTTACCGGGGCCTGCTGACCACCTCCGGAAGAGCGCCCAGCGATTACCTGCGGATGTTCGGTTACGGGCCGGTCCTGCTCAATATCGGCGTGAACGGACTGATCGGCATTGCCTATATCCTGATTGTCGGCGGGGATCTGAACGGGCCTACCATGGGCGGGGTTCTGACCATTATGGGATTCTCCGCCTTCGGGAAGCACGCGGGGAATATTACGCCTGTGATGTTCGGCATTTATCTGGGGGCCTACGGAATGCACTATACCCCCGACTATCCCTCCCTACAGCTTGCCGGCCTGTTCGGTACCGCCCTTGCTCCCATTTCCGGCTACTTCGGCTGGCCCTTCGGGATTCTGGCCGGGTTCATCCATTCCTGTCTTGTGCTCCAGACCGGCGGGCCTGTGGCGGGGCTGAATCTTTACAATAACGGATTCTCCGCCGGACTCATTGCCATCGTGCTCTTTCCCACCATCACCACCCTGGCGCGGCATCGCAGACCCGTGCTTCAGGACGAGGATTACTACGACCTCTTCGCCGAGACGGAACCGGAAATGGTGAAGGCCCCTAAATCCAATCCTTCCAACGAGGCGTCCTGATTTCCTTTTTCCGGTATAAAACCCGTCGGGATTGTCCATGCTGTTCCTATAGGCTTTTTTGGCCGGAAAGGAACGATTGCTATGAAACGTCTCGACTGCCGGAAACTCAAGCTCCTTGAAATCGCCCTGATGCTGGGGGCCGCCCTCTTCCTGACCTCCGGCGCGCTGGCCCTGCAAACCGGCGACCAGCTCGCGGAAAAGGTCGTGCGGCTCCATGTCATTGCCAACTCCGACAGCGACGCGGACCAGGCCCTCAAGCTCCAGGTCCGGGACCGGGTGCTGGAACGGGCGGAGGCGCTTCTGCGGCAATGCGAAAGCCGTCAGGACGCGGAAAAACTCCTGGAAAGCCGTCTTTTTGAGCTGCGGCGCATCGCCCTGGAGGAAATCCGTGACAATGGCTTTGATTACGACGCTGTTGTGCGCTTGACTGAAATGGACTTTCCTACCAGAGAATATGACTCCTTTACCCTGCCCGCCGGGAAATATCTCGCCCTTCGTGTCGTGATCGGCGAGGGCGCGGGCAGGAATTGGTGGTGCGTCGTCTTCCCGCCCCTCTGCGCAGCCGCCTCTGCCGACGTGCCCGCTTCCGCTCTCGCAGCAGGGCTTTCCGAGGAACAGGTAGGCTTGATTACCGAGTCCGACGGCTATATTATCAAAAGCAAGCTCGTCGAATTCTGGGAGCAGCTCCGGAACAACGCTGAGTGACCCGTATTCCCTTCTTGGTCAGGAAATTGGCGGTTTTTGGCTGCCTGCACAAGTTTTCCGCCTGTTTCCTTTCCTCGCGCCCATTTCTCCCGCCGCCTGCCCCCTTTCCCGCAGACAGCCTTGGGCATTCTTACAATTTTTCTTTCGCTTGTTTTCCTGCCGCTGTCTTTCTGTACGGCGGCTTTTCCTTTTCCTGGGCTGCGCTCCCACGCCCTTCGTGTTATACTCGACTCTGTCACAAACCGGCAATCTTACAGCAGAAAAGGAGTGCAATTTTTTATGAGAAAACGTGTCCTGTCCCTGGCCTTGTCCATCTCCGCAGCCGCCGCGGGGGAAACCAGCATTACTCCCAAAAACAGCGGTGACCCTGAGTTGGAGGCTACCTCCCACCTGTCCAAACCGACGTTTCCTCCGACGCCGTGAACTGGGCCGTCGAAAAGGGCGTTACCAGCGGCACTACGGCTACGACATTCGCGCCTGCCAATACATGTACACGGGGGCAGATCGTCACGTTCCTCTACAGGGCTTTCGCTGCATAATACGGCTTTCCCTGCGGGCGGGTTCTTTTCGGGCCTGTCCGCTTTTCGCCGCTCTCAGTCCCCCAATGTCCTCCCGGGACTTGTGTTTTCCCGGCGATTCGGGTATAATGGGGGAAAATTGATTTCACAAAGGAGTTTTTTCTATGAGATTGGTGTCCTGGAACGTGAACGGTCTGCGGGCCTGCCTGAAAAAGGGCTTCCTCGACTTCTGCGACTTCGCCAACGCCGACGCGATCTGTTTGCAGGAAACGAAAATGCGTCCGGAACAGGCCGAGTTCGAGCTGCCTGGCTACCATAGATTCTGGAACAGCGCCGATAAAGCAGGGTATTCCGGCACGGCTATTTTTACCAAAGTGGAGCCGATTTCCGTTGCCTATGACTTCGGCGACGATATCCATAGGCATGAGGGCCGCGTCATTACTGCCGAGTTCAACGATTTTTACCTTGTCTGCTGTTATACCCCTAATTCCAAGGACCAGCTCCTGCGCCTGGATTACCGTATGGAGTGGGAGGACGCTCTGCGGGATTACCTGACGGAACTGGATCAGAAAAAGCCCGTCGTTTACTGCGGAGACCTGAACACAGCCCATCAGGATATTGACCTCAAAAATCCCGACGTTAATCACCGTAATCCCGGCTTTACCGACGAGGAACGGGGAAAGCTCTCCCAACTCCTGAACGCCGGGTTCCTGGATTCCTTCCGCGTGCTTTACCCCGAAAAAACCGGCGCTTATTCCTGGTGGAGCTACCGCGGACGCGCTCGTGCCAATAATACGGGATGGCGTATTGATTACTTCATCGTCTCTCAGCGTCTCCGGGACCGTATCACCGGCGCGGATATCTGGAGCGAAATCCTGGGGAGCGACCATTGCCCCGTGGTGCTGGAGCTGGATGGCGCCCTTTGACGGAATCGCCCTCTTTAAAGATACCCGCTTCTGTACCAAACCGGGCAGCTCCATGGACATTCCTTTTTTCTCTAATGCCTTAAAATTTACAAAAAAAGACCGAAAGCCTGTAAACCACTCGCTTCCGGTCTTTTTCTGTTCAGTTTTCCAAGGCCTGGTCAAGATCCAGGGTCACCTCCAGGACCTCGCCCTCCCGCCAGAGGGTCAGGGTCAGCTGATCCCCTACGTGGAAGCGCCGGCGTATCCGCAAGACCTCCTGACTGGACGAAACCGCTTCGCCGTCCGCTTTCAGGACATAGTCCCCCTTCTGTATCCCAGCCCGGTCCGCCGGAGAACCAGGCGTCACTGTCTGGACCTCCAGGCCCTGCACGCCGCCGCCCAAATTCGTCGGCAGACGCAGCAGCTCTACTCCTAATACCGGCTCCGGCTGAAGCTGTCCCGTTGCAATCAGGTCGTTCACCATCCGCTCCATCAGGGCCGACGGGATTGCAAAGCCCAGCCCTTCTACCGTCGAATAGTCGGAACTCATTTTTATCACGTTGATGCCCACTACCTGGCCATACGCGTTGATCAGAGGCCCGCCGGAGTTGCCCGAGTTCAGCGCCGCGTTGGTCTGAATCAGCGTCATGTTCCGGCCATCCACCTCCACATCCCGGTTGATCGCCGATACAATCCCATCCGTCAGGGTGCCCCGCAGCTCGTAGCCCAGGGGGTTCCCAATGGCATACACCGGGTCTCCTACCGTCAGCAGGTCCGAGTCCCCGAATTCCGCCGCTGAAAGACCCACAAGGCCCTCCGGCAGGTCGTCCTCTACAATCTTCAATACCGCAAGGTCCTGGTCCGCGTCGCTGGCCACGTACCGCGCCCCGCACCGGTAGCCTGTATGCAGCACCACCGTGCAGTCCCGGCCGCCTTCTACCACGTGGTGATTCGTGACGATATAGCCATCCTGGGTAAAAACCACCCCCGTACCTACTGACATCCGGGTGCCGTCAATCTCCGTCAGCACCGTCACCACGCTGGGATTCACCTGCTTATAGACCTCCTGGGCGCTCATCTCCGTGCCATGCTCCCGCTTTACCGCAAGAGAGGCCCCCTGTCCCGTAGGCCAGCGCGGTATGGTGATCTCCTCCGGAATGTCCTTGTCATCCCAGTGCCAGTCATATTCCCGGCCCCGGTACGAAAAATCGCCGTCGCTTATGCTTCGGAAGCTGCCCAAAAGCCCTGCCGCCGCCGTCAGTCCTACCAGCACCGTGATGCAGGCCGCAAAAATCCACAGGCCGCGGTGCCGTTTCCGGGGCTGCTTTCGGTTCAGCTTCCATTCCTGCGCGAACGCATCGTCTTGCGCCGGAGTCTTCTTTTTCCCCGTCTCCCATGGCGGCGCGTTCCAGCATTCCAGCTCTACCCGGCCTGGAATCGCCACTTCCTTTATCTCCAGACGGTCTGAACCGCGTTCCCGCTTTCCCGTTCCCAATCCGTCTGACGCGCGCCTGTTCCCGGCCAGTCCTTCCGGCAGAGGGCGGCTGTACGTCAGCGCGACTTCCGGCTCCGGCGCGCGGTACTCCAGCACAACTTCCGCGGGCAGCTTCTCCTGCCGCCAGCTCTCTGGAAGGGGGCGGCTGTACCGGACCTCTATCTCCCTGTTCTCCCTTTTTTCTCCCATACTACGAAACCTATCGCTTTCTCATTTCGTCGTCAGCGAGAAGGAAAACTCCGTTACCCCGTTCTCGCTGGCAACGTGTATCTTTTCCTTGTGCTGCTCCAGAATCGTTTTCACTATATACAGCCCCAATCCCACGCCGTCCTTGTCCTCGCTTCGGGACTTGTCGCTCTTGTGGAACCGCTCAAACAACAACGGCAGTTCCTCCGCCGGGATCGTGTCGCCTATATTCCGCACAATCACCCGCGCCTTGCCGTCCCGCACCGCGCCGCCCAGATATAACGTGGAGCCTTCCCGGGCAAACTTCGCCGCGTTCTCCAGCAGATTATAGATCACCTGGGTAATCAAATCGTTGTCCCCCAGCACCAGGATCGGGCCGTCCGGAATATCCGCCTCCACGTCCAAATTCCGGTCCGTAATCTTCTTTTCCATCGAGATCAGCACCCGGCGCATACTCTCGCTCAAATCAAAATGCGCGCCGCTGCGGAGGGGATCGATGGCCTGCAATTGGCTCACATCCAGCATCCGCCGGACCAGACGGCTTAAACGGCGGCTCTCCTCCGCAATGATCTGCAAATACTGCCGTTCGTTCTCCGGTGGAATCGTCCCGTCCAGAATGCCGTCCGTATAGCCCGCAATGGTCGTCATGGGCGTTTTCAGTTCGTGGGAAATATTCGCGATAAACTCCCGGCGCTGTCGTTCCGTCTGCTGAAGGGTCTCCGCCATAGCGTTGAAGGACGCGGCCAGCTCTCCCACTTCATCTGTGCGGCCATAGTCATTCATGCGGATATCAAAATCCCCGTCCGCAAAATGCCGGGTGGCCTCCACCATCTCCCGTATGGGCTTCACCTGACGCATGGCCGTAACAGAGGAGGCCATAAACGCGATCATCAGCACTACGAAGGCCGTCATGAAAAACAGCCCGATAAAGCCGCCCCACATGGTATCCAGGGAGGCCGTGGGGGACAGCGCGACCACTTCCCCCAAAACCTCCTGTGTTTCCGGATTCACCGCCTGCACGCCTACCGCAAACCGGTGCTCGTCGTACATCTGCTCATCCCGCCAGAAGGCCATGCCGCGTTTCATCACCCGCCGGGTCGTGGCTTCCGGTATCGTGATGGTCCGGCCCTGGAGCGTCTCGTCGGTGGTCAGCAGCACATGGCCTTCCGGGTCGCAGATCAGAAACTGCACATCCGACACCACCGCCGCGAAGGTCGCAAGACGCTGGAAATCCTCGCTGTTCCGCAATTCCTCTATATCCAGATAACGCCCGCTCTCCAGATAGCTGACGGAAAGCTGACCCATCACCCGGGCTTTTGCGGCGATTTCCTCCACTTCCCGACTCCGGGCATAGTTATAGCTCAGCGAGAAGAACGACACCCCCAGCAGACACAGCGTCAGAAGCACCATGCCTGCCGTTACAAAAAGCTGCCGCCAGTAAAGCCCCTGAAAGCGACGGTCCTTCATCCTTCCGCCTTCTCTCCCCCGACGTTCAGCGCAAACTTGTACCCTACGCCCCATACCGTTTTCAGCGCCCACTGCGGGCTTACGTTCTCGATCTTCTCCCGCAGGCGCTTGATGTGTACGTCCACTGTCCGGCTGTCCCCAAAATAGTCAAAACCCCATACTTCATCCAAAAGCTGGTTCCTTGTGTACACCCGGTCCGGCGTGGTGGCCAGATGGTAGAGCAGCTCCAGCTCCTTGGGCGGCGTGTCGATCTTCTTCCCGTCCACAATCAGCTCATAGGAATCCAGATCGATCACCAGCTTGTCATATACCAGACGCTTGCTGGTGTCGTTGGGGATTTCCGTCCGGCGCAGCACCGCGTTGATCCGGGCAATCAGTTCCTTCATCTCAAATGGCTTTACGATATAGTCATCCGCGCCCATCTCAAGGCCCTGGATACGGTCAAACACCTCGCTCTTGGCCGTCAGCATGATAATCGGCACCCGGGAGGTCTCCCGCACCTTTGCGCAGACCGCCCAGCCGTCCATCACTGGAAGCATGATGTCCAGCAGAATCAGGTCTGGAACGGCTTTCTGGAATTCTTCGATGGCCTTTCCGCCGTCCCCGGCGATCCGCACATCGAAACCCTCTTTCACCAAGTACATATGAATCAGGTCGGAAATATTGTGGTCGTCCTCCACTACCAGAATATTGCGTCCCATGTCCCATTCCTCCAGTTTTCCTAGTTTTCTCTTCTATTATACCCATTCACTGGCAAGGTTGTTGAATTTTCTGTAAATTCGCCTTACGAAAGTTCCCGCAGAGCCGCGCACACGCCTCCGGCCTCCAGCGCCGCCGCCAGAAATGCCCGCAGGCCCTCCGCCGTCACGTTGTCCGAGAGCCATACCGTCACATCTCCCCGCCGGGACGCGATTTGATGCAGGAGCTTTTCCGAGGCGCTCCGGCTTTCCAGGTTCATGCCGCTGATCTCCGCCTGTACTGTCCGGTAGCCCTCCGGCGCGTTCCGGCCGCCACCGGTTACCATCGCAAGCCGGGTCTTTCCACAGGTCGCTTTGGACAGCACCCGGTTGCCGTCCTCCAATTGCCGCGCCACGGACCGGGACCGTCCGCCGCCGTCCGCCAGAATCCCGATGCTCTGGCCTGTGGCACTCATCCGGCGGAGCAGGTTCCCGGACGCCTCCATCTGCTCCGGCGAGAAGAAAAACGCGCCCTGGGCCTGATATGCGTCCAGCGCGTCCAATAGCCCCGACGTGTCGCCGCCCGCCGCGATGCACAGATAGATTTTCTGTCCATGCAGCTCCAGCGTTTCCTCTTCCTCCGGTTCCGGCTCCGGGGCTGGCTTGGGCTGCGGGGCCGGAGGGACTGCCGCGCTTCCTGTTCCGCCGTTGGTCCCCGACGTGCCGCTCCCGGTTCCTGTCGGCGGCGCGGGGCGTTCCGGCGGAGGCTCCATCTGTTCCCGGGCCCGGAGATAGTCAGCATAGACGGATTCCATCGAGTATTCCGCGGCGTCGGCATAGTAGCTGTCCGACAACGTATAGCTGGACTGCCGTATCCAGACCAGACTCCCGCGGCGGACCTCTATCACAGAATACGTCAGGTCAAAACACCGCGTTACCGCATAGGCCGGCACAAATATGGTTCCGTTCCGCCGTACCGCCCCCGGGTAGTAAACCTGGCCGTCATTGTCCGTCGCCGTGTACCGGGCCAGGTCAAACGTCAGGGAACGTCCGCCGCTGTACAGCACCACCCGGTTTTTCTCGTTGTTCACTACCTGCGAGATACCCAGCGATTCCCGGCCCGCCCCTGTAAAGACGCTGCTGGCTACATACACATATCCGCTGCTCCAGAATGGCATGGTACTGTCAGAGAGGGGCAGGACGTTGTTCCCTACCGCCGTGAAGTACACCCGCTCCGCGCCGTAAGCCGGGATCAGGCTCAGCTGTATCAGCAGAAGCAGGCACAGCAGCATGGCCAGTTTTCGTCTCACGCTTGTCCCCTCCCTTCAAAATCCCTCCTATTCTAGCATACTTCCGCGCTTTTTGTAAAGAACCAGACAGAGACGGGAAAATCATTCCTCATTTTTCATCCCTCCCGCAGGGTCCTACCGTCACCCCGGTATAGTAATGGGTCAAGATCTCCTGATAGCCCGAGCCCTGCTGCGCCATCCGGTTCGCGCCGTACTGACTCAAGCCCACCCCGTGGCCGTAGCCGGTGACATAGAAGGTGATTTTCCCGTCCGCTTCCTCCCATTCAAAGCAGGCTGAACGCAGGCCCAGCGCGCTCCGGACCTGGGCGCCCTTTACTGTCACACCGCCTACCGAAACCGTTGTGACGCTGCCTGCGGTGTCTGTTACCGGGTTGGCCAGCCAGTCCGAAACGGCGCCGGTCAGGTCCGCGTCCGGCCATGCAGCCTGAAGCTTTTCTTTCAGCGTCTCCTTTGTGAATTCCTTGCTGCTGTAGTAGTTCGGAATGGCCTCTCCTGCCTCCGGCGAACTGACGGCCTGCAAATACGGAAGGTCCTCCTGCCATACCTGGCCCGCGTTCCTGGTCAGCCCTGCCGACGAGGAATGAAACACCGCCAGAATCGGCGCGCCTCCGTACAGCACCGCCTGGCCGTCCGTCTCCTTTACCGCCCGTTGGATTTTCAGCTCGTTTTCATTGGCCTGCGCTCCCCAGTTGGCCCGGGCCGTCTCTTCGTCCAAATACGCCTGACAGCAGGTGGAATCCGTGCAGATATCCGCCGTGTCCCCGTGGTTCCCGCCTGCCCGGAGCTTGTACAGAGTATACGTACGGGCCGCCGCTGCCTGAGCCTTCAGCGCTTCCAGCTCGAAAGACGCCGGCATCTCCGCCCGGACCACGCCCACCAGATACGTCCCCAGATCCAGCTCCAGCACCCTCTCGCCATCCAGTACCTTCAGCTTGGTATCTCCATCCAGCGCCCCGCTTTCAAAAGGCGGCAGACGCGTCTCTTCTTCCTCCGGTCCCTCCGCCGGCTTCTCTTCGCCGCCCTTCAACGCCCATGACAGCGGCGCCAGAAACAGTACCGCCAGCAGCAGAGCCGATATCCCGATTGCCTGCCGCGCTGTGTCCCTTGTCATTTTCGCCGCACCTCCTTCCTGCCATCCTATGCGTTCCGGCGGCTTTTATCACCCCCGTTTGTGTAAATTCTAAAACGCTTGGGACCATTTGTCAAGAAACGCAGAATGCCAACGAAATCTGACTTGCAAGCGCAGTAAAAATCTGCTATATTTATCTTGGGATGTCAGCTTTGCTCTGCATCTCAAATTTTATCAAAAGGTGGTACTTATTATGTCAAACAATCCCGATTTCCGCAGTTTCTTTCAGTCCGTCCTCGATTTTCTCTGCAAGCAGCTCTCCGGTCTTGGCAAATTCAACAAAAAAGCCCTCCATGAAAACCGTTCATGCTCCCAGCAGTTCTATGCAATGTGTACAAACAGCCTGAATTCATCAAACGAACGCATCAAAAACGGACTTCCCCCTAACGAGGCACGGAAGGAGCGGGAATTCCAGACAGCTCTTTTCAAAATGGCCTACGAAAAAAGCAGGGACGACCAGAAGCTGATATTAAAACTGTCAGCCCGTCAGTTTCTCTTGATCGTTCTCTGCGCAATCTTCATAGGAGCGCTTTGCTTCGGAAGTCATCTGCAAAACGTTCCGGAAGAGGCTTTTTCTTCAATGCCCGTTTCTGACATAGACAAACCGGAAAAAATGTGCTACACTGAACCTTATGACAACAATGCGGGGAGTCTTTCTCCGCAGAATCTTCCTTGAAAGAGGTGCAGAAATGGTGGACAAACGCTTCTTCCTCCCCCTGACGGCGCTGCTTGGGGGGGCGGCGGCTTTCGTGCTGCGGCTGCTCCAGGACAAAACCGGGTTTGAAGCCGAGACGGGTCTGCCTGTCCGGGGCAATCTGGCCGGGCTGTCGCTGATTGTTCTGCTGGCCGGGCTGGCTGTGGTCTTCTGGTTCCTGGGCCGGAAGCTTCCCCCGGAGGACCCCGAAGCGCCGCCGGAGTTCCCAACGGACTTCTCTTCCAGCAATACCGCCCTGCTCTCCGTGACCGTGGGCGGCGTGGCTCTGATGGCGCTCAGCGGGCTGGCCGACCTCGCGGAGGGCCTGGGCGTTATGCCGGAGGGCCTGGCGGTCTATTCGCGGCACAGCCTGTACAGCATCCTGCGGGAGGGAGGACTGGGCTTCTCTCCTCATGGGCAAATCCTGGCGGGCATTTTGATCCTCGCTTCCTCCTCCGCCCTGTTCCTTGCCGCCGCTGTGTGCCGGAAACGGGAGGAACAACGGCCTTTCCCTGCTGCCGCGCTGCTTCCGCCGGGGGCCGCGCTGGTGGTACGGCTGGTGTTCTCCTACCGAATCGCTTCCGTCAACCCAAGCCTGGAAATGTATTACCCGGAACTGCTGGCCCTCGTCTTTATGACCCTGGCTTATTACCGGCTCAGCTCCTTTGCTTTCCAGTCCGGTGACACAAGGCGGTTCTCCCTTTACGCCTGCCTCGCCTTCGTCTTCTCCTGCACCGCCCTGGCTGACGGCAGCGTTTACCTCTCCGCCCTGCTGATCCTCGCCGGAGGCGCGCTGTCCCTTCTGGGCTTCCTGCTGCTGCGGCTCTCCAACCTGCCTTCGCCGGAACCGGAGGACGATGGGACCATTATCTGACGGCGCGGCTTCCCTTTCGCAAAAAGTTTACGGCTGACGGATGATTCGCGTTCCGTCAGCCGTTTCGCTTCATGGATGGTCTATAATCTGCACGTCCAGCTTGTTATAGGGTATCTGCACGTTGTGCCGATCAAAGGACTTCCGCAGATTCTCCGACAGAATGAACTGCGTCGCCCACCAGTCGTCCGTCTTTGTCCAGCAGTAGATGGTGTACTCAATGCCGCTGTCCGCAAATTTCGTCAGGAATACCGTGGGTTCCGGGTCCTCCAGGATGTTCGGCGTCTCCCGCAGGGCTTCCCAGCAGGCGTCCTTGACACTTTGGGTAGGCGCGTCGTAGGAGGCCGACATCTTCCAGGTGATCCGCCGCCGGCCTAAGGTGGTGTAGTTGATTACCTTCGCCGACGCAAGCTCCTTGTTGGGCAGCAGGGCCGTGTAGCCGTCCGGCGTGAGAATCCGGGTATGATTCAGGGTAATCAGCTCTACCGTCCCCATGGCGCCGTCCGCTTCGATGAAATCCCCCAGGGCAAAGGGATGGGATGAGAAAATCACCAGCCCCCCAGCCATATTGCCCAGGACGTCCTCCGCCGCCAAGGTCACGCCCAGGGAGCAGACCGAGAGCAGCGCTACCAGAGAGGACATATCAATCCCCATAGCCCCTGCCGTAAATACCACCGTCAGCGTGTACAGGACGGCCTTCAGACCCAGGAGGACATAGCGCCGCACCCGGTCCTCCAGCTTCGTCCGGCCCAAAAGACGATCCAGTATTTTTAACAGCAGCTTTACCGCCAGCAGACAGACCGCCAGCATAATTACCGCCGATATCAGGTCCTCCATCGTGAAATGCCCCAGGGCGCGGTTCACCACAGTGCTTACGTCCGGCATAGACCTCTCTCCTTCATCAGCGGATTGCCCGTACCCGGATGACCCCGGCCAGATTGCGCAGGTCTTCTTCCACCGCCGGGTCCACCTCCGAATTCAGGTCTACCAGCGTATAGGCATAGTCCCCTTTGGATTTGTTGCTCAGGTTTTCCACGTTCACCCCGTCCCGGCTCAGAAGCGTGGTGATATTCGCCAGCATCGCCGGAATGTTCCTGTGCAGCACGCAGAGACGCATGACCCCGCTCCGCTCCAGAACCACATCCGGCAGATTGACAGAATTCCGGATATTCCCATTCTCCAGGTAGTCCCGCAGCTCATCCGCCGCCATAACCGCGCAGTTCTGCTCGCTCTCCGGCGTGGACGCTCCAAGATGGGGCATGGCGACGACATGGGGATGCGCTACCAGACGGTTCGTGGGGAAGTCTGTCACATACGCCGTCACCCTGCCCTCGTCCAGCGCAGAAAGAAGCGCGTCGTCGTCCACAATCCCGCCCCGGGCCAGGTTAATCAGACGCACGCCGGGCTTCATCGCCGCAAACGCTCCCGCGCCGATCATATGCCGGGTCTTCTCGTTGTAGTGGATATGGGCCGTGATGTAATCCGCTTTGCGATACAGCTCGTTGATATCCTGCACCACACGCACATGACGGTCCAGCCGCAGGGCGGAGTTCACGGAGAGGAAGGGGTCGTAGCCGTACACATCCATCCCCATGTTCAGCGCCACGTTTGCCACCAGAGCCCCAATCGCGCCCAGTCCAATCACGCCCAGGGTCTTCCGGTAAAGCTCCGGGCCCGCGTACGCCGATTTGCCCTTCTCCACCACGTCCGCAACCTCAATCCCCGACGCCGCCTGATTCCGTACCCAGCGGATGGCCCCGGGCACGTCGCGGGAGGACAGAAGCATCGCGCACAGCACCAGCTCCTTAACCGCGTTTGCATTGGCGCCCGGCGTGGAGAAAACCGCGATCCCGGCTTCCGAACAGCGGTCAAGGGGAATGTTGTTCACCCCTACTCCCGCACGGGCAATCGCAAGCAGGCTCTCTGGAAATTCGTAGTCCAGCAGGCTCGCGCTCCGGACCAGGATTCCCTCTTCCGCCGTGACCGCTTCCCCTACCTCGTACGCCGCCGGGTCCAGACGCGCGAGTCCCGCAGGCGCGATCTTGTTGAACGTTCTCACTCTGTGCATTCCTGAAAACCTCCATTATTGTCAGCATACAGGAGATCGTCTCTCGCTTTCTCCCGTTCCTTTTATTGGCTGTCTCTTGCGCTTTTGCAGGGAATCCAAAGCCGGAAACCGCAGGAGAATTCCATTTCAACCCCTCATTCCCGACTCCTGATCCCTCATTCACCTGTGTAGTATATCTGCTTTTTATTCCCTTGGCAATAGGCATTTTCTCCGTTTATTTCTGAAAAAAAGTTGCTTTTGCCATGGATTTTTTCCGGATTTCTGGTATCCTATAGAAAACGCGCGTTCTGCGTATAAAGGAGGTCCCGCCTATGCCGCTCTTTGCCCTGAAATCTCAAATCCCCGGCTGCTCCCTGGACAACCCCGAACAGGATTACCGTTCCGCGCGCCGGGCCGGACAGTACCGCATCAGCGCCCAGGCTGTCTATTTCCCCGCGTTCCCCGGTACCCGCTACCTGCCCTTCCGCGCCGTCACCAGAGCCTTGACCCGGAACACCAGCCTGCCCCTTACCGGCTGCTGCGGAAAGGCCCTTCCTATGGTCCGGCTGCGGCTTTACTATGACGGCGAGTCCTATCAGGATTTCCTCTTCGAAAAGGCGCCGGAGGCCAACCGCGTCCTGGACGATCTGCACGCCCTTTGTCCCGACACGCCTATTGAACGCGAAACAAGGCCGCTTTCCGCTGTTTGATTCCATTTATGCTGTATGCGCTCCCCGGGAAAAAAGAATCTGGTTTTGCCGGGAAACGTCCTGATTTCTTGTCCCTGATTTCTTATTTTCAATTCAAAAGAAAGGGTGGTTTGCTTTTGCTGACTGTACTGATCGGCCGCGCAAATACCGGAAAGTCCCGGGCCGTGCTGGAACGCATCCGGTCGCTGGGGGATTCCGGCAGGCAGATACTCCTGGTGCCCGAACACGCTTCCCATCAGGCGGAGGTGGACCTTTGCCGGGCCTGCGGGGACACGGCCAGCCGTCACGCGGAGGTTCTGAGCTTCCAGCGGCTTTGCGACCGGGTCCTGAATGCCGCGGGCGTCGGGAATCAGGTGACCCTGGACGCCGGCGGGAAGCTCCTGACCCTGGAAAAGGCCCTGCTGGAAGTTCTGACCGAGCTGACCGTTTACAAAAGGCCTTCCCGGAAATCCGCCTTCCTCCGGCAGCTCCTGGACCTCTTCGACGAGCTGCGCTGCTATGAAGTCTCCCCTCAGGACCTCTTCGACCAGTCACGGGAAATCATCGGGCCCGCGCGGGATAAGCTCCATGACCTCAGCCTTGTCTACGCCGCCTATGAAGCCCGCCTCCATCGCCCCGGCCTGGACGCGCGGGACCGTATGACCAAGCTCTGCGACCATCTGGCTGAATCCCAGTATGTGCAGGACAAGGACCTCTTTCTGGACGGGTTCTCCTACTTTACCGCCCAGGAACGCCGCGTCCTTGCCGTCTTCCTTCAGCAGGCCCATTCCGTTACCGTGACCCTGATGGGCGAGCCGGACAGCCGGGAGGAAATCTTCGAGCCGTCCCTCCGGACCCTGGAACGCCTCCGGGATCTGGCGCGGCGGGCGTCCTGCGGCTTCCGGCTGGAGACTTTTTCCTCCCGGAATGACACCGCCCTCGGACACCTGGAAGCCCACTTCTTCGGGCGCGTTCTGCCATACCAGGGGGACGCCTCCGCCGTTCGCCTCCGGGAGGCCGATACCCGCTTCTCCGAGGTGGAACAGACCGCCGCCGATATCCGACAGCTGCTGGCCGGGGGAAAGTGCCGCTGCCGGGATATCACCATCGCCGCGCCTAATATGGCCGATTACGAGGGCGCAATCGAAACTGTCTTCGAGCGTTACGGCGTGCCGGTTTACTTGAGCCGCCGAAGCGATATCTTGGAAAAGCCCGTCCTCAGCCTGCTCACCGGCGTGCTGGCCTCTGTGGGGAACGGCTATGAGTATGATGATATGTTCCGCTGGCTGAAAACCGGTCTTGCGGGTCTTTCGCCGGAGGAATGCGATATCCTGGAAAATTACGTGCTCAAATGGGAGATTCACGGCAGGATGTGGACCCGCGACGTGGACTGGGTGGAAAATCCCGACGGCTACGGGGCTTCCTGGTCCGAACTGCGTCAGGCCCGGTTGGAGCAGGTGAATGAACTCCGCCGCCGGGTGCAATTGCCGCTGAATCGTCTGGCCGAGGGCTTGAAAGACGGGAAAACTGCCGGCGAAAAGGTCGAGGCCCTTTACGGCTTTATGGAAGAGCTGGGCTTGCAGGACGCTCTGGAGGTCCAGCTGAAAGCACAGGCCGAGGCGGGACGCTTGCAGGACGCGGAGGAAACGGCGCAGCTTTGGGAAATCCTATGCGGCGTGCTGGACCAGTTTATGGAAATCCTTGGGGACGAGCTGATGGATACCGACGAGTTTACCCGGCTCTTCCGGCAGGTCCTGACACAGTACAGCGTGGGGACCATTCCCGTGGCGCTGGATCAGGTCTCCGTCAGCGGGCTGGGCAGAAACGACCGTCATGCCTCCAAATACCTGTTCCTCCTGGGCGTCAATGATCATGTCCTTCCCTCTCCGTCCGGCAGCGGGGGCATCCTCAGCAACAGCGACCGGGAAGAGCTTGCCCTCCGGGGAATCGAACTGGCTCCCTCCGGCATGGACCAGATGGCCCTGGAACTGCAAAACCTTTACGCGGCCCTTGCGCAGCCGTCCGTGGGCCTGACCGTCAGCTACCCTGTGGCCGACGCGTCCGGAAATGCCCTGCGGCCCGCCTTTGTCGTGGACCGGCTCAAGACCCTGTTCCCCGCGCTGGAGGCCGTCAAGGAAGACCCCCGCCGGGCTTACCGCTTGACCGCTCCCCTGCCTGCCCTGGAGTCCGCCGCCCCTGACGGGAAGCTCTGGCGGCATCTGGAGGAAAATCCCGCCTTTCAGCCCAAACTGGAGGCCATGAAACGGGCTTCCGGCATGACCCGCGGGCGGCTGTCTCCCAGGGCCGTGCGCCGTCTCTATGGCCGGACCCGTACCATGAGCGCGTCCCGGCTGGAACGGCTCCGGACCTGCCATTTCTCCTACTTTATGGAATACGGCCTACAGGCAAAACCCCGGACCCCCGCTGTGTTCGACGCGCCGCAGATCGGTACGTTCCTGCATTACCTTCTGGAGAATGTTACACGGGATGTGCTGGCCCAGGGAGGCTTCGCAGAGGTGGATAACGAGGCGCTGCATGAGCTGGTGCGGCATTACATCGAAGAGTATGTGCAGAAGGAACTCCGGAACTTCCAGAACAAAAGCCGCCGGTTCCGCTATCTCTTCGACCGCCTCCGAAACACCGCCTATGCCGTGATCGATCAGGCGGCGGAGGAACTGCGGCATTCCGATTTCGTCCCCGTGGCCTTTGAGCTGTCCTTCGGCGACGGAAAGGATATTCCTGCCGTGGTCATCTCCGAACCGGACGGCGAACTGCGCATTGGCGGCAAGGTGGACCGGGTGGACGGCTGGGTGAGAAACAACATCCTCTATCTCCGGGTAGTGGACTACAAATCGGGCCGGAAAGCCTTTGACCTGGCCGCCGTCCGGATGGGGCTGGATATCCAGATGCTGCTCTACCTGTTTACCCTCCAGAAGGCCGGGGCACAGAAATTCGGCTATGACATCGAACCCGCCGGGGTGCTCTATCTGCCCGCCCGTGACGATATCCTGTCCATAGAACGGAACGTGACGCCGGAAAAGCTGGAGTCCGAACGGCAGAAACAGCTCCGGCGTTCCGGGCTCCTGCTGGCGGAACCGGAGGTCTTGCAGGCTATGGAGCACGAGGCCCTGAAACAGCCCCGTTACCTGCCCCTGCGGGTGAAAAAGGACGGGAGTCTTTCAGGAAGCCTGGCCTCCGCCGCCCAACTGGGGAAACTGGGGGAACATATCGAAAAGCTGCTGGGGGAAATCTCTCGTGAAGTGGGCCAGATCGACGCCGACCCCTGCTGCCATTCCGAGGAGGATTCCCCTTGTCAATACTGCGATTGGGCGCCTGCCTGCCACTTCCAGGACGGCCGGGGCGGGGACCATTACCACTACATTCTCCCTGTCAAACCAGAGGAATTCTGGCGGGAAATCACTGGGGAAGGAGATGACGGCAATGCCTGAACTGACCAAACAGCAGCAGTCCGCTGTGGAGGACCGGGGCGGAGCGCTGCTGGTCTCTGCCGCCGCCGGGTCCGGGAAAACCAAGGTGCTGGTGGAACGCCTCTTCCGTTACGTCACCGTGGAAGGGCGGAATATCGACGACTTCCTGATTATCACCTATACCCGTGCTGCCGCCGCTGAACTTCGGGGGAAAATCGCCGCTGAGCTGTCCCTCCGTATGGCCGCCGACCCCGGAAACACCCACCTCCGCCGGCAGCTCCTGCGGGTCTACCGGACCGATATCAAAACTGTGGACGCCTTCTGTGTGACGCTGCTGCGGGAAAATACCCATCTGCTGTCGCGGGAGGGGGACGAGCACGCTTTGACGCCGGATTTTCGGGTGCTGGATGAAAGCGAGGCCCTCCTTTTGCAGAATAAAGTCCTGGACCGGGTTTTGGAGTCTTTTTACGAGAATCTGACCGACGGCGGGACTCTGCTGGCAGATACCCTGGGGGCCGGACGGGATGACAGGAATCTTGCCGAGCTGGTGCTGAAATTTTACGAAAAACTGCAAAGCCACGCGGACCCCTGCGCGTTCCTGAAAAAAAACCGGGAGTCCTGGGAGCGTCTGCCGGAGAACTTCAACGACACCCCTTACGCCCGTTCCCTTCTGAAAATCATCCGGGAGAGGGGGACGCTTTGGGCGGATAAGCTCCGGCAGGGCGCGGGGTGGACCCAGAGTGACAGCAAGCTGTTCTCCGGTTACGGGAAAAAATTTCTGACCGCCGCCGGGGGCTTTGACGCGCTGATCAACGCGGATTCCTGGGACAAGGCTCGGAACGCCGCGCAGTCCATCGTCTTTCCCCGGCTGTACACCCCGAAGGACTATGACTGGAACTCTGATATCCCTGTCCTGAAAACCATCTATCAGGGGGCCAAGGACGCACTGGGAAAAATCAACGACTGGCTGTCCGTCTCCGGGCAGGAAGCTATGGAAGACCTCCGCGCCATGGCCCCCGCTATGACCGCTCTGCTGGATCTGACCGCCGCCTTCTCAGACGCGTTCCGGGCCGAAAAGCTCCGCATCAACGCCGTCGATTTCTCCGACCAGGAACATCTCGCCCTCTTCCTGCTGGTCAAGCCTGACGGAACGCCTACCGAATTGGGCTTGCAGACCGCCGCCAATTATACCGAGATCCTGGTGGACGAGTATCAGGATACCAACGAGGTCCAGAATGCCATTTTCCAGGCCGTTTCCAAGGAGGGGAAAAACCTTTTTGTCGTGGGGGACGTGAAACAGAGCATCTACCGTTTCCGGCTGGCAGACCCTACCATCTTCCTGAATAAACTCAACCGCTTCAAACCCCGGGAGGAGGCTCGGGAGGGGGAGGAACGGAAAATCGTGCTGAGCAAAAATTTCCGCTCCCGGCAGGAGATCCTGGACACGGCAAATTTCGTCTTCGAGAATATTCTGTCCGTGAAAATGGGCGAGATGGAGTACGACCAGGACGCGGCCCTCCACTTCGGCGCCGACTACTACCCGCCCAGAACGGACTGCAATACAGAATTTCATCTCATTACCGCCGTGCAGAAGTCGGAGGAAAACCAGCGGCCTGTCAAAAAGCTCACCGCGGAAGCCCGTTTCGTCGCCCAGCGTATCCGGCAATTATTGGATGAAGGCTATCCAGTAACCACCCCCGCCGGGACCCTGCGGCCTTGCACCCCGGAGGATATCGTCATCCTTATGCGTTCTCCCGGCAGCCGCGCCTCCGCCTTTGCCGCCGCACTCGCTGAACGGGATATCCCCTGCTCTTTCCAGGAGGACAGCGGGTTTTTCCAGACTATGGAAGTCTCTACCGTCGTCTCCATGCTGGACCTGATGGATAACCCCCGGCAGGACGTGCCCTTGATTGCCGTGCTGCGGTCCCCGGTGTTCGGCTTCACCCCTGACCGCCTGGCCGAGATCCGCGCCCAGTGCCCCAACGGGGATTTTTACGACGCGGTTTCCTCCGACCCGGGCGGCGACTGCAAGGCTTTCCTGCAAATCCTGGACGAGCTCCGGCTGGCGGCAAGAGATATGGATTTGCACCGGCTGATGTGGCATCTGTACAACACCCTGAATCTGCCCGGCATCTTCGGGGCCATGGACCGCGGATTGGAACGGCGCGAAAATCTGATCGCCCTGACCCGGCAGGCAGAGAAATTCGAGCAGAACGGCTGCCGGGGCCTGTTCGCCTTTGTCACCCGGCTCCGGCGGCTCCTGGAGGCCAATAAAGCCCCGGAATCCGGCAGCGTGGGGGCTGTCAACGGCGTGCGGCTGATGACCATCCATAAATCCAAAGGGCTGGAGTTCCCCATTGTGATTCTGGCCGACCTGGACCATCGCTTCTCCCGCATGGACTTCGAAACGCCGGTGCTGGTTCATCCGGAAATGGGCCTGGGACCGCAGCGGGTGGATTTAGCGCGCAAAATCCGATTCCCTACCCTGGCGCGGCTGGCGGTAGAAGAGACCATCCGGCGGGAAAATCTGGCGGAGGAACAGCGGGTGCTCTACGTCGCCATGACGCGGCCTAAGGAAAAGCTCATTCTTGTGAACTCCCTCTACTTCGCCGAAACCCGTCTGCGGCGTCTGGCGGCAAACGCTTCCTGTCCCGCGGAGCCGGAATCCGTGGCGGACTGCAAGAACTTCGGCGAATGGATCATGCTGGCTCTGCTGTGCCGTCCGGAGGCCCGGGAACTGCGGGATCTGGCCTGGAAATCTGACCGGGATCTGTCCCTCGTCAACGGAGGCGCGCCCTGGATCGTGGCCGTGCATGACAGCGAGAGCTTCCGGGACGCTCCGTCGCTGGCCGCGCTGGCGGAAGAGGCGGTCCGAGCGGAACCGGATTTCGACCCCGCGCTGCTGTCTTACGTCTGCCCGCCGGAATCCGGTCTGCCCGCCAAGCTCACCGCTACCCAGCTCAAGGGCAGGCTGCTGGACGACGAGATTTCCAAGGACGCCGCTCATACCCCGTACCTGCGGCCTCTGTCACAGCCGAAATTCCGGAGAGAATCCAAAGGTCTTACACCCGCCGAGCGCGGCACCGCTACCCATCTGGCCCTGCAATTCCTGAATTTCCATGATCTGGACGCAAAACAGCAGGTTTCAGATATGACCGCGGCGGGAAAGCTGACAGAAGAACAGGCCGGCGCGGTGGATATCAAGGCGTTGGAGGGCTTCCTGAATTCCTCCCTGGCCGACGAAATCCGTAAGGCTGAACAGGTCCTGCGGGAGTACCGGTTTACCCTGCTGGTCAGCGCCCGTGAATACGCCCCCGCCGCTCCGAAGGACGACTTTATCCTCTTGCAGGGCGTGGCGGACTGCTGCTTCTATTCCCCGGACGGTCTGACAATCGTCGATTTCAAAACCGATCACGTTTATCATTACGACGATATCAATACCCGCGCAGAGCATTACCGCCCCCAGCTCAACGCATACAGCCTTGCCCTCTCCCGCGTCCTCCAAAGGCCCGTTCACAGAAAAATCCTTTACTTTCTGAGCCCTGGCAAAATGATTGAAGTCTGACGGTATACATTCAAATTCAAACAAAAACAGGGAACTCCTTCCGGTTTTCCTGAATGGCTCTTATACTATGAAAAAGGGGGTGTTTTTATGGCGGACGCTGCTGCAAAGGTCCGGCTTTCCGCGCCTCTGGAACGGGTCTGGGAGGTGGTCACCGATCTTACCCGATGGGACTGGCGGCGGGATTTGTCGCGGATTGAGGTCTCAGGCGAAAGCGGCTTTATCGAGGTGGACAAGGAGGGCAGAGAGACAAATTTTACCATTACAGGCTGGGAACCGCTGGCTCTCTGGGAATTCAGTATGGAAAATCCCAATCTCACCGGGTACTGCCGCGTTGTCTTCGAGCGGGACGGTGAGGGCACGCTGCTGACGCTTTCGGAATCCGTCAGCGCGAAAAAGCTCCTGATGCGCCCCATGGTCAAGGGCTACCTGCAAAAGCATCAGGCGGACTATCTGGAGGACCTCCGGAACGCGCTCTGAAAAAATTCCCTCTTATTTTTCCACGTCCCCAGGCCACACTAGCCATATCCCAGCCTGCGGGCAGAATGGAGGTTCCTTGTATGCTTGATAAAATCGCGATTCTGATTGCCGTCATTGGCGCGCTCAACTGGGGCGGCATCGGGCTGTTCGGATTTGACACCGTGGCTTTCCTCTTTGGCGGCCAGCTTTCCGTCTTCTCCCGCATCATTTACGCGCTTGTGGGTCTGGCCGGTCTTTGGTGCATCTCCCTGCTCTTCCGCCTGGGCGACGACCGCTCCGCTGCCAGCGCCGCCTGAAAAGACAACAAAAGTACCCCCGGCTGAGACAAGCCAGGGGTACTTTTCATCGGCACAGGGGTGCATCAGAACTCCCGCGCCGTCAGCCAGCCTCGGAGAGAGGGGATCCGAGGCAATAGCCGCAGAAGAGGGATGCCCAGCACATAACAGGCAACGGCTTCTCCCAGGCCTACGGTAAAGGCGTTGATTGCGTAGGCGGGAAGAAATGCGTCGCCCTCCTGGACGCAGAACCAGGCGATTTCCGCACCCACAATGACCGCGTTGCAAATCACAGGCGGAAGCGCGGCCAGATAGGGATTGGGCATTCGCCGGGTCCACAGTGCCGCCAAGAGCGTTGCCAAGGTTCCAAAGACCCAATCGAGCATCAGCGGCGAGCCCAGCAGATTGGCGAGAAAACAGCCTACTGCAAGTCCGGGGATGGCTTCCGCAAAGAGGAACGGAAGCACCGTCAGAGCCTCGGCCACGCGGAACTGCACGCCCATGTATTGCGGTATGGGCGCCAGCAGCGTAACCGTGGCGTAAATCGCGGCAATCAATCCGGCGGCAGCAAGCTGCTGTGTACGGGTACGGGTACGGGAACGGGACATAATTGGCCTCCATAAAAAACTCCGGCGCTGCGTCCGAAGCCTGCCGCTCAGGTTCGGCTGCGGCCCGCCGGAATATGGGGCCGACAAGAGAAGAAAAAACCGTTCCCACCAAGTTTTTTGGCGGAGACGGCGCTCAGAACTAGAGTCCTCTCCGCCGGCCTCTTGTTTGTGTGCGCTCCTGAAATTTTGCAGGGACTGGCACAGGATGGAGGCCGCGAAGTACGGCGATTTATAAGAAACCGTGTACAGGCCACGGCAGCCTCCATTTTTTTTGCGGCGCATTCCTTTATCCAAGCTGCGCCAACAGGGGTATGGCACCTGTCGCACACATTATAACATCCTCCCCGCAAAAACGCAAGCATAATTTTTTTCATTGCGCAAAAAACTGTTTCTCCATTTTTGGCGTTTTGTTGAGGCTGGTATTGGTTTTGGCGGATGACGGGACGGGCAGTGGCGTTTTTTTGCGGATATCTTTTTGATTCTGCGGGAGTAGTTTCTGGGAGAGCGGCGAGGCAGATTCTCCGGGTGTATTTTGCCGGAATTTCTGCGTATACTACAGCGGTACGTAAAACCGGAGCAACGCGGGCGGTCTGAGGGCTTTGAGACCGTCGGGCGGGGCTGGATTGGGGGATGATTATGAAGCGATGGTTCCTGATATTGGCGCTTCTTCTGCCGGCGCTGCTCTGGCGTTGGGATTCCGTAACAGTAACCGGCGGGGCGGAGCTGGAGGAATCCCGTTATGTGGCCCTGACCTTCGACGACGGCCCCAAACGCGGCTCCACTGACCGGCTTCTGGACGGTCTCCGGGAACGGGGCGTTAACGCAACCTTTTTCCTTATTGGCGAGCAGATCGCGGAAAACCGGGACCTTGTGGCACGTATGGCGGACGAGGGACATCAGATTGGAAATCATACCTGGAGTCACCAGCGGCTGGACCAGGGCGCCGATCTCCAGGAAGAGCTCCAACGGACCGAGGAGGCCCTGGAGGAACTCTGCGGCCCCGGTCCTTACTGGCTCCGGCCTCCTTACGGTCAGGTGGGCGAGAACAGTGTCATCGAAGTGCCTATGGTCAAATGGTCCGTGGACCCAAGAGATTGGGAGAGCCGTGACGCCGTTAAGGTCACCCAGGCAATCCTGGAGAACGTTCAGCCGGACAGCATTATCCTGCTCCATGATATCTACCCATCCTCTGTCGACGCCGCCCTTCAGGTCGTGGATACCCTCCAGGCCCAGGGCTACCATTTCGTTACCGTCGCCGAGCTTCTGGCCCTGAACGGCGTCGACCCTCAGCCCGGCCAGCTCTACCGTACCGGCAGGGGATAATGTTTTTTCGCCTGGCGTGATTTTTTCTGTTGACAAAGCTGTATAAGGTGTGCTAGAATAGTGGTCGTGTCAAGGATGTCAACTCATGGAGAGATGTCCGAGCGGTTGAAGGAACCGGTCCTGAAAACCGGCGGCGTGTCATAGCGCTCGTGGGTTCGAATCCCACTCTCTCCGCCACCTTTCTTTTATATCGTGCAGAAGTACCCAAGTGGTCGAAGGGGCTCCCCTGCTAAGGGAGTAGGCTGGATAAAACCGGCGCGAGGGTTCAAATCCCTCCTTCTGCGCCAGTCAAGAGAACAGTCCGCCAATGGGTGGTCTGTTCTTTTTTATTAAATTTTTATAAACAATTGAAAATCAGTTGTACGAAAGCGTGCAACTTTATGCGGATTTCTCCCTATAAGCAGAGGGCTGAATAGCTTAAGCTGCTTACAAAGGAGAATCGAAATGTATTTCAAATGATGGACGCCCCGGTCGATCTATTGGAAGTCCGCTTAGCATTCGGATTGAAATTCCGCGAAAAATTGGTAATGGAACAGTTTCTTTTATATCCGGTTGGATGGTGGAGCCAAATGGCAAATTGAGGTTGACAACGCCTTATGGAGGAAAATAATATGAAGGAAATGGACTGTGTTGAAGTAATTGTTGAAAAAGAAAAATACTCCAGAGACGGCGTACACAAGGGAATGCAGGGATGGATCTGCGATCCAAGAAACATTGACGGCTGCTGGTTAGTCAATTTCCCGCAGTGTGGGGAGAACGATGATATTGCCGAGATTAGCATCCGCGAGGAGGATTTGAAAGAGATCCCCATTATGTACGCCATTGTCAACGAGCAGATCAAGGCGAAATTTGACGCGCTGCCGCCCCGGAAAAACGATGCCGGCGACGATACGGGGGACAACGCATCCTACATGGTGTAGCCGCATGAATAGTTACAAAAAACGATTTGCCTGCGTTTTGAAGCTCACATCGAAAGTGGACGGGCAGTCCATGAAAATCCCTGGAACCGCAAGGCTTCGGGGATTTTTGCTGTCCATTTTTCCCCGCCGCTCCCTGAATCTGCCCCCCAATAGAAATCTATACCCCTGATTCTTTCCTTTTTGCAAAATCCCGGCGAAAATTTCAAAATTGCGGTTGACAGAGGGGGAAAATGCTGGTACACTATAAAAGCCGCTTTGAATGGGTCTTATCAAGTGCGCTCCGCGCCGCCCCCGACAGCGAGCCCGTAATGAAGGAGTTGAAACGTAAATGAACGCAATCATCGTAACCGGCGGCAAGCAGTACAAGGTGGCCGAGGGCGACGTGGTCTTCATCGAAAAGCTGGACCAGGAAGCCGGAGATACCGTGAAGTTCGACCAGGTACTCGCCATTCTCGACGGCGATCAGGCAACCTTCGGCAAGCCTACCGTCGCTGGCGCTTCCGTCGAGGCTAAGGTCGTCAAGAACGGCAAGGGCAAGAAAATCCGTATCTTCAAGTACAATCCCAAGAAGGGTTACCGGAAACGTCAGGGCCATCGCCAGCCTTACACCAAGGTCGAGATCGTGAAGATTTCTGCCTGAATCAAGGCGTTATGACCACCGTTTCTTTTCGCACAGAAGAAGGACGCGTCACCGGGTTCGACGCCTCCGGCCACAGCGGCTGGGCAGAAGCCGGAGAGGACCTTCTCTGCGCGTCCATCACCGCGGCTGTCACGCTGGTGGAGGCTACCGTCAACGACGTTCTGGGCCTTGCCGCTGCCGTCCGCACGGAACCTGAGCGCGCGCTGATCTCCCTGCGTCTGCCCGGCGGTCTGGACGAGCTGGCCGAGAATACCTGCCAGTCCCTTATGGCCGGGCTGATGCTCTACTGCGCAATGCTCCATGACCAGTACCCCGACAATATCGAGGTTTTGGAGGACGACAGCGAATCCGTCTGACTCCTCCGGCACTCCCTGCGCGGGGGTGTGAATTGAAACAGAAAGGAAGGTTCTGCTATTATGCTGTATATTGGTTTACAGTTCTTCGCTCACAAGAAGGGCGGCGGCTCCACTAAGAACGGCCGCGATTCCAAAGCCAAGCGTCTTGGTCCCAAGCGGGCGGACGGCCAGTTCGTCAAGGCGGGCAACATCCTCGTCCGTCAGCGCGGCACCCATATCCACCCCGGCGTGAACGTGGGCCGCGGCAGTGACGATACCCTCTTTGCCACCGCCAGCGGTACAGTCCGTTTCGAGCGGCTGGGGAAGGACCGCAAGCAGGTCTCCGTTTACGAGGCCGAATAAAGACTGCAAGCTCCGGACGCTGCTCCGGGGCTTCTTCTTTTCCGGCAGGGCCTTGCGCGGGATGGCTTCCCCTTCCTTGCCGGCCGCCGCCCCAAAGCTGCGTCTTGTGTCTCGCTGTCGGACATGGTATAATTCAATCAACAAAGCACAGTCTGCGGAGGAATATTATGCTTGAAAAGATACCGTCCCAAGCCATTATGACCGAATTGCTTGGACAATCCTTGTATGAGGTTTGGCTGGCGTTGTGTTCCGCGATTGATGAAACATATGATATGGAACGGATATGGAACGCTGGCGGGAAAAATTGGATGTACGAATATAAGTATCGCAGAGGCGGGAAAACCCTTTGCAGCTTATACGCGAAAAGTCGTTGCGTTGGTTTCATGATTATCTTCGGGAAAGATGAAAGAGCAAAATTTGAAGCGATCAGGGGCGCGCTTTCTGACAATGTTTGCAGGCAGTATGATGAGGCAAAGACTTACCGTGACGGAAAATGGGTTATGTTTGAGCCGGTCAGTACAGCTGATTTTGATGATTACATGAAATTGCTGGCCATCAAAAGAAAGCCAAACCGGAAATAGCAAATCAAATCCACCAAGGAGGGACACGCCATGCTTGACATTCAGATTCACGGCGGGGAGGTCCGGATTTCGGGCTGCTTCGACTGCGGCTATATGGGCCTGTACGACGGGGAGAAGATTCACCTTTATGACAAGCCGGACCGTCTGCGGGACTGGAAAACCGTCCGGGAACGTCTGGGACCGGACTGCTCCGACGACGCCCTTTCCGCCTGCCTGACCGAATATTTCAACGCCTTTGAGGAAAAAATCCGGAAGAACCGCAAGCAGGTCAATGATAATTTTTTGATTCTGGCCTTTGAGGATTGGGAAGCCTGCGGATATCCTTTCTGGGAGATCAGCGGGCTGACCCGGAGTGAATTCCTGCCCCCGGACCCGGACGAGAACGTCTACAACCCTTATTGGGATGAAATGAACGCGCTGGAATCGGCTTACCAAGACGCCCCTAACGACGGCACGCAGGAAAAAGCCGATGTGGAAGCCGTCCTGCGGAAGAACTTCCCGGCCCTGGACTGGGACGCGCTGCTGACTTCCATCGAGCCGGAATACCTGAGCCTGGAGGACGGAAATATCGCCTTTCAATGCTCCGACGGCTTCGGGGCGGAACTGCTCTGCGGCGCTTACGACGTTCTGGACGAGAGCCTGACCTTCCAGGAATGGCATAATCATTAAACACGCGCAGACGTATTTTCAAAAAAGCTCTCAGCAAAAGAAAAAGCCTGCTGCAAAAGGAGGAATTTATGGCATCAGCATTTGTAGATAAAGCCCGCATTACCGTAAGGGCCGGAAACGGAGGCAACGGCGCGGTATCCTTCCATCGGGAAAAGTACGTGGCGGCGGGCGGTCCTGACGGAGGCGACGGCGGCCGGGGCGGGTCCATTATTTTGCAGGTTGACAACAATATGTCTACCCTGATGGATTTCCGTTACAAGCGCAAATATGTGGCGGACAACGGCGCGGACGGCCAGGGCAAGCGGAAATTCGGCAAGGACGGTCAGGACCTGATTATCCGGGTTCCTCGGGGCACGCTGGTCCGGGACGCGGAAAGCAATGAAATTATAGCGGATATGAGTACCAGCGAACCCTTCACCCTCTGCCGGGGCGGGCGTGGCGGCTGGGGGAACAGTCATTTCGCTACCCCTACCCGTCAGGTGCCCCGGTTTGCCAAGGCCGGTCTGCCGGGGGAGAGCCATGAGGTTGTGTTAGAGCTGAAGCTGCTGGCGGACGTGGGGCTGATCGGCTTCCCCAACGTGGGCAAGTCGACGCTGCTTTCCGTGGTCAGCAAGGCGCAGCCGAAAATCGCCAACTATCACTTTACCACCCTCTTCCCCAATCTGGGCGTGGTCTGGGTGGACGAGGGCGCGAGCTTTGTTATGGCTGATATCCCGGGAATCATTGAGGGCGCCAGCGAGGGAGCGGGTCTGGGGCACGACTTCCTCCGGCATATCGACCGCTGCCGTCTTCTGGTCCATGTGGTCGACGCGTCCGGAAGCGAGGGACGGGACCCAACGGCGGATTTCGAGGCCATCAATCAGGAACTTGCCCGCTACAGCCCTGACCTTGCCAAACGTCCCCAGATTGTCGCCGCCAACAAGACCGATATCCTGGAAGACCCCGCTTTATTGGAAGGCCTCCGGGAAAAGGCGGGCGCGCTGGGGTACCCGGTTATGGAGATTTCCGCCGCCGCTCATCAGAATACCCGGGAACTGGTCAATCTAATCGCCGAAAAACTGGCCGGTCTGCCCCCGGTGGCCGTCTATGAACCGGAATATGTCCCCAAACAGCCGGTTGTGGATTCCTCCGCGCCGCTGGATATCCGCCACGAGGACGGCGTGTGGTTCGTCGAGGGTCCCTGGCTCCAGCGGCTGATGGGCAATATCAATTTCGCCGATTACGAAAGCCGGATGTTCTTTGACAAGCACCTTCGGGAAGCAGGGGTCTTCGCGCAGCTTGAAGAACTGGGCATCGCCGATGGAGATACCGTGGTCCTGTACGGCTTCGAGTTCGAATATCAGCGCTGAAACTCTTGCTATCCGCCGGAATCGTGATATAATACACTGTATCAATCGGGAACGAGAGGTTGGGGATTTTTTTCCGGGGGCCTGTTCACTGCGCTGGTCAGGAATCGGGATTTCTTCCGGGGGCCTGTTCACTGCGCTGGTCAGGAATCGGGATTTCTTCCGGCTTCCCGTTCACTTCAATCAGAAATGGGTGAAACTATGAGCTATACGAAAATCGCGTCTCTGTTTGCCGATATGGACGCCCTGGCAGGTCAGACCGTCACCGTGGGCGGCTGGGCGCGGACCATCCGGGACATGAAGAATTTCGGCTTCATCGAGCTGAACGACGGGTCCTGTATGAAAAATTTGCAGGTCGTCATGGAAACAGGGACCCTGGAAAATTACAAGGACATCGCTTCCCAGAACGTCGGCGCGGCGCTGATCGTCACTGGCACTGTCGTCCTGACCCCGGAGGCCAAACAGCCCTTGGAATTGAAAGCCGCCAGCATCGAGGTCGAGGGTTCTTCTACGCCGGACTATCCCCTTCAGAAAAAACGGCATACGGTGGAATATCTCCGGACCATCCAGCATCTGCGGCCCCGGACAAACCTTTTCTCCGCCGCATTCCGGGTACGGAGCGCCGCCGCTTTTGCAATTCATGAGTTCTTCCAGAGCCGGGGCTTTTTGTACGTCCATACGCCGATCATTACCGCCAGCGACTGCGAGGGTGCGGGCGAGATGTTCCGCGTCACCACCCTGGACCCCGAAAATCCGCCCCGGACCGAGGACGGGAAAGTCGATTTCAGTCAGGACTTCTTCGGCCGTCCCGCAAACCTTACCGTCTCCGGACAGCTTAACGCCGAGAACTTCGCTATGGCCTTCGGCGACGTGTACACCTTCGGGCCGACGTTCCGGGCTGAGAATTCCAATACCGCCCGCCATGCCGCCGAGTTCTGGATGATCGAGCCGGAAATGGCCTTCTGTGACCTGGCCGGAGACATGGATATCGCGGAGGCTATGATCAAGTTCGCAATCAAGCGGGTCATGGAACGCTGCCCCGATGAGCTGACGTTCTTTAACAGCTTTGTGGATAAGGGCCTGCTGGAGCGCCTGGATCATGTGGCCAGCTCCGATTTCGGACGGGTTTCTTATACCGAGGCCGTGGAAATCCTGGAGAAAAACAATGACAAATTTGATTACAAAGTCTTCTGGGGCTGCGACCTCCAGACGGAGCACGAACGCTATCTGACAGAACAGGTCTACAAGCGCCCGGTCTTTGTGACGGATTATCCCAAGGAAATCAAGGCGTTCTATATGCGGCTGAACGACGATGGAAAGACCGTGGCCGCCGCGGACTGCCTGGTGCCCGGAATCGGCGAGATCATCGGAGGAAGCCAGCGCGAGGAACGTCTGGACATCCTGGAGGCCCGGATTCAGGAGCTGGGCATGGACCCCGCAAGCTATTGGTGGTACTGCGATCTGCGGCGCTACGGTTCCTGCCGTCATGCCGGATTCGGTCTGGGCTTCGAGCGTCTGGTCATGTACCTTACCGGCGTGGCCAATATCCGGGACGTGCTGCCTCATCCCCGTACCGTCGGAAGCGCTGATTTCTGATCGCCCCTTTTGATAAACCCGGGAACAGCCTTCGCCATTTCCCGTCCTCCCCTGCCGCCGGTCTGCCCTTTCGAGGGAACCGCCGGCAGGGGAGAATTTTGCTTTCTTGTTAAAATTTTTATTTCATATTTTTGTTTGCCGGTAGCGTTTCCGTAAACGCCGGAATGCCTTTTTTGAGATACCGTCAGAGGCCTTTCTTTCTGCCGGGCGGGAATGCGAAATCGTTTTCGGGTCCGCAAAAGTCTGGACAAAGAGCCTTGATTCTGGTAAGATATTAGAAAAGCACGCTGAGAGAGGGCAGCTTGATTGAGATTGGAGATTTTTTTATGGACCTGACTGCTATTGGCGAAATTTTGATTGATTTGACTCAGATTGGCGTCAATGAATATGACGTGCCTCTCTTTGCAGCCAATCCCGGCGGCGCGCCTGCAAACGTGGCCGTGGCCGCTTCCAGACTGGGGATTCAGACGGCCTTCATCGGCAAAGTGGGCGGCGACGCTTTCGGGGCTTACCTGCGGTCCGTGCTGACAAACGACGGCGTGGACTGTTCCGGACTCCGGAAGGACAGCAGACCTACCACCATGGCCGTGGTTTCCGTGGACCCCGCCGGTGAACGCAGCTTCCGTTTCGTCCGGGGCGCTGACCAGAACCTGTCCCCGGAAGAAGTCAACGAATTCGCCCTTCTGAAAAGCAAAATCCTGCATTTCGGTTCTGTCAGCCTCACGCCGGGGCTGTCCAGAAACGCTACCATCTTCGCCGCCAGAGCCGCCCACCGCGCCGGGGTCCTGGTGAGCTATGACCCGAACTACCGCGCCGCGCTCTGGGACGACGAGGGCCACGCCGCCGAGTGGATGCGCATTCCTCTGCCCCTGGTGGACGTCATCAAGCTGTCCGAGGAGGAGGTCGTTTTCCTCACCGGCGTCAACGAGCTGGAGGAGGGAAGCCGTATCCTGGCCGAACAGGGCGTCAGTCTGGTGCTGATTACCCTGGGGGGCAACGGCGTGTTCTGCCGCTGGAAGGACCAGTGCTGGCGTCAGCCCGGTATCCCTGTGAAGGTGGCGGATACCAACGGCGCGGGAGATACCTTCTTCGGCGCGGTCCTGAGCCGGCTTTGCAAACGGGAGGCCGGTCCGCTGGAGGGGCTGACTTCCGCAGAATTGAAGGATATCCTCGCCTTCGCAAACCGTGCCGCCGCTTTTACCTGCTCCCGCAGCGGCGCAATCCCTGCTATGCCCCGGCTTTCTGAAATGTTCGGGGACGATGGCCAGGCCCGTTTGCCAGACGGCGCGCTTGTTTGAGACGACTCTCCGGATTTTTTCCGGTGACTTCAATCCTTACAGGAAAGGCTGGGATGCCATGACGCACGCCAAGGGAAGGGTTCTCAAGGCCCTGCCTATACCGCGCTTACGAATTCTTTATCAAGACCCTTGAAAGTTTGGAAGGAGGAACCCCCTGATGCAGGTTGCAACTGGAAAATCAATTCTCAATGGTATTGCCATCGGTCCCCTGCGGATCTATAAGAAGGATGAGACGGAAACCACAGTCAATTCCAGTCTGACGCCAGAGGAGGAATACGCCCGCTTTGACGCCGCCCGCGTGAAGGCGCAGGAACAGCTTGGCGTGCTCTATGACAAGGCCCTGGACGAGGTGGGCGAAGAGAATGCCGCCATTTTTGAGATTCATCAGATGATGCTGGAGGACGACGACCTGCTTGACTCTGTGAAGAGCATCATTGACACCCAGGGCGCTACGGCCGAATACGCTGTGGCTACCGCGGGCGATAACCTGGCCGCCGCCTTCGCCGCCATGGAGGACGCCTATATGCGGGCGCGGGCTACGGATATCAAGGATATTTCCCGACGGGTGGTCAACATCCTCACCGGTCAGTCCGACGGCGATCTGCTGGACGATAAGCCCGCTATCCTCGTGGCCGACGATCTGACCCCCAGCGAAACCGTGCAGCTGGATAAGAGCAAGCTCCTGGGCTTCATTACCCGACACGGTTCCTCCAACAGCCATACCGCCATTCTCGCCCGGACCATGAATATCCCTGCCCTGATCGGCGTGGACTTCCAGGACGACTGGGACGGCAAAATGGCTGTCATTGACGGGTACAACAGCTGCGTGTACATCGAGCCTGCCGCCGAGCTGCTCACCGCCATGGAGGAAAAACGAAGCAATGACCTGAAACAGGAAGCGCTGCTCCAGACCTTGAAGAAAAAGCCCAACATCACCCTGGACGGCCGTGAAATCAAGGTCTATGCCAATATCGGCAATGCCAGTGACGTGGGCCTGGTCATCCAGAACGACGCCCAGGGAATCGGCCTGTTCCGGAGCGAGTTCATTTATCTGGATTCCCAGGATTATCCGACAGAAGACCAGCAGTTCCTGCTTTATAAGCGGGTCGTGGAAACAATGGCCGGCAAAAAGGTCATCATCCGGACACTGGATATCGGCGCGGATAAACAGGCGGATTACTTTGAGCTGGATAAGGAAGAGAATCCCGCCCTGGGTTACCGCGCTATCCGGATCTGCCTGACGCGGAAGGATATCTTCAAGACCCAGCTCCGGGCAATTCTGCGGGCCAGCGCCTTCGGCACCGTGTCCATTATGTTCCCCATGGTTATCTCCGTGCGCGAGGTCCGGGACGCCAAAGAGCTGCTGGAAGAGTGCAGGGCTGAGCTGAAAGAACGGGGCGTTGCCATGGGCGAGGTGGAAATCGGCATTATGGTTGAGACCCCCGCCGCCGTGATGATGGCTGAAGAGCTTGCCGAGGAAGTGCAGTTCTTCTCCCTGGGCACCAACGACCTGACGCAGTATACGTTAGCCATTGACCGGCAGAATCCAAAGCTGGATAATTTCTATGATTCCCACCATCCTGCCGTTTTGCGGATGATTAAGCATACCGTGGAAGCCGGTCACCGTCACGGCTGCTGGGTGGGCATCTGCGGCGAGCTGGGCGCGGATCAGACCCTGACGGAAACGTTCCTCCGCATGGGCCTGGACGAACTGAGCGTTTCTCCTTCCGCCGTTCTGCCCCTTCGCAAGCTCATTCGGAGCCTGGATCTCTCCAAGACGTCCGAGGTGCAAAAGCTCACCTGATTTCATCCCTCAGAACTGCCTGACGGGACCGATGCTTCCTGTCAGGCAGGGTCTGCGGGCTGGCGTTTTTACCGCGAAAACAACATTCTATGGAGCGGCGCTTGCAAAACGGCGTCGCTTCCTTTTTGGAATTCTTTTAAGGAGGTCCATATGATACTCACCGTCCCCTGTCTGCTGGGCCTGGAGGCTTTGGTGGCCAACGAAATGCGGCGGCTGGATTTGCGGGGCGTCCGGGCAGAAAACGGCCGCGTCCACTGCGAGGGCTCCTTTGCCGATATCGCCCGGCTCAATATCAATCTGCGATGCGGCGCAAGGGTCCTGATGGAATTGGGGTCCTTTCCCGCGCCGGATTTCGAAGCGTTGTTCCAGGGTGTTCTGGCCCTGCCCTGGGAGACGTTCATTCCCGCCGACGGCCAGTTTCCCGTGAAGGGCCACGCGCTGAATTCTGCCCTTCATTCCGTGCCTGCCTGTCAGTCCGTGATCCAGAAGGCCGCGGCAAACCGTCTGGGACGCGTCTATGGGCTGGAGACCCTTCCGGCAAGCGGCGAGCGGTACCAGATTCAGTTCGCCATTATCAAGGACCGGGCGTCTTTGTATCTGGATACCTCCGGGGATGGGCTGTATAAACGGGGCTACCGGGCGCAGAATATGGGCGCGCCGCTTCGGGAAACCCTTGCCGCCGCTCTGGTCACTCTTTCCCGTTACCGGGGCCGGGACCCGTTCTGCGACCCCTTCTGCGGTTCCGGGACCATTCCCATCGAAGCCGCCCTGATCGCCAAAAACCGCGCCCCGGGACTGGACCGCCATTTCGCCGCCCAGCGCTGGAAGGCCATGGACGCAAAATGCTGGCTGGACGCGGCCGAAGAAGCCCAGGACAAGGAATTTCATGGGAGCTACGACATCTGGGGCGGCGATATCGACCCCGACGCGGTGGAACTGGCCCGGCATAACGCAGAGCTTGCCGGGGTTTCGGACTGCGTGCGCTTTGAGACCGCCGACGCCGCGAAATTCCATCGGGAGAGCGCTTACGGACAGCTTGTCACAAACCCGCCTTACGGAGAACGGCTTCTGGAAAAGCAGGAGGCCGAGGCGTTGTATCGGGCCTTCGGCGCGGCGCTGGCGGACCTTCCCTCCGGCTGGCGGACCATCGTTCTCAGCTCCCATACCGAGTTCGAACGCTGCTTCGGACGGCCCGCTGATAAAAAACGGAAGCTCTATAACGGCATGATTAAGTGCGACGCGTTCTTTTATGGGAAAAACGTCTGATTCGCAAGATAGGGCGTTTATTTCCAGCAGACCTGCCTGTAACGGAAATCTTTCGTCCATAGGCGGGGACTGGAGCGCTCTTTTCCCTTTGATGCTCTTATATTGGAACAGCGCATACGGTCTTATTTTTGCAGATTTGGGTATGTTTCGGTGAAATCGACGGAGCTATAAGCCAGCAGCACAAACGGGAAAAGAGATGACTGGAGAAAAACCTTGCAATTTTGTACAGGCTTCTTTATAATAGATTCCGCTATATTTCTTTTGAATGACTGGAGGGCTGCTGCATGGCAGAGGAAATCAGAACGCCGGAGACGGAAAGCCGGAATTTTATCCACGCGTTTATTGACGAGGATATCGCGCCCGGCGGTCAGTTCGAGGGCATGACCGTCCATACCCGCTTCCCGCCGGAACCCAACGGCTACCTGCACATCGGCCATTGCAAGGCCCTGACCATCGACTTCGGCACCGCGGAAAAGTACGGCGGCCTGTGTAATCTGCGGATGGATGATACCAATCCCACCAAAGAGGACGAGGAGTTTGTGGAGGCCATCAAAGAAGATATCCATTGGCTGGGCTTCGACTGGGACGACCGGTTTTTCTATGGCTCCGATTACTTTGAGGAGGATTACCGGCAGGCCGAGGGGCTGATCAAAAAGGGCCTTGCCTACGTCTGCCAGCTGACCCCTGAGGAATTCCGGGAGTATCGGGGTGGTGTCGGCGTTCCGGCCCGGAGTCCCTACCGCGACCGGCCCATTGAGGAAAGCCTGGACCTCTTTCGGCGGATGCGCGCGGGCGAGTTCCCTGACGGCGCAATGACCCTCCGGGCTAAAATCGACCTGGCCAGTGGGAATTTCAATATGCGGGACCCGGTGCTCTACCGTATCAACCACCTGCCCCATCACCGGCACGGGAATAAATGGTGCATCTACCCTATGTACGACTTCGCTCACCCCATTCAGGACGCTCTGGAGGGCATTACCCACAGCCTCTGCTCCCTGGAGTTTGAAGCCCACCGGCCCCTTTATAACTGGGTGGTGGAACACTGCGATTTACCCGCCAAGCCCCGGCAGATCGAGTTTGCCCGGCTGGGGATCGATCATACCGTCATGAGCAAACGGAAACTCCGCCGCCTGGTGGAAGAGGGACGCGTCTCCGGCTGGGACGACCCACGGATGCCTACCCTCTGCGGCCTGCGTCGGAGAGGATACACGCCGCGGTCTATCCGGAATTTCTGCGAGAGAATCGGCGTGGCCAAGTCTGCCAATGTGGTGGAATACGGGTTTTTGGAGCACTGCCTGCGGGAGGACCTGAACGAAACCGCTGAACGCGTGATGGCCGTCCTGCATCCTGTGAAGCTGACCATTACCAACTATCCCGAGGGCAGAACCGAAACCGTCACCGTGGAAAACAATCCCATCGACCCCGCCGCAGGCACACGGGAGGTCAGCTTCTCCCGGACCCTCTGGGTGGAGGCGGACGATTTCCTGGAGACGCCAGTGCCAAAGTATAAGCGTCTGTATCCCGGCGGCCCGGAATGCCGTCTCAAGGGCGCGTACCTGATCCGCTGCACCGGCTGTGTCAAGGACGAGGCCGGGAATGTGACCGAAATCCTCTGCGAGTACGACCCCGACAGCCGCGGCGGAGACCCTGCTGACGGCCGGAAGGTCAAGGGCGCTACAATCCATTGGGTGGACGCTGACTCTGCCGTTGACGCGGAGGTCCGGCTCTACAGCGACCTTTTCACCGACCCGGACCCCGACGCCGCTGATAAGGATTTCATCGACTGCCTGAACCCCAATTCACTGGAAATCCTGACCGGCTGCAAGGTGGAGGCTTCCCTGGCCCGCGCCGCCGCACCCGCGAACTTCCAGTTTATGCGCCTGGGCTACTTCTGCCTGGATTCCAAGGACGCCGCGCCGGGACATCTCGTCTTTAACCGCAGCGTCTCCCTGAAGGACAGCTTCAAAAAATAAACGCAAAATAAGAGACGTACCGGGTTTTGTCTGGTACGTCTCTTTTATGCCTTTCAGCGCTTCTTCACACTGGTTCCGGGATGCAGCGTCCTGTTTTCTCTCTGTTCAGGGACGTTTTCCTCATCCGGGCACAGGAATTTATCCGCGGGTGAAGAAGAGATTCAGCCACATGGCCAGGTCATCAGCGGGGAGATAGGTCACGCCTTCGTCCAGAATGCAGGGCGCGGAAATGTCCACGTCGCCCTCGGAGGTCTGGATGGTCACCGCGTCCGGCCTTACAGAAAGCACCGTCTCGCCGCCCTTGCTGATCACCGCGCCCAGGGTACGGTCCCAGCGAACGTCAAAACCGGCGGCTTCCGCTACCTTCCGGACGGGGGCCATGGCTACGCCCTCTTCGGTCTTTTTGCACTGGAACTGAGCGCCTTCGGTCCCGTTGAAATCGCCGTTGACGCAGACAAGCACCTTGCCAAGGGGTGCGGTCATCATTGTCATATAACCCTCATAGGCATAGCCGAACACCAGAATCTTTTCTGCCTTGCCCGCGTCGTCCTTCCAGACCAGAATCTGCGTGCCGGGAATCAGGTCTTCCAGCCTTACGATCTGACGGGTCAGCCAGGGGGTGTATTCGGTCTTGTCAGTGACTTCCAGCGTCTTTCCGCCAACAAACTGTATAATGGTATTGCTGCCCTCACTCTTCACCGGCACGGCGGCAACTTCATAATACTCCGGCGCCGCCGCGTCAGCCGCCACATTGCCTACAGCCACCGTCGCGAACACCTGAGGAGGCAGGCTCATGGTCGCCGCGGGGCCTACCCATACATACAGCGTGTCGCCTTCCTTGATGGAGTCCCTTTCCATCGGCAGGCCGGTGGCTGCGTCAACCAGCGGCGCGTCTCCCAGATGCACCACCACTTCATGCATGGGGTCGTTCTCGTCGTCGTTGGTCAGATACAAGCCCTCTTTCGCGTCCCAGGGCGTCACCTTGCCCCAGACCCGTACCGCGGAGGCAGGCTCCGGCTCCGCGGGGACCTCCGGGGCTTCCGTCTCCTCGGCAAACGCGGTCAGGCTCAGGGACGCCGCCAGTGCAAGCGCCAGCAGTACAGCAGTCAGTTTTTTCATATCATACCTTCCTTTTCTGGTGGATTGCCCTTATCTTACCATATCTCTCTTTTCAGAACAAGGGCTTCCATCTGTGTTGTTGTTCCTTTAGACGGCGGGCCTTTTGAAAAAGTTCCCCTTTTTGAAAAAATTTTTTCTCTTCTTTTTTCGTCAGACTGCCCACCAGCGTGCCTTCCGAACATGGCAGATGTGCCGAAAAAAAGGCGTCATTTTCTCTCTCCCCGTCCAAAGTGTGGAATATGACAAAATTTTTGTTGTATTTGCCGGGAGGATGTTGTATAATTCATATATTGGACGCTTGCGGCCGCCTGGTACGCAACCGGCATTTTGTTTAGGAGGAGGGGAGTCCGGTGGGGTAAATGAGGAGCAGTACCGCCGTCTTTCCGTACCTGCCGCCGGCGCTTTGACGGAATGAATGGATTTTTCAGGCGGCAAAGGCTAACAACGCGGGTTCATACCTGCAAACCATATCAAGAAGACTAAGGAGAGTGGAACGACCATGAGCTATTCTGTACAGAACATCCGCAACGTCTGTCTGCTGGGACACAGCGGCAGCGGCAAGACGACCCTGGCTGAAAGCCTGCTCTACATGACCGGCGCCATTGACCGGATGGGACGCACCGCCGATGGGAATACCGTCTGCGACTACGACGCCGAGGAAACCAAACGGCAGATCTCGCTCGCGACCTCCACGGCGCCGCTGGATTACAAGAGCTGCCGCATCAACGTGCTGGACACCCCGGGCGCGTTCGATTTCGCCGGGGAAGCTATGGCCGCGCTCCGGGCCGCAGACGCCGCTGTTATCGTTTGCTCCGCTAAGGACGGGATTTCCGTGGGCCTGGAGAAAGCCTGGAAATACTGCGAAGAGCGTAATATGCCCCGGTTTATCTACATCTCCAAGACCGATGAGGACAACGCTGATTATAACGCTACCTTTGACGCTCTCCGGGAACGCTTCGGGAATAATATCGCGCCTGTGGTGGTGCCGATCTGGGACGACAGCAAGAAGGTCACCGGCGTGATTGACGTGCTGAATAAACGGGCCTATGAAATGCAGAAGCTGAAGCGGGTGGAAATCGAAGTCCCCGCTGACAAGGCCGATGTGGTAACGGAATTCAACGACGCGCTGAAAGAGTCCGTGGCGGGCACCAGCGAGGAACTGATGGAGAAATTCTTCGACGGCGGAGATTTTACCTATGCCGAAATGATCCAGGGCCTCCGGCAGGGCGTGCGGGAGCTGAGCTTGTTCCCTGTCCTCTGCGGTTCTGCTATCGGCGGTTTGGGGTCTTTGATGCTGATGGATAATATCGTTGACCTGCTGCCCAATCCTACCGAGGGCAATTATCATAAGGCCACCAAGTCCGACGGCGAAACGGAAGAGTTTGTCGTCTCCCCCGGCGGCGTGCCTACCGCGTTCGTCTTCAAGACCATCTCCGATCAGTACGGCAAGTATTCCTTCGTCAAGGTGCTCTCCGGTTCCATTACGCCGGATATGCCCATGATAAACGCCCGTACCGGCGAGAAAGTCAAGCTGGGCCGCCTGTACTCCTTCCGGGGCAAGAAGAGCACCGAGGTGAAGGAGCTGGTCTGCGGTGATATCGGCGCAATTGCCAAGATGGATATCAAGACCGGCGATACCCTCTGCGATGAGCGTAAGATCGTTACCCTCAAGCCCATTCCCTTCGCCGAACCCTGCTACTCCGTGGCCATCGTGCCCAAAACCCGCGGCCAGGAAGATAAGATCGCTCAGGGCCTTACCCGCCTGAACGAGGAAGATCCTACCTTTACCGTGACCAATAACGCCGAAACCCGTCAGATGGTCATTTCCGGCTCCGGTGATATGCAGATGGACGTGCTGGTGAGCAAGCTCAAGGACCGGTTCAAGGTCGAGGCCGAGCTGACGCCTACCCGGGTGCCTTACCGGGAGAAGATCCGCAAGACCGTTCAGAAGCAGGGGCGGCATAAGAAGCAGACCGGCGGCAGCGGACAGTTCGGCGACGTTTGGGTGCGCTTCGAGTACAACCCTGAGTCCGAGGATATGGTCTTTGCCGAGGAAGTCTTCGGCGGCTCCGTGCCCCGGAACTTCTTCCCCGCCGTGGAAAAGGGCCTGCGGGAAGCCTGCCTGCACGGGCCTCTTGCCGGGTATCCCCTGGTGAACCTCAAGGCGGTGCTCTACGACGGCTCCTATCACCCCGTGGACTCCTCCGAAATCGCCTTCAAGACCGCCGCCCAGCTCGCTTATAAGGCCGCTATGCCTGAGGCCAATCCTGTGCTTCTGGAACCCATCGGCGAACTGAAGGTCATCGTTCCCGAGAACTACGCCGGTTCCGTAATGGGCGACGTGTCCAAACGCCGGGGCACTCCCATGGGCATGGACCCCCTGGGCGACGGCACCCAGATGATTACCGCCGAGGTCCCCATGGCCGAAATGGGCAGCTACGCCATCGACCTGCGGGCCATGACCCAGAGCCGGGGCAGCTTCACCTTCCACTTTGTCCGCTACCAGGACTGCCCGCCCGACGCACAGGCCAAAGCCATCGCCGAGGCCAAGGCGCTGGAGGAAAAATAAGCCTGCTTCCGGGACCTGCGTTCCTCTCTTGATTCGTCGTCCCGGTTAAGCATAGCAAGCCCCCTGATGCAGCACGTCCAACACTGCGTCAGGGGGCTTTGCCTGCGGAAAAATCAGATATCAAAAAGATTCAGCTGTTCGCCGGAAAACGCCTTGATCTCCGGCTCTTTCGACTTTGGCACGGCGGTCAAATCTCCGTCCCAGCCGCCGTCTATGGGGATCGCTCCCTGTTCAATCAGACCCATGTTTCCCTGATACGCCGGATTGTTCCAGCAAAATACCGGACTCCATTGATGTTTCAGGCATTCCATGGCCCCGGCCCAAGTACCGCCCTTGTTCAGGTCCGAACGCACTGCCACCGTCCCGCTGGAGTGGCAGTAAATCAGCTTGTTCCGGGCCATGGCAACCCCCGCCTGAAAGCCCGCTTCCGGCTTCACTGGCGAGAGCAGCAGCAGCCGCCCTTCCTGTATCGCGTTGATGGTATCCTTCTTCCGGATGCGGCGGGCAAGGGAATCGGCCAGGAACACAATCGCGACGCTGCCGCATTGCAGGGCCTCCGTTTCCGCCGCGGTATCCACGCCCCGCGCGCCGCCGCTGACCACGCTGTAATACTGCGCCACGGTCTTCCGGACGGCCTTCTTGGTAAACTCCAGATCCTCCTGCCCAATCTCCCGGGAACCCACATAGCCGGCGCATGGGTCTTCCAGAAGCTCCAGGTCTCCAGCGCTGTAGAAGATCGGCGGGCAGGCGTTCCCCAGCTTCTTCTTGAGCCGCCGGGGGTACGCCTGATCCGCCCGGGTGACCAGCTGAATCCCCATGGACGCATAGCGATTCAGCTCAAAGCCCATACTGGCGCTCCGGTCAATCAGCCGCAGGAACCGGTCCGCCTGCTCGGGGCTGTACTGGAGGCGGGTCTGGAAATCCTCCCGGCTGAATTCCAGAAGCTCCCGGGGCTCCAGGTCCAGTTCCAGAAGCTGCTGGGCCAGTTTGCTCCACTCCCGGGCCTCCAGAGGACGAATGCCCTCCCCAACGCACAGACGGCTGCATAATATGACAATCGCTTCTGCGTTCTGATTCATCCCGAACCTCCTTGTCTCAATTCCGGGTGCTGGTGCTGGCCAGCGCGAAGGGGTAGACCTCTTTGCAGCCCTTCTCCATCAGCCGCAGGCCGCAGATCGTCATGGTCCAGTTGGAGTCCACCATATCGTCCACCAGCAGGACTTTCTCCGGAATATCCACGCCCTCCAGCAAAGAGAAAGACTTCAGGGCATTCCGGCACTGATGGGCGCTGTTCTCCATCTCCTTCTGCTGCGGGGTGCTGGTCTTGCTCAGCAACGTTACAAAGGGCAGGCCCAGTTTTCCGGCCAGACGGCGGGCGAAGTCCTCCACCAGATTGGACCGCAGAGAGGGTACAAAGGTAATATGCCCGATTTCATGCTTTTTTACAAAATCGGCCAGCCGTTTCGCGCTCTCTTCCACCAGCTCATCAGAAAAGCGCTTGTCCGTATACTTGCCCTGCTTCACCATGTGGCCCAGACCGGGGTCATTGTAGCGGCAGAGATACAGGCCCTCCTGATTGCGGTACGGAAGACTCTGCTTGTTTTTGTAGGGCAGTTTTTCCATCTCCACAATCCTCATCGGCCAGCGCAGATTCGGCACAATCACCTGGCTCTGTTCGCTGAAGTAGTCCTTCGCGTCCTGCACGGTTTCCGGCTCAGGCTTGGCGGGAAGAATCAGCTTGCCTGTGCAGTTCACGCAGTGGCCGCAGTCATGGGGTTCCGGGTCGTCCAGGAATTCGGTGATGTACCTGCTGAGGCATTGTTTGGTATGGGCAAGGCCCTTCATCTGCTCCAGCTCCTGCCTGCGGATCTGCTCAATCTTACGGTAGTGTTCGCCGCGGTAGACAAAGGGATTTGTGGAGACACGGTAATAGGTCGTATCTCTTGTTTTGCTGATCTTCACCTTTTCGCTGTAAATCGCATACTCGTTTTCCAGAAAAGCCAGCGCCTTCTCTATCCGCTGCCGCCGCATATTCACTCCCACTTCCAGCATGGGGAGCGTTACGTCCTCATGCTCCTTGAGGAACTCCAGAATATCCTCCATCTCCTTCTGCTTGGGGAATGCGGTGCGAATGAAGAAATCGATAATCGTCTCGTCCTCGGTGCCGGTCATAAGAAAGACGTAGGCGTCCGGAATGTTCCGTCCGGCCCGGCCAATCTGCTGGTAATAGGAGACGATATCGGAGGTCATCTGGTAGTGAATCACAAAGGCGATATCCCCTTTGTCGTAGCCCATGCCCAGCTTGATGGTAGCTACAAGGACCTTGAGTTCATTCTGGCGGAAGCGCTCTTCAATGCCCTGGAGTTCAGCCTCGTCCCTGATGCCGGCATGATAGGCGGCGGCTTCAATGCCCTTGGCTTTCAGGTAATCCGCCAGTTCATTACAGTCCCGCTGGGTCAGGCAGTAGATAATGCCGCTGCCCTTAAGACGCTTCAGGTTCTCCAGAATCCAGGCGTACCGTTCCGCGCGGCTCTCCAGATTCAGGACTTGCAGATGCAGGGAGTCTCTTGACAGGGGTCCCCGGGAGATGACCACGTCCTCGCCCATCTGCTCCACGAGATCGTTGATGACCCGTTCGTTGGCCGTGGCAGTGGTGGCCAGAACGGGGACATTGGCTGGGAGGGCCTTGATAATCTCTTTCAGCTTACAGTAATCCAGCCGGAAGTCATGGCCCCAGTCGGAAATGCAGTGGGCCTCGTCAATGACAAAAAGCCCGATGGCCACGCTGCCGCTCTTCAGGATCTCCTGCACATCCTCCTGGAACATGGTCTCAGGCGTGACGAACACCAGGTCCAGGGTCCCGCTGGTCATGGCGCGCAGGATCTCCGGGCGCTGCTCCTTGGTCTGATGGTTCAGCAGGGCGCAGGTCAGGCCCAGACGTTCCGCCGCCTCCTTCTGATTGTGCATTAAAGCCAGAAGCGGACTGACCACCAGTGTCATGCCCCGGTTCTGCTGGCGGAGCATATGAGTGCAGATAAAGTACACCAGGCTCTTGCCCCAGCCGGTGCGCTGTACCACAAGACTGCGGTGCTTCACAAGGGTAGACTCGATGGCTTCATACTGACCGTCCCGGAACGAGGAGCCTTCGCCGTAGAGCTGCTGCAAGAGACTCTGGGCTTCCATAAAAATCTGAGGGTTGTTTACTACCATCTAAAACCGCCTCCGTTTCAAAATACTTGTTTCATTGTACCGTTCATGATAGAAAAAGTCAAGTCAAGGGGAAACACAAAAGCATCCCCTGTCATTTCCGGCAAGGGATGCTTGAATGTTTTTACTGCTTACTGAATCTCGGAAGCAAGGGTAAATTCGTCCACAAGCTGTTTCAGCGCGATGGCCTCGGCGGAGAGTTCCTCACTGGCGGCGGCGCTTTCCTCGGCGGTGGCGCTGTTGGTCTGGACCACGGAAGAAATCTGGTCGATGCCTCCGCTGACCTGCTCCAGGGACTCCGTCTGACTGGTTATGGCTTCCACCACGATTTCCATCTGAGCGTTTACGTTGCCCGCAAGTTCGCTGGTCTGGGCCAGGGCCTCCGTCACCCGTTCCACAGACTGACGGCCTTCCGCCACGGCTTCGATAGAACCTCCGATCAGCTCCTTGGTGGCTTTGGCGGCTTCGTCGGACTTGGAGGCCAGATCGCGCACCTCGTCGGCCACCACCGCGAAGCCCTTTCCGGCGGCTCCCGCGCGGGCGGCTTCCACAGCGGCGTTCAGAGCCAGGATGTTGGTCTGGAAGGCGATGTTCTCTATGGCCGCAATGATCTTGGAGATCTCCTCCGAGGACGTGGAAATCTTCCCCATAGCCACGTTCAGCTCCTTGACATATTCCACGCTGGTGTTCAGCTGCGCCCCGGCAAGGCCAACATAGCGTTCGGCTTCCTTTGAGGCGGCGGAGGTTGTCTTGGCGCTGTCGGAAATATCGGTGATGGTGGCCGCGAGTTCCTGCACCGAGCTGGCCTGCTCCATGGAACCTTGACTCAGGGTCTGGGCGCCCATGGACACCTGGCTGCTGGCGGCGGACACCTGGCTGGCGGAGGAGTTGATTTGCTGCATGGTTCCGCTCAGCTCTATTTTCAGGGTGCTCATGGCGGTCAGGATGCTCTGAAAGTCGCCCACGTAAGCGTCACGGTCGGCGGAACGGATATCGAAATTTTTGATGGCCATTTCGTTCAGAAGATAGCCGATATCGCTTAGAATGGCGTTCAGACCTGTGACCATGGCGGCGGTAGAACGTGTCAGCTCGGCGGTCTCGTCATTTCCGGAGGCCTGGGGCACAGGGGATTTCAGATCGCCCTCTACCAGCAGCTTCATCCGGGCGGCGCAGGCCTGCATAGGTACGCAGATATTGCTGGAGAGCTTCAGGGCGACCACAATGGAGGCCAGAATAGAAATCACAATGACCAGAATGCTGATGATGATACCAAAATATGTATCCGAGAGGTAATTCGCCTTGGGGGAGGCCACGGCAAGGCTCCAGCCATCGGTGCCGTTTACGGGGGCATAGGCGAGGTAGCGGGGACCGTCGGCGGCGCGTATGGTCCCGAAGCCATTCTTTCCCTCCCGCATAGCCTCATGAAGCTTTGCCCGGCTCCTCAGAGAGGAATCATTCTGGGCGTCCCGCTCCACATTCTCGGTGGTAATCGTATCCAGCGTAATATCCGCAATGGTGTCACCGGACTTGTTAATCATATAAGCCCGGCAGTTTTCGCCAATTTTAATAGAAGAAACAATATCGTTCAGGAAAGTTTCCTGAGGCACGAAATAGACCACGCCAACAATGCGTCCGCCATGGTCTCCGTCCTGATAGAGGGGCGCGGCAACCATGATGGTCAATTCGCCGGTAATCTTGCTGACCAGAGGTTCGGAAACGTAGACTGTGCCCTGCATGGCCTGCTGAACATACTCGCGGTCGGAATAATCATTACCATCAAAGATGCTGTGACCGTTGGCGCCGATCACATTGCCCCGCTGGAAGCCGTGGAGGGATGCGCGTTCATCGATAATGGCGCGTTTTTCCTCCAGAGATGTTTCGGGGTCGGTAAGCTGAGCGACGCATCCAGTGTCAATGGCCACGTTCTTATAGGCGGTCAGCTCCTGCTCAATGCGCTGCGCCGCCAGGACCGCCGTCTCCGACATCATCTGCTTTACAGTGGCGTCAGTACTTCGGTAGCTCAACGCGCTGCTGGCAACTCCCACGGCGATCAGCGCAATCAGGATGGTGGCCATTAAACACACGGTAATTTTTTTTCGTATACTATTCATCTCTCTTCTCCTCAACATCATTTTCCTAAGCCCGATTTGATTTTTATGGGTTCTGTAACTATTATATGGCCCGGAAAGTTGAACGTCAATAGAGAAAACGGAAATCGGCCGTTATTTTCCCTGCCAGCCTTTGAAACGACCGGCAGATGCGCGCGATCATCCCAGGGCGTCCTCACCGGCGGTTTCCATAACGCGGCCCAGAGCGGCGGCCAGGGGAAATTACGGAGTCCTCCCTGACCAGACAGCTCCGGGAATTGGAACGACGGCTTTCATGAAATCCCGCCTCATAATACGGCCTTACCAGCCTGGGCAGGAGCTTTATGGACGTGAGCGCCTATATGAAAGCCTGGGATATACGCAGCCTGCCGGAGGATTCCTGACCGTGTTCCAATATTTTTCAGGAATGCCCCGGGTTTCCACCGTTCCGCCCCTTGTTTTTCCATCGCCGCGGGTATATGATGGAAGCACGGGCCCGCGATGGGAAAAGACGGGCCGAATTCTGTTGAAGGAGATATATCGTATGCGAAGGAAAACCAGACTTCTGGCCGTGCTGCTGGCCTTGATTCTGACCTTGTCTCTGCTTCCGGGGGCGGCGCTGGCGGATGACCCTGCCAATCCCGACGGCACACAGGTGGACAATCCCCAGACTCCCGGCGAAGATGGAGACAAAGACGACAACGGAGATAAAGACGATTCCGAGGATAATATAAAAGACCCTGAACCTGACCCTAAACCTGACCCTGACCCTGACCCCGAACCTAAACCTGACCCCGAACCAGAACCTAAACCTGACCCTGAACCTCCGACCAAACCTGAAAAGCCCGAAAAGCCCGCCGGATGCACAGGCAAGGAGGACTGCAAGGCTGAATCCCACAATAAAGACTGCGTAAGCCAATGCACCAAGGACGGCAGCTGCACCAACACCGAAGGGGAAGCAGACGCCCACAAAACCGGCTGTCCCAAGGCAGTGAAGCAAGAAACACCCGCCGCGCCTACGACCATTACGATGAAAACCCCCAGCGCGTCCGTAAAGCAGAATGGAAGGAACCTGACCGTCTCCTACGGCATCAGCTCTGATCCCAGCGTCAGTTCTTTTCTCAGCAGCACCTATTTTCAGGCCGTTCATATTACCCTGACGGTCGGCTCCGGTTCGTCGCTGAAAAAGAGCATGACCGGTTCCGCCATCGGCTCTGACTGCACTTTTGAAAACGCTGTTCCTACCGCACAGAGCGCAGGCAGTGATTCCCTTACAGCTGTTGTGGAGGTCATTTTCGAGTGTGTTTCCGGAACCGTCGACGTGGGCGGGAAATCCTATATTGTGCAGGGGAATGACAACCGGGTGGTTACCAATTCCAAATGCACCCCCTTCGCAGACCCGGAAAACGCCGTTGAAAACCCCGGCAAGCCCCTTGATCTCCGCTACAATCCCAGCACCGGGGCGCTCTCCTGGTCTATTACGCCTACTTATAAGGACAACGTGAAGCCTGGTTCCACTACCAAGATCGACCAGTTCTCCAACGAGCATTTCATCCTGACCCTCAAGCAGGGAAGCAAGGTCATTGAAGAGGACGTTCATTTCGATACCACCATTTCCAGCTCCACGTCCTCCACCATCAAGACAACACGGAAACAGAACAGCTTTTCCGCCACATACAAGCCCGGGAAAACCCTGACCGCCGGCGTTACCTACACCATCTCGCTGCTGAATGAACGGTCCATGGGCAGCGGCGGCAATCTGACCGGCACCTGCACCTTTACCGTCTCCGATACCGCCAAGCCCACCACGGTCAAGGGCGCGCTGCAAAAGCTGATAAAAGACGGCTTCACTTCCTCCAGCACCGCGAAGGATATCCGGACCGCCATTCTGAATACTGTTTCCGGAACCACTGCTGCCACAAAACTCAAAAATCTCACGACAAGCCTACAGGACAGCAGCTCCACCGGCCTGGATCTGGTGGACCTGGTACAGGAAACCGAACAGGACTTCCTGAAAGCCGCGGGCATTGCCGTCAACCGCAAGAACGCCCCCAAGCTGGAAACCTCCATCTCCTCCGTCATCGGCCTGGGTCTGAATACCGCCAGGAGCAATCAGATTTCCATCGAGTCCGCCGAAGCCGCCAAGAGCCACGATACCCCCAGCGGCGCTCTGGCCTGCGTGTTCTTCTCCCTGAACGTCTCCGGATTGTCCGACAACAAAAATATGGACTTCCCCGTGCAGGTCTCCATGAAGCTCCCAAACAGCTTCAACAGCAAGGATAAGGTCCACGTGCTCCATTACGACAGCTCGGGCAAATCCGAAAAGCTGGACGCCTATATTCTGAGCAGCCGCGTTGTCTTTACCACCACTTCTTTCAGTGATTTCGCCCTGGTGCAGGAGAACGCCAACGGATACAAGGTCACCATCGCCAGCACCGAAAACGGCACCGTCACCGCCGACAAGAAGGAAGCCGGCAAGGATGCGACCATCACCCTGACCCTCCAGCCCGCGTCCGGTTACTCTCTGGCCGCTATGGTCATCACCAGCAAAGACGGCAAGACCGTGTCCGCCGCGAAAAAGAGCGATACCCAGTACACCTTCCAGATGCCCGCGTCTGACGTGTCCGTGCAGGCAGTCTTTATGAAGTCCGACGTTCCCGGCTTTACCGACGTGCCCGCGAATCATACCTTCTATAAGGAGATTTCCTGGGCCGCCAAGAAGGGGATCATGAACGGCACCGGAAACGGCCAGTTCAGCCCCGGCAGGACCGTCTCCCGCCAGCAGCTCTGGATGGTCCTCGCACGCACGTCCGGCAGCAGTCCCGCAAATATGGCCGAAGCCCGTACCTGGGCCATCAACAGCGGTATCTCTGACGGCTCCAATCCTACCGGGCCCGTCAGCCGGCAGCAGCTCGTCACCATGCTCTATCGTTACGCCGTGAAGCAGAATACTGCCCTCTCCGGCTCCAAGGACATCAGTACCTATGCGGACGCCGCCGCCGTTTCCGATTACGCCAAGGACGCCATCGCCTGGGCCGTGGGGAACGGAATCGTCAGCGGCACCTCCGGCAACCGGCTGAATCCTCAGGGAAGCGCCACCCGTGCCCATTTCGCCGCCTTCCTCTACCGCTTCGGCCAGAAAACCGGTATGTAAAACCTGAAATCAATACCGCCGCGTTCCAAGCAAAACAGAAGACCCGGGTTTTCACAGAGAGAATCCGGGCCTTCCTGATCGCTTTTTCCTGTCGAAAGATCGTTCAAGCCGCCGGGGAATGTATTTTTTCGACAGAAACAGCGGCTTTTTTACTGGTTCTTTTCAGAAAAATAGAGAAATTTTGCCGTTTTTGAAAATTCGTTTACATAATCGCCGAAAAATATGGTAAACTATAAGCAGCAGAAAGACGTATAAAAAGAGGCGGGTTCGCTGGATGTGCTCAAACCCGCCAGCGAAGAAATGGAGGTAAACGATGTTTCAGCCAGGTGATCTGGTAGTCTACGGCGCAGCGGGCGTCTGCCGGGTGGAAGAGCTTACCCAGCTTGCAGGCGACGGCGGCGTCAAACGGGACTGCTATCTTCTGAAACCCCTTCGGCAGGACGGTGTGATCTACACCCCCGTTGATAACCAGAAGGTACCCATTCGCCCGGTGCTCTCGGCGGAGGAAGCGGAGGATTTGATCGACCGGATTCCTACCATCCAGGCAGCGGAGGACGCGCGCGACCCAGCCCGGCGGTATCAGTCGGCGCTGCGGAGCGGGGATTGTCAGGACCTGGTGGGCGTGATGAAATCCATTGGCTCCAAACGCAGACAGGCCGAGGCCCGGAAGCGTCCCCTTGCCATGGCCGACGAGCGTTGCCTGCGGCAGGCTGAACGAAATCTCTTCGGGGAACTCTCCGCCGCCCTGGATATCCCCTTCGAGGAGGTCGCTTCTTATATCGACCGCCGTACCGCCGCGCAGAATTTTTAATGGCCCCGCAGGTCTCTCGTTCCGCGCTTGTTTCCCCGGCAAATCGAACGCGTTCCTGAATTTCCCGGCGTGTCAGAGGGCTTTCAGCAGATCCAGGGTGATCCTTGCGGTCATGCCCCAGATTGCCCGGCCCTGCCAGTACCACACCGGCACCTCTACCTGACCCCATGCCCACGGATAGTCCCGCCTTATGCCGATTCGCTCATATGGGAAATCCTCCGGCGTCTGGGGTCTGAGGCTGTAGGTCCATATCTGCGGCGGGTTCTCCTTCAGCCAGGACAGAGGAACCGTGAAGACCTCCGCCACCTCCGCCGGTGAGGGACGCATGACGGAAAGACCCTCCGGCGATACCAGACCCAGAAAAGGCCGCAGCAGGAAGCCCCTTTGATTGGCAATAAAATCCCCCGGACCTATGAGCTGGACCGTCTCCCTTGGGATGGCCAGCTCTTCTTCCGTCTCCCGCAGGGCGCAGACCTCCGGCGTCTCTCCCGGCTCCATGCGCCCGCCGGGAAAGCAGACCTCGCCGCCCTGCCGCAGATTCGCCGCCCGGACCTCATACAGCAGGCTTAAGCCCTCCGGAAGCTCCGCCAGAGGACACAGCACCGCATAGCTTCCCTTTGCCCCCATCAGGTCCGGCGCATGGCCCTTGTACCGGCGCGTCAGGGCTTCCAGCGCGTTTCTATTGTCCATCACAGCAGCATGGTCAGGCATTGGGGCATGGTGCGGACCTCCACCAAGGGCGCGCTGGGGGCATACTCGCCGTCCAGGGACCAGGGCAGGTCCTCCTCCGTCCGGACGGTCACAGAGGACACGTGGCGGAATATCAGGCCCTGCCCGTCGTAATCCTGATTCAGCAGGGCGGAAACCAGACTTTGCAGGCCAGCGGCGTTCTTGGGGCTGGGGATCAGGAGCAGCTCAAAAAGGCCGTCGTCCAACACTACCCGTTGGGGGTCCAGCTTCATCAGGCCGCCGATGGACGTGGAATTGCAGACCGCGCCAAAGAGATATTCACCGTCCAGCACCTCTCCGTCGGCGGTAATGGAAACTTTGCAGGCCCGGAGGGTATTCAGATCCTTCATGCCCTCCAGAATGTAGGCGAAATGACCCAGGGCGTTCTTGGCGGCTTGCGCTGCGGCGTAGGACGTTCGGGTAAAGGCTCCAAAGGACGCCACATAGAGAAAACGCCGTTGGTTCCAGCAGCCCGCGTCCAGCCTTCGCGGGACGTTCCGGGCGATGGCGGCGGCTGCTGCGGGCGGGTCCGGCGGGATTCGCAGGCAGGCTGCAAAATCGTTGGTGCTTCCCTGGGGGAGGTAGCCCAGAAGCGGCGGATGTTCCAGTTTCAGCAGGCCGGACGCAACCTCGTTCAGGGTCCCGTCGCCGCCCACCGCGATCACTACGTCGTACCGTTCCCCTTCCCGTTCCGCTGTCGCCGACGCGTCGCCGGGAGCCGTCGTCCTGTGGATGGACAGCAGATAGCCCGCCTCCGACAGCACCGCCGCGGCGTCAAACAGCGGGCCTCTCGATTTGTTCCGCCCTGCTTTCGGATTCACTATCATCAGCAGTTTTCGCTTCTTCATCAATAACACCCCGCTTTTTCAGATAAGAGATATTTTTTTGGATTGGATATGCGATATGAGATATTTTTTGATGGAAGACAATCGGTTTAAATGCCTGTCTTTTTCTTTTTGATATGCCTGGGAAATGGATGCTGGCCTGCACGCCGGGTCTTTTTGCAAGCTCGCCTGTTAAGATGCTGTGACGATAGTATAGCACGGAAAAAAGAGGATTGCAATTCCCGGCGGCGGCGTGTAAAATAGAAAAAAAGGAGGCGGTCCAATGCGACGGGAAAGCAATTATTTTCAGATTGGTTTGACAGCCTTTGCCGTGGTTGCCGCGATTCTGCTGTTTTATGACACGCTGTTCGGAGGAAAGGTCCTGCTTTTGATCGCGGGACAGCTTCTGAGCGCCGTCAGCCCGATCCTCTACGGCGCTTTTATTGCCTATATGCTGGCGCCTATGGTCAATTTTTTTGAGGAACAGCTCTTTGAAACCGTTATCCGGAAGTCTCGCGAAAGCGGCCGGATTCCAGGCGGCGTGCGGGCTTTGAGTATGGTCCTGACCTGGGCGGTGATTTTCTTTTTCTTCTACCTGCTGGCCTCGGTGCTGCTGCCGGAGCTGTATAAGAGCGTTCTGCAATTGGTGAGCAACGCGGACAACTACTATCGTACCATCAGCGGCTGGGTGGAACATCTTCTGGAGACCAACCCCACTGTGGAAGAGTGGGTGACGACGCAGATGAACACCTACTTTGAAGATTTTACCTCCTGGCTGACCTCCGGCGTCCTTCCAAAGGTCCAAACGGTAATGACCACCGTTTCTGGCGGCGTTATGAGCGTGCTGAACTTCTTCAAGAACATCCTGGTGGGCCTGATCGTCTCTGTCTACTTCCTGTCCGCGAAGGAACACTGCGCCGCTTATGGCCGGAAGCTCGTCAGCGCTCTGTTCTCCCCGGAAAAAGGGAAGTGGGTCCTCCGGGGCGCCCAGAAGTCCGACAGCATCTTCTCCGGCTTCGTCCGCGGAAAACTGCTGGATTCTATCATTATCGGTATTCTCTGCTTTGTGGGCTGTTCTATTCTCAAATTCCCCTATACGCCCTTGGTGTCCGTCTTCGTGGGCGTGACCAATATTATCCCCTTCTTCGGGCCGTTTCTGGGCGCGATTCCCAGCACCTTCCTGATCCTCCTGGTCTCCCCTATGAAGGCCCTCTATTTCCTGATCTTCGTCCTGGCCCTCCAGCAGCTTGACGGCAATGTCATCGGACCGAAAATCCTCGGCGATAAAACCGGCCTTTCCAGTATCTGGGTCATTATCGCCATACTGGTGGGCGGGAGCTTCTTCGGTATCCTCGGTATGTTCTTCGGCGTTCCTGTCTGCGCCTGCTTCTATAGCCTGATTAATTTCCTACTGGACTCCCGCTTAAGAAAAAAGGGAATGCCCGCCGATGTACAGTCTTACAGAAATGGCAAAACTCCTGCTCCGGAAAAGAATCTTCCCGAATAATCAGGAGCTGGATTTATTTGCTTACTGAAGTCCCCCATATACAAAGCCCCATATTGTATGAATCAGGAATGATCTGTCCGCAAAAGCCTTCCTGCATACAAAAACGCCCCTCCGGAAGAAGACGGAAGGGCGTTTTATTTTTACAGGCTGTCAGGAGCAGCAAAGGCCGGCGATGCCTCAGGTGATTCTCCCGGCAAATTCAACTCCTAATTCCTCGATCCCAATTCACGAATGATGTCTACAAGCTCCAGGCCTATGCGTCTTTGTGCTTCCTTTGTGCCCGCGCCGATGTGGGGGGTGCAGGAGACGGCGGGATGCTGGGCAAGTTTCCAGTTAGGGTCCTTCTCGCTCAGCCACACGTCCAGACCGGCGGCGCGGACCTTCCCGGATTCCAGCGCGTCCAGCAATGCGGCTTCGTCCACGTTGGCGCCCCGGGAGACGTTGATAATCACCACGCCATCCTTCATCTTCGCCAGCGTCTCCGCGTCCACAAACGGCTTTCCCCGGCCGGGCGCGCAGAGAATCAGCACATCGGCCCCGGTCAGAAGCTCGTCCATGGAGACAAAGCGCATCGTCTCGCACTCGCAGCCCTCGGGACGGTTCCGGTGCACGGTGGAGAGCACATTCATGCCCAACGCCTGGCACTTGTCCCCTACCATCCGTCCAATCCGCCCATAACCAATGATGGATGCCGTCTTCCCGGAAAGCTCAAAGCCCTTGGAATACGCCTTCTTCTCCCAACGGTTCTCCCGCATGGTATGCCCCGCGATGGAGATATTCCGCGCGCAGGAGAACAGCAAAGCGATGGCCAGTTCCGCCACGGCGTTGGAGGAGGCCCGAGGCGTGTTCCTGACCTCTATGCCCGCCTCTTCCGCGTACTTTACCGCAATGTTGTCCACGCCGACTCCTGCCCGGACGATCAGCTTCAGACGGCTGCCCCTTGCGGCGTCAATCTGCGGTTCCTTGATCTTCGTCGCCGAACGGATAATCACCGCGTCAAACTCCCGCAGCGCCGTTCCCAGTTCATCCGGCTCGCAGAACCGCTCCACAACCTCAAATCCGTCCTTCCGAAGCTGCTCTGCCGCAGAGACGTCCATTCCGTCGGTTACTAATACGCGCATTGCTCTTTTTCCCCTTTCTCCAGCGCACCCCAGGGACGCTGACTCGGAAAGCCTTTTGCACCCGTTGGGGGACAGGCAGGCGGGTATCAGATAAGAGATATTGCGATAAGAGACAAGAGATAAGCGTTATTTTTTCGGGTCCGGAAACCTTTGCTTCTGAATGTCACTTGCCGGCCGCTGTAATCCCGCCCTCCTGTCTTATATCGGGAAATGTCTCTTGTCCAAAATTATTTTATGTCTGAAATCATTTGTGTTCGGATTCGTACTTTTTCAGGAAGTCCACCAGCGCCTCCACGCCCTCTTTCGGCATGGCGTTGTAGATGGAAGCCCGCAGACCGCCCACGCTCTTATGCCCCTTCAGATTGTCGAACCCGGCGGCTTTGCTGGCGGCTACCACGTCCGCGTCCTGCTCCTTGCTGGGGGTCACAAAGGGCACGTTCATCAGGGAGCGGTCTTCCTTGGCCACGGCTCCGGTAAACAGCGCGCTCTGGTCCAGGAAGTCATAGAGAATCTTCGCCTTTTCCTCGTTCCGCTGGTGCATGGCTTCCAGCCCGCCCTTGTCCAGGAGGTATTTGAAGACCTTGCCGCAGCAGTAGATGGCCCAGCAGTTGGGGGTGTTGTACAAAGAATCGTTGTCAGCGTGGATCTTGTAGCTCATATAGGTAGGCACGGACTTGGGCAGGTCGTCCCGCAGCAGGTCCTCCCGGATGATGACCACGGCCATTCCCGCGGGGCCTACGTTCTTCTGCACGCCCGCCCAGATCAGGCCGTACTTGCTCACGTCGCAGGGCCGGGAGAGGAACATGGAGGACTGGTCGGACACGAGAATCTTCCCCTTGGTATCCGGCAGCTTGAAATAGGTGGTGCCGTTGATGGTCTCGTTTTCGCAGATATAGACGTAATCGGCGTTTTCGGGGATGTCCAGATTGGAGCAGTCAGGGATATAGGAGAAGTTCTTATCGGCGGAAGAGGCAACGATCTTTACCTCTCCGTACTTCTTCGCCTCGCTGATGGCCTTCTTGGACCACGCGCCGGTTTCCACGTAGCAGCCCACGCCGTTTTTCATCAGGTTCATGGCGACCATGGCAAACTGCACTGTGCCGCCGCCCTGCACAAACAGTACCTTGTAATTCTCTGGAATGCCCATCAGCTTCCGCAGGTCCGCCTCGGCCTCGTCCCGGATCTGCTGGAACACCTTGGACCGGTGGCTCATTTCCATGACGCACATACCACTCCCGCGGCAGTTCATCATCTCGGCGGCGATTTCCTCCAGGACCTCCTCCGGCATCATGGCAGGGCCGGCGGAGAAGTTGTAAGTGCGTCCATATTTCATAATAAATCCTCCATAAAATCAGGGTGATTTGAGTAACATGGCAGTTTTCCCGCCATCTATAGTATAAGCTAATTTTTATCTGGAATCAACAGGAAATCAAAAATTTTTCAGTCCGGCTAAAAAAATATCAGGCTTTTGTGCAATTCATCCATACCACTCAGGCATACAGGGTTGACAATCCTCCCTTTGCTTGTAATTTGTTAAGAATCTGCTATACTGTATTAAAGACTCGTTAAAGATTCTGCACAGACAGCGGGCAATTCTATCAGGCGTTTTCCGGGGGCAACGCGGGAATTCTGGGAGGTTTACAATATGGAAGAAACAAGGAAACAGATTCGGCTCTGGTGCCGGGCGACAGCTCTTTACTGCCGGGCGTTTGTCAGATGGCTTGTGCTGGCGACGCTGATCGGGGTCCTATGCGGGCTTCTGGGCGCGGTGTTCCATATTGCCCTGGAGCACGTGACGGAGCTGCGGGGAGAGCGTCCCTGGCTTTTGTACGCCCTTCCGCTGGCGGGACTGGCCATTGTCGCCTTATACCGTCTTCTGCGTGTGGAAGGGCAGGGTACCAACGATGTGTTTATTCAGGTCTATCAGGGCGGCGATATCTCCATCCGGCTGGTTCCGGCGATTTTTATTGGCACGGTTCTGACCCATTTATGCGGCGGCTCTGCGGGTCGTGAGGGCGCGGCGCTGCAAATGGGCGGAACGCTGGGGTATCATCTGGGGCGGCTGTGCCGTTTGGACGAGAAAGAGCTGCGGATTGCCACCACTGCTGGTATGGCTGCCTTCTTCTCGGCTCTCTTCGGCACTCCTCTGGCGGCGGCGGTGTTTGCCATTGCCGTGGTCAGTGTGGACGCTTTCTATCACGCGGCTCTCTTTCCCGCCCTTACCGCCGCTCTGGAGGCCTACGGCATTTCCCTGCTGATGGGGATTGCGCCGGCGCAGTTTCAGATTGCTGTGCCCGTGCTGACTTTGGAGGTACTCCTTCGCGCGGCGGTTCTGGCTATGCTCTGCGCCCTGCTCTCTGCCGTCTTCTGTGAGACCATCCATATGACCGGCAGTCTGATGGCCCGGGCTCTGCCCAATCCCTGGCTTCGCATCCTGGCGGGAGCCTGTCTGGTGATTGTCATGACCCTGCTCTGCGGCGTGGGGGATTACAACGGCGCGGGGATGAACGTGATTGCCGCCGCTGTGGAAGAAGGGACTGTGCGTCCGTGGGCCTTTGTGCTGAAGCTGGTCTTTACCGCCGTGACCCTGGGGGCGGGCTTCAAGGGCGGCGAGGTGGTGCCTTCGTTCTTTGTGGGTGCGGCGTTCGGATGCTGGGTCGGGCCGCTTCTGGGACTGCCTGCGGGATTTGCGGCGGCTTTGGGCATGGTGTCTGTCTTCTGCGGCGCGGTCAACTGTCCCCTTGCCTCCATCTTCCTCTCTGTGGAGCTTTTCGGCAGCGACGGTATCCTCTGTTTTGCCCTGGCCTGCTGTATCAGTTATATGCTCTCCGGGTACAACGGCCTGTATTCCGGTCAGAAAATTCTCCATTCCAAGCTCAAGGCCCTTTACATCAACGTCAACGCCAATCAGGAAACCCCGGAGGCTGGCGGGAAATAAAAAATTCTATAAAATCCCTGAAAATAAAACCAGGCGGCTGTGAAAACGCACTTATTGGGTAGGAGGTATTTTACGGCCGTTTCGGAAAGGAAGCATTTTCATGAAACAACCCGAAAGCACTCGTAACCGTACCGTTGATTTAGTGAAGACTCTGGCGATTGGGGGGGTCGTTCTCATACACGTCGCCGCGCCGCCTCTGTCTGTGGCCTTGACCGGTTCCGGCGACTGGCTGGCCGCGCTCTTCTGGGGAACCGTCAGCCGGGCCAGCGTGCCGCTCTTCCTGATGGCCAGCGGGACCCTTCTGCTGTCCCCGGAAAAGCCCCTGTCCCTGAAAAAGCTCTATACCCGCAGCATTCCCCGGCTTCTGCTGGCCCTGCTGTTCTGGGCGGCGTGCTATAAGGTTTTCAATCTCCTGCTCTGGGCGGAACTGACCCCGGCCGCGCTTTTCCAGGCCCTCAAAGAACTGATTCTCTTCCAGCACGAGGAACATCTCTACTACCTCCATATGATGCTCCTGGTTTACGCCTTCCTGCCCGCGACCCGGCTTCTGGCGCAGTACGCGGACCGGCGGCTTCTGGAGTACCTGCTTGCCCTGTGGTTCCTTCTGGGGATTGCTTACCCGACCATGCAGACCTTCTGGCCCTTTACGCTGGTCACGGGAATTCCCGCCCAGTGGAAGCTCAATATGACTTACGCCTGTATCGGCTACACGCTTCTCGGGCGCTACCTGTCCGCGTACCGGAAGCCCACGCGCCGTCTGCCATGGCTGCTGTGGTTTCTGGGCGGGGTCGGGCTGACCTTCGGCGGGACGTGGATGCAGTCGGCGGCGGCTGGCTCTCTGGCTCCCCACTTCCTGGAGGGCATGAGCGTGGGCGTGTGCATGATTGCCGTTGGGGTCTGGGGGCTTTGCCAGACCGCAAACCTCTCCGGCTGGCTGGGACGGCTGGCGGTGGATGTCTCCAGGGCGTCGTTCTGCGTTTTCCTGACCCACGTCTTTTTCCTGAAACTCCTGGCCCGGCATGGTGTGAACGCCCTCGCTGGCCCCTCGCTCCTGACCGTCCCGCTGATTACGCTTCTGGCCATCCTGCCCTCCTGCGTCCTGTACACCCTGCTCTCCCGTATCCCCGGTGTGAGACGCTGGCTGCTCTGACGGCTGAAATCCTGCCTCCTGAAGATTCCAAAAAAAGGAGAATTACAGATGAAAAAGAAACTTGCATCCCTCGCGTTGGCGCTGGTCCTCTGCCTGTCCTTATCCATTCCCGCCTCGGCTGCTTTTCACGACCTGACCATTATCACGCCGGACGGTGAAACAATCAACGACACATCCAGCGGCGACGGCTGGACCTATCAGGGCGACGTTCTCACACTGAATGGCACGAAGGACCTGGATATCTTCATCGGCGCTTCTCCCACCATCGTTCTTGCGCCCGGAAGCAAAAATACCCTGACTGCCCTCACCGGCGGCGATTCGGAGGAAGTAAATGATATCACCATCAAAGGCTCCGGCGAACTCATCATTTACAACCCGAACCCGGATGAATATACCCAGAAATGCGGCGTTTTCAGCGGTCTGATCACCAGTATGAAGCTGGAAGACGGCCTGACAGTCACCGGCGGTCTGAAACAGGGCGACACGGACACGCTGGAACTCAAAGAGGTGTATACAGACCCGGTCAACGGCTTCAAAACCATCGGCTATGCCACAGGTGACAAGCCCGCTATGTATGTCCGGATTGCTCCGGCGGCTGGCGCGTCTGCTCCCTCCACCTCTGCCGGGTTCTCTGATGTTGCGGCGAATTCTCCCTTTGCGGCGGCGATCAAGTGGGCGGTGGACCAGAAGATTACCAACGGCAAGACCCCGACCACCTTTGGCCCCGGCGACACCTGCACCGTCTCTCATATCCTGACCTTCCTCTATCGTGCCAGCAACGGCGCAGGGACTGGCAATGAACGGGACAAAGTGGTTTCCTGGGCAGAGTCTCTGGGGATTGATACCGGCAATCTGAACGCCCCCTGCACCCGTGCCATGGCCGTCAGTTATATGTGGAAAGCCGCAGGTTCTCCCGAACCCTCCAAAACCACGACCTTTGCGGACGTGCCTGCATCTGCTGATCTCGTAAAAGCCATTTCCTGGGCGGTGGAAAAGGGCATTACCAAAGGCATTTCTCAGACTGCTTTTGGACCCGATGACTTCTGCACTCGGGGCCAGATCGTCACCTTCCTGTACCGCGCGAAATAACACCTTCCTGTATAAACCGCCTCCTGAATTCTTGGGGGGCGGTTCTTTTTACTATACTGAACAAGGGCATAAAAGGATAATGGCTTGACGGTAGTCAGCCGTCAGATTTTCCACTCAATTTGCAGCTTCTCGCTGGTGGCGCGAATGACGGTAATCATCAAATCCACCACCTGCTGCTTGTCCTCGAAACTGACATTTTCCCAATCATCCAGGTAATTGGAAATCGTGTCAATCTGCTCCGGGGACACCGCCTCGGCGGTTAGCTTGGCAATCTCACAGGCAAGGGCCTGACGACGGCTGTCCAATTCCTCAATCTTGGCGTTGGCGTAGGAGATCAGCACCGGGGTCGCGCCTGTCAGC
>CAJTMG010000001.1:295974-360634 GCA_910577405.1 uncultured Oscillibacter sp. | reverse complement strand
GTCCAGGGGATGCACCTGGTTCGGAGAATCCCGTAAGTTACGACATGGCCCGTTGGTCAAGTGGTTAAGACAGCGGCCTCTCACGCCGTTAACATCGGTTCGAATCCGGTACGGGTCACCACTGCTCTTGACAATTGAATCTTTTGGTACTATAATTTGAATGTCTCCGGTTCCTCCGGATGCAGATAGTTGGTGCTGATTAGAACGAGGGTCCACCCGTTCCCATTCCGAACACGGTAGTTAAGCTCGTTTCTGCCCACAATACTTGGCTGGCGACGGCCCGGGAAGATAGGTGGCGCCAACACAAAGAGGACACTTTTGTTAAAGAGTGTCTTCTTTTTATTTGTCTGCTTTCTTGAAGGACATTTTCTTCCCGCTGCTGTGACGAAACGCCCCAAGACAAGCTTCAAGGACTGCAAGGGGCTGACAATCCACGCCCTTGCCGGTTTCTTTGCAGGGAACTCCAGATTTCATTCCAGGTGTGCTGTAATATAAAAAGGCTGTCTCAGAACGATGGAAGCACCGTTTTGAGACAGCCTTTTGAGGTTTTTAATTGTTGACGTTCAGGCTTTCGATCACGTGTGCCTTGATAAGATTGGTGAAACCGCTGCGGCCCAGGGGAACGCCAGCCGTAATGACCACGGTATCTCCGGCTTTCACCAGACCCTCTTTCAGAGCGACCTCGGCGGTAAGGGAGAAGATACGGTCAGTGGAATTGACCTCGCCGGTAAGGAAGGGGATGACGCCCCAGCTGATGGCCAACTGACGGCGGACCTTCTCGTGCATGGTCAGGGCAGCGATGGGGCAGGCGGGCCGGAAGCGGCAGATCATACGTGCGCTGCGTCCGGAGTTGGTGGCGGCCAGGATCGCGGCGGCATTGAGGTCCTTAGCGGTCAGGCAGCAGGTGTGGGTGATGGCGTCGTTGATGTTGATATTGGTCTGGACCCGCTGTTTCTGGAAGAGTCTCCAGTAATCGATAGCGTTTTCCGTCTCGGTGACAATATCGGTCATGGCCTTCAGCGCCTCAATGGGGTACTTGCCGCCAGCCGTTTCACCGGAGAGCATCACGCAGCTAGTGCCGTCGTAAACCGCGTTGGCCACGTCGGAGACTTCAGCGCGGGTGGGACGGGGGTTCCGCATCATAGAATCCAGCATCTGAGTGGCGGTAATCACCGGCTTGCCTGCTTGATGGCCCTTGCGGATCATCTTCTTTTGCAGCACGGGAACCTTTGCGGCAGGAATCTCCACACCCAAATCACCCCGGGCAACCATGATACCGTCAGCAGCGGCCAGGATGTCGTCAATGTTGTCCACGCCCTCCTGATTCTCGATCTTGGCAATAATCTTGATATCGTTTCCGCCGTACTCCTGGAGCACCTGACGGACGGCTTCCACATCAGCGGCGCGGCGCACGAAGGAAGCGGCCACGAAGTCAAAGTCATTCTCCACGCCGAAGCGGATATCGGCAATATCGCGTTCAGTCAAGGCCGGGAGCTGGATATGCGCGCCGGGGATATTGATGGACTTGTTGGCAGACAGGACGCCGCCGTTTTCCACAGTGCAGATAATATCCTTGTCCCGGACCTGCTCCACCCGGATGGCTACCAGACCGTCGTCAATGAGAATCATCTGTCCGGGTTCCACCTCGTTGGGCAGATTGGGGTAAGTCACGGAAACCCGGGTCTGATCGCCTGTGATGTCATCTGCGGTCAGGGTAAAGGAGTCGCCGGCGTTCAGTTCAATGCTCTTGCTCTCAAAGCTCTTGATACGGATTTCCGGTCCCCGGGTATCCAGAATCGTTGCCACAGCCACGCCCATACTGTCCCGCACGGCTTTCAGGCGGTTCAGGCGTTCCAGATGCTCGGGATGGCTGCCGTGGGAGAAATTGAAGCGGGCCGCGTTCATTCCCCCCTTAATCAGGGCGCGGATCATCTCTTCATTGTCCACAGCGGGACCTAGGGTGCAGATAATTTTTGTTTTCCTCATAATCATTCCTCCTATGGGAATTCTGTCTGGCGAATACTTCTCATGGTTACTGTCTTTATTATACAAGGGACGCGCTGGGTTGAAAAGATATGAATTCCATAAATTTCAGAAAAAAGTCATGGAGCTGTCCGGCAAAATCCCGACAATCCCATGACTTTTCCCATTGAATCCCAATCAGATAAACGATTACCTGTCGAAAATCGCGCCGCTTTTATCCCTCCAGCGCCCGGACCTCCAGGAAGTAGTGCTCCATGGACGGGTCCAGCTCCACAGGATCGGCACGGCGTCCGGACTGGGGATCGTCGAACAGCTCGAAGCCGTAGTTCTGGCCGGCAATCTCCAAGCCGTCGACGTTGACCAGCGCCGCGAACTGCCGTGTAAAGGTCAGCGTGGAACCCAAAGACGTCACCAGATCGTAACCCTGCAAGCCCGCGTTTTCCGAACCGGAGCACTGGAAATCATAACTGGGCTCCTTCCAGAACCGGCTGTCCACTCTGACGCTCCCTCCGGCGGGCACCGTGACCGGAAAGGCCAGATACAACACCCGATCATGGGAAAGCGTCTCGCTGAGGAGATCATCCAGCCGTCCGCTGCTGTAGCGGTCCATGGGCGCGCCGGAAAGCAGGCCGTACTGGGTCAGCAGCTCCGATACCGCCCCCAGGTACATCTCGAAGGACACCGCGTCAAAGGCATTGGGAAGGTCCACCGCAAGGCCGTCGGTATATTCCTCCGCATAAACCCGGCAGAGCTGGCCCAGAACTGCGCCAAAGGTCGTTTCCGTCCGGGTCACAGTACAGGACACGCCCTCGATCTCCTCCCCGCGATTGCAGCCGCCGTTTTTGTAGCCCTGCAAGCTGTAATCGCCGATATCCTCCCCCAGAACGATCAGCATCTTGGTATCCGATTCCCGCCGCTTGCCATCAGGGACGAAATAGCTGTAACGCCGGGAATTTTCATCCGATTCCATGCCATTGAAGCCGTAAGTGAAAATCTGCGTGGCGTTCTCGTCGATGGTAAAGGAAACCGCCTGTGTCGCCGCCTGGTATTTCTCATGAGGCGCGGCGAAATCCGTAAACTGATACGCCGTCACCGGAACGTCCGCTATGGGATGGTCTGCCAAAGCCCGCGCCAGATAGTCCCCGCTTTCCAGAAGGGCCTGATAATCCTTCCAGCTGTCCAGGGTATCCAGATTCATGGTGTCCGGCAGGTCGGCCCCGAAGGTACTCTGAAAGCCACCGGAATAAGCCCCCGCATAAAGTTCCGTCTCCACCGGCAGGCCGTCCACGGAAACGACGGGCCGCAGGTCTGAAAGCTCCTGAAAATTCCCGGCAAAGGGGTAAAGGGCGGTCACGGCTATATCAGCGTCAGTGGGATTGGACAGTTCATAGGCGTCCATAACAGAAGCCCCCCATTGCCGCGGCGAACCGTCCCGATTGGTCCCCGGCGAGAAGTCCCAGGTCACGGTCCGGACTGCCGTCAGCTCACAGGACTCCGTCGTGGTCAGAGGAAGCACCGGCCCGGCGTAGGACATGAAAACGGTGCCGTCGTCAATGCCGCTGTACCCGCCGCCCGATTCCGCAGGTTCTCCAACCTCGCCGCCTGTCATGCCACCGTCGGAAGCCCCGTTACCACCACTGGGCGCGCCGCTGCCAAAGCCCTGGAAGCCGCCTGTCACAAACCAGCCCAGCCCCAGAACCACCGTCAGACAAGCCGCCAGGAAAGCCGCGGGCGCCCTCCAACGGAAGGGCCTCCGCTGACCCGGCAGGGCTTCGTCAATCAGGCTGCCGTCAATCAAACCCAACGCCCGAAAAATCTGTTCCGCGCTCATAAGACGCCCTCCTTTTCCAAATAGGCCCGCAGCGCTTTTCGGGTCCGGAACAGGGCGGACTTCACCTTCCCCTGACCGCAGCCCAGGGACGCCGCGATTTCCGCCAGTCCCTCGCCGTACCAGTAGCGCCCCAGAAACATCCGTCGATTCTCCGCAGGAAGACCCCGCAGAAAGCCGTTCAGCAGTTCCGCAAGCGCCTGGTCCTCCAACGCCTTCTGAGGGCCTTCAGAGCACGGCACGCACTCCGCCAGCTCCCCCAGCAGCACCTCCATACCCCCGCCCCGCTTTGCCGCCTGAGATGCCTTCCAGCGGTCCAGGGACAGGTTCCGCGTAATCCGTCCCAGCCAGTTCCGGAAAGCCGCCGGCCGCTCCGGAGGAATCGCGTTCCAGGCTCGCAGGTAGGTGTCGTTCACGCATTCCTCCGCGTCCTGACGCCCAAGGATATTCCCCGCGATCCGTTCCAGGAGCCGTCCGTATTTCACCGCCGTCTCCTGAACCGCCTGCTGGTCCCGTTCCCAGTAAAGCTCAATAATCCTGCTGTCTTCCATAATATCCCCCCGTTTCCATCAGGACTCAGGAATTTTCTGTTCGATCCCCAATCACCCCTGTCGTTTCCATCAAAGATGAAAAAATCCCCGATGAATCCCGCCAACTATACAGACGAAAAAACTCCCCCACCGGTTTCAGATTTTCGGACACAGAATCAAAATTCCCTCAAAAACAGCCCCAGCGTCCCCCAAAAAGCGCAAAAACAAAGGAGAGACACGAAGTCCCTCCCTTGTCGTATGAAAAAAATCAAACCATCTTAGCGGTATTCATGCGGACGCCGGGGCCCATGGTGGAGGCGGCGACGCAGCTGCGGATATACTGACCCTTGGCAGCGGCAGGCTTGGCCTTGACAATCGCGCCCATCAGAGCGTTATAGTTTTCCACCAGCTTGTCTGCGCCGAAGGAGACCTTACCAATGGGGCAGTGAATGATATTGGTCTTATCCAGACGGTACTCAATCTTACCGGCCTTGACTTCCTTCACAGCCTTGGCCACGTCAGGGGTCACGGTACCGGCCTTAGGAGAGGGCATCAAACCCTTGGGGCCCAGGACCTTACCGAGACGGCCCACCACGCCCATCATATCAGGGCTGGCGACAACCACATCGAAGTCAAACCAGTTTTCCTTCTGAATCTTCTCAACAAGATCCATATCGCCCACGTAATCCGCACCGGCTTCCCGAGCGGCGTCGGCCTTATCGCCCTTGGTGAACACCAGTACCCGGACGCTCTTGCCGGTACCGTGGGGCAGAACGATGGCGCCGCGCACCTGCTGGTCAGCGTGCCGGGAGTCGACGCCCAGCTTTACGTGCAGCTCCACGGTCTCATCAAACTTGGCGCTTGCGGTCTTGCAGATCAGGGCCAGGCCGTCAGCGGCGTCATAGAGCATATTCCGGTCGATCTGCTTGGCGCTTTCCTTATATTTTTTGCCTCTAAACACTGTAACTTCCTCCTCATAGTGGTTCTTCGGAACGGAGTCCTCCCACTGTATGGAGCGGTCCGTTTTTTGGCCGCTCAAATAATCAGGCGTATGCTGGCTCAGTCGCCGACGATCACGCCCATAGACCGGCAGGTACCGGCAATCATGCTCATAGCGGACTCCAGGTTGGCGGCGTTCAGGTCCTTCATCTTGATCTCGGCGATCTTCTGCACGGAAGCCTTGGAGATAGTGGCGACCTTGGTCTTGTTGGGCACACCGGAGCCGGATTCGATATTGCATTCCTTCTTAATCAGCACCGCGGCCGGGGGGGTCTTGGTGATGAAGGAGAAGGAGCGGTCCGCGTAAACGGTAATGACCACGGGGATAATCATACCCGCGTCGTTCTTGGTCCGCTCGTTGAACTCCTTGGTAAACGCGGCAATATTCACGCCGTGCTGACCCAGAGCGGGACCCACGGGAGGCGCGGGGGTAGCTTTCCCCGCAGGAATCTGGAGTTTCACATAACCGGTAATTTTCTGTGCCATGAAGGGGCACCTCCTAAATTGAAATGTGGTTCGGCGGAACGTAAGTCCCTCCCACCTGCGACGGATATTTTCAGCTCTGGAGTTCCACCTGGTCAAGCTCCAGTTCCACGGGCATCTCGCGGCCGAACATGGAAACCATGACGCTCACCCTGTTTTTCTCCGGCTCGATTTTCTCCACCACGCCGGTGAAGCTGGCCAGCTGACCGTCCATGATCCGCACGTGATCGCCCACCTTATACTGAACGATAATCTCATGCTTCTCCATGCCCATAGCCAGCACTTCCTCTTCCGTCAGAGGAATGGCCTTATTTGCGGTCCCAACGAAGCCCGTCACGCCCCGGACGTTGCGCACCAGGTGCCACGTCTCATCGGTCATAATCATCTTAATCAGCACGTAGCCGGGGAAAACCTTCCGGTCAACCTCCTTGGACGCGCCGCTCTCGGTGATTTCCGTCACGGTCTCCATTGGAATTTCAATCCGCAGAATTTTGTCCTCCATATTCCGGCCCGTCACGAACTTCTCGATGCTTGTTTTCACCGCGTTTTCGTACCCGGAATACGTGTGGACCACATACCACTTTGCGCTGTCTGCCATCCCGCGACCCTCAGCCGCCGAAGAAACTCAGGATCATCTGGACCAGGGACACGGCGGCAAAATCGAAGACCCAGATACACGCGCCGATCAGCAAAGAGCAGAGCAGCACGGTGCCGGTATTCTTTGTGACAGTCTGACGGTTCGGCCAAACGACCTTTTTCAGCTCGCTTTTCATCTCGCGGAACCACTGGCCGCGATCCTTCTTCTTAGCTTCTGCCATTGAATTACGCCCTTTCTCAAAAATTATTTCGTTTCACTGTGGAGCGTGTGCTTCCGGCAGAAGCGGCAATACTTGTTCAGTTCCAGCTTATCCGGCGTGTTCTTCTTGTTTTTCATTGTATTGTAGTTTCTCTGCTTGCACTCGTTGCATCTCAGGGTTACTTTCACTCGCATGAACGGCACCTCCTTATATTGACGCACTCAACGGTACGCCGACTGCCTCCCTGCCGGGATTTCATTCCGCAATAGAAAAGCGAAAAGGGCGCGGCAACAAAACCCCGCTCACAGGTAATCTTGAGTATAACACGTCCCAAACGCCCCGTCAAGCATTTTTTTGCCTTATTTGCGGATTTTTCTCATGTTTTCAAGCTCTGCGATTTTGAGCTTTCCGTGTAGAATTCTGTCGGGAGAACATTTGCTAAGGGAGGATTTCACCCAACAGCGGAATTGGCGATAACTATTTTCAATTTCATTTTCTATAAAAAAGTTTGCAATTTCAAAAGCCTTCATACGCCTCTTTGCCAAGGTAATTTGTGACTTATATCTTTCTGGCTTTTCCTTTGTTTCGAAGGTTTTTAATGCTTCTCTTAATTTATGCAGAGTTGAGTCAATCTGTCTCTTTGCTTCAATCAAGTCCTCTCTTGTATACTCCATTTTTGATTCCTCCAAATTCCGATTTGTCAAATAGACACAAACCAAGTATACCCCATCGCAGGCGGCGCCGGTCAGTACATTGCAGAATAACGCAAGCCCCCGGGATACACTGCGTCCCGAGGGCTTCAGCTTGCGATGGAGTTACAAAGTTTGCAGCCGCCTTTTCATGTTTGATATACGCTGAGGAGAGGCAGAAGTCAAGATGCGGTCAGGATTTTGCAGGCCTGTCTGTCAATAGATCAGTTCAGAGGACCACTTAAGGATGGCCCCGGTGTAAGCGTCCAGGGTAAATTCATACTCCGTGTTTTTGAAGAAAAGTTCGATCTCATATTCCCAACGGCCGTCGTCGCATTCGAGCTTCAGTTCCCGGATGGAGTCAGCGGCAGCGCCAGGGACCCGGGAGAGGGCGATGGAACGGGCTTTTTCCTCGCCGATGTAGACAGAGCCGCCGGATTGGGCAGTCCCGGCAGTCTGGAAGGTCATACTGCGGACGGCGCCGGTTTTCGCGTCGATTTCGTACTCATAGGACTGGTAATTGCTGGTATGATAGAACTCGATCTCATAGACCTGCACGCCGTCCTCCCATTCAAGCTGGCACTTGGTATAAGCGACCTGGGAAGCATTCAGCCCGGCGTTGGAGAGCGCGGTGGACTTAGCGGAAGCCTCGCTGATAATGGCAGGCTGCTGGGGCTTAGCGGGCGTCTGGGAAGGCCCGAAGGTATCCGCGTCAGTGACGATGGGTCCGGTGCCGGTAAGGGTAATGGTACGGCTCTGAGCGTTCCAGCTGACGGTTTTGTTCATCAGCTCGCCGATGGCCCGGACCGGCAGATAATTGGTTCCGTTGTTCAGCAGGGGATAGACAGCGCGGCCCTTGGCGTCGGTAAAATTTTTCCTGGTTCCGTCCACGATGATGCTGATATCAGGCCGCAGTTCCACGGTGATCTGGGCGTCTCTGGCATAGCTGTCCGGAGTCCCGGTAGTGGCGGCGGCGGTACGGGGGCTGGTCAGGGAGATGGTTTTGGTGGAGCCGTCCCAGTTGACGTTTTTGCCCATCAGTTCGCCGATGGCCCGGACGGGAAGATAATGAGTGCCGTTGTAATAAATTGTATGAACCTCCCGGCCCTTTACATCAAAGAAGGTCCGTTCCACGCCGTCCACGTAGATTGAGACGCTGGGCCGCAGTTCCACAGACACCTTACTGGGTTCAGCGGCGGCGGCGGAGATGCAGAGGGCCAGCAGTGTCAGAAGGCACAGCAGGAAAGCGCCGCATCGTTTCAAAAGACTTCTCATAATCAAGCATCCTTTCTGATTGAAGATTGCCTTCGATTTCCGGAGGTCTGTTTATATTTTATCAGTCTCCGGGCGATTCTGCAAGCCTGAAATTTCCATTCTGCGGCAAGAGCTTGCAGAAAGCGGGCGTTCATGGTATGCTTTGCCGTAAAGACCGGACAAGGGAGGAACAGCGGCCATGTACAAGAAAGCCATCCTGCTGGGGACGTACCCGCAGAGCACCGGACCGGACAGGGAACCGATTGAATGGCTGGTCCTGAAAGAGGAAGAAAAACGAATTCTCTGTCTGAGCAGATACCTGTTGGACAGCAGGCCGTACCATGAGCGTTCAGAATGCGTGCTCTGGCGTGACTGCACATTGCGGAGCTGGCTGAACGGCGAATTTTTCATGACAGCGTTCACAGCGGAGGAACGGGCAAAAATCCAGCTTACGGAAACAGAAACCCCCACAGGCATAACAGAAGACCATATATTCCTGTTATGCGCCGACGAGACGGACGAACTTTTTGACGACGAAAGGGAAGATTACGTCAGCTACGAAGAACGCGGCGCGGTAACGACTCTCTACGCGCGTTCACAGGGAGCCTGGTATCTCGACGAGGAAGGGGAGGACGGGGGCAAAGGCTGCTGGTGGCTGCGGTACTGCGGCGGCGTCTGGGGCAGGGAAGAGGGGGAGCATTCCTACATGAGCTGCGTCAATTTTGACGGCTATATAGAGCGGGCGGCGCAGGGGGTAGAGGAAACGGACTGCTGCATCCGCCCCGCGTTCTGGCTGAAAACGGACTGACCCGCCGGAAACTCATACGCTCCGGGCCTTGACAAGCGACTGGTCGGGGGTAACGAAGAGGGTCCGGCAGGTATTGTAGACCACCATGCCCGGGCGCGCGCCGGAGGGCTTTCTGACATTGCGGACGGGGGTATAATCCACAGGCACGCCGCTGCTGTCTCTGGCCTGGGAGAACCACGCGGCCAGCATAGCGGCTTCTTCAAGGGACGTGTCGTCAGGGGTTTTGCCGCCGGTGCAGAGGATGACGTGGGAGCCGTGGATTTTCTGGGTATGGAACCAAAGGTCCTGCCGTTCCGCGTCCCGGAGGGTCAGCTGGTCGTTCTGACGGTTGCTGCGTCCCACCAGTACCCGGAAGCCGCCGGAGGTCCGGAATTCACGGGGTCTGGATTTCTTCCGGGCCTCTTTTTTATTCTGCTTACGGCTCTGTTTTTTCAGGAACCCCGCCTCCCGGAGCTCTTCCCGGATATCGAGAAAATCCTGTTCCGTTTCAGCGTTGGCAATTTCGGACAGCACGCTCTCCAAATAATCCAGATCGTGCCGCGCCAGGTCCATCTGCTGCCGGAGGTATTTTTCAGCCGTCTTGAGCTTGGTATAGCGCTTATAGTATTTTGCGGCGTTCTGCTGAGGGGAAAGCAGGGGGTCCAGGGGAATATCCGTCAAAGCGTTGTCCTCGTAATAATTCTCGCAGGTAAGCCGCGCCGCGCCCCGTTCCATACGGTAGAGGTTGGCGGTAATCAGATCCCCAAAGACCCGGAAGCGGTCCCGGTTCTGGGTTTCGGCGTATTCTTTCTCCTGCGCGGCCAATTTCCGGCGGAGACGGTCCCTGCTGTTGGACGCGGCTTTCAGAAGATCGGCCCCACGCTGACGGGCACGCTCCTGCCGTTCCTTGGCGTCGTAGAAAGCGTCAAGAAGCTCGGACATAGACGCGTAGCCCACCGATTCCGCCGCGCCGCCGTACTGACGAACCGGAATACAGGCGAAATCCAGGGGCTTTCCGTCCCGCAGGAGGCAGACAGGGGCAAAGCGGTTTTCCCGGACCCGCTGGGAGAGGCCGTCCAGGGCGTTCCAGAGCAAATCCGGCGAATGAAGCTGAAAAATCCGTGTGTCCACATCACCCGCGGCCTGAAACGCCAATTCACGGGCCATCAGGGGAGAGATGCCGAAATAGCAGTCCAGCAGAAAGGCGTCCAGCTTCTGTTCCTCGGGCGCGCTGCGGAATTTTTCCTGGAAGCCCTCCGGTGTCTCATCCAGGAACGGCAGCCGGCCGGCGGAGGCAGGGGGCTGATAGAAAAGCCCGGGAAGGACCTGGCGCGTGGCGGAGAGGTCGGCGTCCACCCGCCGGAGGCTGTCGATAATCCGGCCATCCTCATCCAGAAGAATCAGATTGCTTCTCCGGCCCATAGCTTCCAGCACAAGGGTGCGGCGACCGGCCCGGCCCAGTTCGTCGGACGCGTCCAGCTCGATGCGTACAAGGCGTTCCAGAGGCGGCTGGGTAATGGCGGCGATTCTGGCCCCGGCGAGATGTTTCCGGAGGAGCATACAGAACATCGGCGGCTCGGCGGGATTCTCTCTGGAAACGGCGGTAAGCTGCAGGCGAGGCGCCCCGGCCCCGGCGTTGAGCAGCAGGCGGCGGCTTCGGAGCAGGAGAACGATCTGGTCCCGTGCGGGCTGCTGGACCTTATCGATGCGCAGTCCCAGAAGCTCCTGCAATTCGGCCACGACGGCCTGTAAAGCAATAGCGTCCAAAGCCATGGTTAATCCTCCATCATGACACAGAAAAGTTGGTTGATCCGCTCCAGCCTGCCCTGAAGATAGAGCCAGCCCAGAAGGGACTCCAGGGCGGTAGCGGCGGCGTACTGGGCACGGCTGGCGTGAGCGGGAACGGTATGAACATGAGCGTTGCGGCCTCTGCGGAAGACGGCCTGTTCCTCAGCGGTCAGCAGGGGCAGGATTCGTCCGCACTTTTCGGCCTGGGATTCGGCGCAGACCAGCTGGACGGCGGCACGGTGCATTCCCTTGCCGGTAGCGCCGCCATGAGCGCAGAGCCAGCCCCGGACCAGAAGCTCGAATACTGCGTCGCCCATATGCGCAAGACCGATGGAGCTGATTTCCATAAGCTGGTCCCGGGGCAGCTCCAGATGAAAATAATCCTTCAAAAAAACACCCTCTTTTGCATCAGGAATTAAGCGTTGGGAGTCAGAAATTTTTTGGCCGCGGAATTGCCCGAGATCAAGCGGTTCCGGACCGGAGCGCTTCCGACAGCTTTGCGAAATCCCGCAGGGTCAGCCGTTCGCCCCGCACGCCCTCCGGAAGGCCGCAGGCTGTGATGCTGGCTTGAATGGCGTCCTTGGGGAATTCGGGGAGGGCGGAAGCGAGACTGTTTGCCAAGGTTTTGCGCCGCAGCAGGAACGCGCCCCGGACGACCCGGAAGAACCAATCCTGGTCCTCCACGTCCACGGCAGGCCGTTCTCTTCTGACGCAGCGGAGGACGGCGGAATCGACCTTTGGCCTGGGCAGGAATTTTTCAGAGGGCACGTCAAAGAGGACTTCCGTTTCACAGAAGAATTGCAGCCAAAGGGAGAACGCGCCGCCGTCGGAGGACCCCTGAGGCGCGGCCAGCCGGTAAGCGACTTCCTTTTGCAATAGCACGGTGATGGCCTGGAAGCGCTCCGTTTCCACCAGCCGGGTCAGGACGGGGGTGGTGATATTGTAGGGCAGATTCGCGCAGACCATACAGCGGAGGCCGGGGAAGGAATCAGCCGCCAGCGCCGCCAGGTCCAGCCTGAGCACGTCGCCGGGAATCACGGTCACGTTCGGGCAGCCGGCGAGGGTTTCGGCCAGGACGGGCAGCAGTTTCCGGTCCAGCTCCACGGCGGCCACCCTCTCGGCCCTTGCGGACAGCTCCCGGGTCAGACAGCCCGCCCCTGGACCGATTTCCAGCACGCCCCAGCCCGGCCCGGCGCCCGACGCGTCCGCGATTCCGGCGGGAATTCGGGGATCGATCAAAAAATTCTGTCCCATCGTCCGGGAAAAATGGAACCCGTGCCGGGAGAGCAGAGCCCGGAGGGTATTGTAATCGCAGAGGTTCATATCCATCCGCCTTTCATGTATTCCTAGGCAGTATATCAGAAAATTGTCCGGATGAAAAGGGGCGGCTTGCAGACTTTTTGCAAACCTGTTATACTGTTGGGAGCCAGCAGAGAGAAAACGAAAACAGGAATCAGGGAACAGAAGCGAAGCATAGGCAAAAAATCCGAATAAAACCGGGGGTGTTGGTTTGGTAAAGACGATTTTGATTGACCTGGACGAGACGCTGCTGGATTTCAGCCGTGCGGAGGCGTGCGCGTTGGAACGGGCCTTGCGGGAGAGCGGCGCGCCGTACAGCGAGGAGATCCGGCAGAGGTATCACGCGATAAACGGCGAGCAGTGGGAGCTTCTGGAGGACGGCGTGCTGACCCGTGAGCAGGCGCTTGTGAGGCGGTTCGAGCGTTTGTTTGCGGAGCTGGGCCTGGAGGGTCTGGACGCAGGCATCAACGACCGCTACGAGTCCTACCTGGAGGATGGCTGCTGGCTGTTGCCGGGCGCGCTGGAGCTGCTGAAAATCCTCGCGCCGGAATACCGTCTGTACGCGGCCTCCAACGGCGGGGGAACAGTCCAGAACCGGCGGCTGGAGGGAGCGGGCATCCGGGAGTATTTCCAGGGGGTTTTCATCTCGGAGGAAGTGGGCTTCGACAAACCCAGCGCGGAATTCTTCAATGCCTGCTTCGCCCGGATTCCGGATTTCCGCAAAGAAGAAGCCGTGATGATTGGCGACAGTCTCACCTCCGACATCCGCGGCGGCAGAAACGCGGGACTGCGGACCTGCTGGTTCAATCCCCGGCGGCTGGAACCCCGTCCCGATATCCAGCCGGATTTCCAGGTCTTCGCGCTGGAGGACATTCCCGCCCTGCTGGAGACCCTTTGAAACTGACAGAAAGAAAGGAATTACTATGAAACGCTTGCTTACCTGTCTGTTCACGGCCTTGCTGTTCGTGAATCTGACCGCCTGTGCCAACGCGGAGCTGGACTTTCCTGACGGCGGCGATGGGGACCCGCACATCACCGGCGCGGAGAAAACGGAACTGCCTACAGCGCCGGAAGAAGACCTGCCAGAGGAATCCCCGGAAGACGCTTCGGACGATTTGGGAGGATTGGGTTCGTCTCCCGCCTATGCCATTTACCCGGAGAACGGCGCGCTGGACAATCTGCCGGAAGATGGGAGCTATACCAGCAAAGAGGACGTAGCCCTGTACATTTACGGCTATGGACATCTGCCGGACAATTTCATCACCAAGAAGGAAGCCCGGGAATTAGGCTGGTCCGGCGGCGGTCTGGACCCCTACGCGGAGGGGATGTGCATCGGCGGCGACCGGTTCGGCAATTACGAGGGCCTGCTTCCCGAGGCAGAAGACCGGACGTACTACGAATGTGATATCGACACCCTGCACGCCGGCAGCCGGGGAGCGAAACGGCTTGTGTTCTGCTACGAGAACGGCGAGGACAACCGGCAGGTATATTATACGGAAGACCACTATGAGAGCTTCGAGCTGGTCTACGGCGACGACAACCCCAACGGCAATGACTGAGCTGATCTTGGACGGCCTGACGCTCAAGAGCCGGGAAGAGCTGCACGACGCGCTGACCCAGGGCCTGCGTCTCCCATCGTACTTCGGCCGGAATCTTGACGCCCTGTTCGACTGCCTGACAGAGCGCCGGGAGGAAACGCGGCTGTGTCTGCGGAACGCGGAACGCCTGCCCTGCGGAAGAAAGCTCTTGCAGGTACTGCGGGACGCGGCGGCGGAAAATCCAAGCCTGCATATAGAGACAGAGGACGGACAGGGGTAAAATTTCCGGCGCCGTCTATGCAGGGGCGGGCCGCTGTGGTATACTGTAGGGAGAAAGAATGGAAAGCGGCGGAGAACGGGAGGCGCTATGCAGGCAGAGGAACGGCGGAGGAAGATTGTAGAGCTGCTGAGCCAGACGAACCAGGCGGTAAGCGCGGCAAGACTGGCGGCGGAATTTGACGTAAGCCGGCAGGTGATTGTGGGGGATGTGGCGCTGCTGCGGGCGGCGGGGGAAGAGATTTCGGCCACGCCCCGGGGATATGTCATGGCGCGGACGGCTGTAGGGCTTGTGCGTCAGGTGCCCTGCTGTCACGACGGCCCCGGTATGGAAGCGGAGCTGAACGCCATCGTGGACCAGGGCTGTTCGGTGCTGGACGTGATCGTGGACCATCCCGTATATGGACAGCTCACAGGCCCGTTGGAGCTGGCGAGCCGTTACGACGTGCAGCAGTTCCTGGACCGCTGTGCCGACGCCCGCCCGCTCTCCGACCTCACCGGCGGCATCCATCTGCATACCCTCTCCTGTCCCAGTGAAGACGCCTTCCAGAGAGTCCGGGCGTCCCTGCGGTCACTGGGCGTGCTGCTGGAATAGGGAAACGGAGGAAGGGAAAGGAGCAACGAGACATGAAAAGCACGCAATCCCGGGGCGTAAGGGATATGACCGTCGGAAGCCCCGCAAAGCATATCATAGCCTTCTCCCTGCCTCTGATGGTGGGGAGTTTATTCCAGCTTCTTTACAACACGGTAGACAGCTGGGTGGTAGGACAGTACGTGGGTGACGGCGCGCTGGCTGCGGTAGGGGTCGGCTTCCCGGTGGTTACTATGCTGGCGTCGCTGTTCATTGGCCTGTCCAACGGCGGCACGGTAGTGATTGCGCAGTTTTTCGGAGCCGGGAACACGGAACAGGTCAGGGACGCCATCGATACCATGTACACGGCATTTACAGCGGCGGCGGTCCCCCTGACGCTGGCGGCGGTACTGCTGGTAAAGCCTCTGCTGTTCCTTCTGCGGGTGGAAGCGTCGGCCTATGAGGAAGCCTGGGTGTATCTGACGGTTCTGTGTGCCGGCCTGATCGGTTCCATCGGCTACAATCTGAACGCGGGCATCCTGGGAGGCTTAGGGAACAGCCGGACCACCCTGTTATTTCTGGCGGCGGCGTCGGGGATGAACATCGCCCTGGATCTGATCCTGGTGATTGTCTGCGGCCTGGGGGTACTGGGCGTGGCGCTGGGGACGATTATATCTCAGGCGTTTTCATGGCTGTTCGGGATTTTCTACATCAACCGCCGTTACCCGGAATTCTCCATACAACCCTTCCGCCGCGGTTTTGACCGGAAGCTGTTCCGTGAAATCATGCGCATCGGCCTGCCTGCGGGGGTGCAGATGTCGCTGGTGGCCGTAGGCATTATGTCGGTAGTCAGCAAAGCGGGCTCCTACAGCAAGGAATTCACGGCGGGGTATAACGTGGGCAACAAGCTGGACCAACTGGCGTTTCTTCCGGTACAAAGCCTGACCAGCGCGATTACGGCATTTGTGGGGCAGAACATCGGAGCCAAACGCCTGGACCGCGTGCGGGAAGGGGTTCGGGTCACGCTGCTGGCGGCGGCGCTTTGGTCGCTTCTGATCATGGCGCTGCTGATGCCCTTTGCGCCGGCGCTGGTAGGCTGTTTCTCAGACACGCCTGCGGTTATCCACGCGGGAACGGTGTATCTGCGTTCCATCATGCCCTTTTACGTCCTCTTCGCCGTCTTTTTCTGCCTGAATGGAGCCATGCGGGGCGCGGGGGACAGCGTGTTTCCCATGGTGAACGTGGTCTTCTCCCTGATACTGCTCCGAGTGCCGGCGGTCTATCTTCTGGCAAATGTTTTCGGCCCGGATTATATGTATTACGGCTTCGGCGCTGGCTGGGTATTAGGCTTTGCCCTTTCCAGCGGCTGGTATCTCTCCGGACGCTGGCTGCGCAGGGGAAGCATAGCGGACGGGGCTTAAAGGGACCGCGGTTGCATTCATGGAAGGTTCATGTTATACTGACGGTGAAAGGATGCGGAACAGGGTGCCGGAATGAAGAAAGAGGATTGGAAAGCCCTGGCAATGATTGCGGCGTTCTATGGACTGCTGGAGCTATGGGGGATCACGTGTCCCATCAAGTATCTGACGGGCGTCTCCTGTCCTGGCTGCGGCATGAGCAGGGCTTGGCTGTCGGTACTGCGTCTGGACCTGGCCGGGGCGTGGGAGTATCATCCGCTGTACTGGCTTCCGGTCCCTGGCGCGGCGCTGTTCCTGCTGCGGGGACGGCTTCCGGCGGCGCTGTACCGTTGGGGGATTGGGCTGATCTGCGGCCTGTTCCTTGTGGTGTACGCCGTCCGCCTGCTGACGCCTGGGAATATGATCGTGGTGTTCCGGCCTCAGGAGGGGCTTTTTTTGAGATTGCTGGGTATAGGACGATAGAAGCGAAACGGAAGGAGTAAGAATATGAGATGCTGGAAATGCGGAGCTGACGTAGGAGAAGGCAGTGTCTATTGCGGGGCCTGTGGAGCGAACCTGCGGGACGGTCCCCACGCGCCGCCTCCCCCGGATATGGATGGCTGGGGTTCTGACGGCGGTTCCGACAACTGGGGTTCTGACGGCGGTTCCGACAACTGGGGTTCTGACGGTGGTTCCGACAACTGGGGTTCTGACGGTGGTTCCGGCGGTCAGGATTGGAGAAGCCCCGGCGGAGGCGAGAACCTGCTGAAGGCGCTGTGTCTGGTATGCGCGGTTTCCTACGGAGGCCGTACCATACTGACGCTTTTATATGTAATGCGGAGCATTCTGTTCGGCTACATGAACTGGTTTGGGAATCTGCGGGTGATGTTGTTCGGCGTGCCGCTGGTTCTGCTGGGCGCCTGGATGTGTCTGATTTTGGCGATGCTGGCTTTCCGGAGGACGCAGAAGAATTCGGACGGCCTGCTGCTGTGCTTGGGCTGCGGCGCGGGCGGATTGATTCTGGTGCGGCTGCTGGGTCTTCTGGTGAATGTGGCTGTGTATCCAGGTTCGTTCTCCAGCCAATTACAGACGCTTCTGAATACAGTTCTGGGCGCGGCGATCACCTTCGGCGGCGTATGCCTGATTATCCGCTTTGTGCTGGGAGAACTGCCCTTTGCCGGGAAGGGACCGGAGGATTTCAGCGACGCGTTCCGGGAAGCCTTTACAGCCTTCAGGGAAGCGGGCGCACAGGCAAACCGCCGCCGTCAGCAGCAAGACTCTTACAACCAGAATCCCGCGCCGGGCTATGGACCCTTTCACCTGAAAACGGACCGGAGCCTGCCGGTATACATCCTTCTGACCCTGGTGACCTGCGGGATATACGGCTATTACACGATATACACCCTGGCCCGTGACGTAAACGCGGCCTGCAGCGGCGACGGACAGCATACGCCGGGACTGCTGCAATTTATCCTTCTGAACCTTGTCACCTGCGGCCTGTACACCTTTTATTGGAACTATTCGCTGGGAAACCGGCTGTTCAACAATGGCCCCCGCTACGGTCTGAACATACAGGAAACCGGCGCGACAATACTGCTCTGGATGCTGGTGGGAATGCTGTCCTGCGGCATAGGCTCACTGGTGGCGCTCTTCTTTATCTTCCGCAATGCAAACGCCATCTGTGCCGCTTATAATTATCACCATGGCTACTGATGATTGATGTTCTCTTAATCGAAAGAGGGGTGTAGTGTATTATGAGACGCGCGATATCTTTTCTGGCGGCGTTTGTTCTGTGCTTAGGCCTGATGACGCCTGTCAGCGCGGAAGAGTTTTCCGACGTGCCTGCCGGGTATATCTTTTATGACGCGATCCTGGACTGCGCCGGAAAGGGCATTGTGGGCGGATACTCTGACAATACATTCCGGCCTGCTGAATCCGTCACAAGGGCGCAGTTCTGCGTGATGCTGGTTCGCGCCTTCTACCCCGGGCAGGAGAAGAACTATGCCGGATTGAAGGCCGCGGGCTGGTATCTCCCCAGTGCCGCCGTTCTGGACGCAAAGGGGGTTATGTTTTACGGGGAAAAGTATTGGAAGGACCCTTCCCGAATGAATGTCCGTATTACCCGTATGGATATGGCCCAGTTTATCGCCAACGTCATGAGCGAAAAGGGCTACACCGTCTCTGACAGCGCCAGAACCGCGGCCCTGTCCCGATTTACCGACGCCGCGTCCATCGACAGTTACTACCGGAACGCCGTAGGCACGGTGACCGCCCTGGGAATCATCACCGGCTACGATGACGGCAGTTTTAAACCTCACAACGTTATGACCCGCGGACAGGGAGCCGTGGTCCTCTGCCGTATGGCCCAATGTATGTCCGGGGGCGCTGGAAACGCTGTACCCGTACCGGAACAGAAGGCGCCCACGACGCTGGCCAACGGAAAGCCTGTGACAGAAGAAAATGTGCTGGAGATTATCAACGGGCTCCGGAAAACCTGGCCGGAGGGCAGCGATTTTTCCGTCGGCTACCCCGTGGGGAACTCCAGCCCTGTCCGGAACGTCACACATCCATACCCGAGGGAGGAGAACCCGGAAACCCATACCAGCAACACCCTGGGCTGTGGCGGCTGGGCTACCCTGGTCAGCGATACTGTCTTTACACAGAACGGCTTCCCGGTCCGAAAGGTCCCCCTTGCCGAAGCGCGCCCCGGGGATATCGTGATTATGCTGAACGCGGATCACCAGCTGGTTCATGTTGTCTCCCTCCTCTCACGGCCTCAGACGGACCAGAGCGGCAAGGTTTCCTTTACCGTTTCCCAGGCGTCTACCGACGAGAAGGGAGTCTACCGGATACTTTGGGATTCCGACTACACCTATACGCCCGGCGGAACCTACTACTACGACGTGTATACCCGATATCCCGCGTGAATCCCGTGCCGTTCTGCTCCTGAAAGACCTCGCTTGCAGGGGAAGCCCTCCGCTGTCCGTAAGAAGAACCCGACACAAGCAGGTGAGCAAAAAAAGACGCACTGCAAGCGCCAACGTTCGCAGTGCGTCAAAAAATAATTTCCGATCAAAAAGAAGCCTGCCGCCCAAAAAAGCGACAGGTTTCAAACTCTGGAGGTGACACCCGGATTTGAACCGGGGAATCAGGGTTTTGCAGACCCTTGCCTTACCACTTGGCTATGTCACCGTGTTTACTATATTATATGCGATAACCGGGAAAAAATCCACAATTTTTTGAAAAGATTTCAGTGCCCATACGGAAAATATGTATGGGCACTGAAACTGTGGAGCGGGCAACGAGGCTCGAACTCGCTACCTCCACCTTGGCAAGGTGGCGCTCTACCAGATGAGCTATGCCCGCGAAATGGTGCCCAGAGCCGGAATCGAACCAGCGACACGTGGATTTTCAGTCCACTGCTCTACCAACTGAGCTATCTGGGCGGGTGCCCCAAAATGCTGGGGCCACGAGACTAAGTGCCCTCTCTCTCGTGAATGGCGACCCGGAACGGGCTCGAACCGTCGACCTCTAGCGTGACAGGCTAGCGTTCTAACCAACTGAACTACCGGGCCATAGAAGGGGGGATGCAGTTTGCGTCACAGCAGGGAGGGGAAGAACTGGTGGGAACAACTGGACTCGAACCAGTGACCCCCTGCTTGTAAGGCAGGTGCTCTAACCAGCTGAGCTATGCTCCCGGGTCTGCTGTCACGTCAAACGGCAAGAGTTATTATAACCAAAAGCCCCTCATCTGTCAAGAGGTATTTTGAAAAAACTTTATTTTTTTGCAAAAGCCTCCATCGGCGCGGGGGACGGTACTGGGGCAGAGAACGCGCGGGGCCTGTAAAAGCGTCTTATTTCACGCAAAAGCTGCCGCGTTCCGAACTGAAAACGCAAAAACTCACTTCTTTCGATTCATGCCGTCCAGCAGGGCCTCCAGTTGTTCTCTGGCAAAGACCTGCACGTTATCACAGAACCGGCAGGTAAGTTCGGCCTGGCCCTGTTCGTCAATCAAGGCGCGCAATTCGTCAGGCCCCAGGCTGATGAGGGCGCGTTCCATCCGTTCCCGGCTGCAATCGCAACGGTACTCGATGGGGGAACGCTCCAGGATATCCAGCTCGAAGCCGTCCAGGGCGCGCCGCAGGAGGTCTTCCGGGTCAGGGTTAGCGGCCAGCAGGCTTGTGACAGGACCGGCGGCCATCAGGCTTGCTTCAATCCGGGAGACCATTTCATCAGGCGCGCCGGGCAGGAGCTGAATAAGGAATCCGCCGGCAGCAAGAACGCTCTGGTCCCGATCCACCAGCACGCCCAGTCCGCAGGCGGCAGGAATCTGTTCGGACTCCACAAAGTAAAGGGCCACGTCTTCTGCAATTTCGCCCCACAGAAGGCCGATGCTGCCCACGTAAGGCTCCTTCATATGGAGGTCCCGGATCACCGTCAGGGTGCCCTGATTGCCCACAGCCGCCCCCACGTCCAGCTTGCCGTCCTCCCGCAGGGGCAGTTCAACGGCGGGGTTCTCCACGGTCCCCCGGACGTTCCCCTGATTGTCCGACACCGCCAGCAGGGTGCCCAGAGGACCGCCGCCCTTGATTTGCAGGGTTACGCTGGCCCCGTCCTCTTTCAACGCGTTGCCCATCATGGACGCCGCTGCCAGAGTCCGACCCAGGGCCGCGGTCGCCACAGGGAGGGTCCGGTGGATCTGCCGCGCCCGTTCCGTCAGCCCGCGGGTGGAAACGGCGGCGGCTTTCATCAGGCCGTCTTTGGAGATAGCCCGTATCAGTTTATCGCTCATAGTGACTCCTTTTCAATTTCGACGCGGGGCAGGTCCGTCAGAAACACCTCAGGCACGCCCTGCTTCCGGAACCGGTATCTTGCCGTACGGTTCAGGGGAACAGCAAAAGCCGCCCCGGTTTCAAGGTACCTTCCCTTTGTAATATTCTCAAAAAGCGGACAGATAAACGCGGTCCAATCCGTCAGAGTGCAATCCTCTGCATTCCCGTTCAGGAGGGCGTATCCGTCGGCAAGGTAAAAGATCTCCAGCGCTAAAGCCAAATCGCAGGCGGGGTCGTTCAGGATGGCTTGCGGCAGGAAGAACCCGTCGTCCCAATTGTAATCCCGTATAAGTGCCCGAAGGCCGTCAGACTGCATAAACCCTCCCATAGCCGCCGTCAGACCGCGAGAAACTGCCACCGGTCGTCGTCAGGCCCCGGCGGACGGCAGGTAAGGTCGCTATAGACGGAGATTTCGGCAAAACCGGCGGCATGGAGGGCGGCTTCCAAAGTTTCCCGTTCCCAGGCCCGTTCCCGATGCTCCTCAAATGAACGTTCCCACGCGCCGTCGGGCCGAAGCTGGAAGAGGTCCACCTGATACGTACACACGCCGGATTTTTCAGAGAAGAAGGTCCGCCAGACACAGAATGCGTCCTCGGTTTCATCCATCCAGACCTGTCTGTCCATACGGCGGAGCTTGGCGGGGGTGTTCACGTCAAAGAGGAAGGGCCCGCCGGGTCTGAGCCATTTCCGGACCCGTCCCAGAGCCGCCGCGAGGTCCCTTCTGGAGGTCAGATAATTCAGCGCGTCGATGGTAGAAACCACGGCGTCCACAGGTTCCGGAAGCCGCAGCCTGGTCATGGACTGCTGGATAAAGAGGGGCGGATTCTCCAGGCTTTCCGCTTTCCGCGCCGCCTGGGCCAGCATTTCAGCGGAGTCGTCGGCGGCGGTGACCCGAAGCCCCTGTGCGGCCAGAAGACAGGCAATGGTCCCCGTGCCGCAGCCCAGATCAAGGATATGTTCCGTCTGAAAGGGCCGCAGGCGACGCAGCAGATAGGAGGCCCTCCGGCGGTAGGCGGCGTCTTCCATCAGCCCGTCATAGCTCCCGGCAAGCCCCTGGTAGGCCCTCACTGTTCCCGTCCCTTCATTCTGGCAAAGAGCTGGGCATACGCGCCGGTGCCGTAGTTCAGGGAGCGGTTCACCCGGCTGATGGTGGCGCTGGAAGCTCCGGTGCGCTCCAGAATGTCGTTATAGATCATCCCGTCATCCAGAAGGGAGGCCACCTGAAAGCGCTGTTCCATGGACCGCAGCTCTGACACGGTGCAAAGGTCCTGAAAGAAAGCGTAGCACTCCTCCTCGTCCTGGAGCTGCAAGATTGCTTTATATAACTGTTCGCTTTTTTCCTTCTTGCCGATTTTCACGATAACCTCCCAAACTTTCAGACGTAGTGCGACGCCGGCCTGTAGAAAGCAAAGCCGGCGATGCTGATGTTTCCTATATTTTAGCATTTCAGAGTATGAAAGTAAAGAGTCCTGCCGGGAAAATTTTCACGTCCGGCACCCCGCCCTGGCCCGCCGCATAGTCTGAAAGGAGAACGACGACGGGGAGAGGAGCGGGGCGGCATGAGAGAACTGCGTACAGAGGCATTCACGGCGGAGCGGGCGTGGGAGGTGGAAGGGATTCCGGTGCTGACGGCGGAGGTAGCCCTTCCGGAGCCGGTACCCCTGGCGGACCGGGTTTCCAGGCGGATTCACCGGTACTATCAGACCCAGTGCCGGGCGTTTCTGCGGTACTGCGAAAGCCTGCTCTTACCCCAGGCGGCGGCGGAGTATCGGACAGCGCTGGCGGCAAGCAGTCCCCTGCCGGAATTCAGGGCGGAGCTGAGCTATCGGGTGACCTACAACCAGGACGGCCTCTGGAGCCTGTACACCCAATCCAGAGAGCGCGTAGGACCCGGGCCGGAGCTGGTGACCCGCCGGAGCGACACATGGGACCTGACGGAGGGCTACCCGGTGCCGCTGGGCGACTTCTTCCCCAAGGGCGCGGGCTGGAAGAAGCGTCTGGTCACACTGGCAGCGGAGGAAATCGAGCGCAGAATCCGGGCCGGGATGGGGGAATATCTCCCGGAATGGCGGAAGGCGGTGCGGCGGCGCTTCAATCCCCAGAACTACTATCTGACAGAGGAAGGGCTGGCGTTTTTCTATCCCATGTACGCCCTTGCCCCTGGAAATCTGGGCGTTCCCACATTCATTCTGCCCTATAATGAAGAAGCCCCGAAACGCCGGAGTACATAAAAGAAAACCGGGAACGCAAAGCCCCCGGTTTCCGCAGCCCGCCGAAGGAGACACAGGACTGCCAAAGACATTATGAAGGAAGCGTCAGCGGCGCAGGTTATCCTGATTGCTGAAATACTTCTTTGTTTCCGCGGCCACCACGCCGGAGAGAGCGAACAGGCCAATAAAGTTGGGGATCGCCATCAGGCCGTTGAAGGTATCAGCCACGTCCCAGACAAAGCTCAGAGGAGACACGCAGCCCACAATGACCACAACGATAAAAATGCCCTGGAAGATCCGGACAGCCTTTTGACCGAAGAGGTACTGCACGCAGCGGGTACCGTAGAGGGACCAGCCCAGGACGGTGGAGAACGCGAAGAGCATCAGGGCCACAGCGATAAACAGCGCCGCAAATTTATCTCCGAAGACGGTAGCCAGGGCCGCGGTAATGACCTCGCTGCCGGGCCGGGTGCCGAACTCGATATTCACGCCGCTGCAAATGATGGTCAGAGCGGTCAGGGAGCAGATCACGATGGTGTCCACGAAGACCTCGAAGATACCGTAGAGGCCCTGATTCACGGGACCCTTGGTATCGGCGGCGGCGTGGGCGATGGCGGCGGAACCCAGGCCGGCCTCGTTGGAGAACGCGCTGCGCCGGAGGCCCCAGATGATGGTCTGTTTCAGGACGATGCCGGTAGTTGCGCCAAACATAGCCTGCGGGGTGAAGGCGGTGGAGAAGATTTTCACGAACGCGTCAGGGATGCTTCCAATATGCGCGCCGATTACGATCAAGGTAAAGAGAATGTAGAAAATGCTCATAAAGGGAATCAGCTTTTCGGTAACAGCGCCGATTCTCTTGATGCCGCCCAGCAGGATGACCGCCACCAGAACGGCCAGCAGGATGCCTATAATCCATTTCAAGGTCAGTTCCATACCGGCGGAAACGGTAGTGAACGCACTGAACGCGCCGATAACGGACCCGGTAATGCTGTTCACCTGAGACATATTGCCGATGCCGAAAGAGGCCAGGGTTGCGAAGATGGCAAACAGCGCGGCCAGCCATTTCCAGTTTTTGCCGAGGCCCTTGGAAATATAGTACATAGGACCGCCGACCCAATCACCCTTGGCGTCCCGTTCGCGGTAACGGATGGCCAGGAGGATTTCGGAATATTTGGTCACCATGCCCACCAGCGCGGCCAGCCAAAGCCAGAACACCGCGCCGTAACCGCCCATTGCGATGGCCTGAGAGGTGCCCACGATATTGCCGGTGCCCACGGTGGCGGACAGCGCGGTAGTCACGGCCTGCATGGGAGTCACCGCGCCATGACCGGCCTCCTGCTTCTGGAACATCTTGCCGACGGTGTTCTTCATGGCGTGGCCGAAATGCCGGAACTGCACGCCGCCGCTTCGGATGGTCAGGAACAGTCCCCCCAGGATTGCACAGGGCAGGAATGTGTACATCCATGCGAAGTCGTTCAGCGGGCCTGACAGAAAGCCCAGGATACTGTTGATAATCTCCATTGATTTCCCTCCATATTTCTCTCTAACGGCAGGCTCTGGAATGAAAAAAGCAGAAGCTATCCCTATAGCTCCCGCCCACGCAGTTCACACTCTCTGTCCTTTTACCTGAGAGATTCAGCGCATAAAACGCCTTGCACCTTCGGTACCCGAACCGGGATTCTCCAGAGCCACATCCGCCGCCGGTTCTGCTGTCCCGGGGGCTTCGTATGCCGTTATTCAGATTTACTTTACAAGATACCACGCCGCACCAAATCTTGTCAATAGCACTATTTCACAAAATGTCCGCCCTGTAGAGACGGCTATTCTCACATAGCGGACATTCTCTGGAACAAAAAGCCCCTTCCGTATGCGGCAGAAGGAAAACGGAAGGGGCCGGGGAGGTTCATCCAAAGAAAACGTCAGGAAATCATCTCGCTGCCCACCTGATAAGACCAGCTTGAGGTCTGTCCCCAATTGGCCTGGCAGTCATAGAGGTAGTAAGCCCCCAGGGAGGACCGCCATTTTTCCGCGTTGAAGAAGAGGACAGGCGTGGTGTAAAGTTCGCCCTCATGGTCTTCGTTGGGCGTGATGGAGAAGAGACAGCCGTCCTCCCAGTGATAGAAAGCGGCGTCGGATTGGTAACTGGCGGCATTGTTTGCAGTGCTCTCCAGAGGTTCGGCGGTAATGGTCCCCTGTTCCTTCAGCTCGTCAAAGTCAGCGGCAAAGGATTCCAGGCCATGTTTTTCGCCGAACCGCCAGATCACCGCGGCTTTTTCGGCCTCCGACAGTTCCCCCGGCGCGTTTGAGAGGTCCACGGCAATCTGTGTGATGTCCTGATTCAGCCCGGCGTCCTTTTCCCAGAGGTCCTCCAGAACTTGCAGATACAGCCCGCAGAGGTCATAGGTCGTGCCTGCCCCGTTCATACCCTGCCCCCGGGACCAGGCGGCGATGGAATAGACCTCCCCGAAGCCAGCAGGGAACGTCTCCTGAATCAGCCCGTTGTGCGCCACCTCTACCGGCATACCGTCCTCCAGAACAGAAGGGTCCGCAGGCTGGCCGTCCAGGGTTACGGTCAGATTTTCCGCCGGAAGCCGGTAGACGCAGCCGCCGTCCAGAGCCGCCAGAAGCAGATTCCCGTCCTCCGCGCCGTCGGCAATCCGGCAGAGGGTACGGACAGGCGCTTCATCCTGGGCCAAAGAGGGCAGGCTGTCCTGGACGGAAACGGGCGTGGTCTGTGGGGGGTCGGACGCGGGGCTTTCCGGGGCTTCGGGAGCCGTGCTGGACCCGCAGGCCGTCAGCAGACAGAGCAGAAGGGTCAGAGCAATGCACGCGTTCAGTTTTTTCATAAGAAACCGCCTCCTTTACCTGTTTAGTCGGCGGAGGAAGCGGTTTTGTTCCCGGAATCAGGATTTTATTTTTCGCCGCAGGCAGCCCAGCAAGCCACCCAGCAGCGCCGCGATCCCCGCCGTCCAGGACTGGAAAAGGGCGGTATCATTATAGAGCAGGAACACATTCGGGACCGTCAGCAGCCCGCACAAGACCGCATACAGAAGCGTCCAGGGCCAGGAGCAGCGTTTTCCGGCGGCGCGGGCGGAGAAAAAGGCGAACAGCGGCAGAATCAGGAAAGGGTAGAAGAGGCCCGTCAGCACAGGCACGTCCGGCGCGTCCACGGCCCGCAGCAGCCATGGCAGAAGCAGCTCCGCCGCCGCCGCAAGAAGCAGGTAAGACGCCAGCCTTCGTCCGGGAGAAACGGGCTGTTCCTCTGGCAGTGCAGACGAATTTTCCTGGCTTTTTTTGGGCAGATTTCTGGTTGCTGTAGAATCCTCCAAACAAGCCCCGTCTTTTTTGTGAGAACTGTGGGACGCTGTAGAATCCTCCAAACAAACCCCGTCTTTTTTGTGAGAACTGCCGGCGCCATCCAATGGAAGCCCCGCAGACAATCGCAAAAGCCGCAGATCCTGCCTCCAGCCAATCCAATGAATGACCCACATAAGAAGATAACAGAGCAGGAGCAGGCCCAGGAGCAGCATCCAGGTTTCGGGGTAAGGGAACCAGCCGCACCGCCAGCCAGCCAGGGAGAAGACAAGGGCGGTAAGCAGGAGATGGAGTCCGGACCAAAGGAGCGTCCTCCGTTCGGCAAGAAAGGGAAGCCCCGCCATAGACAGCATCGCCCCCAGCGCGCCGGACCAGAGGAACTGCACCAGCGCCGCCGTAACAGGGCTTCCCCAACGGCTGGAGAGCGTGTCGGAGACCACCCATATCATACCATTCGCCGGAGCCGGGATCGTGAACAGGTTCCCCAGCAGGAAGATCAGATAGACCCCCGCCGCTCCCCAGGGAAAGCCGATTGCCCAGCGCCGGATCAGCTCGCGTCGGAACGTTTGTCGGTTCACAGCCCCAGCACCTCCTTAATTTTCTTCACATACCGGCGGGAAACATAGGCAGCAAGCCCGCCGTCCAAAGTCACCCGGATGGTCCCCGCAAGCCCCAGATCCAGCGCCCGGACCCGTTTCCAGTTGATGATTTCCGAATGGGACACCCGTACAAAAACCCGCCGGTCCAGACGTTCCTCCAGTTCATAGAGCCGCAGGCGGACCGTGTATACTTCCTCCGCCGTCTGCGCCCGGACCTCCTTATCTTCGCCGTAAAAGCGCAGGATTTCCGCCGGGTCCAACAATACGGCCTCAGTTCCCCGGAAAACCGTCAGCCGGGGCGGGTCCAGCCGGGCCAGAAGCGCCGTCAGTTCCGCAGATGCTCCCGGGGCCCGTACCGTCACCTCGATTTCTGTCAGCGACGGGTCCAGTTCTACTTTCACGCCCACCCGTTTCACCCCCTTTGCCCTCAGTATACCCTGTCTTCCGTCTCCGCGTCCAGCCGTTTGGGACCATCGGCAGAAATTTTCGGACAGATGGAAAAATCCCTCTTGACAAGGGGGAAAGAACCTGCTAAAATAAACATTAGATTAAGGAACTAAAGATTTGCTTACAAGGAGGTGGCTATGACCAGACGGGAACAGCAAATTCTGGCCTGGATTACGGAAAACCCGCTGATATCACAGAGAGAGCTGGCGGAAAAGGCCGGAATCACACGTTCGTCAGTGGCAGTGCATATCTCAAACCTGATGAAAAAGGGCTGCATCAGCGGGAAGGGCTACATTGTCCGGACGGCCCCCTATGTGACGGTAACAGGCGGCGTAAACGTGGACATCGGCGGGAAACCGGGCGCGCCGCTGGTCTCCGGGGACTCCAATCCCGGCACAGTGCATTCGTCCCTGGGAGGCGTGGGCCGGAACATCGCACACAATCTGGCGCTGCTGGGGCTGGACGTGCGGCTGGTGACGGCCTTCGGCGACGACCTGAACGCAAAGAAGATTTCGGACAGCTGCGCGGAACTGGGGGTGGATATCTCACAATCCCCCGTGATTTCCAGCGGGCGCACGTCCACCTATCTGTTCATCAACGACGAAAAGGGGGACATGGCGCTGGCGGTAAGCGATATGGAGATTTACAGCCATCTGACGCCGGAGGTGCTGGAGAAGCGTCTGAAGCTCTTCAATGGCAGCGGGGCGGTGGTGCTGGACGCGAACCTTCCGGAGGAGAGCATCCGGTATCTGGCGGAGAACTGCACCGCGCCTCTGTTCGCCGACCCGGTGTCCACCGCCAAGGCCGGGAAATTCCGGGATGTGCTGGGGAAACTGCATACCATCAAGCCCAACCGCCTGGAGGCCGAGCTGCTTTCCGGAATGCCCATCCAGGACGAGGACAGTCTGCGGCGCGCGGCGGAACGGCTTCTGGAAACGGGCCTGCGGCGGGTGATCGTCTCCCTGGGCAAGGACGGCGTCTTTGCTCTGGACCGGGATGGGAACTGCTGCCGTATGAACTGCCTGCCCGGGAAAGCCGTCAACGCCACAGGCTGCGGAGACGCGTTCATGGCAGCGGCGGTCTGGGCATTCCTGCGGGAGGCGGGGCTGGAGGACACGATAAAGGCAGGACTGGCCGCGTCCGCAATCACCATGGAGGCCGCGGAAACCAACAGTCCCGTTCTGAATGAAGAGACCCTGATGGAAAGAGCGGAAATAGAAGCGTAGAAACGACAGAAAACAGAAATACTTCAAATTTAAGAAGAACTAACAGGAGGTAACAAAATGAATAAGTATCTTGATGTCGCGCCCGAGGTAGCCGAAGCCCTGAAAGCCGGAAAGCCCGTAGTGGCCCTGGAATCCACCATCATTTCCCACGGAATGCCCTACCCGCAGAATGTGGAGACGGCGCTTCAGGTAGAGAAGATCATCCGGGAGAACGGCGCGGTGCCGGCAACCATCGCGGTAATCGGCGGCCGTCTGAAAGCGGGACTGTCCCCGGAGGAAATCGACTACCTGGGCAAGACCGGCTCCGCAGTCGCCAAGGCCAGCCGCCGGGACCTTCCTGTATTGGTGGCCCAGGGCAGGGACGGCGCGACTACCGTGACCACTACCATGATGATTGCGCATATGGCGGGGATTCAGGTCTTTGCCACCGGCGGCATTGGCGGTGTGCATCGGGGCGCGGAGACCACCATGGACATTTCCGCCGACCTGGAGGAACTGGCCCGTACGCCGGTAATGGTCGTCTGTGCCGGGGCGAAATCCATCCTGGACCTGGGCCTGACGCTGGAGTATCTGGAGACCCACGGCGTGCCTGTGATTGGCTACGGCACCGAGGAACTGCCCGCGTTCTATACCCGGAAAAGCGGCTTTGGCGTGGATTACCGCATTGACACCCCCGAGGACCTTGCAAAGGCTTTCTACGTCAAGCAGGACATGGGCTTGGGCGGCGGTATGCTGGTGACCAATCCCATCCCGGAGGAGTTCTCCATGGACGCGGACGTGATCAACAAGGCCATCAGCGACGCCGTGGCCGAGGCAAAGAAACAGGGGATCCACGGCAAGGAGACCACGCCCTTCCTGCTGGCGAAGATCAAGGAGCTGACCGGCGGCAATTCTCTGGACAGCAACATTCAGCTTGTGTTCAACAACGCCCGGCTTGCCGCGAAGACCGCCTCCGCCCTCAGCGCGCTTGCCCGCAGCTGAAAACTGTGTTATAATGAACCGGCCGGGGGATATTCTCTGGCCGGTTTTCTCTATGATGGAGGTGCGGTGAATGAATACGGCAATGCTTTCGGCCCAAAGCGGGTCTGTCTGGAGCTGGGTGTTTTCTCCTTTGGGACTGCTGGTCTGCTGGCTGGCGGTGATAAATCTGCTGACGTTTTTTGCCTTCGGCGTGGACAAGTGGAAGGCAAAACGGAAGGTGAAAAAGGAGAGCGTCCGCCGGATTCCGGAAAAGACGCTGCTGATGCTCGCGGCCATTGGGGGAAGCGTGGGCGCCTTACTGGGAATGCGGGTCTGGAGGCATAAGACCCTGCACCGCGTCTTCCGGCTGGGTGTGCCTCTGATCCTGGCCTTGCAGATCATCATTCCCTTTGGCCTGTGGCTGTATATAAACGTGATTCGCTGAACCGATGGAGGGACAGGCGTTCAGGGCTTGAACGGAAAGACAACGTTTGCGCTGAATCCGGAATTCCGACGTTTTTTTCAGCTTGACAAAGAATGCAAAAAACGGGGACGAATTTGTGAAAGCCGCTGAAAACTGCAAAAATAAATGGAAAAACAAAAAAACGCTTGACAAAATGGCGAAAAGATGGTACAAATTGAATCAACCACCAGGACGGCTGAGGGGAATAGATGGAACGCAAACGTTTTCGTTCTTTCCGCCTGGGGACTTGCATATTTATGGGAAGAAGCGGCGGCGTCCGGTTCTTCCTTTCGATTTATCAATTGGGCTTGCAAAGGAGGGGGATGGTCTTGCTGAAGGGCCTGGATTATCTGCGGGAGCTGAACACGGCTTCGGTGATGCTGCGGCTGACGCTGGCCATGTTCTGCGGGGGTATGATTGGTCTGGAGCGGGCACGGAAGCACCGTCCGGCGGGGTTTCGGACCTATATGCTGGTGTGCATGGGGGCGACGCTGACGATTCTTCTGAGCCAGTACGAGCACTTTATGCTGACCCACGAATGGGCGGCGCTGGCGGAACGGGTGGGCATCCGGACGGACGTGAGCCGCTTCGGGGCCCAGGTGATCAACGGCATCGGCTTTCTGGGCGCGGGGACCATCATCGTGACGGGGCGGCAGGAGGTCAAGGGCCTGACCACCGCCGCGGGACTCTGGGCCTCGGCCTGTATGGGACTGGCGGTAGGCGCGGGGTTCTATGAGTGCGTGATGCTGGCGTTTGTGCTGATTTTCCTGGTGGTCCATATCCTGCCCCAGATGGAAATGTATATCATCGAGAATGCCCGAAATATGAATATTTACGTGGAGTTCGAGACGCTGGATAATGTTTCGGAGATCATCAACTGCATCAAGACCCATGACGTGCAGATATACGAGGTGGAGCTGGACCACGGCAAACGGAGCATCTCCCAGCACCCCAGCGCGGTCTTTTCCCTGCGGATGAATCATAAGGGCTTCCGGGCGCGGATACTGGCCACGGTTTCAGAGCTGGACTGCGTGCTGGTGATCCACGACATCTGAAAGAGGGGAACGGCTTTCCTGAAAGGAGTGCAGGCATTATGTTGAGCATATTTGACGGGCTGCGGGATTTAACCATGCTGTCCGTGTCTGTCCGGATGCTGCTGGCGGTGATCTGCGGAGGCATCATCGGCATCGAGCGGGAGTACAAGCGGCGGCCGGCGGGCTTCCGGACCCATATTCTGATCTGCCTGGGCGCGGCCATGACCACCCTCACCAGCCAGTATTTTTATCTCTGCCTGGAACAGTATACGGACATGGCCCGGCTGGGCGCGCAGGTGGTAGCAGGCATCGGCTTCATCGGCGCGGGCACGATTATTGTCACCCGGCGGCAGCGCGTCAAGGGCCTGACCACGGCGGCGGGACTTTGGGCGGCCGCAATTATCGGGCTGACCTTGGGCGGCGGGTTTTATGAGGGCGGCCTGTTTGCCACGATTCTGATTCTGGTCGCGGAGCTGGTCTTTTCCCGGCTCGAGTACCGTGTCCTGCGGAACGCGCCGGAAATCAATCTGTACATCGAATACACCGGCAGCGACAGTCTGGAGACCCTCCTGCGGCTTCTGCGGGAACTGGAGCTGAAGATTCTGAACATGGGCATCATCCACTCCAAGAGCGACGACGACCATAACGCCTGCGCCATTCTGAATCTGCGTTTGCCTCGGGGCGCGGAGGCCGACGATGTCATGAACCGCATTCTGAGCAGCCGGGGCGTGGTGTCCATCCGGGAGCTGTAGAAACGCGAAAACGAAAAGGGGATGTGAAACGCATCTCTTTTTCTTTTGCACTTCCGGGAAAAATCTGCTATGATGAAAGCAGATAAGGTTTTCTGGCGCTGCGAAAAAATTTGTAAGGAGGCTTTACCATGAAACTGACCTGGCTTGGACATTCCTGCTTTCTGGTGGAAGAGGGCGGCTATCGGATTCTGCTGGACCCCTACGCGGGCGTTCCTGGCTATCCGCCGCTGGGGGAGACGTTCGGAGCGAAGAAGGGCCAGATTCCAGTGCATCGGGTGCTTTGCAGCCATCAGCACGGGGACCATAACGCGGTGGAACAGACGGCCCTGCTGCCTGTTATGCCCTGCCCGTTTACCATCGAGACAGTAGAGACATACCACGACGGCGAGAAGGGCGCTCTGCGGGGGAGCAATACGATTCACATCCTCACCGCCGGAAAGACCCGGATTGCGCATCTGGGAGACCTGGGGCATCAGCTCAGCGCGGAACAGGTGAAAGCCATAGGACCGCTGGACGCCGTTTTGGTTCCGGTAGGCGGTTTCTATACCATCGGCGCGGATGAAGCAAAAGCGGTCTGCGACGCCCTGAACCCCCGCCGGGTGATTCCCATGCACTACCGTTTCGGTACCGCGGGCTATCAGGAGATTGGGGAGCTGGGGCCGTTCCTGGCTCTGTATGACGGCGCGGCGGTGCAGACGGGGAATTCCATAGAGCTGGACGGCGCGCCGGAGGGTATTGTAGTGCTGCAATACCAGGCGGTCTGATTTGCAGGAAAAGGCTCTTGCGGCGGCGCGAAAAACGTGATACACTCAACTTGCAAAGCACGAGGGGAGGAACGCTCATGTACCGCTGCATTCTGTTTGATCTTGACGGCACCCTGACGGATTCCGGCCCGGGGATTGTCAACTGCGCCCGTTACGCCATAGAGAAATTAGGAGACGTGCCGCCGCCGGACCAGTTCCTGCTGCAATTTGTTGGCCCGCCGCTGCAAAATTCCTTCCAGGATCTGTGCGGGTATGGTCCGGAGAAGACCGCCGAGGCCATACGGTTTTTCCGGGAGCGCTACGGACCCAAGGGACAGTACGAGAACACCCCGGCGGAGGGCATGGCGGGGCTTCTGGCAAACTTGAAGGCGGAGGGACGCACCGTGGCGCTGGCGTCGTCGAAACGGGAGGATATGTGTCTTTCCGTGTGCCAGCGGTTTGGGTTCGCGCCGTATCTGGACGTGATCGCCGGAAGCCCGCCCCTGGGTGACTGGAGCAAGGCCGACGTGATACGGGAAGCCCTCCGCCGTCTGGAAATCACGGACCCGTCCTCCGTGCTGATGGTGGGGGACCGGAAGTATGACGTTCTGGGCGCCCGGGAATGCGGTATCTCTTGCGTGGGCGTGTCGTTTTTTGGTTACGCCCTGCCGGGAGAGCTGGAGGAAGCGGGCGCAATTGCCATAGTGGATTCCGCCGCCGCTTTGGAGAAGTTTCTTTTGGAGCATTGAGGGCAGTTTTCCGAAAAAAGAAAAACCTCCCTGGACGCGGTTCCGGGGAGATTTTTTGCTATTCCGGGTATTTTTCGTAAAAGTCTGACAGCATTTCCTCCGGCGTCACGCCCAAAATGCGGCAGAAGCAGGCGAGTTCAAAATCTGTGACAAAGCGGCGGTTCCGTTCGATTTTGCTGATCATCTGCTGGTCGATATTGACGTTCATCACCTGCATTTTGGCGGCCAGGTCGGTTTGAGACAGCCGCTTCTTTTTCCGAAGACGGCGTATATTCTTGTAGACCATGTTCCGATCCTCATAAAAGAGAATTGCCTTCATAGTGTCACCATCGTTTCGAGAAGAAAATTTACATTCACACGATGTATTTTTCTTGACTCTAACATGGTTTATGCGTTAAAATACGTTGCATAGTACTAAGCGTTGAAGGTTAAATATGGACTTTATACAGAAATATGCAGAAATCAGCCTTGCAAGGGCCAGCCATATCAAACAAATCAAGCATTTATGGAAAGGCGATTTGATGGAACTGGCGGTAAGACTGGGAGAGACGGCCAGTGTAAGCGCGCTGAGGGACATCCGGAGGGTTCTGGATGACGAAAAACTGGACGACCCCGCGTGTTTCCGGAAAATCGAGGAAATTGTCAATAGATACGAGCGGCTGGGCCCCGGCGCGGGAAGCCGTCATGATTTCAGCCTCCCTTTTCAGATCGGTGTTGCAGGAAGCCGCTTCGCCAAACCGTTCGTCAAAATATCAAAATCGGGCAGCCGCCTGTTGATGGATGACTGCCCGACAAACTGGAATTTATGAATCCTTCTCTTCATATGGCTTATTCCACGAACCTATCTCAATCAAATTGCCTTCCGGATCAGCAATGTAGCAGGTTCGCTGTCCCCATGGCTCCGTCGTGGGTTCTAATACCGGTGTGGCACCGTTTTCTACTGTATGTCTAAATGACGTATCAACCTCTTCAAATGTATCAACATAAAGTGCAATTTCAAAATGACCATTTAACCCTTTGATATAATTGTATTGATGATTTGTCATCTTCTCAAAGTCTTTCCTGCCATATAGCAGAAACAAGGTTCCATCTTTTACAAGATATACATTTCCTGTATTTTCCTCTTCCTTAATTTCAAACCCAAGCACATCCCTGTAAAAACGAATCATCTTTGCCATATCATTAACCAATAGTCCAAAACCATCTAATTTCATACACTACCTCCGTAAATTCCGATTTGTTGACTCGATTATAGCACAGCGTCCCTGCTATATCAATACGCTTTTGTAGAAATCGCCGAAGTCATATTCCGGCAACACTTTTCTGAAAAGGGACATTTCAGCTGACCTCTTGCGTTTTCGGGCCGGTTCGGGTACAATGGGCGTAAGAACGTCTTGAGAAAGGCGACAGCAAGATATGGAGGGAACATTATGACGTATCAGGAAGTGCTGGACCAGGCCCGGACCTGCGTGGGACCATACTGCAAAGCCTGCCCTGTCTGCAACGGTCTGGGATGCCGCAACGCAATCCCCGGTCCCGGCGCAAAAGGGATCGGCACCGGGTTTATCCGCAACTGCCAGAAATGGCAGGAGCTTTGTGTAAACATGGACACCATCTGCGAGAACAAGCCGGCGGACACGTCCTTTGAGCTGTTCGGGCAAAAGATGGCCCTGCCGGTATTTGCCGCGCCGGTGGGAGCCATGCAGCTGCACTACGGGGACAAATACGACGACCTTGCCTATAACGACATTCTGGTAGCCGCCTGCGCCGAAGCCGGAATCGCTGCCTTTACCGGCGACGGCACCAACCCCGCCGTGATGGAAGCTGCCGCGGAAGCCCTGAAAAAGCAGAAGGGCCGGGGGATTCCTACCGTCAAGCCCTGGAATATGGAGACCATCCGGGAGAAAATGGACCTGGTGAAGGCCGCGGACCCGATTGCCATTGCGATGGACATTGACGCGGCGGGCCTGCCGTTTTTGAAGAACCTCCAGCCGCCCGCCGGGAGCAAGACGGTGGACGAACTGCGGGAAATCGCGGCCATGGCGGAAAAGCCGTTTATTCTCAAGGGCATTATGACGGTACAGGGGGCGAAAAAGGCGCTGGAAGCAGGGGCGAAGGGCATTGTCGTCTCCAACCACGGCGGCCGGGTGCTGGACCAGTGCCCTTCGACTGCGGAGGTCCTGCCGGCCATCGCGGACGCGGTAGGAGGAAAGCTGACGATTCTGGTTGACGGCGGCATCCGGTCGGGCATGGACGTGTTCAAGGCCCTGGCTCTTGGCGCGGACGCGGTGCTGATCGGCCGTCCCTTTGTCACCATGGTCTACGGCGCGGGCGCGGAGGGCGTGCAGGTCTACGTGGACAAGCTCAGGGCTGAACTCGCTGATACTATGGTCATGTGCGGCGCTCACTCCTTGTCTGATATCCGCCGCTCCATGCTCTTCGGCTTCTGAATATGAAAATAACAGCTTCTTCTTTTCGGCGCGTCATTGAAAAGAAGAAGCTGTTTTTTAACAAGCATTTTTTTCCTCCAGGCGGGCAAGGCAGAAGGCAAGCAGGAACCCCGCGCCGCAGCAGAGAACAGATAAAGCGATCTCCCCCGGTCCGGTGTAGCTGGTGGGAATAATTACAAGGGTGGAAGCCAGCACAAAGCCCAGAATCCCATGGTAAGCAATCGCGTAATGTTGGCGAAAGAACCAGTTCATAAAGCGGGCCAGCAGAGCGATTGTCAGGAACATCCCCGGAAGGCTGGCCGACAGCACGATGAAATCCAGCGCCGCCAAGCCCTCCAGCATCGGCTGATACAGTCCCAGGGCCATCATGATGGAAGAGCTGGTCATGCCGGGAATCACCACGCTCATGCCCCAGAGAACGCCGCAGAAGTTGTACCACCAGAAGGACGGCTCCACCTCCGCGTGAACCACCCGGCTGACATAGAACAACCCCGAGAAGATCGCCAGCGCGCACAGAAACAGGCTTGCCCAGGAGGAAGCCCGCCGTCCTTCTTTGCCCGCCTCCCGGAACAGCGCCGGAACCGTCCCGCCGATCAGGCCGATAAACAGCCAGGTGGTCACCGCGTCGGAAAGACTCAGCGCCGCCGCAATGCCCTTTGCAAAGCCCAGAAACCCCGCCGCCCAGCCAATGCTCAAAGGAATCAGCATCCGCCAGTATTTCGGCAGCGCCCGCCTTGGATGGGTCAGCACCTCCATAAATGGCCGGTAGATGCCGAATACCACCGCCAGCACACCCCCGGACACCCCCGGCAGTATCGCACCCGCGCCGATCAGCGCTCCGCATAACAAATACCGCAGCAAGTTATGGCCCTCCTTAGTACGTCCCGCGTTGTATCCAAATCGCCTGCATTATAGCAGTTTTGCCCGCGGGACGCAATCTGATTCTTCCCAGAACCTACGGAAATGCGAAAGTTTCCGGCGGATTTGTGCGGCTTGCCCGGAAAGTTGGCCTGTATGACGCGGGTTTCGGGCAAAACGACGGTTGACAGCGGGCGGGAAAGCGTGTAAACTACAGAGCAAGCAGAAAATCCCCCTTTGAAAACTGCATCAAGTGTAAAGACAATGAAGAGAAGAGTAAGCCGGAAGATACGTCACAGAGAGCCTCGGACGCTGAAAAGAGGTACAGAAGAGCCGGCTGAACATGGTCTTGGAGTCGCGCGGCTGACTGCTCTGCACAGGCCGTGACGTGAGCGCACGTAACAGCGCAGGAGTGTGCTGGCACTCCCAAAGGCCGCCTTCGCGAGGGGGCGTGCGAAACAAGGTGGTACCACGGCGCGGTGTGTTCGCGTTCGTCCTTGGAGCCGGAGGGCTTCAGGGGCTTTTTCTTTTTCCGGAATTCGACGAAAGGAGCAGCGTCTGTGAGTGAATCCATCATTCAAATTCAACATCTGACAAAAACCTTCGGCCAGGGTCCTGAGGCCGTCCATGCACTGGAGGATATCAATCTGGACATCCGGCAGGGGGAAATCTTCGGTATTATCGGGCTGTCCGGCGCGGGAAAGTCTACCCTGGTCCGCTGCATGAACCTGCTGGAAGAGCCTACCTCCGGCGCTGTGATTGTGGACGGTCAGCGGCTGGTCTGGATGGAACAGAACCGTCTGCGGCGAATCAGCGAGAGGGAACTGCGTCTGGCCCGGCGGAAAATTACCATGATTTTTCAGAGCTTCAACCTGCTGATGCAAAAGAACTGCCTGCGGAACGTATGCTTTCCCATGGAGCTCGCGGGAGTGTCCAAGGGGCAGGCGGAAAAACGTGCCCGGGAGCTTCTGGAGCTGGTGGACCTGAAAGAAAAGGCCCTTGCGTATCCGGCCCAGCTCTCCGGCGGACAGAAACAGCGCGTGGCGATTGCGCGGGCTTTGGCGACGGACCCGAAAGTGCTCCTTTGTGATGAAGCCACTTCCGCCCTGGACCCTACCACAACGGCTTCCATTCTGGGCCTGCTCAAGGACCTGAACGCGAAATTAGGGGTCACAGTGGTAGTCATTACCCATCAGATGAGCGTGATTGAGGAAATCTGTTCCCGGGTCGCGATTCTGGACGGCGGTTCCGTAGCCGAAATGGGGGAAGTGCAGGCCATTTTCTCCAACCCCTCCACCGACGCGGCAAGACGGCTGGTTTACCCCGGAGGCGTCAGAGCGGCGGCGGAGTACATCAGAAGCTCCCGGGCCGTCCGGATTTCCTTCAACGGCGGCACTGCCTATCAGCCCCTCATTGCGTCTGTGGCCATCGACTGCGGCGTGAAGCTCAATATTCTGGGCGCGGATACCCGGAACGTAGGCGGCAAGGCTCTGGGGACGATTCTGGTGGGACTGCCGGAGGACCCCAACGAGGCCGCGAAAGCCCTCAGCTATATTCGCGCACAGCCTAATGTTACCGCGGAGGAGGTCGACTATCAGCATGAGTGAGATTTTTACAGGCGCGTTCTGGGCACAGTACGGCGGCATTATTCTGGAGGGCATCTGGGATACGCTGGTTATGACCGGAATCTCTACCTTGGTGGCTTATATTCTGGGCCTTCCCATGGGCGTGATTATGATTCTGACACAGCCCCACGGTATCCGGCCCAACAAGCTGGTTTACAACGTCCTGGGCTGGGTGATCAATATGGGCCGCTCTCTGCCGTTCATTATCCTGATGATTGCCATTTTCCCCCTGACAAAGTTCATCATGGGCACAAAAGTCGGGGTCAAAGGCGCGATTGTTCCCCTGGTGATATCCGCCGCGCCCTTCATTGCCCGGATGGTCGAAACGTCCCTCAGTGAAGTGGACGCAGGCGTGGTGGAAGCGGCGCAGTCCATGGGCGCGTCCACATTCCAGATCGTCTGGAAGGTCTACCTGCCGGAGGCGAAACCCTCTCTGGTCCTTGGCGCCTCCATCTCCCTGATTACCATCCTCGCTTACACCGCTATGGCCGGTACAATGGGCGCGGGCGGTCTGGGCGATTTGACGATCCGATACGGACATCAGCGGAATGTCCCCTCAGTGATGTGGATAACCGTGCTGATATTGATTGTGATGGTGCAGATGATTCAGTCCACGTTCAATTACGCGTCAAAGAAAATGGATAAGCGCCTGAACGATGAGAAAGCGTCCGACAAAGGCTTTACTGCGCTGGCGTTTATGGAGAAATTCCGGAAAGGTTGTTGATTTCAGCCGTACACGCGGTTTGAAATAAATGGTATTTTCTCCGGCGGGCGGGCCTCTCAGCGCGCGGGAGGTCCGTGAAACCGAAGGGCATACCAGAATCCCAAATTCGTTTTATTTGGAGGAAAGAATGATGAAGAAGTTTTTTGCATTGACCCTGGCGCTTCTGCTGGCACTGTCTCTGACGGCCTGCGGCGGCGACAAAACCAGCGATACCACAGGCGGTGATGACCAGCAGCAGACCGACGGCGCCAACACCCCTGACGAGTCCGGCGACGGTCTGACCATCAGCGTGGCCGCGTCCCCCACACCCCATGCGGAAATCCTGAATCAGTGCGTGCCCATTCTGGCGGAGCAGGGCATTACACTGACTGTCAACGAATATTCCGATTACGTCATTCCCAATACCGCGGTTGAAGACGGTGACGAGGACGCCAACTTCTTCCAGCACATACCCTATCTGGACGACTTCAACGCTGAACGGGGCACCCATCTGGTCAACGTGGCCAGCGTGCATATCGAACCTATGGGCCTGTATCTGAATGGGGTTGCCTCCCTGGACGAACTGCCCGACGGAGCGACCGTAGCCGTGCCCAACGACGACACCAACGAAGGCCGCGCCCTGCTGCTTCTGGAATCCCAGGGCCTGATCAAGCTCAACGACAGCAGCAACCTGTCCTCCACCCCCAACGACATTGCTGAGAATCCCAAGAATCTCCAGTTCCTGGAGCTGGAAGCCGCCAACGTCCCCGCCAATCTGGACGAGGTTGCCCTGGCCGCCATCAACTCCAACTATGCCCTTGGCGCGGGTCTGAATCCCACCACGGACGCGGCTGTGAGCGAGAGCGCGGATTCTTCTCCCTATGTCAACATTCTGGTGGTCAAGGAAGGCAATGAGCAGAATCCCGCTGTCCTGGCCCTGATTGAAGCCCTGCATTCTGATACCATCCGCGATTATATCAACGATACTTTCGGCGGCGCGGTGGTTCCTGCGTTCTGAGAAATCGTTCCCGCAATCAAAAAAGAGACGTACCAAATGACACGGTACGCCTCTTTTTTTGCTTGTTTACTTGGTGACGTCGGAAACCAGAACTCTGCCGTCGTCGCTGATTATTTCATACTGACCATGGGAATCGCTTTCGATGCCGGACCATGTGTTGGATTCATCGGCAATATTTGTGCGGTCGGAATCGCTGTCCTCCCCGTCGCCGGTGGTCATGGTGGTGTAGACTTCGCCGGGTTCCTTGGGTTCGCTGACCATGCTGACGCTGCCTGCTTCGGAGGACGTGGAGATGGTATGTTTCTCCAAAGTGCCTGTGACGGTAACGGTCATATCGAAATCGTCCTTATAAAAGGTATGAACCGCTTCGCCGTTGTCCAGCAGGTCGTCCGTGATATCAAATTCCTGGGTCATGGCTTTCAGAATCAGACGGCCGTCCCGGAGTTCGGTTTCGGCGGTCATGTTGTAGGCATTCCACTCCTTGCCCTCTTCATCCACGGCCACAGAATGGAATCCGTCGTCAAAGATGGTGGTAAGCTGCACACTGATAAAGTCCAGCAGATCGGTTTCGGCAGCGCTGGCCGTCACCGCGAGAGCAACCACCAGAACGGCGGCAATCGCGGCGCTCCGCAGGACCTTCGGCAGACGGCGCTTGGTTTTCTTCTCCTGAATCTTCATAAGAACCTCCCTTTTTGCCTGTTCGGAGGCCCGGAGTTTGGAGAACGTTTCGCGATACAGTTCGTCGTCAATCATGGACTGTCGGCCTCCTTTAATTTGAGCTTGAGCTGACCCCTGGCCCGGAACAGCCAGGTCTGAACGGTAGAGGGGAGGGCGTGCATCAGGACCGCGATTTCCTTCACGGAGTAGCCCTCGTAGTAGTGGAGGTACACTGCGGCCCGGTAATTCGGCGGCAGCGACATCACTTCCTGAAAGAGCTCCGATTGGGCGGGCTGGTCGAACACGGCAGCTTCGTCCGCGTCTTCCAGAGGCCCGGTCCGCCGTTTCCAGGGTGTCCGCAGCAGCTTCCGGCATTCGTTGGACGCAACCCGGAATACCCAGCGCTGCCGGTGCTCCCTGGACTCGAACGGCTTCGGCTCCAGATACAGCTTCAGCAGCGTCTCCTGCATCACGTCCTCCGCGTCCGCCCGGTTCTTCAGCCAACTGTACGCCAGCCGGAATACACTGTCCCCCAGCTCGTCCATGGCCGTCTGAAATTCCTGCTCCGTCACGCGCCCACCTCCCCTCGTTCTTTCTGAAAGGCCCTTCATCAGGTAATATCCATCAGCGGCCGGAAAAATCCCGCAAAAAAGAAAAATTCCGTAAAAAAATCCGGACGGCCCAAAAATCAGACCGCCCGGAGGCATTGCCAAGAGAAAACAGGCTTACTTTCTGTGCTTGCCTTCCCAGTGGGACACGCAGATGGCACAGGAGATATCGCCGGTGACGTTCAGGCAGGTCCGGCCCATGTCGAAGAGACGGTCCACGCCGTAGATAATCATAATCAGGTTCACGTCGATGCCCATAGCCGTCAGCACCATAGCCAGCATAATCATGCCCGCGCCGGAAACGCCAGCCGTGCCGATAGAAGCCAGCGTAGCCGTGACCACTATTGTAATCATCTGCCCGACGCTCAGCTGCACCCCCGCGCAGGAGGCCAGGAAGATGGTGGCTACGCACTGATAAATCGCCGTGCCGTCCATATTGATGGTAGACCCCAAAGGCAGGACAAAGGAGGAGATCTCACTGTCGGCGCCCAGAGCGTCAGCGCACTCCTTGGAGACGGGCAGCGTGGCGGCGGAGGACGTGGAGGTAAAGGCGAAGATCATAGCCGCCGAAGCCTCCTTGAAGAACCAGATCGGACTAAGCCCGGCAAAAACCTTGGCGGACATGGAGTAAATCAGCACCGCGTGGACAACATAGCCGATGTACGCGCACAGCAGAACCAATACCAGAGAGCCAAGAATATTCGCGCCCTGGGTAGCCACGACCCACGCCATCATGGTAAACACGCCGATGGGGGACAGGCTGATGATAAAATTCATGACCTGCTCAATCACAGCGTAGAAGGAGGACACGATATCTTTGCAGAGTCTGCCCTTCTCGCCAGCCGCCATGATGCCGCCGCCGAAGAACAGCGCGATCACGATCACCTGCAGCATATTCGACGCAGAGAACGCGCTCCACATATTGGACGGGAAGATGCCCACCAGCGTCTCCATAAAGTTGGCGGAGGTGGCCTTATCCCAGACCGCCCCTTCCTCCAGGGACAGGGTGGGGAACAGTCCGGCGTTGTTGAAGATATTGGCGAACACCAGGCCGATTACGCAGGCCACGGCGGTGGTGCAGAGGAAGTATGCCACGGTTTTCCAGCCTACCGCGCCCACCTTCTTCATGTCGCCCATGGAGATGATGCCGTCGATCATGGACAGCAGCACCACAGGCACCACGATGAATTTCAGGAGGTTGACGAAGATATCGCCAAAGGGTTTCAGGTAGTTGGTGGTAAACTCGCCGGCGTCCATAAAGTAGCAGACCAGGCCGACGGCGATGCCCAGAACCAGCGCGATCAGGATCTGAACGGGAAGACTCAGCTTCTTTTTGTTGTTCATACGATTCACCTCGTTCATAAAAATAAAATCCTGCGGAAAGAGACGGGATTTTATAAGATTATCCAAAGGAAGCGGCGGATGGGTCCTCTGGATTGTTGACAGTATACCAAATTCAGAGGCGTTTGTAAAGGAAAATATAAAGAAATTATGAACTGACCCATTGGAAGGACGCGGAATTTCATCCAAGCTCAGCGCGAAAACGGTCTTTTTGCAGGAAAACGCAGAGATTCCAGAAGTTGTCAGCGCAAAAAAATCCGCCCGTCGGAGGCAGGTCCGGCAGGCGGAGGGCAGATGAAATCAGGCTTCCCGGACCTCATAGCCGCAGAAGCGAATTACCGCCCGGGCAAGGAGTTCGGTAGGGTCCAGCGCGTCCGCAGGGCGGCCCAGAGCCTGAAACGCCAGGGGAAGCTCTGTGCAGGCCAGCAGGAAGTAATCCGCGCCCCGGGCGGTCATGGCGTTCAGCACACCCTGAAACGCGTCACGGTACGCCGAGGGGTCCGCGCCTGCCTTTACGCCGTCGTAGATCACGGACATCAAGGCTTTCTGTTCTTCCGCCGAGGGTTCCAGATACGGCACGCCGGCGCTGCTCAGGGCTTTCTGGTACAGTCCCGCCGAGAGGGTGCCCGAGGTCGCCAGAATGCCCGCCGCCGCACCCGGACGCTCCTCCCGGCAGGCCCTTGCGGTCTCGTCAATCATGCTGATGAACGGCAGCCCTGTCTCTTCCCGCAGCCGGGGCAGGAAGTAATGGGCCGTGTTGCAGGGCATGACGATGCAGTCCGCGCCGCAGGCTTCCAGATTCACCAGCGCGTCCACCATGGCGGGCACAGGGTCCGGGCCGCCCTGCAAAATCGCCGCCGTCCGGTCCGGGATCTCTGGATTGCTGTCGATGTACACCCGGATATGCTCGCTGTCTTTTCCGGCTTTTGTCAGCGCTGTGATTTTCCGGAACAGGTCCGCCGTAGCCATGGGACCCATGCCGCCTATAATGCCGACGCTCTTTTTTTTGCTCATATTGATTACCCCCAGAATTCCGGGAACAGCAGCTCGCTGCCCACCTTGACTGTCAGAAGAATCAGCACCACAATCACCGCGGGCCGGACGATCCTGCTCCCGTTTTTGATGGCCAGCCCAGACCCCAGATAGTGTCCCGCAATGGACGCCACGGAAGCAATCAGCCCCACGCCCAGATAGGAATAGCCCGAAATGATCTGCGTTACCATGCTGGCGGAATTGGAGGCCAGATTGATAACCTTGACCCCTCCGGCGGCGTGACGGGTATCCAGCCTGGCGAGACGGATAAAGATAATCATCAGGAAAGTGCCGGTGCCGGGTCCGTAGTAGCCGTCGTAGCCCCCGATCAGGAACGCCGCCGCCCAGACAATGGCAGTCTGCTTGCGCGGGTCGATGGTTCCCGGCTCGTCAGGCCACTCCCGTGTACGCAGGGTGATAAAGGCCACCACAGGGAGCACAAAGAGCAGCATATATTTCAGCACGGCGTCCGGAGTCCGGTGCTGGAGCCAGGTCCCCGCCACGGAGCCCGTAATGGAGAAAAGAATGGAAGGGCCGAAAAGCTTCCAGTTGACGTAGCCGTTTTTGATGAACCGGGCAGTAGAAAAGATGGTGCCGATACAGGCGGAGATCTTATTGGTCCCCAGGGCGTAGGGCGCGGGCAGGGAGCCAAAGGCAATCAGATGGGTGGGCACGGAGATGATGCCTCCCCCGCCGGCAATCGCGTCCATGAAGGAGGCCAGAAAGACGCCGCAGCAAATCAGCAGGATCACCCATAAGGGAAAGCCGTCGACAGTAAGCGGGATTGGAAAATGGAACATATGAACCCCTCCTGAACCAGATAGTTGATGCGCACGGGGGATATTTTATCAGGAGAGAGCAAGAAAATCAAGGCGGTGACTAGCAAAAACTGCTTTTTTGCAAAAAATACTTTGTCTAAATGCAAGAAAATAGGGGTCCGTAATTGTGCGAACCGACAAAGGTCAACAAAAAAACTGCGGAAATAGACAGGGTTTTGGAGAAAATAAACGAAAAGACCGCCGGTTTTTCCAGACGCAGTGTCCTTGACGGCATTTTCAGGAAGAAGTATAATAACAAAGAATAAGCAGAGTATGAAAAAAGATGGCCGTCAGGCGACGGTAAGAGCGTCCGGAACGAGGCGCTGAAATCGGCGAGCCGCTTGCCGCAAAAGCGGAGGCCGCGGCACAGGTGAGACGGGCTCCTTCGGGACGCTCCCCCGCCGCCGTCCGGCTATGCACGGAGGTAGACTATGGCAAAAAAAGATCAGACCGAGCGCTTCCATTCCGGTACGCTCACCGACGGCTGGCGCTATTTCGGCGCGCATCCAGACGAAAAGAGGGGCGAACTGGGCTGGCGGTTCCGGGTCTGGGCCCCCCATGCGCAGGCCGTGTCTGTGGTGGGCGACTTCAACGACTGGAAGGAGGGCGTTCACCGGCTTGCCCGTAAAGGCGAAATCTGGGAGGGCTTTATCCCCGAGCTGCCGGAATTTACTTCCTATAAGCTCGCCATCACCGGACAGGATGGTCAGGTGAGACTCAAGGCCGATCCCTACGCCTTCCATTCGGAAACACGGCCCGCCACCGCCAGCAAGCTCTATGATATCAAGGGCTTCCATTGGACCGACGACGCCTTCCTGAAAAAACAGGAGAAGCATCAGGTCTACGATTCCCCGCTGAATATCTATGAGGTCCATCTGGGGTCCTGGAAGAAGCGGGAAAACGGGGATTTCTACGATTATAAGGATTTGGCGAAGGAATTGGCCGCCTACGTCAAGGAAATGGGCTACACCGCCATTGAACTGCTGCCGGTGCTGGAGCATCCCCTGGATATGTCCTGGGGCTATCAGTGTACAGGGTATTTCTGCCCCACGTCGCGGTTCGGCTCGCCGAAGGACTTTTTGTGGTTCGTGAACCATATGCATAAGAATGGCATCGCCGTGATCCTGGACTGGGTGCCTTCCCATTTCTGCAAGGACGCCCACGGTCTGTATGAATTCGACGGCGGCTGCTGCTACGAGTACAGCGATCCCAATAAGTGGGAGCACGCTTCCTGGGGCACCCGGGTCTTTGACTACGGCCGGCCTGAGGTCAAGAGCTTCCTGCTTTCCTCGGCGCGGTTCTGGCTGGAGGAGTGCCATGTGGACGGTATCCGGGTGGACGCCGTGGCCTCTATGCTGTACCTGGATTATGACCGGCAGGGCGGCGCTTGGACCCCCAATGTCTACGGCGGGCATGAGAACCTGGAGGCCATCGATTTCCTCCGGGAACTGAACGCTATGGCATTTTCCGTAAAGCCCGGCGTTATGATGATTGCCGAGGAATCCACCGCCTGGCCCTTGGTCAGCCGTCCCGCGGAGGTTGGCGGACTGGGCTTCAATCTCAAGTGGAACATGGGCTGGATGAATGATATGTGCCACTATCTCAAGCTGGACCCCTTCTTCCGGCAGCATCATCATAAGGATATCACATTCTCTATGATGTACGCTTTCTCGGAGAACTTTATCCTGCCCATCTCTCACGACGAGGTCGTTCATATGAAAGGCTCCATCGTGGGGAAAATGCCCGGCGATTACAAGAACCAGCTTCGCTGCACACGGGGATTCTATGCCTATCTTCTGGGACATCCGGGCAAGAAGCTGCTCTTTATGGGCGTGGAGCTTGGCCAGTGGCACGAGTGGAACGACGAGGAACAGCTTGACTGGTATCTCCTGGACCAGAACGAGGAGAACCGGCAGGTGCATCAGTTCTTCAAGGACGCCAACGCATTCTATAAGAAGGAACCCGCCCTTTGGGAGATCGACTTCAGCTGGGAGGGCTTCGAGTGGCTGGTGGTGGACGACAATCAGAATAACGTGGTCGTGTTCCTCCGGAAGGACAAGAAGGGCCGCGATCTGATGTGCGCCGTCAACTTCTCCCCCAATACTTACGAGGATTACCGGATCGGCGTCCCTGATCACCGGAAGTACGTCCCCGTATTCAATACCGACGACAAGGCTTACGGCGGCGACGGCTTCGGAGATACAGAGGCCGTGCCGGTGGAGGATATCCCGTCCCATGGGAAGGATTATTCTGCGGCTATCAAGATTCCGTCCTTTGGCGCGGTGTTCTATCGCGGCGAGGGCACATTCCCCAAGCGTCGGAAGGCTAAGGCCCTGAAAGCTCCCAAGGACCCCGAGGCCGCGCCGGAAGCCCCTGCCGCCGCCGTTGCCGCTGAAACGGTGAAGGTCAAGCGGAGAGTCCGGAAGGCCAAGGCGGAAGAAACAGACGCGCCTGCAAAACGGAAGGCCAAGGCGGAAGAAACAGACGCGCCTGCAAAACGGAAGACCAAGGCGGAAGAAGCGGACGCGCCTGTAAAGCGGAAGCCTGGCCGTCCCCGGAAGGACCCGGCTGAAACAGCAGAAAAGCCTGTTCGGAAGCGCCGGACAAAGAAAACAGAAACAACGTGAATGGATAACCGTCCGCGTTCAAGGCCCCAGAGATTCCCGGTTAAGGTAAAATCAGGCAGAAGTAAGGAGCTGAAAGAGACATGAAAAAAGAAATGATTGCCATGCTGTTGGCAGGAGGACAGGGCAGCCGCCTTTATGTCCTCACTGGAGACATGGCAAAGCCCGCTGTTCCCTTCGGCGGAAAGTATCGCATTATTGATTTCCCCCTCTCCAACTGCACCAATTCCGGTATTGACACCGTGGGCGTTCTGACCCAGTATCGACCCCTGGAGCTGAACAGCTATATCGGCAGCGGCCAGCCCTGGGACCTGGACGGTTCCGCGGCCGGCGTGCATATCCTGCCTCCGTATCAGGGCAGCAAGGGCGGCACCTGGTATAAGGGAACAGCAAACGCCATCTATCAGAACCGGGGCTTTGTCGACCTGTATGATCCCGAATATGTGGTCATTCTCTCCGGCGACCATATTTATAAAATGGATTACTCTGATATGCTGGCCCGTCATAAGGCCGCCAACGCCGTGTGTACCATCTCTGTTATGGAGGTGCCCTGGGCTGAAGCGCCGCGGTTTGGCATCATGAGCGTGGGCGAGGGTGATATGATTACCGAGTTCGCCGAGAAACCCAAGGAGCCCAAGAGCAACCTGGCTTCCATGGGAATCTATATCTTTAACTGGAAAGAGCTTCGGAAGTATCTGACCGACGACGAGGCAAATCCCAATTCTGAGAACGATTTTGGCAAAAATATCATTCCGGCTATGCTGAACAATCATGAGCGTATGGCCGCCTACCGCTTCGAGGGCTACTGGAAGGACGTGGGCACCCTGGAGTCTCTCTGGGACGCCAACATGGATATGCTGTCCTTCGAGTCCGGCCTGGATCTGCGCGACCAGTCCTGGCCCATTTACGCCCGGTCTATCAGCGCGCCGCCTGCGTTCATGGGCGGGAAGTCCGTCGTGTCCCACAGCGCTGTGAACCGCGGCAGTATCCTGGAGGGCGTGGTGGAGAACTCCGTGCTCTCTCCTAACGTGACCGTCGGCGAGGGCGCGGCGGTGCGTTACTCCGTCCTGTTCCCCGGCGTGGAGATTGCCCCCGGCGCAGTGGTGGAATACGCCATCCTGGGCGAGGGCTGCAAAATCGGCAGGGGCTGTCATGTGGGCGGCACGCCGGAGAATTCGCCGGAGGGCTGGGGCCTGACGGTGCTGGGACCCGGCTGCGAGCTGCCTGAGGGCCGGGATGCAAAGGCTGGCATTATGCTTGACCGCGACGGTGAGGAGGTGTCCAAATGAACGGACTGCATGGTATTATTTTCGCTTACGAACGGCGCGGGAATTTGCAGGAGCTGGTTTCTATGCGCTCCGCTTCCTCCATCCCCTTCGGAGGCCGCTTCCGGGCGGTGGACTTCGCGCTTTCCAATCTGGTGAATGCCAATGTCACCGATGTGGGGATCGTCCTCCATGGGCAGTATCAGAGCCTGTTGGACCATCTGGGCACCGGAAAAGACTGGGATTTGAGCCGGAAACGGGGCGGCCTGCGGCTCCTGCCTCCCTTTAACTATCAGCAGGATTGGGGCGCAATGCCTTACCGGGGACATATCGAGGCCCTTCACGGCGTGCGGTCCTACCTGGAGGGCATCCGGCAGGATTACGTCGTGATGATGGACGGTGACCTGGTTGCCAATCTGCCCATCGCTGACGTTTATGAAAATCATGTCAAGTCCGGCGCGGATATCACCGTGGTGTGCGCCAACGACAGCTTTATGACCGAGGACGGCATCTATTTCCAGATCGGCGACTCCGGACGGGTGACGGAGGTCTTCTATAATCTTCACTCTCCCCGGGGCCTGCGGGGTCTGGGCACCTACGTGGTCTCCAAGAAACTGCTTCTGGAGCTGGTGGACGACTGCGCCGCCAAGGACCAGATCAGCTGGCGGGGCGACGTGCTCCAGGCGAAAAAGGGCAGCCTGAAAATTCAGAGCTATATCTGGAAGGGCTACGCCGCGCAGATTCGTTCCGTCCAGGAATACTACGACCGCAGTATGCAGCTCCTGGAACCCTCCATCCGGGCGGACCTCTTCTGCGCCCAGCGTCCCATCCGGGCCAAGAACGCCGACCTCAGCTCCTCCTACCTTGGCTCCGACGGCAAGTGCATCAACTCCCTGATCGGCGACGGATGCTCCATCGAGGGCATAGTGGAAAACTCCATTCTCTTCCCGGGCGTCACCGTGGAGGCCGGGGCCGTGGTCCGGAACTGCGTAATCTTCAAGGACAGCCTGATCCGGAAGAATGCCCGGCTTACCTATATCATTACTGATAAGGATGTGGAGATTCTCGAGGGCAGGACGCTGATGGGTCATGCTACCTATCCCATCGTTCTGGCAAAGGGCAGCAAGGTGTAAATTCAATAAAAGGGGGGCGTTCGCGTCTCCCTTTTATGATTGAATGGCAGATTGACCGGGGGCCCTTTTTTTGGTATAATATAAAAATACCGTTCTTGCGGTGTTCCTGAAAGAGCTTTCCTGTATGGGGAAGAGTATGAAAAGGAGAAAGAGTATGAAGATTTTGTACGTAACCAGTGAGGCCGTCCCGTTTTGTAAAACCGGCGGTCTCGCGGATGTGGCCGGTTCCCTCCCCCCGGCGCTGGCGGAACAGGGCGCGGAGGTCGCCGTGGTCCTGCCGCTTTATGACCGGGTGCGGGCGAAGTACGGCGATAAGCTGAATTTCCTTTGCTATGACTATGTGGACCTGGCGTGGCGGCATAGCTACTGCGGGCTGTTCTCCCTGGAGCAGGACGGCGTGACCTGGTACTTCCTGGACAACGAGCAGTACTTCAACCGCGGCGACCTTTACGGACAGATGGACGATGGCGAGCGCTTCGGCTTTTTCTCCCGGGCCGTGGTGCGGATGCTGGACCATATGAAGTTCTGGCCCGACGTGATTCACTGCAATGACTGGCAGGCCGCACTGGTGCCCGTTTACCTGAAGGACGACGGCGTGCGGGAGGACCGGTACCGCAGTATCAAAACCGTCCTGACCATCCACAATATCGAGTATCAGGGCCGTTACAACGCCGCCGTGCTGGGGGACCTCTTCGGCCTGGACAGCGGCTGGGTCAAGGACGGCACGCTGCTGATGGACGGCGACGTGAATCTGCTCAAGGGCGCGATCCTCTGTGCCGACGCCGTGAACGCGGTCTCTCCTACCTACGCCAACGAGCTGAAAATGCCCTACTTCGCCCATCGGATGGAGAGTATCATGCGCCAGTGCTCCAATAAGCTCTCCGGCGTGCTCAACGGCATCGACATGAAGCTCTATGACCCCGCTTCCGATCCCCGGATTCACAGCAACTTCTCCGCTGCGGACCTGGCTGGCAAGGCGACGGATAAGGCGGAGCTGCAAAAGATGACCGGCCTGCGGGAGGAGCCTCATACCCCCGTCGTTGCTATGGTGACCCGCCTGGTGTCCCATAAGGGCCTGGATCTGATCTGCGAGGTCATTCATGATATGATGGAGCTCCCCATGCAGCTTGTGGTCCTGGGTACCGGCGACCAGCGTTATGAGGAATTCTTCCACTGGGCCGCTCAGCAGTACCCCGGCCGGATGTCCATCAACCTGGATTACAACGAAAATCTCTCCATGGCTATTTACGCCGGCGCGGACCTGTTCCTCATGCCCTCCAAGAGCGAACCCTGCGGTCTGAGCCAGATGATCGCCATGCGTTACGGCACCGTGCCCATCGTGCGGGAGACCGGCGGCCTGCGGGATACCGTCCAGCCCTGCGAGTCCTGGCGCGACGCGGGCAACGGCTTCTCCTTCGCCAATTACTCCAGCGGCGATATGCTCCATGTGATCCGCGAGGCCGTCTACCTCTATAAGGATTACCCCGACGTCTTCGCTCGGCTGCGTCAGCGCGCTATGGCCGGTGATTTCAGTTGGGCCAGAAGCGCTCGCGAGTACCTGCGCATTTACTCCAATATCACCGGTATCGAGTGGCCTGTCCGTAAGAATACCAGCCGCGCTATGGACGACCGTACAGAGGACGCTCACCCTTTTGATGAGACCGCCGCAGAGACGCCTGTTGAGGAAGCGGCTGCGGAACCTGCTCCCGTGGAGGAAGCGGCTGCGGAACCTGCTCCCGTGAAAGAAGCGGCCGCGGAACCTGCTCCCGTGGAAGAAGCGGCTGCGGAACCTGCTCCTGTGAAAGAAGCGGCTGAGGAAAAGGAAACGGAAAAGAAGACCGCAAAGGCAAAGAAGGGCGAAAAGAAGACTGTCAAAAAAGCCGAAAAGAAGGCTGAGAAGAAGGAAAAGGCAGAAAAGAAACCCCGGAAATCATCGAAGAAGACGGAAGAGGCTTAATCGTCTCCGGCAAGAAGGCTAAGGAAAGGAACCGCTTACGGGCGGAAGGTGTTAGACACAATGACAGCAGCATTTACAACAAAAGCTCTGGAGGAAGCGCTGACTGCGAAGCTGATGACGAATTTCGGCAAGGCTCCCGAGGAGGCGACGGACGGCGAGATGATGCGGGCCAGCGCGCTGGTTCTCCGGGATGTGATGGCCCGGCGGGAGGTGGAGACCCGGAAGCAGACCCGTCAGAGCAAAAAGAAGCAGGTGCATTACCTGTCCATGGAATTCCTGATGGGCCGGAGCCTGATGAAGAACGCATATAACCTTGGGGTGCTCCCGCAGCTCAAGGAGGCACTGGAAACGCTGGGATTCAAGGCGGGGGATATCTTCGAGGTGGAACCTGACGCGGCGCTGGGCAACGGCGGTCTTGGACGGCTGGCGGCTTGCTATCTGGATTCCATGACCACCCTGGAGATTCCCGCTACCGGCTACTCAATCTGCTACGAGCTGGGTCTGTTCAAGCAGAAAATCGTGGAGGGCCAGCAGGTGGAGCTCCCCGACCATTGGAAGGACCTGGGCGCTGCCTGGCTGCTCCCCAAGCCCGCCGAGGCACAGCAGGTCTCCTTCGGCGGCACGGTCCGGGAGTTCTGGGCCGATGGGTATCTGCATACCGTCAACGAGGACGCTACCGTGGTGCAGGCCGTGCCCTATGATATGGAGATCGCCGGTTACGGGACGGATCATGTGAACGTCCTCCGGCTCTGGGACGCCCGCCCGACCAAGGCGATTGATATGAACCTCTTTGGCCGGGGCGAGTACCTCAAGGCCGTGGAGGAAAAGGCTATGACCGAGGCAATCGCTAAGGTCCTCTATCCCGAAGACAATCATATGGAGGGGAAGTCTCTCCGGCTGAAACAGCAATATTTCCTGGTTTCTGCTACCATTCAGTCCATTACCGCCAAGCATCTGGACACTTACGGGACGCTGAAGAACTTCCATGAGAAGAACGTCATTCAGATCAACGATACCCATCCGACGCTGGTCATTCCCGAGCTGATGCGGATTTTTATCGATGATACCGGCATGGATTGGGACGAAGCGTGGAGCATTACCACCCAGGCCGTGGCGTACACCAACCATACCGTTCTCGCCGAGGCTCTGGAACGCTGGCCCCAGACCCTGATGGAACGCCGCCTGCCCCGGATTTACCAGATTATTCAGGAGATTTCCAGCCGCTGGCAGAAGAAAATCGAGGCGTTTTATCATGATCCCAATAAGACCAAGAATATGGCCATTATCTGGGACGGCGAAATCCGGATGGCCAATCTCTGCATCGCGGGCGGCATGGCGGTCAATGGCGTCAGCGCGCTGCACTCCGACATCCTGCGCAACGACGTGTTCCGGGACGCCTGCAATATGGAACCCCGGAAATTCCAGAACGTTACCAACGGCATCGACCACCGGCGCTGGCTCAGCGAAATCAACCCCGGTCTGGACAGCCTGATTAAAGACCTTACCGGCGGCGACGCTTACCTTGCGGACGCCTCCGTGCTCCAGAAGCTGGACGGTTATGCCGATGATACCACGGTCCTGAAGCGTCTGGCGGAGATCAAGCATGAGAACAAGATGGCGTTCGTGGCCCACGCAAAAAAGAGCCGGGGCGTGATTCTGAACCCCGACGCGATTTTTGACGTCCAGTCCAAGCGGCTCCATGAGTACAAGCGGCAGCTGCTGAACGTCCTGCATATCATCTCCCTCTATCAGCAGCTCCAGGATGATCCCAACTGCATCACCCAGCCCCGGGCGTTCCTCTTTGGCGCAAAGGCCGCTCCGGGCTACGAGGTCGCCAAGCGGATCATCCACCTGATCAACTCCCTGGCAGACCAGATTGCCCATGATCCCGTCTGCAAGGATAAGCTGCAGGTGGTCTTCCTGGAGAACTACCGGGTCTCCCTGGCGGAAATCCTGATGCCGGCCAGCGAGGTCAGCCAGCAGATTTCTACCGCCGGTAAAGAAGCCAGCGGCACCGGCAATATGAAATTCATGATGAACGGAGCCCTGACCATCGGCACCCTGGACGGCGCGAATGTGGAAATGCACGAGGTTCTGGGTGACGAGAATATGTTCCTCTTCGGCCTCCACGCGGATGAAGTGGTGCAGACCAAGCGGGATGGCTATGTGCCTCAGAGAATCTACAATCAGAACCCCAAGCTCCGCCGGGCCATGGACGCGCTCCGGAACGGCTTCCGGGACGGCGTGAGCTACGACGACCTCTATCAGCGCCTGCTTCTGGGCGTGGGAGGCAGTCCCGCCGATGAGTACCTGCTTCTGGCCGATTTCGACAGCTATTGCGACGCCGAACGCCGGATGGCTGAAACCTACGCCGACACCATCAAGTGGAACCGGATGAGCCTGCACAATATCGCCCGCAGCGGGATCTTTGCCGCTGACCGTGCCATTGCGCAGTATGCCGAAAATATCTGGCACGTGCCTCACCGGTAAGAGAACCCCTGCACAGCAGCTTTGAAGATGAAAAAAGAGACGTACCGGTTTTCTTTCGCTGGTACGCCTCTTTTTCATTGGAAACCGGACTGGGGCGCTGCAAAAGAGAAAAGAGGCGTACCGGTTCCTTTGCCGGCACGTCTCTTTTTGATAAAGCTGATTTGTGGGCTTCCGCTTCTTTTGGCTGGTCAGGAGAGAAGCAGCTTGTCGTCGGCCTCGTTGGAACCGCTGACTTTGCTGAACAGGTCCAGAAGCTGATGGACGGTGAGCTTCTTCTTTTCCTCGCCGGACACGTCGATGGCAATCCTGCCGTTGTACATCATAATCAGCCGGTTTCCATGCTGGATGGCGTCCCGCATATTATGGGTGACCATCATTGTCGTCAGGCCGCTTTCTGATACGATACGGTCCGAGAGGTCCAGGACTTTCGCGGCGGTTTTGGGGTCCAGGGCGGCGGTGTGTTCGTCCAGCAGGAGCAGCCTGGGGCGTTTCAGTGAGGCCATCAGCAGTGTGAGCGCCTGCCGCTGCCCGCCGGAGAGCAGGCCCACCTTGCTGCTCAGCCGGTCCTCCAGGCCCAGATCCAGCCCCTGGAGCATTTCCTGATACCGGACTTTTTCTTCCTTGGTTATGCTCCATTTCAGGCCCCGGCGCTGACCACGGCGTGCAGCGAGAGCCAGATTCTCAATGATCTGCATAGATGGCGCGGTGCCCATCATGGGGTCCTGAAACACCCGCCCGATGTATTTGGCCCGCTTATGCTCCGGCAGATGGGTCACGTTCACGCCGCCGATGGAAATGGTCCCGCTGTCCACCGCCCAGGTGCCCGCTACGGCGTTCAGCATGGTGGACTTGCCCGCGCCGTTTCCGCCGATCACCGTGCAGAAATCGCCCTCGTTCAAAGTCAGACTGACGCCCCGGAGAGCCTGTTTTTCGTTCACCGTCCCGGCGTTGAAGGTCTTCCAGATTTCCTTGATTTCAAGCATGAACGGTTCCTCCCTTGTGCGTGGTTTTGGTAAAATATTTTCCCTTCCAATAGGGAATTGTCAGGAAGACAGCCACAATCACGGCGGAGATCAGCTTCAGATAGTTTGTGTTGATATTGCTGAGGCTCACCACCGCCTGAATCACCACATAATAGATGATAGCGCCCAATGAGACCGCCAGCAGCTTAAAGGCGAAATTCCGGAAGATTTTCCCAAAAACCACCTGCCCGATGATCACAGCGGCCAGTCCGATGACGATTGCGCCCTTGCCCATGCTGGAGTCCGCGAAGCTTTGGTACTGGCTCAGAAGCGCTCCGGACAAGGCGACCATACCGTTGGAAATCACCAGCCCCAGGACTTTCCCGGTGTCGGTGTTGATGCCCTGCGCCCGGGCCATATTGGGATTCGCGCCTGTTGCCCGGAGTGCCGCTCCCAGTTCTGTGCCAAAGAACCAATAGAGGATACCGATCATAGCGGCGGTAAACAGGCCCACGACCAGAATCGGGTGCCGGTAGAAGGGCCGGACTCCCTTGGCTACGTCCTGCACAAAGCGGAGGGAGACCAGCAGGCCGTCCAGATTCTCCTTGTCTGTCACGTTGATGGCGACATTGGCCTTCATCCCCATAATGGCCAGATTGATGGACCAGAGTCCCAACTGCGTCAGAATGCCCGCCAGAATCGCCGGGATGCCGCAGGCCGTATGGAGAATACCGGTAGCCAGTCCCGCCAGCATCCCCGCCAGCAGCGCCGCCAGAAGTGCCAGCCAGATATTCACGCCGTTTCCGTAGAGCATCACAAACGCCGCGCCTCCTGTGCAGAAGGAGCCGTCCACCGTCAGGTCCGCGATATCGAGAATCTTGTAGGTAATATATACGCCGATGGCCATAATTCCCCAGATCAGCCCTTGGGAAACGGCTCCAGGCAATGCGCTGATGAAATTGATCATAATTGTCAGCAACCTTTCCGATCGAATGTGGAATGAGGAGTTAGGAATTAGGAATTTTTCTGGACCCGCTGTCAATTTCCAATTCCTAATCCCTCATTGCGCCGGGAACTTGGAGAATTGACGGGAACCGGGGCGTGGTCCCTGGTATGCGGAACCGCGCCCGGCAGGTCCCCGGAAAAAACCGCTCAGCCGATGGCTACATAACCCTCGGGAGGCGTGATTTCCAGAGCGGCGCAGGAGGCTTCGTTGTACTTCTTCACGAACTCCGGCGCGTACTCAATGGCCATGGTGGAGATATCCGCGCCGTTTGCCAGGATGTCCGCGGCCATTTCACCGGTCTTGTAGCCGATATCGTAATAGCTGATGGAGAGGGTAGCCACGCCGCAGCCAGCGCAGATGCCTTCCTCGCCGCAGAACACGGGAATATTGCCGTGGCAGATATTGTCGATCACGCCCTTGTTGGAGGCCGCAGAGTTATCGGTGGGGATATAGAGCACGTCGCTGCTGTCCGCGGCGTTCTGGCAGACGGCGGCAATGTCGTTGGAATCCGCGAAGGCGTACTGGGTGCAGGTATAGCCCAGGCCCTCCAGATAATCCTGCACGGTGTCCACCTGATACTGACTGTTGGACTCGTTGGAGCAGTACAGCAGGCCCACGGTCTTGGCGTCGGGATACCATTCCTTAATCATTTCCGCCTGCTGGTCCAGGGGCGCCAGGTCGGAGGTGCCGGAGACGTTGCCGCCCACGGTGCCGGAGAAGTTCTCGATATTGAACGCCACGCCGTACTCGGTGACAGAGGTGCCCAGAATGGGGATATCACCGGTAGCGGCGGCGGCGGCCTGAAGAGCGGGGGTAGCGTTGGCCATAATCAGGTCCACGCCGTCGGCTACAAAACCGTTGGCAATGGTGGCGCAGGTGGCGGTATCCTCGGCGGCGTTCTGGTAATCGAATTCTACCTGTCCCGGCAGCAGTTCATTCAGCGCGTCCTGGAATCCCTTGGTTGCGGCGTCCAGAGCGTCATGGGTGACATACTGGGAAATGCCCACCTTGTAGATGGGGCCGTCTGCGGGAGTCTCGTCGCCGCCGGAGGTCTCGTCACCGGCCGGGGTCTGGTCTTCGGTCTGGGCGCTGTCTCCGGATGTGTCATCCTTTACGGTATCGCCTCCGCAGGCGGTCAGGCTCACGGACAGCGCCAGCGCCAGAATCAGTGCAAGCAGTTTCTTCTTCATCTTGTTCAATCTCCTCGTTTTGAATTTTGCAGTAATATTATAAAAAGCAGCCCCGTTGAAAAAACAGGGCCGCCCTTCATACGCTTATGGCGGTTTGATGTATCCTTCACACGGACAGCCCCATTTTTCCACGTTCAAAACGGCCCGCATAAAAACGGACCTTGGTAAAGCGGAAATAGGAACCTATGAGAGCGGCGCTGCAAGTGGTCATAAATAGCTCTCCCTTCTGCCGCGGGGCATCAATGTCTTTACTACCATACAGCTTTAAAGGGATAAAGTCAATCGGCATTTTTCACAAAATCACACAATCGTGTTTGGACAAAAAAGTGGAAGACGATGCCTGACCGTCTCCCACAAGCGTGATTGTGATTTCCCGCCGGAACTTCTCTCAGAGGATAAAGATTTCCGGGATTGCGGCGTACTTCCCGGGGACGCGCCATTCGATGCCGTCGCCGTCCATAATGACCTCCAGCTCGTCGAAATCCTCCTCGGAAGCCTCGAAATCCTTCCAGTTGGAGCGGGCCTCAAACTCGATGGTCCGACCGCCGCCGGCAGCAATATAGGTATAATTCCGGACTTTGGACTGCATAGCCGTGTAAGTATAGAGGCAGGCGTCCAGCACCGGAACGAACGCGCTGAACTGATGGAAAATCTTTGTCAGGGCGTCCAGATCGGCGTCACCCTCGCCAATCATCAGGCGCACCCGGTCCCGGCTGTCCAGATGCTCAAAATCCTTGGAAAACGTTTTCTCCTTCCAGGCTTCGGCGGTGATAGGGTCCTTGGCGGCTTCGATGTGCTCCATAAGGTTCAGGATATCAGATTTCCGGCCGCGAAAAGCCATTGCCCATGTTCCCTGCATATTGATTCCCCCTAATTCTTCTTTTCGTTCATTCAGCGGACGCACTGCCGCTTCTCTGATTTCTATAATATAACAACACGCAAACGCTTGTCAAGAGTGTGAAAAAATTGACGATTGACAACCGGCCCTGGGAATGCTATATTGTACTGTATTTTGAATGAAGGAGGGAATGGTATGTCGACTAAATACGTATTTGTCACCGGCGGCGTGGTCTCCGGGCTGGGAAAGGGCATCTGCGCGGCGTCGCTGGGGCGTTTGCTGAAACAAAGAGGGGTACGGGTGCGGAACCAGAAGTTCGACCCTTATATCAACGTGGACCCCGGCACCATGAGTCCCTACCAGCACGGGGAGGTCTTCGTGACGGAGGACGGCGCGGAAACGGACCTGGATCTGGGGCATTACGAGCGCTTTGTGGACGAGGACCTCAGCGGCAGCAGCTCCATTTCCTCCGGCAAGATTTACTGGTCCGTTCTGAACCGGGAACGCCGGGGGGATTATCTGGGGGCCACGGTGCAGATCATCCCCCACATCACTGACGAGATCAAACGCCGGGTCTACGCCATGGCCAGCGAGGATGTGGACGTAGTGATTTCCGAAATCGGCGGCACCGTCGGCGATATCGAGTCTCAGCCTTTTTTGGAGGCCATCCGGCAGGTGCGGGCGGAGCGGCCTCTGGGGGACGTGGTCTTCATCCATGTGCCCCTGATCGTCCAGGTCCCCGGCACCGGCGAGCTGAAATCCAAGCCCACACAGCACTCCGTCAAGGAACTGCTCTCCCTGGGAATTCAGCCGGATATCCTGGTCTGCCGCTGCGACACGCCCATTACCGACGATATCCGGAAGAAAATCGCCCTCTTCTGCAACGTGGCCCCGGACTGCGTGATTCAGAACGCCACGGCATCCACCCTCTACGAGGTCCCCCTGCTGATGGCGGAGGAAGGGCTTGACGAGGCAGTCTGCCGGAAACTGGGCCTGATTACCCATCAGCCGGACCTGCGGGAATGGAAGGCCATGGTGAAGCGGGAGAAGAACGCCCATCGGAAAGTGGAAATTGCTCTGGTCGGCAAGTATACCCAGCTCCACGACGCGTATCTTTCCGTGGTGGAAGCCCTGAACCACGCCGGCACCGCCAATGACGCGATCGTTTCCATCCGCTGGCTCGACTCCGAGGAAATCACCCCGGAGAACGCGGCGGAACGTCTGGCAGGCTGCGGCGGCGTGCTGGTTCCCGGCGGCTTTGGGGCGAGGGGCATTGAGGGCATGATCGCCGCCATTCAGTACGCCAGGGAGAACGGCGTGCCCTTCTTTGGGATCTGTCTGGGGATGCAGATGGCCGTTGTGGAATTCGCCCGCCATGCCGCAGGTCTGACGGGAGCCGATTCCGCCGAGTTCCACGAAAACGCGCTGCATCCTGTCATTGCCCTGATGCCCGACCAGGTAGGCGTGACGGACAAGGGCGGCACCATGCGTCTTGGCCGCTGCCCCTGCGTCCTGACGGAAGGCTCGGCCAGCAGAGAACTGTACCAGAAAGCCGAAATCTCCGAACGACACCGCCACCGTTTCGAGTTCAACAACGAGTACCGGGAAAAGCTCACGGCGGCAGGGCTTCAGCTTGCGGGCCTTTCTCCGGACGGACGGCTGGTGGAAATCGTCGAGGACCCCGGTCATCCCTGGTTTGTCGGCGTGCAGTTCCATCCGGAGTTCAAGAGCCGTCCCGACCGCCCCCATCCCCTCTTTTACGGCTTCGTCAAAAACGCCCTTGAATACAGATAGAATCATGGATATCTTCAGCCGTCTGCGTTTGTGGGCGGCTGTTGCTTTTTGCATAGAAAAGGTGTATGATGGGAAAGACGGTATCAGACAGCCGGATATCAGGTAATTTCATTGAAGAAGGTGACAGGATGAATCATATCCGAAGAGTACAGGAAGCCCTTGCAGGAGAAGGATTGGACGCGGTTCTGCTGACGGGGGAGGCAAACCGCTTTTACGCCATGGGCTACTATACACCCAACGGCGACGCAATCGGATTGGTGTCTAAGAACGCGGCCTGGTTTTTCACCGACGCCCGCTATACCGAAGCCGCCGGACGCAGTCTGGAGGGGACGGAGCTGCTGGAGCTGACGCCGGAGAAGCCCTTTTCCGCCTATATCCAGACGCTTGCAAAAGAGCATTCCATCCGGCGTCTGGGCTTTGAGGACGCGTCGATGTCCGTGCAGGCGTTCCAGAGACTGGAAGGGCATCTGGACAAGCTGGAGTCCCCCTGCGAGACGGTCCCCGCGTCGGGCTGGCTGGGGAAGCTCCGGCAAAGCAAAGATCAGGAAGAGCTCGCCGCCCTGGAAGCCGCCCAGAGAATCGCCGAACGCGCCCTATCTGATATCCTGAACGAAATCAAGCCCGGCGTGACAGAGAAGGAAATTGCCGCCCGCCTTCAATATCTGATGCTTCACCACGGCGCGTCGGATATGTCCTTTGACCCCATCGTGGTTTCGGGACCCAACGGCAGTCTTCCCCATGGCGTGCCGTCAGAGAAGCAGATTCAGGCCGGGGAGTTCGTCACCATGGACTTTGGCTGTATTTATCAAGGCTATTGTTCCGATATGACCCGCACCGTCGCCGTGGGATACGCTGCGCCGGAAATGTGGCAGGTCTATCAGACGGTTCTGGACGCGCAGTTTGCCGGGATTGCCGCCGCCCGTGCCGGAGTGACTGGGAAATCCGTAGACGCCGCCGCGAGGGAAGTGATAACCGCCGCGGGGTTCGGGCCGTATTTCACCCACAGCTTCGGCCACGGCGTAGGGGTGGAAATCCACGAGGCCCCGAATCTGTCCAGCCGGAGCGAGGAGCCTCTTCCGGCAGGGGCGGTGGTGTCAGCGGAACCGGGAATTTATGTTCCGGGAAAGCTGGGTGTGCGCATTGAGGATGTGATCGTTCTGACAGAAGACGGCTGCACGAATCTGACCCGCGCGCCAAAAGAGCTGATTATCCTTTAAGCAGCCCGTAAAGAGCGGGAAGACAGATCAACCAACAGGCTGAAAGAGGCCGGAAAGAGAGGACAGTATGAGTGAGAAATTGGAAGCCATCCGGAAAGAAATCGGTGCGTGGGGGGACCTTCTGCCGGCGGAAACGGTAGAGAAAGCAGCTGCTCTGGCGGAGAAGGTCCAGGGCTTGCGGGAGACGCGGACGGTCTACCCGGCCCAGGAGAATATTTTCCGCGCGGTACGCCTGACCCAGCCGGAGAATGTGAAGTGCGTGATTCTGGGCCAGGACCCCTACCACGGACCCGGACAGGCCCATGGATTGTCGTTTTCAGTGCCGTCGGAATGCAGACTGCCGCCGTCCCTGAAGAACATCTATAAGGAAATGGCGGCGGATTTAGGCTGCGCTGTAGGAAAGACCGGCGACCTGTCAGCATGGGCGGGGCAGGGAGTTCTGCTGCTGAACTCGGTGCTGACGGTGGAAGAGAAGAAGCCCGGCAGTCACGCGTCCATGGGCTGGCAGGAATTCACCGGCGGGATTCTGCGGGCGGTGTTCGGGCTGCCTCAGCCGGTGGCGCTGGTACTCTGGGGCAAGTACGCCAAGGATACGGCGGAAGGGGCCCTGAAAGCCTGCCGCGCCGCCGGGAAGGAGCCGGAAAAGAAGTGTCTGCTTACCGCTGCCCATCCCAGCCCCCTGTCCGCGTACCACGGGTTTTTCGACAGCCGTCCGTTCTCCCAGACCAACGCCTTCCTGACCGAAAACGGCGCGGAACCTGTAAATTGGACCGTGGTGCTTCCGGCTCAGGAATGAGAAATCGGGGATGGAAATCATGAATCGGGAAGTTTTTTGCGTATGAGAAGGAGCGCGCTGGTAACGGGAGCCTCCCGGGGGATTGGCCGCGGGATTGCGAGGGCGCTGGCGGAAAAAGGCTGGCCGGTATGCGTGAACTATCTGGAGCATCGGGACGCGGCGGAATCACTGGCGGAAGAACTGCGTAAGGCTGGCCGGAACGCGATAATATATCAGGCGGACGTCTCGGACCGCAAGGCAGTGGAAGCCATGGTGCGGGCGGCGTCGGAAGCTCTGGGTCCGGTGGAGCTTCTGGTGAACAATGCGGGGATTGCACAGCAGACCCTCTTTCAGGACACGGACGACGCCGCCTGGTCCCGGATGCTGGCGGTCAACCTGACAGGCCCGCGGAATACGGTCATGGCGGCGCTGCCCCATATGCTGACGGAAAAACGGGGCTGTATCGTGAATGTGTCGTCCATCTGGGGCCTGCGTGGTTCCAGCTGCGAGACGGCTTACGCGGCTTCCAAGGCGGGATTGATCGGCCTGACCCGGTCGCTGGCCCTGGAGCTTGCGCCGTCGGGCATCCGGGTGAACGCCGTCGCGCCGGGCTGTATTGCGACGGATATGGTGCGGGCGTTGGGAACGGAGACCCGGGCCATGCTGGAGGACGAGACGCCTATGGGCCGCCTGGGAACGCCGGAGGAAATCGCGAAGGCGGTCTGCTTTCTGGCGTCGGACAGCGCGTCGTTTATCACGGGCCAGACTCTGACCATAGACGGCGGCTTCATTGTATAAGTGCAGAGAGAACCCCCGGAGGCTGGCTTCAGCGCTCTGGGGGTTCTCTTGCTCACTCGATTTTCCGGAGGAAGTTTCCATAGACCCGCACGTGCTCCTGAACGGTAACAAAGGCGTTGGGGTCGATGGTATGGACGGCCCGGATCAGCTCTTCAATCTCGAACTTGGACAGGCAGACGGTCAGCACGTGGAGATCAGAACCGGTATAAGCGCCGGTGCCCTTCCAGTAGGTAACGCCCCGGCCCAGCTTTTCCATAATGAAGGAGGCCAGATTGCCATTTGCGGTCTTGGTGAAAATCATGGCCTGTACGTTGACGTTCTGCTGATGTACCCGGTCCAGCACCATGGAGGTAAAAAAGTTGTAGATTACGGAGTAAATAGCCGTCTCCGGGCTGAACAGGAAGATGCAGACGGTATAGAGGAAGGCGTTGAAGCTCAGAGAGAACTTGCCTACAGTAAACCGGCTTCCCCGCTTGCTCAGGACCAGGCCCACAACGTCCAGCCCGCCGCCGCTGCCTCCGCAGGTCAGGATAATGCCGCTGGCCGCTCCCACCAGGATGCCGCCCAGAAGACAGGCGGTGAGGTAATCGCTGACAATCGGCGTTTCAGGCACGGGAATGACGCTGTAGAAAAAGGAATAGGCGCTGGTGCAGATAATGGTTTTGAGCACCATTGTCCGGCCCAGATTCTTGTAGGCGTAGAGCAGAATGGGGATATTCATCAGAAAATACAGGATGCCGGCGAAATCATAAGTAATGCCCAGATGGGTCTGCATAACGGACCGCAGGACCTGACAGAAACCCATCAGACCGCCGGTGTACAGATGGAGCGGGACGATAAAGAGGTTCAGCGCGGCGGCGGAGATGAATTCACCTACCACGGCGGCAACCAGACGGAGCCAGCGATTATGGAGAGAGTTATAGATCATATGAAAAGCCTCCGATAGAATTCGTGGCGTCGGGAAGGTCTGATTTCGTCCCAACATTAAGAATAGATTATAGCCGCTTCATCTGGAAACCGCAAGGGGGGAAGGGCGGGTAAAAGTACCGAATTCCTCTGGGGAAATCTGCCTGCCGGGGACCAAAAGTCACAAAGCGTAACGGAGGGAGTGATAAAGGCGGTCCTTGGCCCTGCGGAGGGTGCGGGAGACGGTGGAGCGGTTCACAGAGAGCTCCTTGGCAATCTGGGGGATGGTCATGCGCTGATGGAAGTAGAGGGCCACCATTTCCTTTTGCCGGGGCGTCAATTCCTGCTCCAGCGCCAGACGGAGATTCCGCCGGAGACGGTCCTGCTGTTCCTCGTTGTCGGCGGCGTTGCTCCGGAGCCAGGTCGAAAAATCCCCGATCCATTCCCCGTCCCGGCGGTTAGATACGGTAATAGGCATATACGCGGTAACTCCTGTCATAATAATGTGCAGTCCAGTTTGCCAGCTCCCGGGCCTCCCGCCAGATGGGGGTCAGCTCGTCAATGCGCCGGCGGAGATGAAAGCGGTCATCCGGGTCTGCCGCGGCGGCCGCCTGCTTTCGAAGCTCTGCAATCCGCCGGTAAAGAACCTCAGCGGTCCCGGCGTACTGTCCGGAAAGTTCCTGCATTGTCATCGACAGCCCTCCTTTCCCCGGATCTCACGGCATGGTTCCAGCTCCCGCCGCGCCAGTTCCGGAAAGCAGCTCCCGCATACCACCGCGCCGTTCCACTGCCAATATTCTTCTCCAGGCAGGATCTCCTGACCGCATCCCGTGCAGCGCAGGACGCCTGTTTTCCTCGTCGTTCTGTTCATTCCAATTCCTTCCCAAGACGTAAAAAAATTTTTTCGTCTTTTTTTAATTTTTTTCTTGACAAATCCTTATTTCTCTGCTAGAATGAATCTCGCCGCTGATGGTTCGGCATTATGATATCACTGCTGGTGTAGCTCAGTTGGTAGAGCAGCTGATTTGTAATCAGCAGGCCGGGGG
>CAJTMG010000001.1:165817-295967 GCA_910577405.1 uncultured Oscillibacter sp. | reverse complement strand
GAACTGCTGGTGTAGCTCAGTTGGTAGAGCAGCTGATTTGTAATCAGCAGGCCGGGGGTTCGAGTCCGTCCACCAGCTCCAAAAACTTCATACGGGGGAATTCCAGAGCGGTCAAATGGGGCAGACTGTAAATCTGTTGTCTTCGACTTCGGTGGTTCGAATCCACCTTCCCCCACCATATCCCATTCGGTTTGCGCCGGGTGGGATTTCTTTTGTGTGCAGGCCGTTCGTTGGCTTGGCCGGGTTGGGTCAAGGCGCGCCCGGAACCGGAATCAACGGAGATCTCCCGCCGGTGAGCAAATTCCTGGAGCCACCGGCAGTCCGTCCAGGTTCAATCAGAGGGGATGGTTCCCAAAAACGGCGATGAATCCGACCATGCAGGCGCGCTTTTCCGGAGAGAGTGGAAATGACCGGAAACAGGACGCGGGCGTGATGGAACAAAACCGTTGAGAGCCTCCCAAAGACATATAAAGCGCGGGAATTTTCCGATTCCTGTAAAAAGAGGCGTGAATAGGGAACGGATGCACTTTTGTCGGAAGCTTTTTGTCACTAAAGATAGATTTCCAGCGTAAAAACAAGAAACTTGCCTGTGAGTAGAATAATAGCACTTTCGTTTTCGATTGTCAAGAGAAATTTTCAAGATTCTTGTAAAAACATTTGACTTTACAGCGAACAAGTGATAGAATAAAAGAACTAAAATAGAAGGGAGCCGTGGTTATGACCTTTGGGGAGCGCGTACGGGAACGCCGTGGAGAACTGAAGATGACACGCGCGGCGCTGGCAGCACAGTTGGGAGTGACTGTTTCAGCAGTAAGCAATTACGAGACAGGAGTGAGTTTCCCGAAGGAGGAAATTCTGCTGCGGCTGTTTGACAGTCTGCGGGTGGACCCAAACACGCTGTTTCAGGACAGTTACCAGGACGGACAGCTTATCCTTACCGGCGCGGAGCGGCAGCTTCTGGAGGACCTCCGGACTTTGCCGCCTACCAGCCGTGTCGCGGTGCGGGCCATGGTGGATGCTCTCTGCGCCTGCCAGGAGGAAGCGGAAACCTTTTCCCTCTCCCCGGCGGACTTCCGGCAGATTCCGCTTTACCGCACCCCTGCCGCCGCCGGGTATACCTCGCCTGCCTTCGGGGAGGACTTCGACTATATCCCTGTTACCGACCAGGTGCCTCCGGGGGCGGAATTTGCCGTCCGGATTCAGGGGGATTCCATGCGGCCTTACATTGAGGACGGCTCCATCGCTTACGTCAACCGGGACCCCCTGCAAAACGGGGACGTGGGCATCTTCTGCGTGGACGGCGATATCTTCTGCAAGCAGTATTACAAGGACCCCTCCGGCGCCGTCTTCCTCTTCTCCCTGAACCGTGCCTGTTCCGATGCCGACATCCTCCTGACCCCCAACAGCGGGCGTTCCCTGACCTGCTTTGGACGGGTGATCCTCCACGCGCCGCCCCTGCCGGGAAAGGAAACCTCCCGCTGGTAATGGGCGCGGAAGGGAATCTGACAGCAAACAGCATACGGTATTTTGACGGCGATGTTCATTCCATCTGATCAGACAAAAAAACGGACAGTTACCGGAATCCGGCGGCTGTCCGTTTCTTTTCATTTTCCGGCTTCTTCTGACTGCCTTTCGATAATCTCCCGAATCAACTCCAATTGTTCCGCCGTCAGGTCTGTTTGTCCGTCGCCGTAACGCGCGTAACCCTCCGTCAGATTTACGCCAAAGCCGTCGCCGAACTCCGTGTCCACCGTGTACTCCGGCAGGCACCGGCAGACCTCCCCGCTGTAGTCCAGGAACCGCAGCAGGTCCGTCAGGGCTATGGAATCCTCACCCCAGAAATCGGCCGTCCAGGTTTCGCCATCGGCCCATTTTTCCTTTGTTACGCTGGTTATGGTGTTGCCGCAGTAAAGGGCTTTCTCATGCGCCGCCACGTTGCCGCCCTCCGACAGCGTGTGTACGTCCTCCGGTATGCCTGTTCCGGTCAGGTCTCCCGGCGTGTCCGTTCCGGTTGGGTTTTCCGGCGTATCCGTTCCGGTCGGGTTTTCTGGTGTATCTGTTCCGGTTGGGACTTCTGGTGCATCCGTTTCGGTCAAATCTTCCGGTGCGCTGGTTTCCGTTGGCGGGATGTCAGGGGTTCCGCAGGCGCTCAGGCAGAGGGCCAGCAGCAGGAGCAGCAAAAACATTCTTTTCATATGGCACGGCCTCCCATCAAAAGTGTTCAGGAATTGATTCCCTTTATTCTGACGTTCCCCGCGCCGAAAAAGTTCCGGTTTCCGGCGTTCATTTCCCATCCGTCACCAGGAAAATCCCCGGCGAATCCCGTCCCAGAACACAGCGTTCCCGGTAAACGTCCTCGTAATCCGGATCTTCTCCCGGGTTTGGCGACGGAAAGACCGTAACGCTGTACAGATTGGTTCCGAAGCGGTCTGTTCTGGTGCGGATATCACAGCGATAGATTCCGGCGTCCGTTTGCAGGTGCAGAAACGCTTCCTCCCAGACGGTATAGTCCCAGCCCGCGTCCACATCCCGGCGGCACCAGGTGTAGGGCTCCCAATTCCCGGCATTGCTCAGGAAATCCAGCAGAGCCGCCGCGTCTTCTTCCTGAACCGGTTGGTCCTCCGGGAACCGGGCGCAGAGGTCCCCCGCGTTTCCGGACAGCAGTTCGTTCATGGCGTTCCGGGCCTGTGCCGCGGCTTCATTCTCTCCGCTGGCCCGATAGACGATGTAGATTCCCGGTGTATCCGCGCCCAACCCGGCATATTCCTCTCCCAATTCTTCGGGGTAAATGGAAACGTTGTCAAAGCCGAAAATATGGTCCCCGCCGCCGCCGATTCCGAACGTGTCCCGGATGAGGCATTCGTAAGTTCCCTCCTGCGCGGTCAGGGCGTAAGGAAGGCAGCGGTCCCTTACGTTATTGGCCTGGCTGTAGAGATGCCGGTCCGCGTCCCAGGAAGTCACCAGAGTAAGGAAAGAAACCAGCTCTCCCGCCTGTCCCGGCAGGTCTTCTATCTTTTTCCGGGCTTTCATGGAAAACACGTCGCAGATGCTTTCCGTATCCCCGGCCTCCGCAAGCTCCATCAGCTTTTCCATGGTCTTTTCTTCCGCGTGGTCAAGGAAGCCGACATACTCCCCATCCCGAAACCAGTCGGTCCGTTCCGGCATGGGGACGAAAATCTGAAAAATCCCTGCAATTGCTGTAAAAATCATAATCAGGAGCTTCAATGAAAATTCCTCCCATCCAAAGGGAAAGACGCCCGGAGCAAGCCCGGACGCCCTTCCGTTTCCACAGTTACTGCATCAGTTCACACACAAGGTCGGTATAACCGGAGGGGTCTTCCAGGGGCAGCCCAGCGATCAGAAGGGCCTGATTGTACAAAAGGACGGCGTACTTCTTAGCCTTTTCCGGGTCAGCGTCAACGGCGTTCTCCAGGGCCTTGAACGCGGGATGGTCCACATTCAGCTCCAGAATGCGCTGGGCTTTGAACGCGGCCTCAGGCTGGACGGACTGGAAGTACTTCTCCATCTCAAAGCTCATGCCCTCCCCGGCGGTCAGGCACACAGGATGGGATTTCAGGCGCGCGCTGGCTTTCACGTCCTGCACCGCGTCGCCCAAAGCCTCTTTCACGAAATCAAACACAGGCTTATGGGCTTCTGCGGCTTCCTCTGCCTTCTTCTCTGCCCCCTCTTCAATCTCCTGGTCCAGCACGGAACGGAATTCCTTCTCCTGGAACTTCATCAAGGTCTGGGCGCAGAATTCGTCCACTTCCTCGGTAAAGTAAAGGATTTCGGTCCCCGCGTCCCGGAGGCTCTCGGTCTGGGGCAGCTTGTCGATCTTCTCCGCAGTCTCACCGGCGGCGTAGTAGATATATTTCTGGTCTTCCTTGGTCCGGGCGGCGTACTCTTCCAGGGTCACAGGTTTTTTCTCCGTGGAGGAATAGAAGAGCAGCAGGTCGCAGAGCAGGTCCTTGTGCTGTCCGTACTCGCCCACCACGCCGTATTTGAGCTGACGGCCGAAGTTCTTCCAGAATTTCTCATAGCCCTCCCGGTCTTCCTTCAGCAGCTTGAGAAGTTCGGTTTTGATCTGCTTTTCCAGGTTTTTCGCGATGATCTTCAGCTGACGGTCATGCTGGAGCAGTTCCCGGGAGATATTCAGGCTCAGGTCCGGGGAATCCACCACGCCGCGGACAAAACGGAAATGCTCCGGCAGAAGGTCCGCGCACTTGTCCATAATCAGCACGCCGTTGGAGTAGAGCTGGAGGCCCTTTTCATACTCCTTGGTATAGTAATCGAAAGGAGTTGCGCCAGGGACGAACAGCAGGGCCTTATAGCTCACCATACCCTCCACGGACACGTAAATCACCCGCTGGGGGTCGGCGTAATCCCGGAACTTGTCCCGATAGAACTTGTTGTACTCCTCCGCGGTGACCTCGGCCTTGGGACGCTGCCAGATGGGAACCATAGAATTCAGGGTATCCACCTCGGTATAGGTCTCATACTCCGGCTGGTCCTCGGGAGAGCCCTCCTTCTGCCGGGTTTTGGAGACCTCCATGCGGATGGGGAAGCGGATATAATCAGAGTACTTCCGGACCAGCTCCTGCAAGCGCCAGGCTTCCAGGAATTCGCCGTACTTCTCATCGTCGGTATCGGGCTTGATCTGCATGATGATATCAGTGCCCACGGAATCCTTTTCGCACTCAGTAATGGTATAGCCGTCCGCGCCGGAGGAGACCCATTTCCAGGCCGTGTCCGAACCATACTTCTTTGTTACGACGGTAATCTTCTCCGAAACCATAAAAGCGGAGTAGAAGCCCACGCCGAACTGTCCGATCACATCGGTGTCCTTGGCGTCCTCCCCCAGCTCCTGCTTGAACCGCAGGGACCCGGAGGACGCGATAATGCCCAGATTGTTCTCCAGATCTTCCTTATTCATGCCGATGCCGTTGTCAGAGACCGTGAGCGTGCGCTTGTCCTTGTCCGCGGCAATCTCAATTTTGAAATCGCCCCGGTTCATCCCAACGGCCTCGTCGGTCAGGGCCTGGTAGCAGAGCTTGTCGCAGGCGTCGGACGCGTTGGAGATGATCTCCCGGAGGAAAATCTCCTTATGGGTATAGATGGAGTTCACCATCAGGTCCAGAAGCCGTTTGGACTCCGCTTTGAATTGTTTCTTGGCCATGAAAGCCACTTCCTTTCCCATTATTTTTCAGCAATAGTAGAATATAGCACAAGCGTCTGCAAAAATAAATGACCATTTTGTAAATTTCCGCGCAAACTGGTTGTTTGTCCACAGGGTTGCGAGTAGAATATGAAAAAAAGGCCGTCGTCCGGCAAAGGAGCGTTTTCATTATGAGATTTTTCCAGAGAATCGGCAGCGCGCTGACACGTTTCATGTACGGCCGCAATGGTATGGACCAGCTCAACCGGGCGCTGTTCTGGCTGTATCTGGCGCTGTGGCTTGTGGAGACGGTGTGCGCCTTCCTGCTCCGCAGCCGGACGCTGACCAGAATCTTCGAGGCGCTCCTGTTTGCGCTGATGCTTTTTATCTTTATGCGTATGTTTTCCAGAAACCTTTCCAAACGGCAGGCGGAGAATCAGAAATGGGTCAATTGGCTTTGGCGCGCCAGGAACCGCAAGGCACGTCACGCCGATAAGGAGCACAAATACTTTACCTGCAAAGCCTGCAAGACCATCTGCCGGGTCCCTGTGGGAAAGGGCGCGATTATTATCACCTGCCCCAAATGCGGCGCGAAGATCAAGGCCAAAACCTGACGCTTCTTCTTTGCTTCAATTGTCTTTTGGGAGGTCCTGATGGTCATTGCAGTATGCGCGGCGGTTGTGCTTGCCGTTCTTTTATGGGAGCGTTTCCAGCGAATCCGGCTTCTGACGCGGCTGGACGATATGCTGGACGCGGCAATTCGAGGGGAGTTTCAGGAGAATCAGTTTGACGAGAGCAGGCTGGCGGCGGTGGAAACCCGATTAGCGCAGTATCTTGCGGTGTCGGAGTCCTCCGCGAAGAGTCTGGAGGCGGAAAAGGACAAAATCAAGGCCCTGATTTCCGACATCTCCCACCAGATCAAGACCCCCTTGGCCAATCTCCTGCTGTATACCCAGCTTCTGGGGGAATCCATTCCCGGAGACTCCCGCATTGAAGCGCTGGAGGGTCAGATTACCAAGCTGCAATTCCTGACAGACGCCTTGGTGAAGACCTCCCGGCTGGAATCGGGCATTCTGGTTATGCGTCCCCGGCCCGGCCTGCTGGACCCGCTGCTTTCGGATGTGGCGGCGCAGTTCGAGTCCCTGGCGGAGGAAAAGGGGCTGGAGCTGCGGCTGGACTGCCAGAATGTCCAGGCTGTCTTCGACCCCCGCTGGACCGCCGAGGCCGTCTGCAATCTGCTGGACAACGCGGTGAAGTACGCCCCCGCCGGTCAGATTACCCTGCGGGCCATGTCCTACGTCATGTTTGCCCGGATCGACGTGGCCGACTGCGGTCCCGGCATCCCGGAGGACGAACAGCCCAAGCTCTTCCAGCGATTCTACCGAGGCAGCGCGTCCCGGAACGAGTCTCCGAATCAGGCGGGGGGCGTGGGCATCGGCCTGTACCTTGTGCGGCAGATTGCGGAGCGTCAGGGCGGTTATGTTCGTGTCTGCTCCTGTCCGGGTCAGGGCACTCTGTTTTCCATCTTTCTCCCTCGTGCGTAAAAAAGAGGCGCGCCTGTGACAGGTACGCCTCTTTTCTGATTTGCGTATACCAGAGGAAGCCCTCCTGGAGCCGTCAGTCGTCGAAGTTCCGGTTGTGGGAGAAATGCCCGGGATTGGCCACGGGCGCGATGGTGGACACCCAACGGTTGGTGTAGTTGAAGAATCCGGCCACAAACGCGGCTTCCAGGATTTCATGGTCATTCAGGCCCACGTCCCGGAGCTTTTCGATCTGGGTGCTGTCAATGTCCCGGGGATGGGCTGTGACAAACCAGGCGTATTCACAGAGGGCGTAATCGATTTTGCTCAGCTCGTCCTTGGCGGAACGGAAATTATAGGAAATCTTATCCACCAGCCGGGCGTTCTTCCACATACCCCGGAGGTTGTCCCCGTGGGTGGTCAGGCAGTAACTGCAACAGTTATAAGAGGACACCACAACGCCGATCATTTCCTTTTGGGCGTCGGTGAGGTAGCAGGTGTCGTTGAACAGGGAACCCTTGAAGTTCAGGAAGCCGATGTACTCCTTGGCGTTCAGGGGCAGGACCTTGAACAGGTTGTTGATGAATCCCCAGTTCTGGGTCATCACTTCAACGTTCTTATCGAAAACGGCGTATTCCTCGTCAGTCATCTCCGCCCGGTCAGGCTTCTGGAGCAGGGAGAGCTGTTCGTCAAATTTCAGCGCCATCGTTCAGCCCTCCTCGACCGGATATACCGCAAAGCAGCGGGTGGGGAAGCCGGTGCCGCCCCGGAGCTTGGGGAAGCCCACGACGATCATGCCGCCCACCGGGGGAAGCTGGTCCAGATTCCGCATGACCTCAATCTGAATCCGGTCCGCCTGGAGGATATACTGCTCGCCGGGGTAGGGGTACGCGCCCTCCTTGGTGGTCACGAAGCCGGGGTCTGTATCGGCGGGCTCGTGACCAATGGCGCCGATATTCCGCTCTTCCACCAGCCATTTGATTGCGTTCACGTCCCAGCCGGGGTAGTGGGGCACGTTGTTCTCATCGGGGTTATCCAGATTTGCTTTCTTATGCCAGTCGGAACGGAAGGCCACAAACGCCCCCTCGGGAATCTGGCCATACTGGGCTTCCCAAGCCTTCAGGTCGTCCACGGTCATCATAAAATCGGGATTCTCCGCGCATTCCTTGGACTTGTCCACCACAACGAGAGGATAGACCAGCTCCTGGACGGTGATCCTGCTCATATCCCGGCCGTCCTTCCAGAAGTGGATGGGAACGTCCGCGTGGGTCCCGTACTGGCTGGCTACACTGTACTGAATGCAGCGCATAGGGGCCATCTTATCCTCGGGAGTGCCCTCCAGGTAATCAAACAGCAGGTCCTCCTGAAGGGGCTTGAAGCCGAACCAGTGGGGCGTGTCAGGACTAAGCTCATGGGTCAGGTCTACCCAGCGGTACTTGGGGCCTTTCAGCTCCTTGACCAGGTTCCAAAGGGTCAGGTTTGCCATAATTATGGTCCTCCTTCCATTTCACCCCCTTCCGGAGGTGTGCTTGACAGACTGCATCAAAAACATCCGTAATACACAGCTTAATATACAGCATTTTACACAGCAAGTCAAGCGCCTCTCTTTATCTTGATGAAGTTGCTCCACCAGTTCCTCCCATACAAAGACGCTGGAGTTCTTTTGTGGCTGTCCGCATCGAAATGACGGCGTTCGATACCGACGGCGTGTCATGGCAGGCCCGCGGAGTCGCTTTCCCAACGGCGTAACAGAAAATTTGACAAAAGCCGGCGCCCGTGGTAAGATGCCCATGCCAAGGCTGCGGTGATCTCTTACGACACTCCTGGACCGACCGCTGCCCTTATTATACCCATTCCTTTGTTTGGCCAGCTGCAATATTTTCTGTTCTGTCCAGCGTCTTTTCAAATCCGGCGCGCCAAGCTTGACAAGGGACGCGGGGATAGGATACAATAATATAATTGGAATTCCGCGCCGGAGGCAAAACGCCGGTGTGAATACTTTGAGAAAAGGATGTATCGTTATGGCGAAAGATCAGAGACAGGTGGACGCCATTACCGCGCGGGACGTAGATTTCGCCCAGTGGTATACGGATGTCTGCAAAAAGGCGGAGCTGATTGACTATACCTCCGTCAAGGGTATGTTCATCTACCGGCCCTATGGCTACGCAATCTGGGAGAACATCCAGGCTGAAATGGACCGCCGCTTCAAGGAAACCGGGCACGAGAACGTTTATCTGCCGGTACTGATTCCCGAGAGCCTCCTGCAAAAAGAAAAGGACCATGTGGAGGGCTTTGCTCCGGAATGCGCCTGGATTACCATGGGGGGCAGTGAGAAGCTGGAGGACCGTCTCTGCGTCCGGCCTACTTCGGAGACGCTGTTCTGCGAGCATTACGCCAATATCATTCACTCCTGGCGGGACCTGCCCAAGCTCTACAATCAATGGTGCAGCGTCCTTCGTTGGGAGAAGACCTCCCGGCCCTTCCTGCGGCATCGGGAATTCCTCTGGCAGGAAGGCCATACCATGCACGCCACGGAGGAAGAGGCCCGGGAAGAGACCATGCGGATGCTGAATATCTACGCCGATTTTATGGAGAATTTCCTTGCCATGCCGGTGATTCGGGGCCGCAAGACGGAGAAGGAGAAGTTCAAGGGCGCGGAGGAAACCTACACCGTCGAATGTATGATGCACGACCATAAGGCGCTCCAGGCGGGCACCAGCCATTATTTCGGCGACGGTTTTGCCAGGGCGTTCGATATCACCTTTGCCGGGAAGGACAACCAGCCCCATTACCCCCATCAGACCAGCTGGGGCGTCTCTACCCGTATGATCGGCGGCATTATCATGACCCACGGCGATGACAACGGCCTGGTACTGCCTCCCAGAGTGGCGCCGGTTCAGGTGGCGGTGATTCCCGTCGCGCAGCACAAGCCCGGCGTTCTGGATGCCGCGGATGCCCTTCGGGTGCGGCTGAAGAATGCGGGCCTCCGGGTCAGACTGGACGCCTCCGACAACTCCCCCGGCTGGAAGTTTGCCGAGTACGAGATGAAGGGCGTCCCCCTGCGGCTGGAAATCGGACCCAAGGATATGGAGAAGAATCAGTGCGTAATCGCCCGGCGGGATACGGGAGAGAAAATTTCCGTTCCCCTGGAGAGCCTGGAGGAAAAGGTCCGGGAGCTTCTGGACGCGGTGCATGAGAATATGTACGCCATGGCCCTGAAAAATCTCCAGGAAAACACCTTCGACATCAGCACCCCCGAGGAGGCAAAGGCCGTGGCGGAGGGAAAGGGCGGCTTCCTGCGGTCCAAGTGGTGCGGCTCCTTGGAGTGCGAACTGGCCATGAAGGACCGGGCCGGGGTGTCCTCCCGCTGTATGCCCCTGAAACAGAGCGGAACCGAAGGCGTGTGCCCCGTCTGCGGAAAGAAATGTACTGCCGATATCTATTGGGGCGTGGCTTATTGAAAAGACTCAAAACTGCCCGAAATCGCAAGAAACACGCGGTCTTCCAGTCGTTGGGAGGCCGCGTTCCCGTTTTATTGGCTTTTTTAGGAGGCACGTCACAAAAAACTCCTTGCAAAGAATGGATGAATCGCCTATAATATAAAATAAATCGTCATGCGGTCTTGAGAGGGACCCGCCGCCCCAGACTGGGCAGAGGACGGCAGGACAGGTCCGGTGGCGTATGCTCAGATAAGGAGGAAGGTGAGAACGCATGTCCCTGGAAGCAATCGAAAAGGTCAGCCGTGCAGAAACGGAGAGCCGGGAACGCCTGGCCGCCGCGGAAGCTGAGGCAAAGCAGTTGGTGGCTGACGCGGAGCGTGAGGGTCAGGCCCTCTTGCAGAAGACTCGGGCCGGCGCTGCGGAGGCTGGGAGACTGCTGCTGCGGAAGGCCGAGGACGCCGCCGCTGTCCGGGCGGAGAAAACTGCCAAGAGCGCGGAGGCCGACGCCAACGTGCTGCGCAAGGCGGCGGAAAAACGGCTGGACGCGGCTGCGGAGTTTATTGTCGGAAGGGTTGTGAAGCATTAAATGGCCATTGTAAAAATGAAGAGGCTCCGGGTAATGGCCATGGCCAGCAGCAGAGAGACGTTGCTGCGGGAGCTGCTGCGGCTTGGTTGCGTGGAAATCAGCGAGCCGGACAACCGATTGGCTGACCCCGCCTGGGCCGCGCTGCTGGAACGGGGAACCTCCCGGCTGGCAGAGACCAAGAACCGGCAGAATGAAGCCGCCGCCGCTATGGACGCTTTGAAACGGTACGGCAGCGTCAAGGACGGGATGTTTGTCCCGCGGAGGGCCGTCCGGCAGGAGGAGTTCCTCAGCAGTGAGGCCGCCAAACGCCCGCGGGAGGTCTCAGAGAAAATCAATGAGGCCCTGAAGGAACTGGCCCGGCTCCAGAGCGAAGAGGGACGGCTGGCCTCCCGGCGGGCCGGATTGGAACCTTGGACGCCCCTGGATATGCCCCTGGAGCTGAACAGTACCGCTCACGTTGTGTTTCGTATGGGCGTACTGCCAGGCGCGGCGGACGTGGGCGCGATCCGGAACGAGCTGGGGGACTGCGCCGCGGAACTGTACGAGGCCAGCGCGGACCGTCAGCAGAGATGCTGTCTCCTGATTGCCCATAAGGACGATGAGGAGAAGGCCATGGAGGTCCTGCGGCCCCATGGGTTCAGCGTCACGGCTTTCCAGGGTCTGAAGGGCACCGCCGCGAAAAATGTGGAGGCCATGAATCAGGCTTTGTCCGCAAACCGGAAGAAACAGCAGGAGACAGAGGCGTCCATCGCGGAGCTCTCGCCGGAGTGGGAGGGCCTGCGGTTCTATGCCGACCGCCTTGCCGCGGAAGCCGCCGAGAACCAGAACGCCGAGCGCCTCATGACCGATGGAACCGTCCTGTTTTTCGAGGGCTGGTGTCCCGCCGGGAAGCTCAAGGCCGTGGGGGACCTGCTGGACAGTCAGGGCTGCGCATGGGAATCCAGCGACCCGACAGAGGAAGAATATCCCGAGGTTCCTGTGCAGCTCAAGAATAATTGGTTCACCAGGCCCCTGAATATGGTGACCGATATGTACTCCCTGCCCGCTTACGGCACCGTGGACCCCAATCCCCTTATGGCCCCGTTCTTCATTATCTTCTATGGAATGATGATGGCTGATATGGGCTATGGATTGATTATGATGGGCCTGTCCGCGTTCATTATGAAAAAGGCAAAGCCCAACGGCGCGACTATGCGTTATATGATTCCTCTGATGGGACTTTGCGGCGTCAGTACCTTTATTTGGGGCGCGCTGACCGGAGGCTTCTTTGGAGACTTCCTTACACAGGCGGTTTCTATCCTGACCAAGGGCCAGAGCAGCTTTGTCCTGCCCACGCTCTTCTCTCCCCTGGACGACGCGGTGAATGTGCTGATCGGCGCGCTGATTCTGGGCGTGATTCAGGTCTTTACCGGCATGATCGTCAGTATGTGTAAGCAGATCAAACGGGGCGAGACCATGGCGGCGCTGTGCAATGAGGGCGCGTGGTTCCTGGCGTTCATTGCGGCGGGCGTTGGTTTTGCCGCCGGGAACGTGTCCAAGGGCCTGATCGCCGCGCTGGTGATCCTGCTGATTACCCAGGGTTACGGCAAAAAAGGCTTTGGGATCGTTACCGGTATTTTTGGCGCGCTGTATAACGGTATCACCGGCTATTTCAGCGATATCCTGTCCTATTCCCGCCTGATGGCCCTGATGCTGGCCGGCGCGGTGGTGGCTCAGGTGTTCAATCAGCTGGGCGCTATGACGGGGAATATCATTACGTTTGTGATTATCGCCATCATCGGCAACGCCCTGAACTTCGCGCTGAATATCCTGGGCTGCTATGTCCATGATATGCGTTTGCAGTGCCTGGAGTTCTTCGGCAGATTCTATGAGGACGGCGGCAAGCCCTTCCGTCCCTTGAATATTGAAGCAAAATTCGTTGATATTGAGAAATAACAAGGAGGAAATGGTTATGAGTTTCGTAGAGTCCTTTGGTGGTCTGGCCCTGGCGCTTCTGGGCGCGGGTCTGGCGGTAGGTCTGAGCTGCGTCGGTTCCGCGAAGGGCACCGGTATCGCTGGTGAAGCCGGTACCGGCCTTCTGTGCCAGGACCCCAGCAAGTCCGGTAAGGTCATGGTCCTTCAGCTGCTCCCCGGTACCCAGGGCCTGTATGGCATGGTGGTGTTCTTCTTCGCCATTGCCCGGATGGGTCTGATGGGCGGTGAATTCTCCAGCCTTGTCAATATGGACACCGCTACCGGTATGGCTTACTTTGCCGCCTGCCTGCCCATGGCCCTCGGCGGACTGCTTTCCGCAATCGCTCAGGGCCGCGTGGCCGCCGGTTCTATCAATATTCTGGCCAAGAAGCCCGACGATTGGTCCAAGGGCCTGCTGCTGTGCGGTATCGTGGAGTTCTACGCCATTTTGTCCCTGCTGGCGTCCATGCTGATGCTCCTGCAATTTTGATTGAATCCCATAGAAAAGGGGATTGAAGATGAACGGAATTGAAAAAATCACCCAGCGCATCAACGCCGACGCTCAGGCCGAAATCGACCGCGTGCTTGCGGACGCCAAGGCCCAGGCCGCGGAGATCGCCGGGAAATACAAGGCCCAGGCAGACGCCGAAGCCGCCGCGCTCCAGGCCAGGAACGAGAAGGCCGCCGCGGAACGGGAGGAACGTCTTGTGAACGTGGCCCAGATGGAGGCCCGGAAGACCGCCCTTGCCGCAAAGCAGGAGATGGTCGAGAAGGCTTACGCGCTGGCGCTGAAGAAGCTGTGCGCTATGCCGGAGGAGCAGTATACCGCGGTTCTGGCGGAGCTTTTGATGCAGGCGTCCAGCGGCGGCGGGGAGGTCATCTTCTCCGCCAAGGACCAGAAGGGCGCGGGCAAGGCTGCCGTGGAACAGGCAAACAAGGCGGGCAGGAAGCTGAAGGTCTCCAAGGAAACCCGCAAGATTCCCGGGGGGTTCATCCTGAGGGCGGAAAACGTGGAGGTCAACTGCGCGTTCGATACCCTGGTGCGGCTCCAGAAGGCCGAGACCGCCGGGGCCGTGGCGAAGAAGCTGTTCGGTTGACAAGGAGGAAGTGCCTTGGCTAATAAAATCAAAGACACCGATTACCTGGCCATCTCTGCCCGGATCAAGGCCATGGAAACGGGCCTTCTCAGCCGGGAGCGGATGGAACAGATCCTGGACGCGAAGAACAGTGAAGAGGCTGTGAAAATCCTCCAGGAATGCGGCTACCCGGAGCTGGACGCCAGGGACCCGGAGGCTATGGACGCCGCACTCTCCGCCGCGCGGGAAGCAACTCTCGCGGACCTGACCGGCGGCGCTCCAGACCCCAGGTATATCGATATTTTCAAGCTGAAATACGATTATCATAATGTGAAGTCCATCCTGAAAGCTCAGGCCATGAATGTCAGCCCGGACCGGATGCTGATGGATATGGGACGGGTGCCCGCAGCGGTTCTGAAGGACGCCATTCTTGGCGGAAAGCTGGATGAGCTGCCCGAAAACCTTGCCAATGCCGCCGCGGAGGCAAAGGATACCCTGGACGCTGCCCGGGACCCCCAGCTGAGTGATATCGTGCTGGACCGGTGGTGCTATCAGGAGATGATCCAGGCGGCGGAGGATACCGGAAGCGCGTTTCTGGCCGGTTATGTGCAGGCGCAGATCGACGCGTCCAACCTGCGGAGCCTCGTTCGGACTATCCGGATGGGGAAGAGCGTGGAGTTCCTGAAAGCTGTTCTGATGGAGGGCGGCGACGTGGAAACCAGCGCGATGATTTCCGTAGGCGCGGCGGGAGGCACGGGTCTGACCGAGCTCTACGCCCCGACCCGGTTCCAGTCTGCTGCCGAGGCCGGCGCGGAGGCCCTCCGGGGCGGAAGCTTGACGGAGTTCGAAAAACGCTGTGACGACGCAGTGGGGGATTATCTGGCCGGGGCGCAGTTCGTGCCCTTCGGCGAGGCGCCTCTGCTGGGTTATCTGGCGGCGCGGGAGACCGAGTACACCAATATCCGGATTCTCCTGATGGGCCGCGGCGCGGGGCTTCCGGCTGACGTGATTCGTTCTCGCCTGCGGGCGGGATATGTGTAAGGCGGTGAGCGTATGGCAGTGACATATCGGATCGCCGCTGTAGGCGATTGGGAGTCCGTGATGGGATTCCGGGCGCTGGGCCTGGATACCTACCCCGTGGCGGACGCGGCAGAGGCCCGGGAGAAGGTGCGGGAGCTGGCGAAGGCTGACTGCGCTGTGATTTACCTGACTGAACAGCTGGCAAAGGAGATGGAGGATGTGCTGTCCCGTTATAAGGACGAGCTGCGGCCTGCCATTATCCTGATTCCAGGTCGGGAAGGCTCCCTGGGCATCGGCAGAGACAACATTCAGCGCGCCATCGAACGTGCGGTGGGCGCGGATATTCTCTGATTGAGATTCTTCCAGCGAATTCATCCGAAAGGAAGAGGTTTTATTGAGCGGCAAAGTTGTTAAAGTTTCCGGGCCGCTGGTTGTGGCAACGGGCTTGTCGGACGCCAATATGTCTGACGTGGTCCGCGTTGGCCCTCAGCGACTGATCGGTGAAATCCTGACCATGAAGGGCGACGCTGCCTCCATTCAGGTCTATGAAGAAACCTCCGGCCTGGGCCCCGGCGCGGTTGTGGAAACCACCGGCGCGCCCATGAGCGTGGAGCTTGGCCCCGGCATGATCGAGGGCATTTATGACGGCATCCAGCGTCCTCTGGAGAAAATCGTGGAGAAGGTGGGCGCGAATATCACCCGCGGCGTGGAAGTCTCCGCGCTGGACCACGAGAAGAAATGGGACTTCACCGCCACCGTCAAGGCCGGCGCGAAGGTCCAGGGCGGCGATGTCATCGGCACCGTCCCCGAAACCCCTGTGGTGCTGCATAAGATTATGGTGCCTCCTAAGATGAAAGGCACTGTCAAGAGCATCAAGAGCGGGAAGTATAACGTGACGGAGACCGTCGCTGTCCTGACTACCGAGGACGGGAAAGACGTGCCCCTGACTATGACCCAAAAATGGCCTGTCCGCGTGGGCCGCCCCTATGAGAAAAAATATCCGCCTGAGAAGCCCCTTTGCTCCGGTCAGCGGATTATCGACACCATGTTCCCCATTGCAAAGGGCGGCACGGCGGCTGTACCTGGCCCCTTCGGTTCCGGTAAGACCGTGGTGCAGCATCAGCTGGCGAAGTGGTCCGACGTGGATATCGTGGTTTATATCGGCTGCGGCGAGCGCGGAAACGAAATGACCGACGTTCTGCGGGAGTTCCCTGAGCTGAAAGACCCCAGGACCGGCGAGTCCCTGATGAAGCGGACCGTTCTGATTGCCAATACCTCAGATATGCCCGTGGCGGCGCGTGAGGCTTCCGTGTATACCGGCATCACCATTGCGGAGTATTTCCGTGATATGGGCTACGACGTGGCCGTTATCGCAGACTCCACCTCCCGCTGGGCCGAGGCGCTCCGCGAGATGTCCGGCCGTCTGGAGGAAATGCCCGGCGAAGAAGGTTACCCCGCTTACCTGTCCTCCCGCCTGGCCCAGTTCTATGAGCGCGCCGGTTCCGTGGAGTGCATCGGCTCCGACGAACGCCGGGGTTCCCTGACGGCTGTGGGCGCGGTGTCCCCTCCGGGCGGCGACCTGTCTGAACCTGTCTCTCAGGCTACCATGCGGATCGTTAAGGTGTTCTGGGCCCTGGACGCGTCCCTGGCTTATAAGCGGCATTTCCCGGCCATCAACTGGCTGAATTCCTACTCCCTGTATCTGGATACCCTCAAGCCTTGGTTTGATGAGAACTTCGGCGAGATGTTCATGAAGGACCGGGGCCGGGCGATGAGTATCCTCCAGAACGAGGCCAGCCTGAATGAAATCGTTCAGCTCGTCGGTAAGGACTCCCTGTCTCCCTCCGACCAGCTTACCCTGGAGGTCGCGCGTATGATTCGCGAGGACTTCCTCCAGCAGAACGCCTTTACCGATATCGACGGCTATTCCAGCTACGACCGTCAGGGCAAGCTGCTGGGTATGGTGCTTCATTACGAGGACCTCTGCCGGGACGCCATTGCCAAGGGCGCGGACGCGGTGAAGCTCTTCGATATCCCCGCCCGTGAACAGATCGGCCGTGCCAAGAGCGTGCCGGTGGAAGATTACGTCAAGGTCTATGAACAGATCGAAACCGAGATGGAGCGGCAGATTGCTGAGATTGCCGCCCAGGGAGGTGACAACTGATGATTCGTGAATACAAAACCGTAGAGGAAATCGTCAGCCCGCTGATGATGGTCCGCATGGTGGAGAACGTCACCTATGATGAACTGGTGGAGGTGGAACTGCATGACGGTTCCATCCGCCGGGGCAAGGTGCTGGAGGTCAACGGCGATACCGCGGTCGTCCAGCTCTTTGAAGCCGCTGCGGGCATCAACCTGGCTGACGCGAAGGTCCGCTTCCTGGGCCATCCCCTTCAGCTTGGCGTCTCCGGCGATATGCTGGGCCGCGTCTTCAACGGCATGGGCCAGCCCATCGACGGCGGTCCCGACATTCTGGCGGAGGAATACCGGGATATCAACGGCCTGCCTATGAACCCCGCTGCCCGGGACTATCCCAACGAGTTTATCCAGACCGGCGTTTCTACCATCGATGGTCTGAATACCCTGGTCCGCGGCCAGAAGCTTCCCATTTTCTCCGGTTCCGGCCTGCCCCACGCCAACCTTGCGGCACAGATTGCACGGCAGGCAAAGGTGCTGGGGGATGAGAGCGCCAACTTCGCCGTGGTTTTCGCGGCCATCGGTATTACCTTCGAGGAATCCGAGTTCTTTGTCCAGGAGTTCAAGCGTACCGGCGCCATCGACCGTACCGTGCTGTTCTCCAACCTGGCCAACGACCCCGCCGTTGAACGTATTTCTACCCCCCGTATGGCTTTGACCGCCGCGGAATATCTGGCCTTCGAGAAGGATATGCACGTGCTGGTTATTCTGACGGATATCACCAACTACGCCGAGGCCCTCCGCGAGGTCTCCGCCGCCAAGAAGGAAGTCCCCGGCCGGCGCGGCTTCCCCGGATACCTCTATACCGACCTGGCAACCCTTTACGAACGCGCCGGCCGTCAGTTGGGCAAGAAGGGCTCCATTACCCTGATCCCCATCCTGACCATGCCCGAAGACGATAAGACTCACCCGATTCCTGACCTGACCGGTTATATCACTGAGGGTCAGATCATCCTGTCCCGGGCCCTGTACCGTCAGGGGATTCATCCGCCGGTGGACGTGCTGCCCAGCCTGTCCCGTCTGAAGGATAAGGGCGTTGGCGAGGGCAAGACCCGTGAGGACCACGCGGCTACCATGAACCAGATCTTTGCCGCGTATTCTACCGGTAAGGACAACAAGGAGCTGATGTCCATCCTGGGCGAGGCCGCTCTGACGCCTACCGATTTGCTGTACGCCAAGTTTGCCGACGAGTTTGAACGGCGCTACGTCAATCAGGGCTACGAAGAGAACCGGTCCATCGAGGAAACGCTGAATCTGGGCTGGGAGCTTCTGAGCATCCTCCCCAAGGCCGAGCTGAAGCGGATCAAACCCGAGCTGATCGAGAAGTATTGGCCGAAGAAAGACTGAAGGAGGGGTGAACCATGCCGAATATCACGGTCAGCCCCACCCGAATGGAACTCACCCGCCTGAAAGGAAAGCTGCGTACCGCCCAGAGAGGCCATAAGCTGCTGAAAGACAAACGGGATGAGCTGATGAAACAGTTTCTGGATACCGTCCGGGAAGTGCGGGCGCTCCGGGCAGAGGTGGAGGAGGAGCTGATGACGGTCCATGGCGCCTTTACCGTGGCCTCCGCCCTGATGTCCTCCGAGGCGCTGGAGCAGGCTTTGGTCTATCCCAAGCAGAGCGTGGAGCTGACCATGACCTTCCAGAATATCATGTCCGTCAACGTGCCCGTCTACGATTTCCAGACCCAAACCCGGTCGGAATCCGATATCTACCCCTACGGCTTCGCGGCGACCTCCGGCGAGCTGGATACCGCCGTGGACGCCCTGGGGAAGGTCTTCCGGAAAATGCTCAAGCTGGCCGAGATCGAAAAGTCCGCCCAGCTGATGGCAGAGGAAATCGAGAAGACCCGCCGCCGCGTCAACGCCCTGGAGTATGTCATGATCCCTAATACCCAGGAGGCCATCCGGTATATCAATATGAAGCTGGATGAGAACGACCGCGCCACCACGATCCGTTTGATGAAAGTCAAGGATATGATTTTGAAGGAATCCCTGGAAGAGAAGCGGGCTGAGACTGCAAAAGCGGTTAAGGCGTTCAGTTCCGGGGAGAAAACGCCCAGCGAGGTCTGACCGCCCCGCAGCGCTTGGAAGTAAAAAATGGTACTGTCTGGGTTTGCTTCCGGACAGTACCATTTTTGTGCGATTGTTTTGCGTGTTGGTTTTTTCTTGCGGAACGTTCCTTTTTACTTTGAATTGATTCAGAACAGCGCTGATACTGTTTATTGCGGCAAAGCTGAGGAGATCATAAAACAGATAGTGCCTGATTCGATTGCTGTCAGCGTTTGGCCGCCGCTATATCCTTTGGGAGGATGAGGGAACCGAAACTGGACGCATTTGGCAATCCCCTGGTGTGAGCAGCCCCCCTGAAGGTCTTGGAATCAGCTCCAGCGCGGTCCGGACAGCCTCAACCATAGGACTGTTTCTGCGGGAATGTTCCCCCGTCCCGGCTGAAAAGGCGGCTGTAGAAAATATTTTGAAAAATTTATAAAAAACAGAGAAATTCTTCTTGACAAAAGAGGAAGAATCGATTATGATAAGTAAGTCCGTGACAAGGGGAGAAATCCTTGCGCGGCATTGCGATGAACCGGGAGATTGCTCGAAAGAGGTAACTTCCGGGGAGTATGTCCGATCATCGGGCGGCTGAGAGTCTGTACGCTGCGTATATCGCTGTGCCATGACCCACCGGCCAGAATTTCTGATTTTGCGCCGGTTCTTTTCATGAGCAGGAATGATACGCACGGTTCAGCGGACAGAAAATCTCTCGCCGTAGGTCGTCGAGACTGGGAAAAAACGACGTACGAATTCAGGAGGAACTCACTATGGCTCAGAAAGAAAAAATCCGCATCCGTCTGAAGGCTTATGACCATCAGGTGATTGACCAGAGCGCGGAGAAAATCGTGGAGACCGCCAGACGCACCGGCGCGGAAGTCTCCGGCCCGATCCCGCTGCCTACCAAGAAGGCAGTCGTTACCATCCTTCGGGCTGTGCATAAATATAAGGACAGCCGGGAGCAGTTCGAAAGAAGAACCCATAAACGTCTCATTGATATCACCAAATCCTCCCCCAAGACCGTGGAGGCGCTGGTGGCCCTGGAGCTGCCCGCTGGCGTCGATATCGAGATGAAGCTGTAATTCCTGCCTGATTCTATATTATATAGGATTACAGCGCTGAAACTGTTAGTACCGCAGCCTGCCGCGTGATTACTTGAGGCAGGCGGGTCAAGTTGGCCGAGCAATGACTGCCCAATGGTTATCTCGCCCAACCAATAACCTGAACTAAGGAGGAACCTACATGAAAGCGATCATCGGCAAAAAAGTGGGTATGTCCCAGATTTTTGACGAGAACGGTCACGTGATCCCCGTTACGGTCATCGAGGCCGGTCCCTGCGTGGTGGTCCAGAAGAAGACGGCTGAAAAGGACGGCTATGAGGCTGTGCAGCTCGGCTTCGAGGACATTGCGGAGCGGAAGCTCTCCAAGCCCGAGATGGGACACCTGAACAAAGCTGGCGTCGCGCCGAAAAAGCACCTCAAGGAGTTCAACCTGGAAAACGCCGCCGAGCTGAACGTGGGCGATATCGTTAAGGCCGATACCTTTGCCGCCGGAGATTTCGTTGACGTTACCGGTACCAGCAAGGGCCACGGCTTCCAGGGCGTTGTCAAGCGTCACGGAGCGGCCGTCAAGCGGAATACCCACGGCGGCGGCCCCGTACACCGTCATCAGGGTTCCCTGGGCGCCGGCACTACCCCCGGCCATATCGCCAAGGGACGCGACGGCGCAGGTCATATGGGCGTCGATCAGGTGACTGTGCAGAACCTGTCCGTTGTCAAAGTGGACCCCGAGCTGAATATGCTGGTGGTCTGCGGCGCAGTGCCTGGCCCTAAGGGCGGTCTTGTTACCATCAAGTCTACCGTCAAGGTCCACAAGATCAAGCAGTCTGGCGCCGACATCAGCAAGAACCCGCAGAAGGCTTCCGGGCGCAACCCGCAGAAGGCTTCCGCAAGAAGCAAGTAAGGAAGGGGTGCTGAATCAATGTCTTCTGTCAAAATGTATAACATGGCCGGCGCTGAAGTCGGCACTGTGGAGCTGAATGACGCCATTTTCGGCATCGAACCGAATGAGGCCGTTGTCCATGCAGTGGTGAAGAACCATCTGGCCAACTGCCGTCAGGGTACCCAGAGCGCCCTGACCCGGGCAGAGGTCTCCGGCGGCGGTCGGAAGCCCTGGCGTCAGAAGGGCACAGGCCACGCCCGTCAGGGAAGTACCCGCGCCCCCCAGTGGACTCATGGCGGCATCGTCTTCGCCCCCAAGCCCCGGAGCTATCGGTACAACCTGAATAAGAAGGTGCGCCGCTTGGCTCTCAAGTCCGTGCTCTCCGCCAAAGCAGCCGGGGGTCAGCTTGTGGTCATCGACGCCATCAAGCAGGACGCCATCAAGACCGCCGACTTCCGGAAGTTCCTGGACGCCGTGAAGGTGGACGGGAAAGCCGTGGTGGTCACTCCCGCTGTGGACGAAATCGTCATCAAGAGCGCACGGAATATCCCCGGCGTGCTGACTGCCCCCGCCGCTCAGCTCAATGTCTACGACATCCTGAACGCAAAGTTCCTGGTGGTGGATCAGGCCGCCCTCTCCAAGATCGAGGAGGTGTACGCGTAATGGCTACCGCATACGATATTATTATTCGGCCCATTATCACCGAGCGTTCCATGATGGGCGCCGCCGATAAGAAGTACGTCTTCGAGGTGGCCAAGGACGCTGGTAAAATCGAAATCCGCAAGGCCGTGGAAGAAATCTTCGGCGTGAAGGTCGCTTCCGTCAATACCCTGACCGTCCCCGGCAAGGAAAAGCGTATGGGCGCCGGCCGCCCCGGAATGACCAAGGCCTGGAAAAAGGCGTACGTCCAGCTGGCCGAGGACTCCAAGACCATCGAGTTCTTTGAAGGCATGGTCTGATTCTACGGAAGGAGCGTTAAGAGATGTCCATTAAAACCTTTAAGCCGACGACTCCCTCCCGTCGCCAGATGACGGTCTCCGGGTTCGACGGCATCGACAAGAAGGCCAAGCCTGAGCCCAGCCTCACCCAGCCCCTGAAAAAGAGCGCGGGCCGCAACAGCTATGGCCGTATCACCGTCCGTCATCGCGGCGGCGGCAATAAACGCAAGTATCGCGTGATCGACTTCAAGCGGGATAAGCATGATATGTTTGCGACCGTCCTGCGCCTGGAGTATGACCCGAACCGTTCCGCCAATATTGCCCTTCTTGAGTACGAGGATGGCGAGCGCCGCTACATTCTGGCCCCCGTGGGTCTGAAGGCCGGCGATAAGGTGGAGTCCGGTCCCAGCGCCGATATCAAGGAGGGCAACGCGCTTCCTCTGGCCAATATCCCCGTTGGTACCATGATTCATAACATCGAACTGCATCCCGGCAACGGCGCGCAGCTGGTCCGTTCCGCCGGTACCGCCGCACAGCTGATGGCCAAGGAGGGCGGCGACGCTCAGATTCGTATGCCCTCCGGCGAAGTCCGTATCGTCCGCACCAACTGCATGGCGACCATCGGACAGGTGGGCAATATCGATCACGCCAATATCAACATCGGCAAGGCCGGCCGGAAACGTCACATGGGCTGGCGTCCTACCGTTCGCGGCAGCGTCATGAACCCCTGCGACCATCCCCACGGCGGCGGCGAGGGCCGGGCTCCCGTGGGCCGTCCCGGACCTGTGACCCCCTGGGGTAAGCCCGCTCTGGGCTACAAGACCCGCAAGGGTAAGAATCCTACCAGCAAGTTCATCGTGAAACGCCGCAACGAGAAGTAAGGGAGGCTGAGAGATATGAGCAGATCCATTAAAAAAGGCCCGTATGTCGCCCCGGAGCTTCTGAAGCGGGTCGAGGAACTGAACGCGAAGAATGAGAAGAAGGTCCTGAAAACCTGGAGCCGCAGCTCTACCATCTTCCCCTCCTTCGTGGGCCACACCATCGCTGTCCATGATGGTCGGAAGCACGTGCCCGTCTACGTCCAGGAGGACATGGTGGGCCATAAGCTGGGTGAGTTCGCGCCCACCCGGACCTTCCGCGGCCACCGGAAAGATAACTGAGGAGGACGCAGAATATGGAAAAGAAAGAAGCCAAGGCTTACCTGCGCTATGTTCGCATTTCTCCCCGTAAAGTGCAGATTGTGTGCGACCTGATTCGTGGGAAGGACGCGGGCAGCGCTATGGCGATCCTGATGCAGACGCATAAATCTGCCTCCGAGCCTCTGATGAAGCTGCTGAAGAGCGCCGTCGCCAACGCAGAGAACAACTACGGCATGGACCCCGCGAAACTCGTGGTGTCCCAGGTCTTCGCTACCCCCGGCCCCATCCTGAAACGGATGATGCCCCGGGCGCAGGGCCGTGCTTACCGTATCAACAAGCGCACTTCGCACGTCACCCTGGCTGTGGCGGAAAAGGCATAAGAGGGAGGAGAACCTATGGGACAGAAAGTCAATCCCCACGGTCTGCGCGTGGGCGTTATCAAGGACTGGGACTCCCGCTGGTATGCCAGTGACGAGAAGGTCGGCGATCTGATCGTGGAGGACCAGAAAATCCGTAAGTATCTGAAAAAGACCCTGTACGGCGCGGGCGTGCCCAAGATCGAAATCGAGCGCTCCGCCGACGTGGTCACCGTGTTCCTGCACTGCGCCCGGCCCGGTATGGTCATCGGCAAGGGCGGCGAGCAGATCGAACAGTACCGGCTCAACGTGGAGAAGCTGGTGGGCAAGAAGGTCCGCCTGAATATCGTCGAGGTCAAGAACCCCGATATGAACGCCCAGCTGGTTGCCGAGAATATCGCGCAGCAGCTTGAGAAGCGTATCTCTCACCGCCGCGCTATGAAGAATGCCATGGCCCGTGCAATGCGCGCAGGTGCAAAGGGAATCAAAACCTGCTGCTCCGGCCGTCTGGGTGGACGCGAAATCGCCGGCGTGGAACATTATCACGAGGGCACCATCCCCCTGCAAACCATCCGCGCCGATATCGAGTATGGCTTCGCTGAGGCCGCTACCACCTTTGGACGGATCGGCGTGAAGGTCTGGATTTACAAGGGCGAAGTCCTTAGCCAGACCCTCCGTACCACCCCCCGCACCATGGATACCTCCAAGCCCTATCAGGAGCGTCGCGAGCGCCGTTCCCGCCGGGATGGCGACCGCCGCGGCGGGTTCAATCGTGACCGTCAGGGCGGCGGCGGGTTCAACCGTGACCGTCAGGGCGGAGGACGCGGACAGGGCGGAGGCTTCAATCGCGGTCCCCGGCCCCAGGGTCAGGGCGGATTCAATCGCGCTCCGGGACGTCCCGCTCCCGCAGCACCGGCCGCGCCCGCGGTTCCTAAGGAAGGAGGCAGCAACTAATGCTGATGCCCAAAAGAGTCAAGTACCGCCGGGTACACCGGGGCCGTATGACCGGCAAGGCCATGCGGGGCAATACCCTGGCTTACGGCGAGTTCGGCCTGGTGGCTACCGAGCCGGCCTGGATTACCAGCAATCAGATCGAGGCCGCCCGTATCGCTATGACCCGTTACACCAAGCGCGGCGGCCAGGTCTGGATTAAGATTTTCCCCGATAAGCCTGTGACCAAGAAGCCTGCCGAAACTCGTATGGGTTCCGGTAAGGGCTCCCCCGAGTTCTGGGTGGCCGTGGTCAAGCCGGGCCGGGTTATGTTCGAAATCGCAGGCGTGTCCGAAGAAGTCGCCCGCGAGGCGCTCCGTCTTGCAAGCCATAAGCTGCCCATCAAGACGAAGGTCATCGCCCGCACCGAGGAAGCAGGTGAGTGAAGATGAAGGCAAGTGATATCCGCGAGATTCGCAAGATGACCCCCGAGCAGCTGAACGAGAAGCTGACGGGGCTGAAGAAGGATCTGTTCTTCCTTCGTATGCAGCACGCTACCAATCAGCTTGACAACCCCGTGAAGATCCGGGAGACCAAGCACGATATTGCCCGAGTCAAGACCGTTCTGCGGGAACTCTCCGCGGCCGGGAAGCAGTGAGAAGGAGGTAAGAGAACATGGACGAGAAGAGAACTTCCTCCCGCAAGACCCGGGTCGGCAAAGTCGTTTCCGATAAGATGGACAAGACCGTAGTGGTCGCCATCGAGGACCGTGTGGCCCACCCGCTGTATAAGAAGATCGTTGGCCGGACCTATAAGCTGAAGGCCCATGACGAGCAGAACAGCTGCGGCGTGGGAGATAAGGTGAAGGTGATGGAAACCCGCCCGCTGTCCAAGGATAAGCGCTGGCGCGTGGTGGAAATCATTGAGAAAGCAAAGTAAGGAGGCGTCGAGGATATGATCCAGCAGGAAACCTTTCTGAAGGTCGCCGACAATACCGGCGCCAAAGAAATCAAGTGCATCCGCGTACTGGGCGGCTCCAAGCGGAAGTACGGCAACATCGGAGACGTGATCGTGGCCTCTGTGCGGAAGTCCGCTCCTGGCGGCACCGTAAAGAAGGGCGAGGTCGTCAAGGCCGTGATCGTGCGCAGCGCTAAGGGCGTCCGCCGGGCCGATGGTACCTATGTCCGCTTCGATGATAACGCCGCCGTCCTCATTAAGGATGATAAGAATCCCAGGGGCACCCGTATCTTTGGGCCTGTGGCTCGCGAGCTGCGGGATAAGGATTACATGAAGATCCTGTCCCTGGCGCCCGAAGTGATTTGAGGAGGGCTGAGGTATGGCTATGAATATCAAGAAGGGTGATACCGTCGTTCGTCTGAGCGGCGACGTCACCAAGGATAAGGACCTGGCAGCCCACAAGGGTAAGGTCCTGGCTACCCTGCCCAAGGAAGGCAAGGTCGTGGTGGAGGGCATGAATCTGGTCACCTGCCACATCAAGCCCCGCCGTCAGGGTGAAGAGGGCGGCATCGTCAAGCGGGAAGCCGCTATCGACGCCTGCAAGGTTCAGGTGGTCTGCCCCAAGTGCGGCAAGCCTACCCGGGTGGCCCATAAGATCGAGAAGAAAGCCGTCTACGGCGGTAAGGAAAAGAATGTCAGCGTCCGTATCTGCAAGAAGTGCGGCGCCGAGCTGTAAGAGAGGAGGAGTATTCCATGGCTGACAAGAAAGTGCCCAATCTCAAGGCAAAGTACAGCTCTGAAGTCGCTCCTGCCCTGATGAAGCAGTTCGGCTATAAGAGCGTTATGCAGATTCCCAAGATCGACAAGGTCGTTGTCAACGTCGGCTGCGGCGAGGCGCGGGAAAATGCTAAGATCCTGGATAACGTCGTCCGGGACCTGGCCCAGATCACCGGTCAGAAGCCTATTATTACCAAGGCCCGGAAGTCTATCGCGAATTTCAAGCTCCGTGAGGATATGCCCATCGGAGCGAAAGTGACCCTCCGCGGCGAGAAGATGTGGGAGTTCCTGGACCGCCTGTTCAATGTGGCCCTCCCCCGCGTCCGTGACTTCCAGGGGATCAGCCCCAACGCATTCGACGGCCGCGGCAATTACGCCCTGGGTATCCGTGAGCAGCTTATCTTCCCCGAAATCGAGTACGATAAGATTGATAAAATCCGCGGCATGGATGTGGTCATCTGCACCACCGCGCACACCGACGAAGAGGCCCGTGCCCTGCTTACCCAGGTCGGCGCTCCCTTCGCCCGCTAAGGAGGAAGAGAAGATGGCTAAGAAATCCATGATTCTGAAGCAGCAGCGGCCCGCTAAGTTCTCCAGCCGGAAATATAACCGCTGCAAGCTCTGCGGCCGCCCCCATGCTTACCTCCGGGACTATGGCGTGTGCCGTATCTGCTTCCGGGAGCTGGCCTATAAGGGCGAGATCCCCGGCGTCCGCAAGGCTTCCTTCTGATTCGGTTCGGAAGAGGGGAGGCAGAATTCAGATCGCTTCCCTGCCTGCGGTTCTTTAGAATGGACGGCCAGACAAACGCCGCCCGTTCCTGATTGACAAAACTGGCTCGGGATATGGGGCCGTTTTGGATAGACAGACGGCGAAAGGTCATGGCCAATCGGGGGAATCCGCCCCTATTGGTCATGATACCTCGCTGCTGAAGCGGTTCAGAAGACCGCAACTCTAAAAGGAGGATTTATCATGCATATCACTGATCCTGTTGCGGATATGCTCACCCGTATCCGTAACGCAAACAGCGCAAAGCACGACACCGTTGACGTGCCCGCCTCCAACATGAAGAAGAGCATCGCGCAGATTCTGCTGGACGAGGGCTATATCAAGGGCTTCCAGGTGGTGGACGACGGAACCCAGGGTACGATCCACATCAGCCTGAAGTACAACGCCGGCAAGGAAAAGGTCATCACCGGACTGCGCCGCGTCTCTAAGCCGGGCCTGCGGGTCTACGTGGGCGCCGACGAACTGCCCCGGGTTCTGCGGGGTCTGGGTATCGCTATCATCTCTACGTCCAAGGGCGTTATGACCGATAAGAAAGCCCGCGAGCTTCATGTCGGCGGCGAAGTCCTTGCGTTCGTGTGGTAAGGAGGGTATTGAACCATGTCGAGAATTGGAAGAATGCCCATTACCGTTCCCGCCGGCGTCACCGTTGATATCGCCGAGGGTAATGTGGTTACCGTCAAGGGACCCAAGGGCCAGCTCACCCGTGCGCTGTGGCCTGAGATGATGATTGAACAGGAAGGCACTACGATTACCGTGAAGCGCCCTTCCGAGGATAAGCTGCACCGGAGTCTCCACGGTCTGACCCGGACCCTGCTGCATAACATGATCGTCGGCGTGACCGATGGTTATGCCAAGGAGCTGGACGTGAACGGCGTGGGCTACCGTGTGGCCAAGGAGGGCAAGAACCTGGTCATGAACCTGGGTTACTCTCATCAGGTGATCGTTTCTGAGGTGGAGGGCATTACCATCGAGGTCCCTTCTCCCAATAAAATTATCATCCGCGGCTGCGACAAAGAGGCTGTGGGCCAGTTCGCCGCGGAAGTGCGCGAGAAGCGTCCGCCGGAGCCTTATAAGGGCAAGGGCATCAAGTACACGACGGAAACCATCCGCCGTAAAGTCGGTAAGACCGGCGCGAAGAAGTAAGGAGGTGTGCCGCTATGATTAAGAGACCGAATACCAATGCACAGCGTATGAAGCGCCATAAGAGGGTGCGGGCCAAGATTTCCGGCACTCCCGAAATGCCGCGTCTGAACGTGTTCCGCAGCGAGGCCAATATTTACGCCCAGGTCATCGACGATGTGGCCGGCGTGACCCTGGTCTCCGCTTCCTCCCTGGATAAGGCCGTAGAGGGCTATGGCGGGAACATTGCCGCCGCCGCTGCCGTGGGTAAGCTCATCGCTGAGCGCGCCAAGGCCAAGGGCATCGAAAATGTAGTGTTCGACCGGGGCGGCTACCTGTACCATGGCCGTGTGAAGGCACTGGCGGAGGGCGCTCGCGAGGGCGGCCTGAAGTTCTGATTCGGAGGGAGTAATATGCCTAGATTTGAAAGAGAGCAGAGCGAGTATATTGAGAAGGTCGTGTACCTGAACCGTGTTTCTAAGACGGTGAAGGGCGGCCGCGTCATGAAGTTCTCCGCGCTGGTGGTCGTTGGCGATGGCAAGGGTAAGGTCGGCTACGGTCTGGGTAAGGCCGCCGAAGTGCCCGAGGCTATCCGGAAGGGCATCGAGGCCGCGAAGAAGAACATGATTACCGTGACCCTGGCAGGCACCACGCTGCCCCATGAGACCATTGGCGTGTCCGGCGCGGGACGGGTTTTGATGAAGCCTGCCGCCCCCGGTACCGGCGTGATCGCTGGCGGCGCAGTGCGTGCTGTGGTGGAGGCCGCCGGGATCAAGGACATCCGTGCCAAGAGCCTGCGGTCCAACAACCCCAACAATGTCGTCGCCGCCGCCTTCCAGGGACTGAAGTCCATGCGGGGTCCCGAAGAGGTCGCCCGGATCCGCGGCAAGAGCGTCGAAGAAATCGTTGGTTAAGGAGGCGCAGAATATGGGAAACTTGAAGATTGAGCTTGTTAAGAGCTTGAACGGCCGGCTGGAAAAGCAGATCGCCACCGCGCACTCCCTGGGCCTGCGCAAGATCGGCGACGTTACCGTGCAGCCGGACAACAATCCTACCCGCGGGAAAGTGGCCAAGATCGGCTACCTGCTGCGGGTCACTGAAGAGAAGTGAATGAAGGAGGCACAATTATGAAACTGAGCGAACTGTCTCCCGCCGAAGGCTCTGTCCGTCCGGCATACCGCAAGGGCCGGGGCGCTGGTTCCGGCAATGGTAAGACCGGCGGCCGGGGTCACAAGGGTCAGAAGGCCCGGTCCGGCGGTAAGGTCCGTGTGGGCTTTGAAGGCGGCCAGATGCCCCTCGCCCGCCGGGTGCCCAAGCGCGGATTCAACAACATCTTTGCCAAACCCCTGGAGACCATCAACCTCAGCGCGCTGAACCGGTTCAACGACGGTGATACCGTTACCGCCGAGGCGCTGCTGGAAAAGGGCGTTCTCTCCAAGTGCGCCTACGGCTATAAGGTCCTGGGCAGCGGCAAGGTCTCCAAAAAACTTACTGTGCAGGCGAATGCCTTCTCCGCATCTGCCAAGGAAGCCATCGAAGCGGCCGGCGGGAAGGCGGAGGTGAAGTGAAGTGATTCAAACCATCCGCAAAGCCTGGAAAATCCCTGAACTGCAGAAGAAAATCGTCTTCACCCTGTTTATCCTGCTGATTTTCCGAATCGGCAACGCAATCACTGTCCCTTATATCAATACCGACCTTCTGGAAAGCCAGCTCAACAGCATGGGCGCGACAATCCTGGGTCTGTATAACGTCATGAGCGGCGGCGCCTTCGCTACGGCTACCGTGTTCGCCCTCAGTATCCAGCCCTATATCAACAGCTCCATCATCATTCAGCTCCTGACCGTGGCTATCCCGTATCTCGAGAATCTGGCCAAGAACGGCGGCGAGGAGGGCAGGAAGAAAATCCAGTCCATTACCCGCTATACTACCGTGGCTATCGCAGTTCTCCAGGCCGTGGGCTATTATATGATGATGAAACGCTACGGCATCCTCTCTGACTCCGGTATCTGGCCCGCGCTGGTCATTATCGTGTCTTTGATTGCCGGTTCGTCTTTCGTTATGTGGATGGGCGAGCAGGTCACTGAGTTCGGCGTCGGCAACGGTATCTCCATTATCCTGTTCGCCGGTATCGTCTCCCGGGTGCCCAGTATGGTGGAAGGCATGATCCGGGGCGTGAGTACCTGGAACGCTGTCCGGAACGGCACCATGAGTCTGGAGTCCCTGACCCAGGCCGGTTATTCCGCCGAGGCCGCGGAACAGACTTTGAATTCCGGTATGGCTCCCTGGGCAGTCGTCCTCCTGCTGGTGGGCGGCCTGGCCCTGATCGCCTTCATCGTTCTTATCAATGACGCCGAGCGCCGGATTCCTGTCCAGTACGCCAAGCGTCAGGTGGGCCGGAAGACCTACGGCGGCCAGAGCAGCAACCTCCCCATGAAAGTCAGCATGGCCGGCGTCCTGCCGATCATCTTCGCCCAGAGCATCGCCTCCCTGCCCATCACCGTATGGAGCTTTGTGGGCATCCCTGCCGAGGGCACCATCTCCCGCAGCATTTACGACGCCATTGATACCAAGTCTATCATCTATATGGTGGTCTACTTTATCCTGATCATTGGCTTCAGCTATTTCTATTCCAGTATTCAGTTCAACCCGGTGGAGATCGCCAACAACCTGAAAAATCAGGGCGGCTATATCCCCGGTTTCCGGCCCGGCAAGCCTACGGTGGATTTCATCCGGCGGGTGCTCAATAAGATTACCCTGTTCGGCGCTATCTATCTGGGTATCGTGGCCCTCTGCCCCCTGCTGATCGGCAAGATTCTGGGGAATAACTCCGTGGCTATCGGCGGCACTTCCGTTATCATCGTTGTGGGCGTGGCCCTTGAGACGGTGAAGGCCCTGGAGAACCAGATGATTATGCGTCAGTATAAGGGCTTCCTGTAAGAACAGCAGGCCAGCCAGGGGGTGTGACAGCCCCCTGGAACCCGGCGAGCCGCTGCCGGAAACGCGGCGGGCATGGGCTTTGCCTGTGTCCGAAAGGGGTCGTTTATGAAACTGATTCTGTTAGGTGCCCCCGGCGCCGGAAAGGGGACCCAGGCCGAAATTCTGTGCAAGGAGCTGGATATCCCAACCATTTCTACCGGCAACATCCTCCGGGCGGCAGTGAAGAACGGCACTCCTACCGGCTTGAAGGCCAAGGCGTTTATGGACGCGGGCCAGCTGGTGCCGGATGAAGTCATTATCGGGATTATCACCGAGCGGCTTGCCGAGAGCGACTGCGAAAAGGGCTACATCCTGGACGGCGTGCCCCGGACCATCGCCCAGGCGGAGGCCCTGGAAAAGGCCGGCGTCGCGTTCGACAGCGTGGTCTCCATCGAGATTTCCGACGAGACCATCATGGAGCGCATGAGCGGCCGGCGGGTCTGCCCGGACTGCGGCGCAAGCTATCATGTCGTGGCGGTGCCCCCCGTGAAAGAGGGCGTGTGCGACAAGTGCGGCGCAGCCCTGATCCAGCGTAAAGACGATGCGCCTGAGACGGTTAAATCCCGCCTTCAGGTCTATCATAAGGAGACAGAACCGCTCAAGGCTTTCTATGCTCAGAGGGGTCTGCTGAAGTCCGTGGAGAATCAGCCCACGGTGGAGGAGACTTCCAAAGCCATCCTCTATGCCCTGGGGAGATGACGGAATGATTATCCTCAAATCCTCTCACGAGATTGACTTGATGCGCCGTGCCGGAAAAATTACCGCGGCTGCCCGTGCCCTTGCAGGGGAAATGGTAAGGCCCGGCGTAACAACCCAGTCAATCAATGATGAGGTGGAACGGTTTATCCGGAAGCAGGGCGCCGTGCCGTCCTTCCTCCATTACAACGGGTTCCCTGCCAGTGTGTGCATCAGTGTGAATGACGAGATTATTCATGGTATCCCTGGGAAAAGGGCGCTCCATGAGGGCGATATCGTCAGCATCGACGTGGGCGCGTACATCGGGGGATTCCATGGAGACTGCGCGGCAACATTTCCCTGCGGGAGAGTCAGTCCGGAGGCACAGCGTTTGATTGACGTTACGCGGCAGAGCTTCTTTGAGGGAATCCGCTACGCCCGGCAGGGTCAGCGGCTTCAGGATATCTCCGCGGCTGTGCAGGCTTGCGCGGAGGGCAACGGATTTTCCATTGTCCGGGAATACGTGGGCCATGGCGTTGGCTCCAAAATGCACGAGCCTCCCGAGATCCCCAATTATGGCCGCCCAGGTCACGGGCCCCGGCTCCTTCGGGGTATGACCCTGGCCGTGGAACCGATGGTGAACGCCGGCGCAGCATCGATCGTTCAGATGGACGATGGGTGGACCGTCCGGACCGCTGACGGGAAAATGGCGGCCCATTATGAAAACACAATCCTGATTACAGACGGCGAGCCGGAAATTCTGACGGCTCCCGCTATCTGACGACAGGTGGACGCATGGAAATTGCGAAATCAAACATCGTCCGTTCCGAGGCCGGGCGGGACAAGGGCAAATTGTTCTGCGTGCTGGCCGTGGAGGGAGAGTATCTCCTGCTGGCGGACGGAAAATCGAGGAAGGTGGAAGCGCCAAAGCGGAAGAAGCGGCGTCATGCGAGCTTCTTCAGCGCTGAGAACACCCGCCTTGCCGAGAAGATCAAAAGCGGGGAGAAAATCAGCAACAGCGAGCTTCGCCGGACCCTTGCGGGATACCGGGAAGCAATCCAGCCGGACCAGGAGGGATAACGTTTGGCAAAATCCGATATGATCGAGGTAGAGGGCGTCGTGGTGGAAGCCCTGCCCAATACGACATTCAAGGTAGACATTGGAAATGGACACACAATACTGGCGTTCATCTCCGGGAAGCTCAGGATGAATTTCATCCGGATCCTGCCAGGCGATAAGGTCACGGTGGAAATGTCCCCCTACGACCTGACCCGGGGCCGGATCACCTGGCGCAGCAAGTAATAACCTTTATACCGCTGAAAGGAATGGTTTCAAGCTATGAAAGTAAGACCGTCCGTGAAGCCCATGTGCGAAAAGTGCAAGGTCATCCGGCGCAAAGGCCGCGTTATGGTCATTTGCGAGAACCCCAAGCACAAGCAGAGACAGGGCTAAGAAGAGAAATTGGAGGTGCATTATGGCACGTATTTCCGGCATCGACCTGCCGAAGGATAAGCGCATTGAAATCGGCCTGACCTATATCTATGGCATCGGCCGTAAGAGCGCCAAGGATATCCTGGCCAAGACCGGCGTGAATCCCGATACCCGGGTGAAAGACCTCAGCGACGCCGATGAGCAGAAGCTCCGCGACGCCATCGATGATTATACCGTGGAGGGCGACCTGCGCCGTCAGACCGCCCTGGATATCAAGCGGCTCAGCGAAATCGGCTGCTATCGGGGCCTCCGGCATCGCAAGGGACTGCCCGTCCGGGGTCAGCGCAGCAAGACCAACGCCCGTACCCGGAAGGGTCCCAAGAAGACCATCGCCAACAAGAAGAAGTAAGGAGGGAGAATCTATATGGCAGGACAGAAATCCGGCGGTAAAAAGGTCATCCGCCGCCGCCGTGAGCGGAAGAACATTGAACGTGGCCAGGTCCATATCCGTTCTTCCTTCAACAATACCATGGTGACCGTCACCGATACCCAGGGCAACGCCATCTCCTGGGCCTCTTCCGGCGGGCTCGGCTTCCGGGGGAGCAAGAAGTCTACCCCCTTCGCCGCCCAGACCGCCGCTGAAACCGCCGCCCGCGCCGCCATGGAGCATGGCCTGAAGACCGTTGAAGTCTTCGTCAAGGGCCCCGGCCAGGGTCGTGAGGCCGCTATCCGCGCGCTTCAGGCGGTGGGCCTGGAAGTGACCATGATCAAGGACGTCACCCCCATCCCTCATAACGGATGCCGCCCGCCCAAGCGCCGCCGCGTCTGATCGAAAGAGGAGGTAATTCGAAATGGCAAGAAATATGCAGCCCATTGCCAAGCGCTGCAAGGCTCTGGGTATTTCCCCCGCCGTCATGGGTTACGCCAAGAAGGAGACCAATCGGAATCCCGGCGGCCAGATGCGCAAGAAGAAGAGCGAGTACGGTATCCAGCTCAACGAGAAGCAGAAGGTCAAGTTTATCTACGGCATTCTCGAAAAGCAGTTCCACAGCTACTACGAGGCCGCCGCTGCCGCTCCCGGCAAGACCGGCGACAATCTGCTGATTAACGTGGAGCGCCGGCTGGATAACGTCGTTTACCGGATGGGCTTCGCCATGACCCGCCGTCAGGCCCGTCAGCTGGTGAACCATGCCCATTTTACCGTCAACGGCCGGAAGGTCAACATTCCTTCTTATCAGGTGAAGGCCGGTGACGTGATTGAAGTCGCCGAGTCCAGCCGGTCTTCCGAGGTCTTCAAGCGCCTCACCGGTCAGGACGCCCCCATCTTCCTCCTGCCCCCCTGGATGGAGCGCGAGAAGAACACGCTGAAGGGTACCGTGACGCGCCTCCCCGCCCGGGAGGACATTGATATCCCCGTGGAGGAGCATCTGATCGTTGAGCTTTACTCCAAGTAATCGGAGGATACCCTCAAGAATGACCGGAACCGCAGGCGGCCTGCGGGAGCGTATGGCCGCATTGAGAAGATTTTAAGGAGGGTACTGCATGGTTGCAATTGAAAAGCCCCAGATCGAGTGCATCGAGACGCCCGGCGACGTGACGTATGGCAAGTACGTTGTGGAACCCCTGGAAAGAGGCTACGGAACGACCCTGGGCAACGCGCTGCGGCGGATTCTGCTGTCCTCGCTGCCCGGAACCGCGCCGACGACCATTAAGATCAGCGGCGTTCAGCATGAGTTCTCTACCATCCCCGGCGTGAAGGAGGACGTGACGGAGATCGTTCTGAACGTCAAGGAACTTTTGACGAAGCTCCTCTGCGAGACGACGAAGACCGTTTATATCGAAGCCGTGGGTCCCTGCGTCGTCACCGCCGGAGATATCAAGGCCGACGGCGAGGTAGAGATTCTGAATCCTGATCTGCATATCGCTACGCTGGACAACGGGGCTTCCCTCAACATGGAGATCACCCTTTCCCATGGCCGTGGGTACGTGCCCGCGGACCGGAATAAGCCCCCGAAAAATATCATTGGCACCATCGCCGTGGACTCCATTTATACCCCCGTCCGTAAGGTCAACTATTCCGTGGAGCCGACCCGCGTTGGTTCCTGCTCCGATTTCGATAAGCTGACTTTGGAGGTCTGGACAGACGGCACCATCCCTGCCCGGGACGCTGTGTCTCTGGGCGCGAAAATCCTCTGTGACCACTTCACCCTCTTCACCGACCTCAGCGAGAACGTGGGCAGCCGGCCTACCGTGGTGGAGAAGGCCGAGGCGCAGCGGGATAAGGTGCTGGAAATGACCATTGAGGAACTGGATTTGTCCGTCCGCAGCTTCAACTGCCTCAAGCGCGCCAATATCAATACCGTTGAAGACTTGATCTCCAAGACCGAAGACGAAATGATGAAGGTGCGCAACCTGGGCCGCAAGTCCCTGGAGGAGGTCATTAACAAGCTGGCTATGATGGGCCTGCATCTCGCCGACGAGGACGCTAATTGATCTGAAGCCCCTGACCACCGTTCCGGCTCCCTGGGACGGTGCGTCAGCCGCCTTGTCTATACTCCCTTCCAGCCGCGCCCGCTGGAACCCCCGATTACGATTAGAAGGAGGAATTCAATATGCCTCGAAAGCTCGGTAAGACCTCTGACCAGCGCAGAGCTATGCTTCGTCAGCAGGTCACGGATTTCCTGGATAACGGGAAGATGGAAACCACCATTACCCGCGCCAAGGAAATCAAGCCCCTGGCTGAAAAAATGATTACCCTGGGTAAGAAAAACGACCTGGCCGCATACCGTCAGGCCCTCAGCTTCATCACCCGGGAGGACGTGTGCAAGAAGCTCTTTAAGGAAATCGCTCCTACCTACGCGGAGCGCAACGGCGGTTATACCCGGATCGTCCGTACCGGTACCCGCCGCGGCGATGCTGCCGAAACCGCTGTCATTGAGCTGGTCTGAGCCTGTCAGAATAAAAGAGGAGATATACCATGTTTGGTACGTCTCCTCTTTTTTTGCTGTTTTTGCCAAGATATTTCTAAAGCTCTTCATTTTGCATCCAGTCGATAAAGCTGGAAACCAAACGAAGCTGTTTTCGCGAGAGGGGCCGGAGCTGGTCTGCTACCGTCCGCCATGGTTCGTCGTTGTGAATGGCTGTTCCTACCAGAAATTCGTCCGGCGTAGTATCCAGAGCCATGGCCAGACGCATCACTACTTCCGTGGAGGGAATTGAAATACCACGTTCTACATTGGAAAGATATTTATAGCCAATTCCGGCTTTTTCTTCTACTGCGGCTTGTGTCATTTTCAGTTGATGCCGTCTCCGGGAAATCCGCTTCCCTATCTCCAAATAATCCAATGTCATAGTCATTCCCCCATGCTTCTATCATAAAAGCGGAGTTCATTTTGCAACACGACTAATTACACGAAAATCCATCCTGACACATTATTTCCCGTATGTTAAGATGAATATACGCTTTATAATCGAATAGATAAGGAGACGGCAAATGGAGACAAAAATGTACACAACCCTGTTCAATGCCATCACCGACGCTCTGGAAGACCTCGATAAGGGAGACCTTGCCGCCGTCCGTGCCTGTCTGGTGAGCGCCCAGCGGGAAACAGAAGCGATGTTTATAAGTATGAATTCGAATAGGGAAAACTAAAAAAACGCCCTGTCGTACTTGACATAGCGGCTGAAAATGGTATAATAAAAACAGAAGGGCGCTGCTGCAAGCGGTTGACCCTAATCAGTCAAATCATCGCAGATTGACCGCTCGGGGACCAGCCGGGCGGTCAATACACTGTGAGGGTCATGTACTTCAAAGCCCAAAGGACAGAGAGTACAGCAACCGCGAAACGAAGGACTTTCGCCCAACGCCCGTTTCTCATAGCCCCACCTCCCTTCGATCGAAATCGCCAGGGATACGGTGGGCCAACCGCCTGTTATGTAACAACGCACACTTCTGACCATCCACAAAGGACGGCAGTTTGATTATAGCAAATTGCTCATATTTTGTCAATTTCTGTCTTCCGGCGGGGATGAATTGACAGCAAAAGTCCCCTTGACAATCTGACAGAGCAGTGATAAACTGACAAATATCAAAATGGCCGAGACGGAGAAGAAACGGGACCGCCGTATGCAGAGAGGGACGCGTAAGCTGCAAGCGTCCTATATGAGCGCCCGCCGTACCACTCCCGAGCCGCCTGGGATAACCGGGACGGGCCCTCCCGTTACAGAGGACTTGAGCGGCAGTCGGGAGAGCGGCTGCAAGCAGGGTGGAACCGTGGAGCCTTCGCTTCATCCCTGGGATTTCCGGGGGTGGAGCGTTTTTGTTTTGCCCCGGAGAAAAAAGACCGTCGAATTGGTCTACAGGAGGTAAAATTATGTCAGAAGAAAACAAGCAGTATACCTTTGAGAACGAAACCTATCGAAAGACCTACTGGCACACCTGCTCTCATATTCTTGCGCAGGCTATGAAGCGTCTGCATCCGGAGGTCAAGCTGGCCATCGGACCCAGCATAGACAACGGCTTTTACTACGATTTCGACACCCCCGAGCCCTTCTCCGAGACCCAGTTGGAGGAGCTGGAAGCCGAAATGCGCAAAATCTGCAAGGAAAAGCTGAAGCTGGAACGCTTTGAACTGCCCCGTGCCGAAGCGATCAAGTTTATGGAGGACAAGGCCGAGCCGTACAAAGTGGAGCTGATCAACGACCTTCCCGAGGACGCCGTGATTTCCTTCTACAAGCAGGGCGATTTTACCGACCTCTGCGCCGGACCCCATCTGGACTCCACCGGCCGGGTCAAAGGCAACGCCATCAAGCTCACCGCCTGCAACGCCGCGTACTGGAGGGGTGATTCCAGCCGTCAGACCCTTCAGCGGATTTACGGCGTGGCCTTCCCCAAAAAGGACGAGCTGGACGAATATCTCCAGCGCATTGAAGAGGCCAAGAAGCGGGACCACCGGAAACTGGGCAAGGAACTGGGCCTCTTTATGCTCCGCGATGAAGGCCCCGGCTTCCCCTTCTTCCTTCCCAAGGGCATGGTGCTGAAAAATACCCTTCTGGATTACTGGCGGGAGGTCCACAAGAAGTACGGCTATGTGGAGATTTCTACCCCCATTATGCTGAACCGCCAGCTCTGGGAGCGTTCCGGCCATTGGGATCACTACAAGAACAATATGTATACCACCGTGATTGACGACGTGGATTTTGCCGTGAAGCCCATGAACTGCCCCGGCGGAATGTTGGTCTATGCCAGCGAACCCCACTCCTACAAAGAACTCCCCCTGCGGGTAGGCGAAATCGGCCTGGTCCATCGTCACGAGCTCTCCGGCGCGCTCCATGGCCTCTTCCGGGTCCGCTGCTTCAATCAGGACGACGCCCATGTCTTCATGACCCGGGACCAGATGCAGGACGTGATTCAGGAGACCGTCCGGCTTTTCGACGAGGTCTATTCCGTCTTCGGCCTCAGCTATACCATTGAGCTTTCCACCATGCCCGAGGACCATATCGGCACCGTGGACGAGTGGGAGCGCAATCAGGAGATTCTCAAGAACGCCATTACCGCCATGGGCAAGGAATTTGTCATCAACGAGGGCGACGGCGCATTCTACGGACCCAAACTGGATTTCCATCTCTCCGATTCCCTGGGCCGGACCTGGCAGTGCGGCACCATCCAGCTTGACAGCCAGCTTCCCGAGCGCTTTGAGCTGGAGTACGTGGGCGAGGACGGTCAGAAGCATCGGCCTGTTATGATTCACCGGGTGGTCCTGGGTTCCATTGAGCGTTTTATCGGCGTCATTACCGAGCATTTCGCGGGCGCGTTCCCGGCTTGGCTCTCTCCCGTGCAGGTCAAGGTCCTGACCGTCACCGACCGCGCCAACAGCTACGCCGCAGAGATTGCCGCCGCTCTGGACGCAAAGGGTTTCCGGCCTGAAACGGATATCCGGAATGAGAAGATCGGCAAGAAAATCCGCGAGGCGACGCTGGAGAAAATCCCCTATATGCTGGTGGTCGGCGACCGGGATATTGAAAACCATACTGTCTCCATCCGCACCCGGGCCGGTGAAGATCTGGGCGCTATGTCCCTGGACGAATTTGCCGCCAAGCTCCGCGAGGAAGTTGACACCAGAAGCCTGTAAAGCCCATAAACGCGGCGCGCTGAAAAAGGAAACGCGCGCAGGCTTCCACAGCATCACAACGGCATAAATAAAGAGACGTACCTTCTGTTTTGCGGTACGTCTCTTTTTGCGTTCCAGATACGGGACTGGTATCAGACAGACTTCCAGGCGGTTTCCAGAGCGATTTCCATCATTTCATGGAAGGAATCCTGCCGTTCCTGGGCGGAAAGGGCTTCGCCGGTAAAGATATGGTCGGAAATGGTCAGGATGCTCAAAGCCTGCTTTCCAAGACGCTGCGCGGTCCAGTACAAACCGGCCGTCTCCATTTCCAGCGCCAGGATGCCGAATTGACGGTACATCGCGCCCGCGTCAGGATTGTCGTTATAGAACTGGTCGGCGGTGAACACCTGTCCCACGTCGGCCCGCACCCCCAGGCGTTCCGCGGCGGCAACGGCGTCCCGGAGCAGGGGCCAGGAAGCGGTAGCGCAGAGCTGACCCGGGAACCGGTACTGGTCCGCAAAATGGGAATTGGTGGACGCGCCCATAGCGATGACCACATCCCGCACGCGGACATCCTCGCCGATTCCCCCAGCGGAGCCGATGCGAATAATGGATTCCACACCGTAGAACTGGTACAGCTCATAGGTATACAGCCCGATGGACGGCACGCCCATACCGTGGCCCATAACGGAAATCTGCTTGCCCTTGTAGTCTCCCGTATAGCCCAGCATATTCCGGACGGAGTTGAAGCAGACGGGATTTTCCAGGTAATGCTCCGCAACGTATTTGGCCCGCAGGGGGTCGCCGGGCATTAAGACGGCCTTTGCGATCTGGCCGGGATTGGCTTCATTGCACGCGGAAGGTGTCGCCATATGAAATTCCTCCTTATTTTTTGCAAATGATTGTCGCAGTCTTACTTGATTTGCAGCAAGCCTGCGGATAGATTATTTGAACAGCGCCGCGAGGCTTTCTGAGTACGGCGGGCGGCAGATTCCCTTTTCCGTCACGATGCCCGCAATCAGGCTGTGGTCCGTCACGTCAAAGGCGGGATTGTAGCACTTCACTTCCGGCAGGGCCATAGGTTTCTCATACCAGAGGGCTTTGATCTCGTCCGGGTCCCGGAGTTCAATGGGGATATGGTCTCCGTCGGGGCAGTTCAGGTCGATGGTGCTGGTGGGTCCCAGGACGTAGACCGGAATTCCATAGTGCTTTGCCAGGATTGCCACGCCGGAGGTTCCGATCTTATTGGCCGTGTCCCCGTTGGCGGCAATGCGGTCACAGCCAACGAAGCAAGCCTGGACCCAGCCGTTTTTCATCACCATGGAGGCCATATTATCACAAATCAGCGTCACGTCCACCCCGGCCCGGGAAAGCTCGTAGCTGGTCAGCCGTGCGCCTTGGAGAAGGGGCCGGGTTTCGTCGGCAAACACCCGGACGGGCACGCCCTTTTCCGCCGCCAGAAGGAAGGGTCCCTGTGCCGTGCCATAGCGGGAGGTGGCCAAGGGTCCGGCGTTGCAGTGGGTCAGTACGCCGTCGCCGGGTTTCAGGAGGCTCAGCCCGTATTCGGAAATGGCCCGGCACTTGGCAATGTCATCCTCGTGTATCTCCACCGCCTTCTGGTACAAGGCTTCCAGAAGGGCGGGACCATCCAGTTCCAGGCGTTCCCTGGCGGTCTCCAGCATCAGGTCCACCGCCCAGCTCAGATTCACCGCTGTAGGCCGCGCGGCTTTCAGGGCGTCCCCGAAGCTTCCCAGGGAATGCAGGAAATCCTCCCGCGTGCCGGCTGTAGGGATGGTCCGGGCCAGGGCGTACATGGAATAGGCCGCGAAAATCCCGATGGCTGGCGCGCCCCGTACCCGAAGGGCCTTAATCGCTTCCACCATTTCTTCCAGCGTTTCCGTACGGATTTCCTTTTCCTCCCCCGGCAGAAGGGTCTGGTCGATCATATAAAGCGCTTCCGCCGTCTTGTCATAGCGGATATTCTGGGCGTGGGTCACCTGACGGACAGCATCGTTCATTTTGCCGCCCTCCATCAGACCCGGAAAATCCAGCCGTCCTTCCGGGGATGGGGTTCGGGCATGGGTCCGTCAATGTAGCCCAGCACGCAGTTCCCAACGCCCCGCAGAGTTTCCGGCAGACCCCATTTTTTCAGCAGTTCTTTCCCCTCGGCCTTGTCGAACAGCTCCATTGCGCGGTTGATCCAGCAGGACCCGATTCCCATAGCCGCGGCCGCCGTCATCAGATTGCCCATCACCAGCGAGCCGTCCTGAAGCCAGTTGGGTTTCGTGCCGTCCGCCAGAACCACTACCACCGTCGGCGCGCCATAGAAGGGGTCTGTAGTCACGCCCTGGATTTCCGCGTTCAGCCTGGACATCCGGTCAATCGTCTCCTTGTCCTGCACCACAACCATTACAGGCGTCTGGAGATTCTTCGCCGACGCCGCCCACGTCCCCGCCTCCAGAATCGCGTTCAGTTCCCCGTCCGTGATCTGTTCCGGCTTGTACTTCCGGATGCTCCGCCGTTCTTTCAGTACCTTCAATGTCTCGTTCATAGCAATATCCTTTCCCTCCGCATGAGACGGAGTGTGAATTTACAAAAATACTCCCAATTCCTGTGTACGCGTTCCGGCGGACGGTTCTTCCGGCTCCTGCGTACCGGTTCCGGCAGGCGGTTCCTCCGGCAGAAGGTCCAGCTTTACGATGTGTTTCCGGATAGCCTCCGTATCAATGGACAGGCTGCCGGAGGAGAAGGGGTCCCAGTCAGCGATTTGTCCTTTGGGTTCCGGCACGCCCCGCTGGACAAAGTGGACCGTCACCGGCACCCGGGAAAGACCTTCCCCCGTGTAAACGTCCTGCTTCTGTATGGGTTCCACAAATGCCGCCAGCAGCTCCAGAATACCGTCCAGCTCCGTCAGGGACCCAACGTCAATGGAGACGGTCAGGCTCTGACAGAAGACCCATTCGTTGTATCCAGGTTCAGCGCGGTAAGACAGTCCGGAATCCGCCAGAAACGCCTGAAAGTCCCCGATAAACTGCTCCGATGTCCGCGCCCGGTTCCCGGCAATCCGGACGCCCTGAATAATCTCTTCCGGGTCGGCGTACAGACCGTTGTCAAAAAACAGATTGGCTCTGAACATGGCGTCCGGCTGACCCTCCTGCACCCGGCGGAAGGTCAAAAGCCAGATGTTCTCTATATGGTCGTAAGGCGAAACGTCCCGCAGGCTGTTGGTAAACCCCACGATCCGCCGCACAGCCCCTTCCCAATCTGCGGCGGTGATGGTAACGGTGTAATCGTCCTCCGTACCCTCCAGCGACCCAAGGCCCTGCACGCCGGCGAATTCCCGGAGGGCGTAAACCAGGGCGTCGGAGGGGTAGCGGTCCAGAAAACTCCTGCTGAAGGACGGCCAGAGCTGTGGAATCGGCCCGGGACTGTAGGCATAGCCAGCCCATTCAGAGAAGCGGAATTGCAGGTCCGGCTGGTCCGCGGGACAAAGGGTCAGTTTTTGCTGCCGGGTATGGGTATCGCCCTCCCGGTATTCCTCCGCGGTTCGGGAAAGAATCCGCATCTCCTGCCCGTAGGTCTCCCGGTAATAGGCCAGGATTTCCTCTTCGCTCATCAGCCATTGGCCGGAATGAAACAGCAGGAGCAGTACCGCCAGAAGGAGACAGGCAGCCAGAAACAGCAGAGGATACCGATATTTTTTCATAAACCGCATAAATACCTCTCCATAAACCCAGAACCGTAAAGAGAAAAGAAGATTCTTCCAATTGCGCCTGTGCTTATTATATACGATTTCCCCCGTCCTTTCAAGCGAAAGCCCCCGGAAGGCCAGGGTTTTTGGGGGAATTGCCAAAATTGCAGGAAGTCCCGCCTTTTCCTGCAAAAATCCTTCCCTTGAGTCGGAAATTATGCTATATTAGGACGGAACATCCGAGGGCGCCTTCGTTTTGCCGCGCCCTGCTGAGAACAGGAGGTCCAGCTTATGATAACGCTCCATGAAGAAGGCGTCTTCCTCACCAAAGAAGGTCCCAAGGCGCAAGGACCCGTCTCCCCCGCCGAAGGCCGTGCCCGTACCCTGGCCTGGCGGATTTTGCAGGCCCACAGTTCCTCCGGGGACCCGGAAAAGCTCCGGATTCGCTTCGACGCCATGGCCAGCCACGATATCACCTATGTCGGCATTGTCCAGCAGGCACGGGCGTCCGGCATGAAGGAATTCCCCATCCCCTACGCCCTGACCAACTGCCATAACTCCCTCTGCGCCGTGGGAGGCACCATCAACGAGGACGACCATGTCTTTGGACTTTCTGCCGCGAAAAAGTACGGCGGTATCTACGTCCCCGCAAACCAGAGCGTCATTCACTCCTACGCCCGGGAACAGCTGGCGGGCTGCGGCAAGATGATTCTCGGTTCCGATTCCCATACCCGTTATGGCGCTTTGGGCACCATGGCGGTAGGCGAGGGCGGTCCGGAACTTGCAAAGCAGCTTCTGAAAAACACCTGGGACGTGCCTTATCCCAAAGTGGTCCTGGTCTATCTCTCCGGGAAGCCGAAACAGGGCGTGGGTCCTCATGACGTGGCCATCGCGCTGGTGAAGGCGACCTTTGCCTCCGGTTTTGTGAATAACTGCGTGCTGGAGTTCGCTGGACCCGGCGTGAAGGACCTGCCCATCGATTTCCGCAACGGCATCGACGTTATGACAACAGAAACCACCTGCCTGTCCTCCATCTGGGAAACCGACGGCGAGACAGAGGGTTTTTATCAAGCCCATGGCCGTCAGGAAGAATACAAGGAACTGCATCCAGAGGACGGCGCGTGGTACGACAAATATATTGAAATCGACCTTTCCAAAGCAGAACCCATGATAGCCCTGCCCTTCCATCCCTCCAACGCCTGGACTATCCGGGAATTCCTGGACAGCGCGCCGGAGATCCTCGCCCAGGTGGAGGCCGACGCGCAGAAACGCTTCCCCAAGGCCAACGTGAAGCTGACGGACAAAGTACACGACGGCGGCGTATGGGCGGATCAAGGCGTGATTGCGGGCTGTGCCGGGGGCCTGTTCGACAACATCACGGAAGCAGCGGATATCCTCCGGGGCCAGAGCTGCGGCGACGGCTATTTCGTCCTGGACGTGTACCCCACCAGCGTTCCTGTAAGCCTGGAGCTGACCAAAAACGGCGCCACGGCGGATCTCCTGCAAAGCGGCGCGATTATCAAGCCCAGCTTCTGCGGACCCTGCTTCGGCGCCGGGGACGTGCCTGCCAACAACGGCCTGTCGCTCCGGCATACCACGAGAAATTTCCCCAACCGTGAAGGCTCCAAGCCCGGAGAGGGACAGTTTGCCGCCGTCTGCCTCATGGACGTACGGTCGATTGCCGCCACCGCCGCAAATGGAGGGAAAATCACCCCGGCCACGGAATTTGACTATGAAACCAGCCGCCGGGAGTACCACTTTGACAAGGGCGTTTACGGGAAACGGGTCTACAATGGATTCGGAAAGCCTCAGCCGGAAACAGAGCTGATTCTGGGACCCAATATCACCGACTGGCCCAAAATGCAGCCCCTGACAGATAACCTTCTGTTGGAACTGGCGGCGGTGCTCCGGGACCCCGTGACCACCACCGATGAACTGATTCCCTCCGGCGAAACCTCCAGCTACCGGTCCAACCCCCTGCGGCTGGCGGAATTCACCCTTTCACGCCGGGAACCTGCCTATGTGGGCCGCGCAAAGGCCGTGGCAGAACAGGAGGCTGGACGGCGGGCGGGAAAGACTCCGGAGAAACTGCAAAAGCTCCTGGAGCGCGCGGAAAACTGCCGGTACGCGGACGAAAAGGCAAAAATGGAGGAACATCTGAGCGGGTCCCTGAACGAGAAGCAGCTTGCCGCACTGAAACGCTGGCCCGTGACCGCGGAGAATACCCAGTTCGGCTCCTGCGTCTTCGCCAACAAGCCCGGCGACGGTTCCGCAAGAGAGCAGGCCGCAAGCTGTCAGAAAGTCCTGGGCGGCTTCGCGAATATCTGCTACAGCTTCGCAACAAAACGCTACCGCTCCAACTGCATCAACTGGGGAATTCTTCCCTTCACCCTGGACCAGGGGACGGACTTCCCCTATGAGGCGGGCGACTGCGTGTTTGTGCCCAACATCCGGGAAGCCATCCGCGCCGGCAGGAAAGAGATCCCCGCAAAGGTCCTGAAAGCGGACGGAACCACGGCGGAGATCACCCTGCACGTGGACGGCCTGACAGACGACGAGCGGGAAATCATTCTGGACGGCTGTCTGATGAACTACTACGCCAAAAAAGCCGATCCCCGCCTGCGGACCCTGCCCATTGACGCGGGACGGGAAGAGCTCATCGGCCTGCTGGAGGATTGGACCGAACTGCTGGCAGAGGAAAAGTACGCGGAAGCCCTGTCCATGTTCCTGCCGGACTACAGCGCGGCGGACTGGACCCCGGAGCTGCTGGAATCCACAGTCTACGGGTACGGCTGCGGCGGTTACACAAGGGAAGAGGCCGCGGCGGAATTCGGCTCTGCGGATTTCAAGGTCACCTCCCTGAAAGACAGCCCTGACCGGGAGGAGATTCATAAGGCCATTGACATTTCCTCCGACTATGGCTGGATGGGTCAGGACGATATCGCCGTTATTCACTATGACAAGCTTCCCCTGAACGGCAAGCCCAGCGATCTGACCGCCCGTTTCTTTGTCCGGAAGCTGGACAGCAAAACCATCACTCTTGCTTTCATAGACCTCCATGTTATGTGAGCGATAAGAGACAGGAGGCAGGAGACGAAAGCGATTGCCCCTATTGGGGATGTGCTTTCTGTCTCTTGCTCCTGCTGAAAATAAGGAGCCGGTATATGGAAAAAATCAAAATGACAACCCCCCTGGTGGAGATGGACGGGGACGAAATGACCCGCGTGCTCTGGGGAATGATTAAAGAAAAGCTGATTCTGCCCTTTGTGGACCTGAAAACCGAATATTACGACCTGGGCCTCCTGAATCGGAACGCCACCAGGGATCAGATCACCATTGACGCCGCCCATGCCACCCGCCGTCTGGGAGTCGCGGTGAAATGCGCCACCATCACCCCCAACCGCCAGCGTATGGAGGAATACCCCGAACTGACCGAAATGTGGAAGTCCCCCAACGGCACCATCCGGGCGATTCTGGACGGCACCGCGTTCCGAGCGCCCATCGTCCTGCCCTGCATCCAGCCGGTGGTGAAAAACTGGACCCTGCCCATCACCATCGCCCGTCACGCCTATGGAGATATGTACAAGGCCGTTGACATGACCACAGCGGAACCCGGTACGGCAACCCTGACCTTCAAAGGCGAGAGCGGCGCGGAAAAGACCCTGAACGTCCAGACCGTAGAAGGCCCCGCGGTTTGGCAGGCACAGCACAACAAAGAGGACAGCATCCGGAATTTCGCCCGTTCCTGCTTCCAGTACGCCCTCAGCCAGAAGCAGGACCTCTGGTTCTCCACCAAAGACACCATCGCCAAGGTCTATGACGGCGAGTTCAAGCGGATTTTCGAGGAGGAGTACGAGAATACCTACAAAGCCCAGTTTGAACAGGCGGGCATCACCTATTTCTATACCCTCATTGACGACGCCGTTGCCCGGGTCATTCGTTCCAAAGGCGGCATGATCTGGGCGCTGAAGAACTATGACGGCGACGTGATGAGCGATATGATAGCCGCCGCCTTCGGAAGCCTTGCTATGATGACCTCCGTTCTGGTCTCCCCTGACGGCACTATGGAATTTGAAGCCTCCCATGGTACCGTCACCCGCCACTACTATCGCTATCTTAAGGGCGAACAGACCTCCACCAATCCTATGGCCACCCTTTTCGCCTGGTCCGGAGCCTTCAAACGCCGGGGCGAACTGGATAACCTGCCGGAGCTTACCGCCTTCGGACAGCGCTTGGAGGACGCGTCCCTGGATACCCTCAACAGCGGCGTGATGACCAAGGACCTCCTGCCCCTGACGGACCCCGGCTTCAAGGCCCAGGGCGTCAGTACCGCGGAATTCCTGGACGCCATCGCCCAGCGACTGTAAGCCTGAAGTCCGGTCCCTGCTTCCTCTTCCGCGTGCGGGGGAGCGGGGACCCTTTTCTATAAAGTCCCATGGATTCTCAGGAAAAAGAGGAAATTCAGGCTTTCCGTCCAGGTCGTTTCATGATACAATGGCTTCGTACAGAATTGATTGGGGAAGGGATGGTTCAGGATGAAAAAAACAGGCTTCGATAATGAAAAGTATGTGGAAACCCAGTCCCGGCATATTAAAGAACGGATCGCGCAGTTCGGCGGAAAGCTCTATCTGGAATTCGGCGGGAAGCTCTTCGACGACCACCACGCCGCAAGGGTCCTGCCGGGATTCGCGCCGGACAGTAAAATCAGAATGCTCGCCCAGCTCAAAGAACAGGCCGAAATTGTTATCGCCATCAACGCCGCGGATATCGAAAAGAACAAGGTCCGGGGCGATCTGGGCATTACTTACGATGTGGACGTGCTCCGCCTGATTGACGCCTTTCGCTCCATGGGCCTCTATGTCGGCAGCGTCGTCATTACCCGATGGGCAGGCCAGGCGGCGGCCGCGGCTTTCCAACGGCGTCTGGAGGACCTGGGCGTGCGGGTCTGCCGGCATTACCCCATCGACGGCTATCCCCATAATATCCCCCTGATCGTCAGCGAGGAGGGCTTCGGGAAAAGCGCGTTTATCGAGACGCAGCGGCCCCTGGTGGTAGTTACGGCCCCCGGTCCCGGCAGCGGGAAAATGGCCGTCTGCCTCTGCCAGCTCTTCCACGAATACCAGCGGGGACGGCAGGCGGGCTATGCCAAATTCGAAACCTTCCCCATCTGGAACCTGCCCCTGAATCACCCCGTCAACCTGGCCTATGAAGCCGCCACCGCCGACCTCAACGACGTGAATATGATTGACCCCTTCCATCTCTCCGCCTACGGGGAAACCACCGTGAACTATAACCGGGATGTGGAGGTCTTCCCCGTGCTCTCCGCGATTTTCGAGACCATCACCGGTAAAAGCCCCTACCAGTCCCCGACGGACATGGGAGTGAATATGGTGGGCAACTGCATCATTGACGACGAGGTCGTGCAGGATTCCGCAAGGCAGGAGATTGTCCGGAGATACTACGACGCCCTCTGTGAACGCAGGCAGGGCCGGGGCAGCGACGAGACCGTTTTCAAGCTGGAGCTGCTTATGAAAAAAGCCAAGGCCAGCCCAGCCATCCGTCCCGTAATCGCCCGCGCACTGGAACTGGCCGAGGAAACCGGTCTGCCCGCCGCCGCCCTGGAGCTGGAGGACGGCCGCATCGTTACCGGAAAGACCTCCCAGCTTATGGGACCCTCCGCCGGCGCGCTCCTCAATGCCCTGAAAGCCTTGGCGGGCATCGACCAGAAGGTCCATCTCATTTCCCCCGAGTCCATCCTGCCCATCCAGAGGCTCAAGGTGGAATATCTGGGCAGCGTCAACCCAAGGCTCCACAGCGACGAGATTCTCATTGCCCTTGCCTCCAGCGCCAAGTCAGACCCCCTGGCGGCAAAGGCCCTGGACCAGCTGGCACATCTGCGGAACTGTCAGGCCCATTCTACCGTCATTCTCTCCGCTACTGACATGGGCATCTATAAAAAGCTGGGCGTCCAGACCACCTGCGAGGCCCAATACGAGACAAACAAGCTCTACCACCGGTAAATTATAACTTTCAGGAGGCGTTTCCCATGCAGAAGCTCTCAGCCCGCACAGCGGATTTCACCGATTCCGTCATCCGCCGCATGACCCGGATTTCCAATCAGCACGGCGCAGTCAACCTCTCACAGGGCTTCCCGGACTTCCAGCCCCCAAAAGCCATTCTGGACCGTCTGGCAGCAGTCTCTGCGGAGGATTTCCATCAGTATTCCATCACCTGGGGCGCGCAGAATTTCCGGGAGGCCCTGGCTGAAAAGCAGTCCCGCCTGATGGGAAGGACCATCGACCCCAACGGCGAAATCACCGTCACCTGCGGCAGCACCGAGGCGATGATGGCCGCCATGATGACCGTTGCCAATCCAGGGGACAAGGTGATCATTTTCTCCCCCTTCTACGAGAATTACGGGGCCGATACCATCCTCTCCGGCGCGGAACCCATCTATGTCCCCCTTACCCCGCCGGACTTCCATTTTGACCCCGAAGCGCTGGAGGACGCGTTCCGGCAGAAGGCCAAGGCTTTGGTTCTCTGCAATCCCTCCAACCCCTGCGGGAGAGTTTTTACCAGGGAAGAGCTGGAGATTATCGCAGGCCTTGCGGAGAAGTACGACGCTTATGTGATTACCGACGAAGTCTATGAGCATATCGTCTACGCGCCCCTCAAGCACACCTATTTCGCCGCCCTCCCCGGTATGTGGGACCGTACCATCTCCTGTTCCTCCCTCTCCAAGACCTACTCTATCACCGGCTGGCGTCTGGGCTACACCATCGCCCCGCCGGAGATCACCGAGCGGATCAAGAAGGTCCACGATTTCCTGACCGTTGGAGCCGCCGCGCCCTTACAGGAGGCCGTCATTCCCGGACTGCGCTTTGGTCAGGATTATTACGATGAGCTGCTTGCGGAGTACACCCATAAGCGCGCGCTGTTCCTCAAGGGCCTGGATGACCTCCGTATCGCCCATACCAACCCGGAAGGCGCGTACTATGTGCTGCTGGACATTTCGGAGTACGGCTATGAAAGCGACCTGACCTTCTGCGAGGACCTGGCCAGGGAAGTCGGCGTAGGCGCGGTACCCGGTTCCAGCTTTTTCAGAGAGCCGGTGAACCATCTGATTCGCCTGCACTTCGCCAAGAAGGACGAGACCCTGCTGAACGCCCTGAACCGTCTGGAATCCATGCGCGGCAAGATGTCCAAACGGGTATGAGGCACGGAAAATTTCTGAAGGGGGGAGGTCTTTCAAACGCCTGATTTTGTAGGATTGTACTTCAAATTTTTTGGCGGGATCACCCTGCTCTTTGTGGCCCTGAAGCTGCTTCATGTGATTCATTGGAAGCTGCGGTGGGTGCTGGCGCCGCTTTGGATGCCCTTTATACTGATCGTGATCCTGATTATTGTTCTTGCGGTCAAGGACAGATTTTCCGATTGAAGCCCGCGCGCCTGATATGAACCGAAACACGGAAAGGCTCACCAGAATTGAGAGCCTTTCCGTGTTTTTGGGATATATAGGGAGAGATAAGGACTTACCAGTATTTTGCAACGTGGGCGCGGGTGACTTCAGCGGCTTTCTTGATGTTCTCTTCATTGGAGAGCTTGTAGTAATCGGGCCGGAACACCTCTATGGTACACACGTCGCCCTCGAAGCCGATCTTCTTGAGGGTATCCGCGAACCGCTTGTGGTCCAGACTGTCGCCAGGCTCGCCGGGCCAGAGGCGCACTTCATCCGTGTTGTAGGCCGCGCCGCAGGGCATATTCTCCGCGCCGTTCAGATGCCAGACGAAAATCTTCTTGCCGTCGGCCTTTTCCAGGGCGTCCCAGCCGGAGGCCATGGCGTTGAAATGGAACTGGTCCAGCGTCACGCCTGCCAGGGGAGAATCCACAGCCTTCACGATGTCGTAGGCATACTCAAAGCGATTGATGGACATGGCAGGCGCGCCGCAGAACTCCAGGGACAGCTTGATTCCGTAAGGCTCCACCTTCTTGACCATCTCTTTCAGCACAGCCACAGCGTCCGCCTTGATCTCGTCCACAGTGGCTTTCACCTTCAGATCCATGGAGGGCACCACGACGATCATCTTGCAGTCCAGAATCTGGCAGCGGCGTATAATCTCCTCCAACTGCTCCATCACCGCGTCCTTTTCTTCCTGGGTCTGCTTCATGTTGAAGAAAATCAGGGCGTTGTAGGAGAGCATCTTGATCTTATGGCTCCGGAAAAACTCCCCCAGCTCTTCCAGGGTGTACTTTCCGGCGGCCAGCTCCCGGTCCAGGCACTCGGACTGTACGTCGATGTAATCAAAGCCGTATTTCTCGCACAGGGCCAGGTCCTCCAGCACGGAATGGTTCTCGCAAAAACGGTTGCAGCCTTCATTGAAGCCGATTTTCATAGCGTATCCTCCTTATATAGATACCCTGCCGTGACCTCCCATCCTGCGGAGCAAGACGGGAGGCGCGTTTGCAGGAAACAGGCGTCTTGCTTACTTCTTGTAGAAATCCGGGGTGCCGCCGGTGACGACCTTCTCGATCTTGCCGGAGGTCTGAGCCTTCACCAGAGCGTCAGCGGTGAGGGAGGCCACGTAGCCGTCCCAGGCAGAGGAACCGCCGGTTTCTCCCTTGAGGGCGTGGTCTACCCAGTCCTGAATTTCCACGTCGTAGGAGTCGATAAACCGGAGAATCCAGTTGTCCTCAATCTTGGTGGAGACATTGTTGGCGTAGCGGACGGTGGGGAAGGACGGGCAGGGGAGGTTTACCACGCCGTTCTCGCAGACCACCTCGCAGTTGATGTCGTAGCCGAAGCCGCAGTTCACGTTGACCTCCAGCACGGTCACAACGCCGCCCTTGGTCTTGAGAATCATCACCTGGGGGTCCTTCAGGCCCTCGTGCGCCTTGCTGGAGGACCGGGGAATGATGCACTGCACCTCGTCCCACTCGTCGTTAATCAGCCAGGGCAGGCAGTCGATCTCATGAATGGCGGTATCTGTCACGGCCATAGCGGTGGTATAGGACTCCGCAACGCCGTCGGCCCGGTGGGTGCATTTGACGACCATGGGCGCGCCGAACTTGCCGGATTCCAGAAGCTCCTTCACCTGACGGTAACCCCGGTCATAGCGCCGCATAAAGCCCACCTGCACCAGATGCTTGCCGGAGGCCATTTCCGCGTCCACCACGGCCTTGCAGTCGGCGGCGGTGTTGGCCAGAGGCTTCTCAGAGAACACGGGCTTGCCGGCCTTGATTGCGGCGATCACGGGGTCCTTATGGAACTGGCCCGGAGTGGTGACCATAACAGCGGTGACTTCGGGGTTGGCAATGGCTTCGTTGAAGTCGGAGTAAATCTTGGTGCCGGTACCGGCAATCTCTGCGCCCTTCTTCGCGCCCTCGGCGAACACGTCGCACACAGCCACGACCTTCGCGCCCCGGATGCGGTTCTGGATGCGTTCGATATGCTCTTTGCCGATCATGCCGCAGCCGACTACACAGATGTTAAGTTCCTTCATGATATTTTCCTCCATCCAAAATGATTTTTCAAGTGATTGAACGTTTTCTTTTCTGGCAGCGCTCCCATGCTCTTGCCGGAGACGGGAGGGAGATGATTTGATGCGTGCGTTTTGCGTGCGTTTTCTGTTCTTCCTCTTGTTTTGTATTGTAGCACAGCGTGCTCGTGAACGCAAGCATTTTCTTACCAGTATACTACACAAATCTCCATCAAAAATTTTGGCGTCTCCCACAATATGCCGCCCGGGTCAGGGGAGAGCGCGTGCATTTATGGGGCCTGGCGGAGGAAATGCCGTACAAAGAGCGTGCAATGAGAGAATAGAACGTGAATAAGCAGGCGGCACACTGGCTGGAGCAAAAAGGAATTCCCCGCCGGAGCACAAGACTTCGACGGGGAAGCAAGAGACTACAGATTCATGAGCGGAACAAGGGGAACAGAGGGTGCCTGACTCACAATTTACGCCGCGATGCCCAGGGGGGAGAAGACGAAGTAGATGGCTACAGCGAGAATCAGGCCGATGATGGACACCACGTGACGGTATTTCCAGGGGGTCAGGTCCACCGCGCCCACGTCCTGAATCACGTACTCCTCAGAAGGCCGGTACTTATTCAGGGCCCACATGATAATCAGCTCAACGGGGAACAGGACGGCCATAGCATAGAGGTAGTGGATGGGGTTGCTGGTGCCGGGATAATTGGGAGCGATCAGCAGGAAAGCGCCGTAGCAGATCACATGGAAGACGGTGATGACCTTAGGGGTGTAGGCGGGCAGGCGTTTGAACATAAACACGCCCAGGATGGTGCACAGGACCGGCAGGGACACGAACTGGCTCATGGAGTTCAGGAAAGTGGTGATGCCGGACGCGTTCATTACGAAGGGCGCGATAACGATGGAGACGCAGCCCGCGATGGTGCCATAAATCTTGCCGACCTTCACGCAATGCACGTCGGAGGCGTCGGGCTTGAACGCGGAACGGTAGAGGTCCAGGGTGAACATGGTGGAAGCGGAGTTCAGCACGGAGTTGAAGGAAGAGAGAATCGCGCCGAACATGACAGCCGCGAAGAAGCCCATTACCGGCTTGGGGATAATGGCGGAGATCAGGGCGGGGTAGGCGAAGTCGATGGCCTTGTCACCCGCGGCGGCAATGGAGTCCTGAATAGAGGGCAGATAGAAAGCGATGATGCCGGGAATGACCAGATACAGGGGACCCAGGCACTTCAGGAAGCCGCAGAAGATCGCGCCCTTTTGACCTTCCTTCAGGGATTTCGCCGCCAGGGACCGCTGAACAAAGGACTGGTTTGTGCACCACCAGTAGAGGTTATTGAAGAACATACCGGTGATAATCAGGGGCCAGGGCACTTCCGGCTCGGGAGCGTTCCAGGCGTTCACTGCGTTCAGCTTTGCGGGGTCGGCCTCGACGATGTACTTGATGCCGTCGATGATGCCATGTCCGCCGGTCTGAGAAGCCAGCACCGCAAAGCCGATAAAGGGAACCATCAGGCCGCCGATAATCAGACCGATGCCGTTGATGGTATCGGACACGGCCACGGCTTTCAGACCGCCGAAGATTGCGTAGCAGCCGCCGATGATGCCGATGATCAGGCACAGAATCGCCACAGATTGGAAGGTGGTCACGCCCAGCATACCGGAGATATTGAAGATCTGCTCAAACACCACCGCGCCGGAATACAGGATCACGGGCAGGTTCAGAATGGAATACATCACCACGATAACAAGGGAGAACATGGTCTTGGTTCCCTTGCCATAGCGGGCTTCCATCAGGGAGGGAATGGTCATTGCGCCCATCTTGAGGTAACGGGGCAGGAAGTAGTAAGCCAGCACCAGCAGTGTGAACATGGAACCCACTTCCCAGGCGATGGGGCCCATATTGGATTTCCAGCTCTGTCCGTTCAGTCCCACGAGCTGTTCAGCGGAAAGGTTTGTCAACAGCAGGGAACCGGCGATTACCACGCCCGGCAGTCCCCGCCCGGCCAGGAAGTAGCCCTCGGCGGAATCCAGCTTGTCGTCCTTGGTCTTCCAGCTGGAGATAATGGCTACCAGCGCGGTAAAGAGTACGAATGAGATCAGGGTCCAGATTGTCGAACTGAAGAATGTCATGCTTAGCCCTCCAATATAACACGTTTTTGGAGGAAAGAGAGAAAATGCACGCAAACAATGAATTTGTTGGGTCCGGCGGCGGCGCGGCAACACCATTCCTGTCCGGTCTATTGCGGATAACGACCTTGTAAACTTAAAATACCATGGATTCCGAAACTTTGCAAGAGAAAATTGCCCATTGCGTGCAACTTTGTGAAAGCACGCAGAATCCAGCGGCTTTGTTGTGGATTCTGCCTATGGATTTCAAAACTTGCGTGCAATATGTGCGTGCGTTTCCGGAATTTGTTAATTTTATGACGCAATTTGAAAAATGCACGCCGGGAAAATGCCTCCTCTGCCGTCAGCGCCGTCATACTGCATAAAACCGGGCCTGTGAATGCCGTACAGGGGAAAGAAAGGGGATTTTTCGCGGGATTCCAGGCGGGAACAAACAGGCTGCGGTTCCACAGGGCGGGGATATGAAAAGGGCGTGAATTGGACGGCGCGGGACTTGCAAAGAACGCTGGTTTCCATTATAATTCAGAGGTAATCAGAAAACAGAAGCAAAAACAGGAGGGAGTATATGGCAGTTACAGCCCAGCAGATAGCGGAACTGGCAGGGGTATCCCGTGGGACGGTGGACCGGGCGCTGCACAACCGGGGCCGCGTCAATCCGGAGGTATCCGCGCGTATCCTTCAGATTGCAAAGGATCTGGGATACAAGCCCAATATGATCGGCCAGGCGCTGGTGCGGAATAAGCAGGTGTTTTTATTAGGCATGATATTGCAGTCCGCAGAGACCACCACTATGCAGGACGTCTCCCGCGGGGCGGCGCAGAGTGCGGAGGAGCTGCGCGCGTCTGGAGCGGACCTGCTGATAAAGGAAATCAAGGGACTGGACGCGGAGAAGGTGCTGGAGGCCATCGACGAGCTTTTGAAAGAGGGCGTGCGGGGACTTGCCATCGCCCCCAACAACGCCCCCGAGCTGGTGGAGCGTATCAACGAGCTGCATCATCAGGGCATCCCGGTGGTCACGCTGAACTCCGACGCCCCAGGGAGCCGCCGCCTGTGCTTTATCGGCATGGACAACTATCGGGCGGGGCAGACGGCGGCGGTGCTGCTCCGGCAGATGCTTCCAAACGGCGGGAAGGTCTTTACTCTGACGGGCCATCTGAACAACACGGCCCACAGCGCAAGGGTCAGCGGCTGTTTTGAAGCCCTGGCCTCGGAGGGCGCGGAGGATATCCAGCTATTGCCCTTCCAGCCCTGCTTTGACCGGGACGATTACGCCCATGAGATTACCCAGCATATTCTGCAAACGACTCCGGATCTGAGCGCCATCTATGTCACAGCTAACGGCCAGCAGGGCGTCTGTCAGGCGGTGGAGGAGGCGGGACTGAAAGGCCGGGTGCGGGTGATCGCCTACGACCTGAACGCCCCCAACCGGCAGCTTCTTCGGAACGGCAGCCTGAGCTTTGCCATTGACCAGGCGGCTTTCCAACAGGGCGCTCTCCCGCCTATGGTCCTCTTTGACGCCCTCTGCCGCGACAAGCCCCCCGCAAAGGAATTCCTGTATACGGACATTCTGATCCGCACGAAATACAATCTCCCGGACCCCTCCTGAAAACGGCGGTCCGGGATGAATGCGTTTCTCCGCGTCAAATCAGGTTTTCGGGGAAGAGGTCGAAGAATCTGCCGAATTCCATCACGCTGACGGCAAGGCATAAGGCGGCGCAGGCGTAGGCAATGGCAGCGGCGCATAGAATCCCGAAGAAGACGGCGGCGGGTTTCCTCCGGAATCGCGTCCAAAGGAAGTACGCCTCCCGCCCAAGGTAAAAGCCAGCGATCACAGCGCCAAAGCCCGTCAGCAGGGAAAGCCCCAGAACCAGTCCCATAGCTTACTCGCCCATGACCTGAAAGACGATATCCCGCACGCGGTCCCGGGTATCGCATTCCACCAGGGTCAGATTCTGCCAGGGGCCTACGGTAATTTTTCCGTCCACAAAGGGCACGGTGATAAAGGGCGAGAGCAGGGCGGCCTTGATATGGGAGGAGCCGTTGTCATCGTGCCAGGTTTCGTGGTGCCAATAGGGTATGACCCGTCCGTTTTCGTCCAGATAGGGGGAGAACACGTCCAGGGCGGCTTTCAGGTCGTGGTTCACCATGCCCGGCTCGAACTCCAGAGTCGTCAGTCCCGCCACGCCGCCGGTGGTGAAGCCTGTGACGGTTCCGGCGGAAATCCCGTGTTTGCGGCAGGCTTCAGAGACAGCTTGCTGAAAATCTTCCGTCACGTCGATCATGCCCATATGCGCCTTGGTATGGTAGGTTTTCGTTTCCGTATAGACAGCCATAAGAATCCTCCTGAATCGGTAGTATGCTCTATTGTATCATACGTTTTCTTATGTTACAATAGGCCGGAAGTACGGATGCAGGGAGGTATTTTTATGCGCGCGGCACTGATTCAGATGCCTGTGACGGCAGATAAGGAGGCGAATCTCTCCCGGGCCTGCAAGGACCTTCGGGAGGCAAAGGCGCGGGGGGCGGATATCGGGGTACTGCCGGAGATGTTCTGCTGTCCCTATGATAATCGCTGCTTCCGGGCCTATGGCGAGGAAGAGGGCGGGCCGGCACAGAGAACGCTTTCGGCATTGGCGGCGGAGCTGGGGATGTACATCGTGGCAGGGTCCCTTCCGGAGCTGGAAGAGGGACGGGTGTATAATACCAGCTATGTCTATGACCGCCACGGCCTACAGCTCGCAAGGCACCGCAAGGCCCATCTGTTTGACATCGACGTGAAAGGCGGCCAGCGGTTCCGGGAGTCGGACGTGTTATCCCCGGGGAACGAAATTACAACCTTCGAGACGGAGTTCGGGACCATGGGCCTGTGTATCTGCTTTGACCTGCGGTTTGAGGAGCTGGCCCGCTGTATGTGCCTTCGGGGAGCGAAGTGTCTGTTTGTTCCCGCGGCGTTCAACATGACCACTGGCCCGGCTCATTGGGAATTGCTGTTCCGTCAGAGGGCGGTGGACAATCAATGCTTTACCGTAGGCGTCTCCCCGGCGAGGGATGAAAGGGCGTCCTACATAGCCTACGGAAATTCCATCGCCGCGGACCCATGGGGGACTGTCCTCTGCCGGGCGGGAGCGGGGGCGGAAATCCTGTATGCGGACCTGGACCTGAATCGTCTGGAGAGCGTCCGGGAGCAGCTGCCGCTTCTGTCCGCCCGCCGGGAGGATTTGTACACGCTGACGGAGAATAAGGACAGGAGGATGGAGTAAATGCAGGGGCCTTCGGCATAGAATAGTTGGGTATAAAAAATCCGTTAAAAATTTGGGAAAACGGGAACCAGCGGCTCTGCAAAGATCCCCGGCAGGACGGCGAAAACCTGCGGAAAAGTGACGGCTTTCACGTCTAAGAGGAACGTCCGGATACGGGCCGCGCCGCTGGGGAAATGCAGAATAAGCCGTAAAATTTCCATAAATTTGCCGGGAAATTGAAAAAACATCCAGATAATCAAAATTCTTCCCTTTTCTTCTGTTTTTTGGATATATACCGGCCCGCAAAAAGGGAAAAACACAAAAGAAGCCGCCCTGCAAAACGGGAGGCAAACGTTTTCACGGCTTGACAGCGGCGTTATAATAGAGAAGGTATTGCCCGGAAAATGGCCGGGACTACATTTGTGTGAGAGAAGGGATGCTTCGATGAAAGAACACAGGAAAGGGCTGGTCATCTGGGCGGTGGTCGTACTGCTGCTTCTGACCGGGGCTTTGCTGGCAGGGCCCCAGGACCGGTCGGAAAGCGTGCAGGAGGCCATGCGGGACGCGGTGCTGCACGACCTGAACCGCGTGAGTCTGTTCGGCCTGAAGGAGGTCAATCCGGGCCTGATTTCCGCCTTTGCCGTAACGGCCTTTCTGCTGATTGCCGCCGCGCTGGTCCGGATGTTTGTCATTCCCCGTTTTCAGTACGCGCCGGGAAAAGTTCAGCTGATACTAGAAGAAGTGGTGGGCTTATTCGACCATATGGCCAAATCCAACAGCCCTCACCGCTTCGGCGCGCTGGGAGCTTATATTTTTTCCGCCGGCGCCTTCATCTTTACCGGCACGCTCTTTGAATTGTTGGGGATTCAGGTCATTACGGTGCATGGAGGTCCCATAACCCTCCCCGCGCCCCTGTCGGATGTGAACGCGGCCATTGCCCTGGGCGTCCTGTCGTACCTCTTCATTATGTCCGGCGGCTTTGCGGGCAACGGCGTCAGGGGAATCGGCAAAACCCTGAAGGAGTTCTCTCTGCCGATTTCCATGAGCTTCCGTCTCTTCGGCGCCCTGCTCAGCGGTCTTTTGGTGACGGAGCTTGTGTATTATTATGTCAGTCTCAGTTTTGTGCTCCCCGTGGTCGTTGGCGTGCTGTTTACCCTGCTTCACGCCCTGATACAGACCTACGTGCTGACGATGCTGACGGCGCTGTATTATGGAGAGGTGTCCGAGTAGCGCCTATGGATTCCGTTTTCGCGTTCCAAGAAGGGAGCGCCTGTATAATATTATTTACATAACTGGAGGTTTTCGCAATGAAAAGACTGTCTAAAGGAAAGAAGCTCTGCGCCCTGCTGTTTGCGCTCCTGCTGTCCCTGTCGCTGACGGTAACGGCGTTTGCGGCGGAGACGGACGCCCCTGGTGAAAACACGGCGGCTGTGGAGGAGGCGGGCGGCGCCCTCGGACTGAAAGCCGTCGCCTCCGGCATAGCGGTCGGCTTGGCGGCGGCAGGCGGAGCGGTCGGCATGGGCATGGTGGTGGCCAAGTCCGCCGAGAGCATCGCCCGTCAGCCGGAGGCCGAGAGCAAGATCCGCACCACCATGATGCTCGGCCTGGTGTTTATTGAAACGGCCATCATCTATGCGCTGCTGGTGGTCATACTGATTATCTTTGTATTGTAAGGCAGGTGGACGGCGTGAATATTCCTCTGAATATCGATTACCAGCAGATTCTGCTCCACTGGATGAACCTTGCGATCCTGACCGGCGGGCTGTACTTCCTTCTTTTCAAGCCGGTGAAGCAGTTCATGCAGAAGCGGGAAGCGTATTATAAGGATCTGGACGCCCAGGCGGACGCGAAGCTGGCGGAGGCGGAACAGATCAAAGCGGAGTATCAGGCGAAGCTGAACGGCGCGGCGGAGGAGATCCATCAGGCCCGGGCCAAGGCGCAGCAGGCGATTCAGCAGTCCACGGAGGAGCAGCTCGCCCAGGCCCAGACACAGGCGGCACAGATTGTGGCTCAGGCACGGGCGGAGGCGGAACACAGCCGGGAAAGAGCCCTGCGGGAGTCTCAGAGAGAGCTGAAAGAGCTTGCGGCGGAGGCTACCCGGAAGCTGGCCCTGCAATCCGATCCCTTTGAGCAGTTCCTGGACCTGACGGAGGACGGCCATGAGAAACGATAGAGGCCGCATCACAGCGGAACTTCGCAGCGCCCAGGAACCTACAAAGGAACAGCTCCAGCGGTTCACTGAGTTCCTTGCCCGGACTTACCGGCGGAAAGTTCCCCTGCGCTGGGAACAGGACCCCTCCATTCAGACGGGCTTCCGGCTTCATGTGGGGTCCGATATCTACGACTGGACCAGAGAGGGCCGCCTGCGGCAGTTCAAGGACTACCTGCGGCAATTGGAGGCGGGAGAGAACGATATCCTGCCCCTGATCCGGCAGGCGGTGGAGAACTGGAGCCCTGCCGTCATTCCGGAGGAAATCGGGCGGGTGCTTTCCGTCGACGGCGAGATCGCAGTCGTCAACGGCCTGGAGCACGCTCAGTATGGGGAAGTCCTGCTCTTCAGCTCCGGCGTCAAAGGCATGGTCCAGGACCTCCGCCGGGGTGCTTTGAGCTGCATCCTCTTCGGCGCGGACCAGGAGGTTTCCGCAGGCAGTATGGTGCGCCGGACCCATAAGACCGCCGGTATGCCCGTGGGTGACGCGTACCTGGGCCGGGTGGTGGACGCCCTGGGAGTGCCCATGGACGGCAAGGGCGGCATTCAGAACGAGGGCTACCGTCCCATTGAATCCCCCGCCCCGGGCATCCTGGACCGTCAGCCTGTCAACGAGCCTATGGAAACCGGGCTGCTGGCCATTGACACCATGTTCCCCATCGGCCGGGGACAGAGAGAGCTGATTATCGGCGACCGTCAGACCGGCAAAACTGCCATCGCTCTGGATACCATCCTGAACCAGAAGGGCAAGAATGTGATCTGCATTTACGTTGCCATCGGACAGAAGACCAGCTCCGTGGCCCAGCTCGCCGCCGACCTTACCCGCCGGGGCGCGATGGAATACACGACAATTATCAGCGCTTCAGCAGGGGCTTCCGCGGCATTGCAGTACATCGCCCCTTATGCCGGCTGCGCGCTGGGAGAGCATTTCATGTACCAGGGCCGGGACGTGCTGATCGTCTACGATGACCTGAGCAAGCACGCCGTGGCCTACCGCGCCCTGAGCCTTCTTCTGGAGCGTTCCCCGGGCCGGGAAGCTTATCCGGGCGACGTGTTCTACCTCCATTCCCGCCTGCTGGAACGCTCCGCCCATCTCTCCGACGAACGGGGCGGCGGAAGCATGACGGCTCTGCCCATCGTGGAAACCCAGGCCGGGGATGTGTCCGCGTATATCCCTACCAATATTATCTCCATCACCGACGGTCAGATTTTCCTGGAAAGGGACCTCTTCTTCTCCGGACAGCGGCCCGCCGTGAATGTAGGCCTATCAGTGTCCCGTGTAGGCGGCGACGCGCAGACAAAGGCCGTGAAATCCGCCGCGGGCACCCTCCGTCTGGAGCTGGCCCAGTACCGGGAAATGGAGGTCTTCACCCAGTTCTCCAGCGACCTGGACGAGGCCACCAGAGCACAGCTTACCTACGGTCAGGGCCTGATGCGGCTTCTGAGACAGCCACAGTATTCGCCGCTTGCCCAGCACCGTCAGGTTATTCTGCTGGTGACGGCCCTGAACCATCTGATGCAGAACGTGCCTCTGGATAAAATCGGCCCCTGGCGGGAGCAGCTGCTGGATTATTTCGAGGAGGAAGCCCCGGACCTCTGCCGCAGGATCGACCAGTCGGGACTGCTGCCCGCGGACGACCGGGAGGAGATCCTGGAGCTGGCCCGGGCTTTCATAGCGGGCGGCGGAAAGGACGGCGGCTGATATGGCGGGCACGAAGGAAATCAAAAGCCATATCGCCAGCGTGCAGGAGACCCGGAAAATCACCAACGCCATGTACCTGATTTCCTCCACCAAGCTGCGGAAGGCCCGGGCGGACCTGGACCATACCCGCCCCTATTTCAAAGCCCTCAGAGGGGAAATCAAGCGCATTTTCCGGACCGCGGACAGAATCGACAGCCATTATTTTTTTGCGGACGACGACCATGACCATCTGGAGGGCGCCTGCGCCTGCCTGGTGATTACCGCCGACAAGGGCCTTGCCGGGGCTTATAACCAGAACGCCATCCGGGAGGCCCAGCGGTTAAAAGAAGAGTTCCCGGAAATGCAGTTCTTTGTGGTGGGGGAGTACGGGCGGCATTTCTTCGCCCAGCATCGGATTCCCATCGAGCAGAGCTTCCTGTACACCGCCCAGAATCCTACCATGCAGCGGGCACGGGAAATCAGCGCGCTGCTTCTGGGCGGCTTCGATACCGGGAAATTCAATCAGATTTTCGTGGTCTATACCGATATGGAAAACGCCATGAGCTTCCGGGCACAGTCCACCCGCCTGCTGCCCTTTCACCGGAAGTTCTTCGCCGACACCACTGACGCCCCCGTGGACTCCCCCTTTGAATTCGTCCCCAATGTGCGGGCGGTGCTGGACAACATGGTGCAGAGCTACGTCTCCGGTTTTATCTACAGCGCCCTGATCGACAGTTTCTGCTGCGAACAGAACGCCCGCATGACCGCCATGGACAGCGCCAATCAGAACGCGGAGAAGCTGCTGGGGGAGCTGACCCTGCAATACAACCGGGTCCGGCAGGCGGCCATTACCCAGGAGATCACCGAGATTTCCGCCGGCGCGAAGGCCCAGCGGCAGCAGAGGAAGGAGCGGTAGCGCTTATGGAAAGAGGAATTATCGCCCAGGTCTCCGGGCCTGTGGTGGATGTGGAAATTCAGCAGGGTGAGCTGCCCCGTCTGCGGGAGGCCCTGAGCGTAGAGAAAAACGGCGTGGTCCGGGTGATGGAGGTCGCCCAGCATACGGGACGAAATATGGTGCGGTGCATTATGCTTTCGCCGTCGGAGGGCCTTTCCCGGGGACTTGCCGTGGACATTCCCGGAAGGACCATTCAGGTGCCCGTAGGCCAGGCGACCCTTGGGCGGATGTTCAACGTCCTCGGTCAGCCCATCGACGGCGGCGGGCCCCTTCCGGAGGATACCCCCATGCAGAGCATTTACCGCAAGGCCCCGTCCTTCGAGGAACAGAGCCCGGCGGTGGAAGTCCTGGAAACCGGCATTAAAGTCATCGACCTTCTGGAGCCGTATCCCAGAGGAGGCAAGATCGGACTCTTCGGCGGCGCGGGCGTGGGCAAAACCGTGCTGATTCAGGAGCTGATTCATAACGTGGCCATGGAACACGGCGGCTACTCCATCTTTACCGGCGTGGGCGAGCGCAGCCGTGAGGGAAACGACCTCTGGCGGGAGATGCGGGAGAGCGGCGTGTCCGACAAGACGGCATTGGTGTTCGGCCAGATGAACGAGTCCCCCGGCGTCCGGATGCGGGTTGCTCTTTCAGGACTCACCATGGCGGAGCACTTCCGGGACCGGGAGCATAAGGACGTGCTGCTGTTTATCGACAATATCTTCCGTTTCGTCCAGGCCGGCAGCGAGGTCTCCACACTCCTTGGACGGATGCCCTCCGCCGTGGGATACCAGCCGACCCTTGCCAATGAAATGGGAGAGCTTCAGGAGCGGATCACCTCCACAAAAGAAGGCTCCGTTACCTCCGTGCAGGCTGTTTACGTCCCCGCCGACGACCTGACCGATCCCGCCACCGCCACCACCTTTGCCCATCTGGACGCTACCACCGTGCTCAGCCGGAAGATCTCCGAACAGGGCATTTATCCCGCCGTGGACCCCCTTGGCTCTTCCTCCCGGATTCTGGAGGCCGACGTGGTGGGAGAAGAGCATTACCGCGTGGCCCGGAAGACCCAGGAGATTTTGCAGAAGTACAACGAATTGCAGGATATCATTGCCATTCTGGGTATGGACGAACTCAGCGAGGACGACCGGCGGGTTGTGGCGCGGGCACGGCGTTTGCAGCGATTCCTGGCCCAGCCTACCCACGTGGCGGAGAAGTTTACAGGCTTGCCCGGTATTTACGTCCCCCTGAAAGACACCCTGGAGAGCTTCGCGGCGCTGGTGGACGGCGAGCTGGACGAGTACCCGGAAGCGGCCTTCTACAACGTGGGCGACTGGCGGGACGTGGTGAAAAAGGCCAAGCGTCTGGAATCGGAGGGCTTTTGATGGAGGTCTTTCAGGTACACATCCTGGCGGCGGACCAGACCTTCTATGAGGGTCCCTGCGTCAGCATGACCATCCCCACCAGCGACGGCGAGCAGGGAATTCTGGCCCATCACAGCAATATGATTGCCGCCGTCCAGCCGGGAACCCTCCGCTATCAGGTCCCCGGAGAGCCTGTCCGGATTGCCGCCATCTCCCCCGGTATGGTGAAGGTGGAAAATAATGACGTGCTGGTATTGGTGGACTCTGCCGAGCGGCCCGAGGACATCGACGCCATCCGAGCCCAGAAGGAGATTGACGAGTCCCGGGAGGCCCTCCTGCAAAAGCGCAGCCCCTTCGAGCATCAGGTGGCCCAGGCGACCCTTGCCCGCGCTGTGAACCGCCTACGGGTCAAAAACCGGGACCGGATGGAGTGACTGGCGGCTGGTCTGCGGAAACGTTGGAACCTTCTGGCGTTTGCCGGAATCTGGAGGACCATCCTGCCAAGTCCGGCGGCGTACTGAACTGCCTGGCTGTGCTTCTTTGTAAAATAAACCGTTCCCCCGTCTTTCCGATTGCAGAAGACGGAGGAACGGTTTTTATCAAAGCTCTTTTGCCCGCCGGAGGAAGGTCTGGTAGGAAACGCCCAGATGCAGCGCGGCCTGACGGGAGGAAATCTTGCCCTTCTGCCAGAGTTCGGCCAGATAGGAGAAGTCGTCCGGAAGACTCATGCGCTCCGGCCCGAAACGGACTCCCCTGGACTGCGCTGCCGCAATGCCCTCTGCCTGCCGCTGACGGATGTTCTCCCGTTCCGTCTGGGCCACGTAGCTTAGAAGCTGGAGGACAATGTCAGCAATCAGGGTTCCCGTCAGATCCCGCCCCTGCCGCGTGTCCAGGAGGGGCATATCCAGAACCACGATAGCGCTGGCCCGCTTCTTCGTAATGGCTCCCCATTGTTCCAGTATCTCCGTGTAATTCCGGCCCAGACGGTCGATGCTCTTTACCACCAGCACATCCCCAGGCTGGAGAGACCGCACCAGACGGAGATAGCAGGGCCGGTGGAAATCCCTGCCGGACTGGGCTTCTACCACGATGTTCTTCTCCTCTATGCCGAATTCCCGCATGGCAATCAACTGCCGCGCGGCGTTCTGGTCCTTGCTGGAGACGCGCACATAGCCGTAAGTCGTTCCTTCCATAAACTTTTGTACTCCCTTCTGTTTGGCAAAATCCGGGTAGGTATCTGTTTTATTTTATCGAATTTTGTCGAAAAAAGGCAGTTCTTGGAAAACGCTTTTTCCCGCGCCATAGAACCGGCGTGCGTTTGAACTCTCAGCCAAATCCCTGAAAACGGCGGAATCTCTGACATAATCTGAACGCCCTGCATCCCGCGGCCCGCAGATCGTTTCTTTTTCGTTCCTGTGACAGGAAAAGCAAAGAGATTGGGGGAGAAAAGGGGCGTCCTGCCGTAAAAATGGAAAAAAAGGGGAAAATTACGGTTGAAATGTTATTAACCATGCTGTATACTGGGTTAAAAGGACCCCGTACAGAAGCGCGGGGCGGAGAGGGGGCGCAGATTGTGCTGATATCAACCAAAGGACGCTACGCGCTGCGGGTGATGATCGATTTGGCGGAGCATCAGGGAAAGGACTACGTGCCGCTGAAGGAACTGGCCCGGCGGCAGGAGATCTCGGAGAAATATCTGGAGAGCATTATGAAGCTGCTGGTCAAGGCGAAGCTGCTGAACGGCCTTCGCGGAAAGGGCGGCGGCTACCAGCTTACCCGCGCGCCGGAGGCTTACACCGTGGGGGAGGTCCTGCGGCTGACAGAGGATTCCCTTGCGCCGGTATCCTGCCTGGAAACGGACAATGGATGCAGTCGGGCGGGGATGTGCCGGACTTTGCGCCTGTGGCAGGGTTTGGACAGGGTGATTCAGGAGTATCTCAACGGCGTTACATTGGGGGACCTTCTGAATACCGGCTCGGAGGGGGATAACTACGTCATTTGAGCCGGCATATTCGATTTCCGGCTTGCATAGGATGGGAACAACAAGAGGCGGGGAGTGAAGGTGTTTTGAAGGGAAATATGGAGGAACGGGCGGAGCGCCTGGCCCTTTACATCATAGAAAATCGGACGACGGTTCGTGCCGCCGCGAAGAAGTTCGGTGTCAGCAAGAGCACTGTACATACAGACAGGGGTTAACGGAACGGTCACGGAAATCAATTTACAGCGCTGCATGGAAACGGGAAGTCCCATGCAGCGCTGTTTTTATTAGGTATCAGGGCGTATGATGCTTTGGGGTTTGCCTGCGTCAGGGATTGGTCTGGGGATAGACGGTAACGGTTCCATCCGGGGCGGCTTCCATATGGGAAATCAGCTGTCTTAACTGGCCGTTGGAGAGGTTCCGGACGGTCAGGAAGCGTTCCGGGTTTTGTGTTAATTGGTCTGTCAGGCGTTCCAGGGCGTCGGGCGGCAGCAGGGCGGGCGGCAGGGCTTGCAGGCGGGCTTCCAGGTCCTGGGTTTCCTGCCGGGACGCGGATAGTTGGGCGTCAAGCTCCTGCCGGGTAATCAGCTCGTCGGCGTAGAGGGTCAGGAATTTCTGCCGTTGGCGGTTCAGACGGGAGAGCTTGTCCTCCAGGGCGCCGCGTTCCGTATCCCCGGCTTGTTCCAGTATGGCCCGTTTCAGCTCCTGCCGGAATATTTTCGCCGTCTGCTGTCTGTCGGGAAGCAGAGCCAGAAAGCAGCGGTCCAGGGCGTTCAGAAGGGCGTCCTCGTCCAGGGAGACCGTATTGCCGCACTGGTCTGCACCCTGGCCGTTCCGTCTTCCGCAGACCCAGCGGGTGTAGGTGCGCCGGTAGGTTCGCTGGACCCGCCGGAAGGACCTGCCGCAGTCCTTGCAGCGGATCAGGGTAGAAAGCAGATGGCGGCTGTTTTCACGACGGTGCTCCCCGTGAAAGGCCAGATTCCGGGCGCTGCGGATTTGCCCGGCGGTCTGGAAGTCCTCGGGGGAGACGATTTGCAGCTCCGGGCGGTCCGTAATCAGCCAGTCCTCCCTTGGACGCGCCGTTCGTTCACTGGTGAGGAAGTCCCGGATTTCTTCCTTGCCGTTGACGATTTTTCCGGTGTATATGGGGTTTTGCAGAATGCGGCTCACGGCGTTCTGACTCCACGCCCGGCCCTGTTTGGTACGCAGCCCCTGACCGTTCAGCAGAGCCGCAATCTTCCCCGCGCCGCAGCCGTCTTGTATGTACAGACTGTAAATTTGCCGGACAACAGCCGCTTCCCTTTGGTTGACGGTCAGATGGAAGTAATCGCCGGGGGTCTTGTCGTAGCCGTACACCAGATTGGGCACCCGGCCCCGCTGGGCGTTGACGCGTTTGCCGAATTTGATGCGCTTGGACATATTGGCGGATTCCTCCTGTGCCAGCGCGCCGAACAGGGTCAGGATAAATTCGCTGTCCCCCATGGAGTCCATATTTGCGGTGAGAAACAGCGTCTGGACACCCAGGGCCTTCAGACGGCGGACGCTTTGCAGCAGGTCTACCGTGTTCCGGGCCAGACGGGAGATGTCCTTGACGACCAGTATGGAAAAAAGACCCCGCTCCGCGTCCTCCATCATTTGCAGAAAGGCTTTGCGGCGCCGGACCTTCGTGCCGGAAATGCCTTCGTCTGCGTAGAGGCGTGTCAGGGTCTGTCCGGTCCGGGCGGCGTAGGCGGTGAAAAACGTTTTCTGCGCTTCCAGGCTGTTCAGCTGGTCGGCCTTGTCCGTGGATACCCGGCAGTAAGCGGCAATGTTCATTCCTCCGCCCCCTGTGCCAGTTCCCCAAGGCGCGCAAGGGCTTCCGGCAGCGCTGCCTGAATCAGAAGCCGCAGAACTTTTCGGGCGTATTCCGGGTCTGCCGGTGGTTGAAAACAAATGTTCATGGCTCGTCCCTCCTTGCCCTTACCCTATGCCCAACCGGACCGTTTTAGACCTGACAGGCGGGACCTTGCTTGGCTCGTATGGAATTTTTATTTATAGAACAGCATAATAGTATACATTTTTGCCCGGCTCTCCAGGAGACTGTTTTTTTCTGGAAACCCTTGAAATAGTTGGTTTTCTATGGTATCCTGTACTTAATTTTGGGAATCAGCCTGGCTGCAAAAATGTATATGTTTTTGTAAATGCTGCCTTTGATGCAGATTGTAGTGTGTTTGTTTTGCGGAGGGCCTTGGCTGCACAGTTCCAAAAAGTATCTGTATCCTCCGGTCCTGTGACTGCAATGGGGCTGGAAAGAAAGGGAGTTGGAAAAATGCGAAAAAAATGGTTGTGTTCCTTGTTGACGGCGGCCCTGCTGCTGTCCCTCTTCCCCACCGCGGCTCTGGCTGATGAGGACGGTCCGGATGCGTCTGCGGAGGGCGTCGTGGAAACCGTGGCGGAAGAACAGGCCGTCGTGGACCCGGAGCTGCTGGAGATGCTCCCCAGCAACGACGAGCTGTTCAGCGCATACGTCGACCTGGCGTTCGCTGGGGAGGACGCTGATGTGCCTTCGATCTTTGGCGTGGGCGACCCGGCTTATAACCGGCTGGGTGAGAAAGAAAAGGAAATCTATGATGACCTGAAAGCCAGAATTGCAGATGTTGCGGCAAATGGCGGTTCTACTCAATTTGCCATTACTACAACATTCGAGTTTACGTTGACAGAATTGGGATTAAGTGAGTCTTATACTGGTGATGAACTTAAAGAGAAAGTTTCAGAAAAATTTCGTCCAATTTGGAGTACTGCTTTGGATGCATTATTACTTGATTGTCCTTATGAGTTATATTGGTATGAAAAGACAAAAGGAACGGAAATTTTATATTCGATAAAAAGTTCTGGTTCCAATCAAACAGTATCGCTCTCAAATATTCAAATGGCATTTACGGTTGCAACAGGTTATCAGGGAGATAATGACACGACAGTTACTACTAATGTAACAAAGGTAAGTACAGCAGTAGGTAATGCGAGAAAAATTGTTGCTGATTGCACTGCTACAACAGATTATGACCGCTTGCTGTATTACAAGGATGAGATTTGTAAACGAGTAAGCTATAATCATGATGCTGTTGACAATAAGGCACCTTATGGCGACCCGTGGCAGTTGATTGACGTTTTTGCTGGTGAAAAAAATGCACAAGTTGTCTGCGAAGGCTATTCCAAGGCATTCCAGTATCTTTGTGACTTGACGAAATTCCAAGGGAATGTGGAAAGCTATATCGCCACTGGATATATGGGGGCAGAAGGCGGTTTAGCTACAGGCGCAGGGGCACATATGTGGAATGTTGTCAGAATTGGTAATAACAGCTATCTTGTGGATGTGACAAACTGCGATGGAGAGGAAGGTTCTACGGCAAACAGTATTGGTTACCCCAATGGACTGTTTTTGGCAGGCAATACCGGAGCAGGGAGTAGCTATAAATTTTCGTCTGATGATGGGACTGAAAAGACCCCCAGTTTTACAGTGAAGGTTAGCGACACGATTTTTGTACACTATCTTTACGATGAAGATTTGCCTTGGGGTTCGACAATCCTGACTTTGGCGGGTGAGAATTACCGTTATGAAGTTCCGAAACCGACGACGGTCAAAATTCTCAAGGGCAATAAAGAAATTACCGAAGATACCCTTGCCATAGGCAGTACCGCAACCTATACTGCAAAGGTATTGGACCAGAATGATGTTGAGATGACAGGCAAAGGGGTTACCTGGCAACTGCGGGAACCTCATGCCGGCGTCACTGTGAATGAAAATGGTTTGGTTACTGTGACGGATGAGGCAAAAATAGGAAAGGTTTACCTTGTTGTAACTTCCAGCGGCAACACTGTGGAAAATCCGCCCACTGCTGAAATTACGATTAACATCACAGAAAAACCGGCAGTAATTACACCGATTAAAGCCAGTTGGATTGTTGATATCCCAACGCATACTTACACTGGCAAGGCAATTGAACCGGGTATTACTTTGAAAAACGGCGCAATGACATTAGACGGAAGTACCGATTATACCGTAGAGTACAGCAACAATACCAATGTAGGCACTGCTACTGTCAAAGTTACAGGCAAAGGCAATTACAGCGGCACAGTTGAGAAGAATTTTACGATTATAGCGGCGGAGATTCAAAGTATTGATATCACCGCGCCGACTGCTTCGATTCACGCCAATGATGAAAAGAATACCAGCATTGCAAGCCTGAAATCGCTGTTTACTCTGCCTGATAAAACGACAGCATGGTTTGCAGAAGCCAATGGTATGAGCAGTGTGGAGCTCAACGTCACATGGCAGACCCCGGCAGAATCTTCGTTCAACAAAAAAGGCGAAACGTACGTCTTTACTGGAACTGTTGAAACAGGAAACAATTTCAAGCCTTATTCTGGAAAGCTGGAAGCAGTCGTTACTGTAGAGCCGGTCACAGTAAAGAGCGTGACAGTGACAGCCACAACGACCACGGTAAAGGCAAATGCGATTGATGCCTATGAACTTCCGACAGCAGGAACAGTTGAGTACAATGAGATTGCCGGCGGCACTATCAACATTACCTGGCCCACGAATTACAAGGAAACCTTGAAGGCCGCGGCAGACAAGATGGGAGATGCCTCGAACACGACTGTCACCCTGACGGCGGAAAGCGTTGATTTCCCGGACTGGGCTACAGTGCCTGCCAGCTTTGCGATGCCCACCCTGACCGTGACCATCACCAACAAGGAGCAGGCGGCGGTTACGTTCGACAATGGGACTTCGTTGGGCGGAATTTATGGCGGTACTTTTGCGGAACCGGAAGTAACGGTTAACATTGGAACTGCCACCCCGGACAAGGAGGGAGTCAAGTTCAGCTACACCGGTACGACCTTGAACGGCGCAAGCTACAGTTCTGCGGAAATGCCGAAGGACGCCGGTAATTACACCGTGACGGCGACTTATGAGGACAGTACTTACTTCGGCTCTGCAAGCGTGAATTTCTTCATTGACGCCAAGAGTATTGATCTGGATTGGAACGGGCTGGGCACGGCGGAAATCCCTCTGGCTTACAGCGGCGCTCCGATGAACATCACAGCCAGTATTCCGGCGGGCAGTCTGGTGAATGGCGATGCCTGTACGGTTACTGTCACCGGCGGCAATCAGGTCAATGCAGGCACTTATACTGCAAAAGCCACATTAAGCAATAAAAACTATAAGGCTACAAATGACGAGAAAACCTACACCATCCAGAAGGGCGACCGGTTAGTAGTTATCTCGAACAATGGAACCACTATCACAGACAAGACGCTGAATCTCTATCCCGCCATTGGGCTTAGTAAAGAAATTCTCGTGTCTTACAATAATTTAGACGATGTGGACCCGAAATATCAGCTGACCGGTAACGCTTCGGCTGTCAAACTGACGACCAGGGGCAATCAAGCTACTGTGACGGCAGTCGGCAATGGCAGCGCTACTCTGACAGTCAGTTTTGACGAGACGGATAACTACAAAGGCGTATCTGTTTCCTGCACCATTGAAGCCGTTGCAAAGCCGATCTCGCAAATCAGCATTGGAAGCAAAGATGAGACTGCAAATCTGACCGCAAAGCTGGACGGCAGTACCATCAAAGTTGTGGGTCTGGGCGACCCGAATAAGGTCTGCGTAAAACTGGTTCCCGCAGAGGATGTCGGAATCACTTTGGAGCAGAGTCCTGACAGTGACACGGTCATTGCCAATGGCGGTAAGATTTCCTTGAAAGACAAAGACAGCGGTACACTCATTGCAGAGTACACCGTAGACCTGTCCGGCGTGACGAAGGTGCCCGAGAATACAACGGTTGAGGAGAAAACCGGAACCGCAACAGCCCCGGAGAACGCAAGTGAAGACCTCAAGAAAGCAGCGGAAGATCTCAATCCAGAGAGCGACGGTCTTGTCAGCGCGGCGAAGGATTTGATTCTTGAGGCTGCTGAACTTGCAAAGAACGAGGGCGCTGACAGTGTGAAGATTGAGGCCAGCCTGAAGGTTGAAGTAAAGAGCCTGGACACGACAAGCACAAACAAGACGTTCCGGTTGGATGTAACGCCGGTTTATACAATTACAACCACCACTAACGGCGTATCGTCTGAAAAAGTAGAAAAGCCCATTGCGAATGAACAGTTGAACAACGATGTAACAATTACAGTCAGCGTGAAACTGCCCAGCGGCTTCCCCACATCGGACGTATTTGCAAGACATTACAAGAACGGGGCAGTTGCGGAAATCCTCCGTGTTGTGGTTGCTGGTGACATTGCGTCCTGGCAGCAGTCCTCTTTCAGCGAGATTGAGCTGTTCAGCGAGCCCCGTCACGGAAGTATTACCTTTGTGATGGACGACGGCAGTCAAGAGTCGTTGAACATTGACGCGGCTTCTCTTGGGATGGCCCTTCCCACTCGCGCCAAGGATGGCTATACCTTTAAGGGCTGGAAAATTGGCGGAAAGGTATATACCACGGTTACTGACGAACTTCTGACTGCTCTTGGAAATGGCAACGCTTTGACCGCCGAGGCGCAGTTTGAGAAGAATTCCGATCCCGTAACGCCTCCTGTTGCCCCTGAGAAGCCCAGCACTCCAAGCACATCCGGCGGTTCCGGCGGCGGTGGTTCCAGCGGCACTACGAACCGGAAGATTTCCTTTAACAGCAGCAGCAACGGCTCTGTTACCTACACGCCGTCGAACCCCGGCAAGGGCACGAAGGTGACTCTGACGGCGAAGCCCAAGAGCGGCTATGTTCTGGACACTCTCCGGGTACTGGACGCGAAGGGCAACGAACTGGAACTGACGAAGACCAGCGACGGAAAGTACACCTTCATCATGCCAGACGGAAAGGTGACGGTAGACGCGAAATTCGCTGAAGAAGGCAGTCAGGCCCAGACGAAGGACTTCCCCTTCACGGACGCGGAGGACAGCTGGGCCAGGGACGCGATTGCCTGGGCCTATGAAAACGGCTATGTCAACGGCACCAGCGCCACGACGTTCAATCCCAACGGCAGCATCACCCGCCAGCAGATGTGGATGATTCTGGCCCGGCTCAGCGGCGCGTCTCCCGCGAACATGACCGAGGCAAGAGAATGGGCCATGAGCAGCGGCGTGACGGACGGTACCAACGGTGGCAATGCCATGACCCGCCAGCAGATGGTGACCTTCCTTTACCGCTACGCCCAGAACAGAGGCTACACGACCGGCGGCGGCACGTCTCTGGACAGCTTCCCCGACAACGCCACGGTATCCGCCTACGCCCGCGAGCCGCTTGCCTGGGCGGTAGGAAACGGGATTGTGGCCGGTACCTCTGACGGAAACCTGAATCCCGGCGGCGGCGCGACCCGTGCTCAGTTTGCCGTGATTCTCCAGCGTTTCTATAGCAATACGGTTGAAAGCTGAATAAAGAAATAAAAACTCCCCAAAAACTCCCTTTCTATCAAAAAACGCGCGGTGGTTCTTTCCATCGCGTGTTTTTTTGTCCGCGGGAGGTTCTGAAATGGCATATCACGGCGGAATCTGTACCAAAAGCGGAAAAGGGGTCTTCTGAAAACCTGTCAGCTTTGGCAGGACGGTACATAAAGACATCTCGGAGCGTCTGCCGCAGTTCAACCGGCCGCTGTACCTGCAGGTCAAGGAGGTGCTGGACGTGAACAAGGCCCAGAGGCATATCCGCGGCGGGATAGCAACCCGAAAGAAGTACCGGGGCGGGTAACCCAGGAAGGAGGAAGGGAAATGACGAATCGACCCCACAGAGGACGTCAGGGAGGCCCCCGGCGGCCCCGCGGTCAGACAGTCCCCGGCGGTATCAGCATGGACATACCGGAGCCGGAGGTGCGCCGCTGGCCCCATCCGGTCACAGGCGATCTGCCGGAACAGCTCCCGGAGCCGGCCCTGCACTATATCCGCTGCGCCCTCTCATACCAGAATCAGCTCCTGGCAGAGATGAAAACGCTGCTGGAACAGATTGCAGTGCCCAAGGAGCCTGAAAGCGAATCCTGAACCGACAGCGGTCCCGGCTGATCTGGCCCGGACCGCTGTTCTGGCCTGGCGGAAAAGTTTGTTATTATTTTTTCTCTTGTATTTTTGGCGGGCGGGCTATATAATAGATGGATACTGCATTGACAGCCGGAGGGAACCGCTTCCGGGAAATTCTGAAGTTTTCGCGCCGGTCCGGTGCAAGGAGGTCATCCATGGCGAACAAACGCCGCCGCAGACGCCGCAAACGCAGCAGTCATCTGGGGAGAAATCTGCTGTTTGTGTTTATCCTGTTCTCCGCGATTGCCGCTACCGTCAAAATCGCGCTCCAGCCGCCAGAGCAAAAAGTGGACGAGCCCAGTGTGGCACTGCCGGTGGACAACCCTAACCTCAGCCAGGAGGAAGCAGAAGCCCTCCGGAGCCACTACGAACGAAAGCCGTCCTTTTATACCATCCTGGTCTCCGGCGTGGACGACGGCAACGGAGGCAGCGACACCAATATCCTCCTGGCCGTGGACGCCGCCAACGATTATATCTATGGCGTCAGCATCCCCCGGGACACCAAGGCCAGCATCAACGGGAAAAACCGGAAGATCAATTTTGCCTACAATTCCGGCGGGATGAAGCTGCTGTCTGAAACCATCTCCCATCAGCTGGGCATTCCCGTGGACTATACCGTGCTGGTGGACCTCCGGGGGTTCGAGGCCTTGGTGGATGCCATCGGCGGCGTTGATTTTTACATCCCCGTAAACATGAACTACGACGACCCTTATCAGAACCTCTCCATCCATTTCAGCAAGGGCATGAGGCACCTCAACGGCGCGGAGGCCCTGAAGGTGGTCCGCTTCCGGCACAACAACGACGGCACCGGCTACGGCAGCGAGGACATCGGGCGGATGCAGACCCAGCAGGATTTTCTTAAGGCCGTGGCAAAACAGACCCTGACGCCGGGGAATCTTCTGAAAATTGACAGCTTTGTGAAGATTTTCCAGAAGTACGTAGAAACGGATTTGAGCCTTGGGAATCTGGCCTGGCTGGGTGCGGAGGCCGTGGGCATGGGCGCGGAAGCCGTTGACTTTTCCACTCTGCCGGGCGATTGGAAGTCCCCTTATATCTATCTTGACCAGACCGCCGTGCTGGAGCTGGTGAACCAATACCTGAATCCCTACGTAGAGGACCGGCTTCCGGAGGATTTGAATATCATGAGCTGAGCTTGAAAGGAACTGCTATGAAAAAAAGGCTATTCGCGCTCCTGCTGGCCCTTTGTCTCTGCATCCCCGCCAGTGCCGCCCAGAACAGCGCTGAAAACTTTGTCCGCCAGCGGAATTATACCGGACAGTTTTCAGATTTGAATGTCTCGTCCCCCTTTTATAAAAACGTGGCGGCCCTCTATGAATACGGTCTTTCGGAAGGCCGCGCCGATGGTACCTATGGTCTCACGGACCCCATGACCGTGGGACAGGTGATGATCTTCGCCGCGCGCATCCGCAGTCTGTACCGGACCGGGTCCCCCTCCGCCGGGCCGGACGCGCAGGCAGGAGGCGGAGCCGCCCAGCGTGCCTCGCGGTATTTGCAGGCGGAGGGCGTTCTGGACGGCGGGCTGGAGGACAGTTTGAATCTTCCGGCGACCCGGGCGCAGGTGGCCCACGTGCTGGCGGGAGTTCTGCCGGAGTCCGCTCTGCCCGTGCTTTACGACGAGCTGATTACCCAAGCATACGCAAGCCGCCGCTATATCACCGACGTTACCGAATACACCCCCTATTATACAGATATCCTCTCCCTGTACCGCCGGGGCGTCTCCATGGGCAGCAACGACCGGGGCGCCTTCCAGCCTGATAGCCAGATTACCCGTGGAGCGGCGGCGGCCATGCTGACCCGGATGGTGGAGCCGGACCTGCGGGTGAAGCCGTCGTGGAATCTGGCCAGCCTCTACAGCGCCAAGGGCACCCTGCTCAGCGACCTTGTGGAGCCGGGGGAATACTGCGCGTCCCCGGCCACCAATGAGGAAATGGACAGCTCGATTCGTCATATGCTTTCCCAGGGGAGTCATCAGCTTGTTCTGAACTATCCCGGCATCACCCCCGCCAGGGCCCGGCAGATTATGGAATGGGCACTCTCTGCAATAAAGGTCTACTGTGAGCAGAGCTATAACGCAGTAGACTGCAACTACAGCAGCGCCGGGACCGTAACGCTGGACTTCTCCGCCACTGCCGCCAATGGAAAGACGGAATCCTACCGGGCCAGCGCCATGGAATCCGCCATTGCTGTCCACGACCAAATGTGGGAGGACGGGACCATTACCACCGATATGACCGACAAGGAAAAGGCCCGGGTATACTATGACTGGGTGTGCAATCACTGCGCGTACGATTACAAGGCGGGGAACGAATCCCTGAGCCATATAGCCTACAGCGTTTTCTCAACCGGCGTGTCTGTCTGCGACGGCTACACAGGGGCTTACAATATGCTCCTGAAGCTGGAGGGCATCGACTGTTACGCCATCTCCAACAGCGCCCATATCTGGACCGTAGCCACCCTGGACGGAGAGACCTGCCATATTGACACCACCTGGGGCGACAGCGGCAGCGCCATCAGCTACGATTACTTTGCCATGACCCCTGCCCAGTCCAGGACCTACCATTCCTGGTAAGGCGGAACCATAATGATAGGAGACAACGACCTTGAAAGACCAGAAGAAACTCCGCAAAGCACAGGATAAACAGGCTTTCCGGCAGGCCGTGGCACAGGAACTGCGGGAACACAAAAGCTCCTTTATCGTCTTTTACGCCCTCCGCGCCCTGGCCATTGTCGCCCTGGTCCGGCAGATTATGCGGGGCGGGTACGAAAGCGCCTTCTTCTGCGCCCTGACCATCCTGCTGCTCTATCTGCCGAGCTGGATTCAGGTCCGGCTGCATATCGAGCTTCCTCCCGCCTTGGAGATCACAATCCTCTGCTTTATCTACGCCGCGGAAATCCTGGGGGAGGTCAACTCTTTCTATGTGGTCGTGCCGCACTGGGACACCATGCTGCATACCCTCAACGGCTTCCTCTGCGCCGCCGTGGGCTTCTCCCTGGTGATTCTCCTGAACGACGACGAAAACCTGACCTTCGATCTGTCTCCCTTCTTCCTGGCGCTGGTGGCTTTCTGCTTCTCTATGACCATCGGCGTTCTCTGGGAGTTCTTCGAGTTCGGCATGGATTTCTTCTTTCATACCGATATGCAGAAGGATACCGTGGTCAACGCCATCTATACCGTGGCCCTGGACCCAACCTACAGTAATAAAGTCATCGCCATACCGGATATCCGGGACGCGGCGGTGAACGGGCAGAGTCTGGGTCTGGGCGGCTATCTGGATATTGGCCTGATCGACACCATGAAGGACCTTTTTGTGAATTTCATCGGCGCGGCGGTCTTCTCCGTCACCGGCTTCTTCTACGCCAAGAGCAAGGGCAAACGGAAAACCGCGGCCCAAGGCTTTGTCCCCAGCCGTAAGACCGCCCAGCAGGATTATTTGAGGCAGGCCTGGGAGAGACGCAGAAAGAAGCCCTGATCAGTCAGACCGGTTTTGTAAAATTTTTCATCGGCGGTTGATTTTCCCGGACAAAGTGTTATGATAAGTGTAATCGAAATTTTTAAGCAAAGGACTTGATTTGAATGACAAAAATTGATATTATCTCCGGATTCCTGGGCGCGGGCAAGACAACCCTTATCAAAAAGCTGCTGGCCGAAGCCTTCCCGGGGGAAAAGCTGGTGCTGATTGAGAACGAATTCGGCGAAATCAGCATCGACGGCGGGTTTCTGAAGGAGTCCGGCGTGCAGATTTCCGAGATGTCCTCCGGGTGCATCTGCTGCTCTCTGGTGGGCGACTTCCATCAGGCGCTGAAGGACGTGCAGGAGCAGTTCCACCCCGACCGGATTCTTATTGAGCCCTCCGGTGTGGGGAAGCTCTCTGATGTGATCGTCGCCGTGGAGAATACCGCCGCCGATGTGCCTGAATTGAAACTCAACAGCTTTGTCACCGTCGCCGATGCTGCCAAGGTCCGGGTCTATATGAAAAATTTCGGCGAGTTCTATAACAATCAGATTGAATCCGCCGGCGCCATCATCCTCTCCCGTACCCAGAAGCTCAGTCAGGAAAAGCTGGAGGCCGCCGTGGGTATGCTCCGGGAGAAAAACGCGGACGCCGCTATCCTGACCACGCCTTGGGACAGCCTGTCCGGGAAAACCATCCTGTCTGCCATTGAGAAGGTTTCCCTTGCGGACGAGCTTCTTGCCAAAATGCGCGCTGAACATGAAGCGGAAGAGGCGGAACATAGCCATCATCACGACCATGAGGACCACGAGCGCGACCATGAGCACCATCACGACCACGACCACGAGCATCATCACGACCACGACCACGAGCATCATCACGACCATGACCATGAGCACCATCACGACCACGACCACGAGTGCAGCGACCCGAACTGCTCCTGCCATCATCATCACCATCACGCCGACGAGGTATTCACGTCCTGGGGCAGGGAGACGCCCAAGGCATTCAGCAAGGCGGGACTGGAGAGGATACTTGCGGCATTGGACACAGGGACGTACGGCAGCATTCTCCGGGCAAAGGGCATCGTAAACGGCGAGAACGGCAGCTGGCTGGAATTCGACTATGTGCCGGAGGAATGGGAAGTCCGTGAAGGCCAGCCTGATTACACGGGACGGCTGTGCGTGATAGGCGCGGAACTGAAGGAGTCCGGGCTTTTGGAGCTGTTCGGGCTGTAAGGACGGAAAGAAGGAAGAGCAAATGGATATTCCCGTCTACCTGGTAGCTGGATTTCTGGATTCCGGCAAGACGAATTTTATCAACGGCATTCTGGAGGACGGCTTTGCGCGGCAGGACCGTACACTGCTGATTTGCTGTGAGGATGGCGAGGAGGAGTACAACCCCCAGGCGCTGGATCATGTGACTGTGGTGTCCATAGAGAACGAGGAGGATCTGACCTGCTCCGTTCTGAAAGAGATGGAGAAGCAGTATTACCCGGCCCAGGTGCTGATAGAGTACAACGGTATGTGGCAGCTGGAGCGTCTTTACCGGGAGGTCCTTCCGGCCAACTGGGTGCTTTATCAGATTATGACCTTTGTGGAGGCGTCGACCTTTGAGCTGTACGCCAAGAATATGGGACAGCTGATGATGGAGAAGGTCACAAACGCCGATTTGCTGGTCTTCAATCGCTGCACTCCTGAGCTTCGGGACAGCCTGCGGAAGCGGAATCTGCGGATGGTGAACCGCCGGGCGGATATCTATCTGGAGAACGAGGACGGCTCCAGTGAGAATTACCTGACCGGCGACGAATGCCCCTTTGACCTGTCCCAGAAGGAGATTGATATCCCCGACGAGGATTTCGGCGTCTGGTACGTGGACGTGATGGACCACCCGGACCGTTATGCCGGAAAGCTGGTCCATATGAAGCTGATGATGTGCCATTCCAAGAAGTACCCCGGCATACACTGCCCCGGACGCTTTGCCATGGTCTGCTGTGAGAACGATATCCAGTTCCTGGGTCTGATTGCCAAGGGTATGAATCTGAAGCAGTACGATAACCGGGACTGGGTGGAGGTCACCGCGCGGATGGCCGTAGAGAACCACGACGCCTATCAGGGCAAGGGTCCGGTGATGCACGTGCTATCCATCGGCCCCTGCGAGAAGCCCGCTCAGGAGGTCGTTAATTTCTGAAGACAAAAAGTACCCCTCCGTTTTCGGACGAAGGGGGGCTTTTTTTTGGATGGAGCCGTCAGGGACTGTGTTAAGGCGGGCTGGCACAGTTCCAGTTGCTGTATCCTCCGGAAGCGGGGCGGCATAAGATATCACAGCAGCTTTTGAAAGGAGGATGCCGGAATGTAAGAAGTTCCGGCTGACAACATATGGAACAGAACAATTTCAGCCGCTGTGCCCATCCTGCCCAGTCTGCCCGCAGTATTGGCGCGGAGCCTGTGATTCCCCTGCCCAATCCCGGCGAAGGCGGCCCGGTCTATCCTGGCGATATGGGCACCAGCACGCCTGCGGAGCCTGTGATCCCCCTGCCCAATCCCGGCGAGGGCGGCCCGGTCTATCCTGGCGATATGGGTACCGACACGCCTGCGGAGCCTGTGATTCCCCTGCCCAATCCCGGCGAGGGCGGCCCTGTTTATCCCGGCAATAACACAGGCAATATGTATCCGGGTCACCAGCACTGGGGCTGCGGCGGCGTCTGCGGGACCATTCTGCCCGGCGTGATCGGCGTGGTCTGGCCCAGCGCGGCCAAGGTGCGGTTCCTGAACGCCGCCTATAATTATCCCGCCTTCCGGATTTTCGTGGGCAATACCCGTTTTGTGAATCTGCTGAATTACGCGTCCGCCTCTACCTATGGACGGGTCGCCACGGGATATCAGACTGTCACCGTTACCGGCGCCGACGGCTATATTTACATTCAGAAGACCATGCTTTTCCAGGCCAATTCCGCCTCTACCATCGCCATCATCAATACCGCCGGCGGAATGGATTTGCTTCAGATCACCGACAGCACCAGCCTGCCCACCAACGGTTTCTCCAACTTCCGCATCGGCAATCTGGCCTATAACAGCGGTCCCCTGGACGTTCTTATGAGTGATGGACGCGTGGTATACAGTGACTTGCGCTATAAAGAAATCGGGGCCTTCAAGCGGATTGTGCCCGGGGTGTATCAGTTCTTCTACGCGGATACCAACCTGATGCCCATGCCGGCGTCCATGGATATCGAGACCCTGGATTCCGCCTGGCTGGGAGTCTATCCGCCTCACGAGACCTTCGGCTCTCTGTATATCAACATTGCCAGCAACGCCGTGTACAGCATCTACCTGCTCCAGAGCGGCAGCGGCAGGAACAATATCCAGAACCTGATCCTGATGGACCGGTAAAGGGAGAACAGAAAGCAGAGGCGGTTATAAAGGCCGTCTCTGTTTTTTGCATGGAGGCAGGAAAAGGACCGGTACGTTTTTTGTGCGCACCGGTCTTTTTTGGTCTGTATTGCGCCAGGAAAAGGGAAAATCGGAGGCTTTTTTACCTGACAGGGATTTCGGCGTCTCCCCAGCGGACGGCCACGGCTTTGCTCAGGTCAATGGGTGTCTCGAAGGGTCCGTACTCCTCGTTCCAGTTCTCGCCGCTGCTTCCAACGGTATTGACCAGGGCGACCTCGCTTCCGTCTTCCATCACCACGGAAAGGGAAGCGCTGGGATAAATGCCCTCCTTCAGCTCGGACCAGCTGTGTCGGATACGCATACCCAGAGGGGACAGCCGCAGGTATTCCATGGTCATAGTCCCACAGTCCTCGTGTTCGATGGTCACGCCGGAAATATTCGGGGTCAGGCTTTGGATGCCGCCGGAATGGGTTCCAATGTTGAAATCCCAGCTTCCGGAGAGAACAGGAGTATAAATCTTATCCGGGCTCTGGACCCAAAGACCGGGGATGTGAAGGATTTTGTCGGTTCCGTCACAGAGGTCGGTGTCTTCCATGGCCCAGAGACGGATAACAGCGGTGAGCACATTGTCCTCGGGGTTTTCGTTGAGCCATTCGTAATCCAGGGTGCAAAGAAGATCCAGCCCGCTGGAGTCCGTCAGGGTCACATCCTCTTCCACGGTATCCCCGAAGAGCTGATAAAAGCCCTCATCCTCGCTGTAATCCGGCAGAACGGTCCCTTCCGGGGCGCGGATTTCCAACATCAGATAATAAAAATCCTGGTCCCCGAACGCCGCGAGAGGGGTCATTGTGGTGCCATTGGACTCTGCGGCGGGAAGGTCCTGGCTGAGGGTCTCAATGACCGCCTGCTGATCCTCGTCCAGAGCGCCAAAGAAATGGTTCCAGACAGGCCCGGCGGCTGCCCCCACGCTGCCCACCAGCAGGACCGCCGCCAGCAGTGCCGCGAAGCCCTTCCGGGTCCAGCTCCTGCGGCGGGGGACGGGACGGGCTTCCAGAAGCGCCTCCGTCAGCGCGGCCCGGCCTGCCTCCGTGTACACCACCTGATTCAGCTCGTTTTTATACGCATTCTGTTCCATATGTGCCTCCTAACATGGTCCGCAGTTTGGCTTTGCCGCGGTAAAGATAGGTGCTGACCTGGGTGGTACGGCATCCCATCAGGGCGGCGATTTCCTCCAGCTCGTATTCCTCATAGTAACGCAGATAGACAGCCTGCCGGTAATTCTCCGGAAGGGCCTGCACCGCCGCCAGCACCGGACTGTCCTCCGGCTCCGGCAGATGCACCGCCTGCTCTCCGGCCGCCTCCAACGGTGCCCGGCGGCGTCTCCAGGCGGATTTCTTCAGGTCCTTGCAGCAGTTGATGGTTACCCGCAGAAGCCAGGCCCGTTCCAGCCGTTCCTCCTGGAAGCTCTCCGGGTAAGTCAGGCGTTTCAGCAGTACCGTCTGACAGATATCCTGAGCGTCCTCCGTGCTGCCCGTCCATGTGTAGGCCGTCCGCAGCACCGTGTCCGACCAGCGTGCCACCAGGTCCTCAGCTTCCTTTTTTGTAAAAGCAATCCGGTCCGTAGCGCTTCATCTCCTTTCCAAAACGGCGTGTTCCCGGCGCGCGCTCCGTTTGACTGCCGTTCATAAACAAAACGATTCAGCCCCGGCGGTTCTGGCAGTACGGGAGAATTTTTTTCGGAGGGACCAGAATAAAAACAGGCGTTGCGCTCCGTGGGAGTTTGTGGTATTCTGATATCGTCCATATATTGCGGGTCAAAGGCAAATATCACGTGATTTTCATCTTTCCAGGCAAATGCGTCTTATTCTTTTCAAAACGGCACGTCTTCTCTCAGCATATTCAGGCGGAGCCGCCGTTGAGGATTCCAGAAGGAAGGGACATAAAAAGACCGATGCTTTTCCTTCTGACAGCCTGTGGCGGCAATATCAATATGTTCATTTCAAAGGGGAACTGTTATGAAACTTATACATCTGTCTGATCTGCATTTAGGCAAGCGGGTCAACGAATTTTCCATGCTGGAAGACCAACAGCACATTCTGGAGCAGATACTGGAGCACGTGCGGAACGAGCGGCCCGACGGCGTGCTGATCGCGGGGGACGTGTACGATAAATCCATTCCGTCCGCGGACGCCGTCTCTCTTCTGGACGCCTTTCTGGTAGACCTGGCCGCGCTCTCGCCGGTCTTTCTGATCAGCGGGAACCACGACTCCGCTGAACGTCTGTCCTTCGGAAGCCGGCTGATGTCCCAAAGCGGCGTTTATGTCTCCCCGGTCTACGACGGAACCACCGCGCCCCTTACCTTGCGGGACCAGTACGGGGAAGTGCGGATCTATCTCCTGCCCTTCCTGAAGCCTGCCAGCGTACGCCGGTTCTTCCCAGAGACTGGAATCGAATCCTACACCGACGCCCTTTCCGCCGCCATCGGAGCCATGGACATAGACCCCGCCTGCCGGAATGTTCTCGTCACCCATCAGTTTGTCACCGGCGCGGAACGCTGCGAGTCCGAGGAACTTTCCGTCGGCGGGGCGGACAACGTCAGCGCGGAGGTCTTCCAGCCCTTCGATTATGTGGCGCTGGGGCATCTCCACGGCCCTCAATCGGTTACAAGGCCCACCATACGCTACTGCGGCACGCCGCTGAAATACTCCTTCTCCGAGGTCCGTCAGAAGAAGTCCGTCACCGTGCTGGAGCTGGCCGAAAAGGGGTCCGTTGTGATTCGGGAACTTCCCCTCAAGCCTCTCCGGGACCTGGTGGAGCTTCGGGGGACCTATGAGGAGGTGTCCAGCCGGGCGTTTTACATGGGCACCCATTGGCAGGAGGACTATGTTCATATCATTCTCACCGACGAGAACGATATTCCCGACGCCGCCGCCAAACTGCGCACGATCTATCACGGCTTGATGAAGCTGGATTACGACAATCAGCGCACCCGGAACGCCCTTGTTCTGGACGCGCCGGATACGCCGGAGAGAACCGACCCCATGGACCTGCTGTCGGATTTCTACGAACAGCAGAACGGCCAGCCTATGAGCGATGAGCAGCGGGCGTATATAAAAGAGCTGATGGAACGCGTCAGGGAGGAATTGCAATGAGACCATTGAAATTAACGATATCCGCCTTTGGCCCCTACGCCGGAGAGGTGGAAATAGACCTGGAGAAGCTGGGCACGCAGGGGCTGTATCTGATTACCGGCGATACGGGCGCGGGGAAGACGACCATTTTCGACGCCATTACATACGCCCTTTACGGCAAGCCCAGCGGCGACACCCGGGAGCCTTCCATGTTCCGCTCCAAGTATGCTGCTGGCGACACGCCTACCGAGGTTGCCCTGAAATTTTCCTATAACGGCAAAATCTACACCGTCCGCCGGAATCCCCGCTACGAACGGAGCAAAAAGAACGGTGACGGCGTCACCTCCCAGGCCCCCGGCGCGGAGCTGCGTCTTCCCGACGGACGGGTCCTGACGCGCCCCAAGGAGGTTGACAGCGCCATTCAGGAGATTGTGGGCCTGGACCGGAATCAGTTCTCTCAGGTGGCCATGATCGCCCAGGGGGATTTTCAGAAAGTGCTTCTGGCGGCAAAGGAGCGGCAGGAGATTTTCCGCAGGATTTTTAAGACGGACTTCTATGTCCGCTTACAGGAGCTGCTTTCTGACGAGGCCCGGGCCCTGAGCAATCGGCGGAAGGAGCATCAGGCCAGTCTGCGGCAGTATATCGCGGGGGTGGTCTGTCCGACGGAAGAGGCTTCGGACGCAATCCAGGAGGCCCAGAATGGAACCGTGCCCCTTGAAGACACCCTGGAGCTGCTGGAAGCCCTTCTGGAGCAGGACCGGGCCGCCGGAGACGCGCAGCGGCAGGCTCTGGAGAAACTGCATAAGGAGCTGGAGGCCGTCAGCGCCCGTCTGGGAAAGGCCGCCGAACGCAGGAAGACCCAAGAGAGCCTGACGGCGGCGCAGAATGCCCTGACACAGCAGAAGATACGGGTTCAGGAGGCCCGGGAACGTCTGGAACAGGCGGAAGGCGGACAGGCCCGGACAGCCGGACTGACCCAGGAAGCCGCCGCATTGCAGGAAAAACTGCCCCAGTATCAGAAGGCGGAGGAAGCGGCCCGGGCAGTGACGGCGCTGGAAGGGGAGATACAGCAGAAAGGCGTTGAGGAAAGCGGCCTGACCCGGAAGCAAGGCCAGCAGGAGACGGAGCTTGCCCAACGCCGTGAGGAAGCCCAGACCCTATCCGGAGCCGGGGAAGATCTGGCGCGGCTGGATGGAGAACGGACGGCGGCGGAGCAGAGGCAGGCCGGTCTCCGGGAGCTGGAGGGCGATTGGAAGGACTGGCGGGCCTGCGGGCGGGACCTGGAACGGGAACAGGCGGCGTTGGAAGGCCTGCGGCAGGAGGAGTTCCGAACCAAGGCCGGGCTGAAGGACCTGACTCAGGATATCCGGACAAAAAAGGAAGCCTACGAGACAGGCGGCGGTCTGGAGGCGGAGCGGGAAAAGCTGCGGGCGGTCAGGAAGGAAGAGGAAGCCCGCAAAACCGCCCTCTCCGCCCTGGAGCAGCGTTGGAGGGACTACCGGACCGCCTGCCAGTCCTATGAAAAGGCCCGTGGGGACTATGAGACGGCTTCCCGGAACGCGGAGCAGGCCCGGCAGAGCTACGATGTACGGAACAAGGCGTTTCTGGACGAACAGGCGGGGATTCTGGCGCAGAAGCTCGTCGACGGCCAGCCCTGTCCTGTCTGCGGTTCCGCGCATCATCCGGCCCCGGCGGAGGTCTCCCATCAGGCCCCCACGGAAGCGGAGCTGAAAACCCTCAAGGCAAAAGCGGATGCCGCGGACAGGGAAGCGCAGTCGGCCAGCATTCACGCGGGGAGCAGGAAGTCCGGCGCGGAGGAACAGGGACGGCTGTTATTGGCGGATATGGCGGCATGGGTGGACGAGCCTTCTCTGGAGAACGCGGCCGGCCAGCTTGCGGAATGCCGGGAGTCTCTGGAAGGCCGTCTGAAGGAATGTGTTGAAAGGCTGGAACGTCTGGAAGGGCAGATCCGTCAGAGGGAAGAACTGGGCAGGCAGATCGGAGAACTGGAGGAGCGTCAGGAAAAGCTGGCCCAGAGCAGGGAGCGTTTGCAGAAGCAGCTTGACGAGGCCGGGCAGCGCGTCAGCCAAAGCCAAGGCCGCCGGGAGACTTTGGAGGGGAAACTTTCCGTACAGCTCCAGGCGCTTCTGCAATGCACGTTGGAAGAGGCCCCGGAGAAGCTGACGGAAGCCCTGCAAACAGCGGAAACGGCCCTTGCGGAGCTGGAGCAGGCAAGGCAAGGGGCACAGCTGCGGCAGAATCGGAGGCAGGAGCTGGACAAGCAGATTCCCCTTTTGGAAGAGGCGCTGAAGGAGACGAACCGCCGGAAGGAACAGGCTGGAATGGAGCTTGCGAAATTGCAGGCCAGCCGTGAGGAAAAGGCCCGGCAGCTTACGGACCTGCGAAAAGCGCTTCCATACGAGACCCGTCAGGCGGCGGAGGCCAGGCTGAACGCGCTGAATCAGGAACGTGCCGGACTGGAACAGGCTCTGGAGACGGCCCGGAACCATTGGAACGAGTGCCGAAACGCCCTTGCGGGAACGGAAGCCAGTATCGTAGAGCTGACCAGGCTGCTGGAGGCTTCGGAAGAGGTGGACGCTGAGGCGGAGACATTGCGGCAGACTGGTCTGAGCCAGCGGCGGCAGGAGCTTGAGGCGGAGCTGCAAAAAATTCATTCCAGATTGGCCGCCAATGAAACCGCCTTGCGGAATATTCAGGCCCGTTCGAAGCAATTATCGGCTCTGGATAAGGAATACACATGGAAAAAGACCCTTGCGGACACTGCCTGCGGGAGATTGAACGGCCGGGAAAAAATTACACTGGAGACCTACGTGCAGGGGGCGTTCTTTGACCGGATCATCCGGCGGGCGAATCTGCGGCTGATGGTCATGAGCGGCGGGCAGTACGAGCTGCGGCGTCAGAGGGAGGCGGAAAATCTCAGCAGTCAGACCGGCTTGGAGCTGGAGGTCGTTGACCATTACAACGGAAGCCGCCGGAATGTGCGCTCGCTCTCCGGAGGCGAATCCTTCAAGGCGTCTTTGTCTCTGGCTCTGGGGCTTTCCGACGAGATTCAGTCCAGCGCCAGCGGCATCCGGCTTGAGACCATGTTCGTCGACGAGGGCTTCGGCTCCCTGGACGGCGAGTCCCTCCAGCAGGCGATGCAGGCCCTTGCCGGTCTGACTGAGGGGAACCGTCTTGTGGGCATTATCTCCCACGTGGGCGAGCTGAAGGAGAAAATCGACAAACAGATCGTGGTCACAAAGAACCGCAGCGGCGGCAGCAGTGTAGAGATTGTCGTGTAATCAGGAACAGAGCAAATCAAAATACAGGCCGCCTGTCCGAAAAAGATGACAGACGGCTTGTATTTACTCTGTCCCATCCCGCAAGCCAGAATTCATAAAAAGAAGGACGGCGCCCTGAAAGCACCGCCCATATAGCTTATGCCTGGATATCCACGCCCTGCCGGTAGCCGTCCAGAATGCTTACGTCAAAGGGCTTCCCCCAATCCCAATCAGGGTCGTGCTGATGGACAAACTCGCCCAGACGGACCGCCTCGCTGTGAAATATCTCGTTCAATGTCCAGGACGCGCTGAGCCGCTGTTCCGGGGCCAGGGACATTGTATAATTCCGGATAACCTGACTGATATCCTCGCCGTCGCTGACTCCATAGCCCTTTTTCATGTGCGCGAAGGCGATCTGTCTGACCTGCTGCGCCGTGCCCTCGTCAACAGGCACCATTTTCCTGTAATCGCCCCCGTCGTTCAGACTCATGCCAGGGACGCCGTAGGGATTGACATGAGGCTTGCCCTGTTTTTTTTGGGAAAGCTCCCCAATCCGCTGCTGCTGCCGGTTCTGTACCATCTGCGTGATTGTCATAGAGTTACCTCCTGTCTGCTGAATTGCGGAAGCGCGTCAATATTCAAAACGCCGCCGTCTGTGGAAAAAGGGAGACAGCGGCGCGGTTCTGCTTATTTGGTGCCAAAGATCCGGTCTCCGGCGTCGCCCAGGCCAGGGACGATATAACCATGCTCGTTCAGCCTCTCGTCGACGGTCCCGCAGTAGATATCCACATCCGGATGACTCTTCTGAATCCGCTCAATGCCCTCCGGCGCGGCCAGAAGGACCATCAGCTTGATATTGGTGCAGCCGTACTCCTTGATAAAGCCGATGGCCGCCTCCGCACTGCCGCCGGTAGCCAGCATAGGATCTACGATCAGCACGTCACGCTCGGCGATATCCTTCGGCATTTTGCAGAAATACTTCACCGGCTCCAGGGTGTTCTCATCGCGGTACAGGCCGATATGACCCACCCGCGCGCTGGGGACCATCCGCAGGACGCCCTCCACCAGGCCAAGTCCAGCCCGGAGGATCGGCACCACGGCGAATTTCTTTCCCTTGAGGGTCGGGGCGGTGGTGGCGCAGATCGGCGTTTCGACTTCCCGGGTGGTCAGAGGCAGGTCCCGGGTGGCCTCGTAGGTAATCAGCATACCGATTTCGCTGACCAGTTCCCGGAAGTCCTTCACGCTGGTGTTCTTATCCCGCAGGACGGTCAGCTTGTGGGCTACAAGGGGATGATCCATTACGTGTACTTTTCCGTTCATAACAAACTCCTTTTATATTAAATTCAATTGCTGGCATCAAGTTTTTGCCGTTCCCGCAAGGTGAGCGCCTGTGGAGGCCGCAGATAAACGGGAACCAGTTCCTGCGCCGAAACCAGCCCGCCGTTTTTGGCAATCTCCTCCGCTTCCAGGGCGACGGACACAGCGTTCTGCATGACCAGATGGGGCGGCGCGATACGGCAGCGGGAGATTCCGGCGGCGTTGAGGGCATCCAGGCAGAGCTTTGCGCCGTCCCCCGCGATGGTCTTGGGCCGGGAATCGTCCGCCAGTTCCTCCGCCAGGTCCGCCAATGAAACAGCACGGTCCGGCGTAAGGCGTTCCAGGGAGCCGTTGTCCCGCACGGAAAAGAGGGCGTTATAGATTTGCTTCTGCCGGGCGTCCATGGCGCAGACGATCAGCCCCCCGGCAAAGGCGGCGTTCCGGGCCATGGCCGCAAGGGCAGACACCGGCACGCAGGGCTTTTCCGCCGCGAACGCCAGACCCTTAGCGGCAGAAACCCCGATACGGATACCGGTAAAGCTCCCCGGTCCCACGGCGGCGGCGATGGCGTCCATATCTTTCACGGTCAGTCCCGCGTTCCGCAGAATGCCTTCCACGATGGGCATCAGGGTCCGGCTGTGGGTCAGGCCGGTATCCTGATATCCAGCGGCGAGAATCCGGCCGTCCTCAGACACCGCTGCGGAGACGGCTTTCGCGGAAGTCTCCAGTGCTAGGATTTTCATAGGGAACCTCCCTCAATGGAAATTTGCCGCCAGTTCTCGTTTTCCGGACAGCGGCTGAATGCGGCAAAGACCGTTTTCTCCGGCAGAGCGTCCCCGGCCCGTTCGCTCCACTCCACCGCGCAGATCCCACCCCGGTCCAGGTAGTCCTCCCAGCCGATGTCGAAAAGCTCGCCCGGCCCGGAGAGGCGGTACAAATCGAAGTGAAACAAAGGCACGGCGGCTTCATACTCATTGACAATCGCGAACGTAGGACTGGTGACCCGGCCCTCGCAGCCCAGCCCCCGCGCCAGACCCCGGGTAAAGGCCGTCTTGCCCATGCCCAGCCCGCCCCGGTATGCCACTACGGTTCCCGGCGTCAGTTTCCCGGCCAGTTCCTGACCAAGGGCCTCCGTTTCTGATTCGCTGTGTGTGATGTATTCCAAGCAAACACCCCCCGTCTGAATGCGGCGCCTTCTGATTCTCATGTCAGTATATCACATTTTGAACAGAGTGTAAAAAGAAATTTACTCGTTTACAGAAGTTTTTGAATGTGGTACAATCAACGGGAAATCTAATGAAACGGGAGCGGCTTATGCTGAATCGACTGAAAGCAATCCTGATAGACTTTATCCAGCAGGCGGACCTGCTGCTGCTGGGGCTGTGCAGTGCCGCTACGCTGTACGGTCTGGTACTGATCTTCAGCGCCACCAGGTACATGACGCCGGAAAAAGGGATGCGGCGAATGATTATTCAGTCCGCGGCGCTGCTTCTGGGGGTCGGGGTGTATATTTTCATCTCTATGGTGGATTTGGAGATGATTATGAAGAAATGGAAATGGATACTGGCCTTTAACGTGGTGTTTATCTCTCTTTTGGTCACGCCTCTGGGGATTGGCGCGAAGGAGACGGGAAACAACGCCTGGCTGAAATTCCCCGGCGTTCCCTTTCAGATTGGCCCGGCGGAGGTGGTGAAGATAACATTTGTGCTGCTCCTGGCCAAGCAGATCGCGTGGCTTCTGGAGGAAAAGCATAACCTGAAATCCTTCAGCTCCGCGTTCTTCGTGGCGGGACACACTCTGGGGCTGATGGGGTTGTATTTTGCGGTTTCTAAGGATATGGGAAACGCGTTGGTCTTTCTGTTTATCTTCCTCTGCATGGCGTTTGTAGCGGGCTTCGCGCTGCGGTGGTTTATATTGTTTTTTGTATGCGGCGGCGCGGCGTTTACGTTGGCGTGGCATTTTGATTTGATTTATGGTTATATGAAAAACCGCTTTCTTGTGCTGTTCGACCACGAATTTGACCCCCAGGGCGCGGGCTGGCAGCAGAGGCGGAGTCTGATGGCAATTGGTTCCGGCGGCGTTTTCGGGCAGGGCTACATGAACGGCGCGCAGACCCAGGGAGGCACCGGGTCTTTGCCGGAGAAGCAGACGGATTTGATCTTTGCCGTCACGGGGGAAGAGCTGGGGATGATTGGCTGTATTGCGATCATGCTGTTTCTGGTGGCGATTACCTTCCGCATTCTTCTGGTGGCAAAGCGGGCCCCGACGCCGTTTTTCCGTTATACTTGCGTTGGCATGGCGTCCATACTGATCTTCCAGACGATTATCAACATTGGTATGTGCTTGTTTGTAATGCCCACGATCGGGATCACCCTGCCCTTTTTCAGCTACGGCGGCTCTTCCATCGTCACCCTCTTTATGGCTATGGGGGTCGTGTCCAATATCAAGAAGCGGTCCCCGGAGATGCGCCGTGTAGCCCGTTCGCCGCTGCGCTGAGGGCTGGCTGGACTGCGTATCTTTTCCTGAAAACGGGAAATACTCCTTCTGTACCAATTCATACAGGAGGATAAAGGCAATGAAAGGACATCTGATTAAGCCGGCCGCGGCGCTTCTGACGGCGTCGCTGTTTCTGACGGGCAGTGCGTCGGCGCTGTTCGGGCAGAAGGAAGAAGCGGAGGAAGGCGCGCCCCAGGTAATGGACGTGGAGGTGCAGACGTACAGAGACATTCCCGGCGAGGGCGAGTTTCTGGCGTCGGACCAGGAGGGGGGCGAGCTGACCTTCCAGCTGGTACGGGAGCCGAAAAAAGGGACCGTAGAGATTGAAGGCGGCGGGTTTGTCTACACTCCCAACGAAGGCGTTACAGGAAAGGACAGCTTTGCCTATACCGCCACAGACAGCGAAGGCCATGTGTCCCTGCCCGGAAAGGTGACGGTGAAGATCGAGAAGACCCGTTCCGGGGTAGCCTACGCGGACACGGAGGGCAGTCCCGCGGCATGGGCGGCCCAGCATTTGGCAGAGAAGGGCGTGTTCACCGGCGGCAGGATTGGCGGGCAGTATTACTTCCAGCCGGACCTGCCGGTCAGCCGCGAGGAATTCCTGGCCATGGCGCTGGAGACAACGGGCCGGGAAGTCACAGGCGTTACCATGACGGGTTTCTGTGACGACGCCAGCATTCCCACCTGGGCGAAGGGCTACGCGGCAGCAGGCGTGGCCGACGGCGTGGTGCAGGGCCGGGTCACCGCGGAGGGCGCAGCGTTCCAGGGAAGCCAGCCGGTGACCTTCAACGAAGCGGCCACGATTCTGGACCGTGTGCTGAACCTTGGCGACGTGGACCTCTCCGTCTGGTACGCGGACCGGGACGCGGTTCCCTCCTGGGCGGCGCAGGCGGTAGGGAATATGGAAGCCGTCAGCGTGCTGTCCGCGGGGAGCTTTGGCAGCGGGGCCATGAGCGGGACAGTCACACGGGCCGACGCAGCCCAGATGCTTTCCGCCGCGTCCACGCTTCTGGAGGGCCGCGGCATCGCGTAAACCCGAAGGCCCACCGGCAGAATCATTCCGGCGGGCCTCTTTTTATATGGAAAGCGCGCCGGAATCACTGCGGAAACCGACGCGCTGAGGGGGGAGCAATATCAGTATTTTTCTACCTTGACATACTTGCCTCCGGCCCGGCAGGATTCCGTGGCGGCCTTGGCCATCAGAACGGGGATCAGACCGTCCACCACGTTGGCGGGCACCGGCTTGTCATTGGCAATGGCGTCCACAAAGCTGGCGGCCTCGTCAATGAACGCCTGGGTGTAGCGCTCCAGGAAGAACCAGAGGGGCTTTTCGGTGCGGCAGCCGTCCACGGTCATAATGGCGGCGGTGCTGTGGAGGTCGTTGCCGTCGCAGACCATGCCCTTGGAGCCGAAGACCTCAACCCGCTGGTCGTAGCCGTAGACCGCCTGACGGGAGTTGTTGATGACCGCGATGCAGCCGTTATCCATCTTCATGGTGACCACGGCGGTATCCACATCGGGAATCCCGGACTCCTCCTGGAGCTTGGGGTTTACCAGGCAGCCGCCCACAGCAGAGATTTCCACAGCCTCCGCCCCGGTGACGTAGCGGACCATATCAAAGTCATGAATCATCATATCATAGAACAGGCCGCCGGAGATGGCAACGTATTCCATCGTAGGGGGTTCGGGGTCCCGGGAGGAAACCGTCACGATATGGGGCTCGCCCACGTCACCGCGCTTCACAGCCTCTGCCACCGCCCGGTGATTGTGGTCGAAGCGGCGGTTGAAGCCCACCATAAACTTTACGCCGGCTTCTTCAATAGCGGCCTTCAGTTCCAGCAGCTGGGGCACGTCGTAGGTAATGGGCTTTTCGCAGAAGGTATGCTTCCCGGCCTTGACGGAAGCCAGGGACATAGGGCAGTGAGCGTCTGTGGAGGAGCAGACAAACACAGCCTCTACCTCGGGGTTGTTCAGCACGTCCTGATAGTTGTCGGAAATGCTGGGAATGCCATGCTGCACGCACCACTCCCGGCCGCCGTTGGTTTCGATGTACGGGTCCGCCACGGCAATGACCTCCGCGTTAGGAACGGAGTTAATCAGGTTTGCCATATGGAGCTTGCCCATGCGCCCGCAGCCGATAAAACCGATTTTTACTGTTTTCATTGTTGTGTGTTCCTCCTTATTCAATTGCTTGCCCAGTCGCAAGATTTATAATATAGTATCTTGCTTTGCCGGGAAAAACAAGATGGAATTTTTTTAGGTCCCCGGTTTCCTGTTCTTGGCGGCGGCTAAGGGTTTTGTCAGAAAATAGGCTTGTTTTTGGCTGATTCCGGCAGATTTCTATAGATTCCGTCCAAAAAACAGGCGGAATTACAGCTGCTCGTTGTGTCTTATTTTTAGGTCCCATTTCTGCGCTTTTCTGCTGTTTTCCCGCGTGCTTCCCTTTTGCCCGAATTCAGCAAGATCGCGGGAATCAATATCTGGGAGGCTTTTTCCGGAATTGGGATTTTAAGGAAGAACCAGTTCGGCGGACAAATCCTCGCAGTAGATGGCAAAATCCGGGTTTTCGAAGTCCACGATGCGGTAACGGACGGTTTTTTCGTAGCCCCGGGTATAGGACGCGTCCTCGATGTCCAACCCGGAAAGCTGATGGGTCAGTACGAAGTCCCCGGTCATATTCCCCATCGTCAGCCGGACCCGGTAAGTATCAGAGGCGTCGCAGACCAGCAGGGAACCGTCGTACCGGGGAGGGTCCCAGAAATCCGAGACACGGCGGAACTGGAAGTCTAAAATGGTGTCAAAATACATCCAGCAGCCCCGCCAGCCCTTGGGGAGCCGCCGCCAGATTTCTTCCCCGCCGGGAATGCGTTCTGTCATGTCCATAGGTCAGAATTCCTCCTTTTTCGGTAGAATATCACACTTTTAGCCCCCTTGCAATGGCGAGCTTTGTCAGAATCACGGGTTTTGGCGGTTGTAATCCCAGCCCGATTGTGCTAAACTATAGCGGATTATAATAAAATGTGGTATGATATGGGCGAAAGGAAGATGATGGTTTTGAAAATCGTAGTGCTGGCCGGGGGACTGTCCACAGAGCGGGCGGTGTCGCTGGTAACGGGCGTGGGCGTGTGCAGAGCCCTGCGGGAGAACGGTCACCGGGCTGTCCTGGCAGACCTGTATCTGGGCCTGGAGGACGTGCCGGAGGATCTTGAAAGCCTGTTTGACGCCCCGGACGGCCTGTGCCCGGAGGCCCGGATTGACGCCGAAGCCCCGGACCTGGAAGCCGTGCGGAAGAGCCGGAGGGATCAGAGCGCCCGGGTGTTCGGCCCCAACGTGCTGGAGCTGTGTCAGTTGGCCGACGTGGTGTTCGTGGGCCTTCACGGGCAGGACGGCGAGGATGGGCGGGTACAGGCGGCCTTTGACCTGCTGGGGATTCCCTATACCGGCTCCGGATATCTGGCGGCGGGGGTGTCCATGAGCAAGGCCATGACAAAGCGGGTGATGGACGCCGAGGGCCTGCCCACGCCAGAATGGAAGCTGCTGCAATACAAGGCGGAGGATGCCCCCAAGCTGGCGGCGGAACTGCCCATGCCCTGCGTGGTCAAGACGCCCGCGGGAGGCTCGTCCCTGGGAGTGTTCCTTCCGGAGGACCGGAAAGCCCTGGAGGACGCTTTGGTAAAGGCGCTGGAGTTCGGCCCGGAGGTATTGATAGAAAAACGGATTTACGGCCGGGAGCTGACGGTTGGCGTGCTGGGCGACAAGGCTCTGCCGCCGCTGGAGGTCCTGCCCGCGGGAGGCGAGTTCGACTATGCCGCCAAGTATCAGGCCGGAGGCGCTCAGGAGGTCCTTGTGGAAGGAATCACGGAGGAACAGCAGAAGGAAATGGGCGAACTGGCCTTGCGGCTGCATCGGGCGTTGGGGATGGAGGTCTATTCCCGGACGGACTTCATTCTGGACAGCGACGGGAAATTCTGGATATTGGAGCTGAATTCCCTCCCCGGCATGACCCCCGGGAGCCTGGTTCCGAAGATGGCGAAGGCGGCGGGAATGAGCTACAATCAGCTTTGTGAAGAAATCATTACACAGTCCCTTGCTTTGAAAAGACGGTAGAACGGCTGGAGGAAGAGAGCCGGACCGCCTGAACAGAGAGCTGTCGGGACTGATACATAGACAAGGCGCGATATCAAAAGACGTAAAGAGCATCAAGGAGGTAGATTCCATGCGGCCCATGACTGTTGGGGAAATTTGTGCCGCCGTGCAAGGGGTGTGGCTGAATCCGAGGGAGGATGTTCCCGCCGTCACCGCGGTCTGTACCGACAGCCGGAAGCTCACGCCGGGCTGTCTGTTCCTGCCCTGGGTAGGGGAGCGGTTCGACGGACACGACTTCATTGACGCGGCTCTGGAGGCTGGCGCGGCGGGGTGTCTCTGCGCCAGAGTGCCGGAAACGCTGCGGGAGGACCGGTTTTATATTCAGGTTCCAGACACCCGCCTGGCCCTGAGAGACCTTGCGTCCGCCAACCGGGAAGCCTTCGCCGGGCCGGTGGTGCAGGTGACCGGCAGCGTGGGCAAGACTACCACAAAGGAAATGATTGCCGCCGTGCTGGGAGCCAGATTGCAGACCTGGAAGACGCCCCGGAATTTCAACAACGACGTGGGCACTCCCCTGACGCTTCTTGGCCTGGAGGATCAGCAGGCGGCGGTGATTGAAACCGGTATGAATCACTTTGGGGAAATCGAGTATCTGGGTTCCATGGTGCGTCCGGACGTGGCCGTGATCACCAATATCGGCGACGCCCACATTGAGTTTCTGGGCAGCCGGGAGGGGATTCTGAAGGCCAAATCCGAAATCTTCACCCATCTGAAGGAAGGCGGCCTGGTGGTCCTGAACGGCGATGACGCGCTGCTGGATACCATCAGCGTGCCCTTCCGGACGGTGCGCTGCGGGAAATCCAGCCGCTGTCAGGCTCGGATCACGGAAATCACGGACCACGGCGTGGACGGCATTTCCTGCACAGTAGAGACGGAAAAGGACCGTTATCCCCTGACGATTCCCGCGCCGGGAGAGCATATGGTTTACGCCGCGTCCATAGCAGCCGCCATCGGGGAAGCCCTGGGCCTGAGCCGGGATGAGATTGTCCGGGGCGCGGCCAGCTTCCAGCCCACCGGCGCGAGGATGCGGGTGGTTCGGCTTTCGGGACAGCGGCTGATTCTGGACGACTGCTACAACGCCAATCCCCAGTCTGTGGCTGCGGCCTTGGAGATCCTGGCCCGTACAGAGTGCGACAGGAAGATCGCCGTCCTGGGTGACGTGGGCGAGCTGGGGGAGCTGACAGAACGGGCGCATTACAATATGGGCGCGCTGGCGGCTTTGCTGGGGGTGGACCTGGTGATTGCCATAGGAAAGAAAGCGGAAAAAATCGCGGAGGGCACGTTGGAGAGCGGCGGCGAGGCCCTTCATTTTGCCACAAAGGAGGAGGCCGTGCCGGAACTGCGGCGTCAGCTTGAGGAGAATACGGCGATGCTGGTGAAAGCCTCCCACGCCATGGGCTTTGAGGAGCTGGCGGACCGTCTGGAGGCCAGTGTGTAACCATGATTGAGATACAGGTAAACGGTCTGGTGAAGTCCTTCGAGGTGGGGCATAACGTGCTGGAAGGGCTGACGTTCCAGATTGACCAGGGCGAACGGGTCGGGCTTCTGGGGCGGAACGGCGCGGGGAAAACCACGCTCTTCCGTATCCTCACCGGGGAGCTGGAGCCGGACGAGGGACAGGTGACCCTGGGTGCGGGACGGCGTATGGGGCTGATTTCCCAGATTCCCGTCTACCCGGCGGGCTACACGGTGGAGGACGTGCTGCGGAGCGCCTTTGCACGTCTGGAGAGCCTTGCCAAGGAGATGGAATCCCTGGCGGAACGCATGGCGGAGGGGGAGAGCGACCCGGCCCTTCTGCGGCGTTACGGGTCCCTCAGCGAACGGTTCGAGGTCTTCGGCGGCTATGACGTGGACGTGGCGGTGAATAAGATTGCAAACGGCCTGTCCATCCCGGCGGAAATGCGCGGCCAGTTGTTCGACAGTCTTTCCGGCGGCGAGAAGACCCGGGTCAATCTGGGACGGCTGATCCTGGAAGATACCGACATTCTGCTCCTGGACGAACCCACCAACCATCTGGACCTCCACGCCACGGAATGGCTTGAGGAATATATCCGCGGCTTCCGGGGGACGGTGGTGGCCATTTCCCACGACCGCTACTTCCTGGATCGCGTCGTTACCCGGGTGATTGAAATCGAGGGCGGCAAGGCGGAATTCTACAGCGGGAATTACAGCTTCTACGCCGTGGAGAAGGAACGCCGGTATCAGGAACGTCTGAAGCAGTACGAAAAAGAGCAGGCCAAGATCCAGCAGTTGGAAAAGGCCGCGGAGCAGCTGCGGGTTTGGGCGTTTATGGGCATGGACAAGACCTACAGGCGGGCTGTGAACATTGAGCGGCGGATTGAGCGTATGCGCACCACGTCCAAGCCCACGAAAGCCCGGAAAATGGACGCCCGCTTCTCCACCGCCGAATTCCACGGGGACGAGGTTCTGGGCGTCCGGAATCTGGCCAAGGCGTACGGCGAGAAGAAGCTCTTCGACGGCATTACCCTGAAAATCGAGGGCGGTGAACGGATTGCCCTGATCGGCGACAACGGCACCGGGAAATCTACCCTGATTAAAATGATTGTCGGCGAGCTGTACCCCGACGAGGGACGCGTCAAGACCGGACCACAGACCCGGACGGCATATCTGCCCCAGATCATTCACTTTGAGCATCCGGACTGGAATCTGGTGGAAAACATGATGGCGGCCAAACGGGGACTTTCGGCACAGAGCGCGCGGAACCGTCTGGCGGCTTACGACTTCCGGGGCGAGGACGTGTTCAAGCCCGTCTCGGTCCTCTCCGGCGGCGAACAGAGCAGACTGCGGCTTTGTATGCTCATGGACGGCGAGATTAATTTCCTGATTCTGGACGAGCCCACCAATCATCTGGACATCGCCGCCCGGGAGTGGATCGAGGACGCGGTGGAATCCTACGACGGAACCCTGCTCTTCGTCAGCCATGACCGCTACTTCATCAACCGCTTTGCCACCCGTATCTGGGAGCTGGCAGGGGAGACCATCACAGACTATCCCATGGGCTTTGCGCAGTACCGGCAGATGAAGGCACAGGAGGAAGCGGCAAAAACGGAACCGCCCAAGCCTGTCAAGGTAAAAGCGGAGCGTCCGGCCAGAGGGAACCGCGCCCAGCAGAACGCCCGGCGGCAGCTCACCATCTGCGAACGGGAGATTGCCAAGGCGGAAGAAGAAATCGCGGCTCTGGAGCGGGATATGGAAGCGGCGGCCTGCGACTACGAAAAGCTGACGGAGCTGACGGCGGTCCGGGAGGAGGCCCAGGCGAAGCTGGAGGCTCTCTATGAACGTTGGGAACAGCTCAGCGAGGAAAGCGGGGAAATCTGACCGGAAATGAAGAAATCATATATCCTGACTGCGCTCCTGGCACTGACAGGGCTGGCGTTGATTCTGATCCCCAATGGAATGCGCTTCACCGGCTGGCTGCTTCTCTGGACGGCGGCGGCATGGATTCTGGGCCTGTTGGTCTGCCGCTGGTCGGAGCGTTCAAAGGCCGGAAAAATCTGCAAACGGCTCTTTTTTACGGGGCTGGCGGTGGGATTGTCCTGCCTGATTTCCATCGAAATGCTCCTGGTGCGCCATGGAGAATCCGACAACTCCGCACTGCCGGCAGACGCGGTGATCGTGCTGGGGGCCGGCGTGAATGGAGAAACACCGTCGGCGGCGCTGTGGTCCCGGATACAGGCGGCGTCGGCTTATCTGGAGGGCCATCCGGACGTGCCCGTGGTGCTCTCCGGCGGCCAGGGTCCCGGGGAGGCCATTACAGAAGCGGAAGCCATGCGCCGGGCCTTGTGGTCGCAGGATGAAGCGTTTAACAGCCGTCTGATTCTGGAGGAGAATTCCACCAGCACGGCGGAGAATTTCCGGTATTCCAAGGCGATTCTGGAGGAAACGGGGCTGGATACGGAAACGGCGGTGATTGCGGTGGTGACCAATGACTTCCACTGCTTCCGGGCCCATATGATCGCGCAGAAGCAGGGCTTGCAGATCATTGACGTTCCGGCGGAGCTGCCCTGGTGGTGGCTGACGGCGAACTACTATCTGCGGGAGGCGTTCGCGGTGGTAAAGACGGCCCTGCTGGATTAAGCGGGACGAACATAAGGAGATGACGAAATCAGTGGCATGGAATAACGTGCTGTGTTTATATTATTCCCGAACGGGCAATACCAGAAAGGCCATGGAGGAGATTGCAAAGGAGCTTGGGGCGGACCTTGCGGAGCTGCGTGACGGCGTGGACCGAAGCGGCTGGGGCGGCTGGCTGCGGTGCGGAGTGGACGCCATGCGGAGGACCACCCGGCCGGTGAAGTGTCAGACCCCCATTCCCATTTCGGACTACCGGCTGGTGATTATCGGCTCTCCGGTCTGGGCGGGACGGTGTTCCTCCGTAGTCCGGGGCTTTTTGAAGCAGCACGGCGGGGAACTGCGGAACGCCTCCTACGTCCTGACCCGGGGCACGGAGGACCGGAATGAGGAAGTCTTTGTGCAGATGGACCGGTATACTCCCTGCGGGCATCAGACGGCGGTTTCCCTGCGGCTGGATTCCGTGGGCTATACCTTCTGGCTGGAGGAGTTTCTGCGGGAGACAAAGGCGTTTTTACGGAAGCGGTAGGACCCTGGAGCGCGGCAGTAAGGAGGTGGTTCGGATGCTGGAGAAACTAAAGGAGCTGGCTTTGCGTCAGGAGGAGCTGGAGGCGCAGTTATCGGACCCGACAGTCTACGCGGACACGGGACGGCTGCGGGAGATTCAGCGGGAGTTGAAGGAGCTGGGGCCGGTGGTGGAAGCATGGCGGGCTTGGAAGGAAGCGCGGTCCCGGCAGTCGGAAGCGGAAGCCCTGCTGCATGACCCGGAGATGAAGGCGCTGGCCCAGGAGGAATTGTCGGAAGCCCGCAGGGACCTGGAGCGGCTGGAGAACGAGCTGAAAATCCTGCTTCTGCCCAGGGACCCCAACGACGAACGGAACGTCATCCTTGAAATCCGGAGCGGCGCGGGAGGGGAGGAAGCTGCCATCTTTGCCGGCGACCTTCTGCGAATGTATACCATGTATGCCCAGCGCCGGGGCTGGCAGACGGAAGTGGTCAGCTTAAGCCGGATGGAGCAGGGAGGCGTTCGGGAGTGCGCGGTGCTGATTGAGGGCGAAGGCGCTTACTCCCGGCTGAAATTCGAAAGCGGCGTTCATCAGGTGAAGCGGGTGCCGGTCACGGAGTCCAATGGCCGTATCCAGACCAGTACCGCGACCGTGGCCGTTCTCCCGGAGGCCAGCGAGGTGGAGGTGGCGATTGACCCGAAGGACCTCCAAACGGATACCTATCGCTCTTCCGGGGCCGGGGGACAGCACGTGAACAAAACAGAATCCGCCGTCCGCCTGACCCATCTGCCCACGGGCCTGGTGGTCACCTGTCAGGACGAGCGGAGCCAGCATAAGAACCGGGAGAAGGCGCTGCGGGTTCTGCAATCCCGGCTGTATGAACGGGAACAGGAGAAACAGGACGCTGTTCAGGCTTCCGAGCGCCGAAACCAGGTGGGAGGCGGGTACCGGAGTGAAAAAATCCGGACCTATCGCTTCCGGGAAGGTCTGGCGGTGGATCACCGGGCGGGCGTTTCAGAGGCAAGGCTGGCCGCGGTGCTGGACGGGGACCTGGACGAGATCATTGACGCCCTCATCGCCGCAGACCTGGCCGAAAAGCTGAAGGGCGGCGGGGACGGATGAAGCTGCTGCGTGGGATTCTATGGGTCCTGACGGCTTTGCTGACGGCGCTGGAAGTCTGTCTGGCCTGGCTCTGGCTGAAATTGACCCTGTACGTGATGGAATACGGCAGAGCGGAGAACCCTTACGCCGCAGAGGACGCGGAGATAACGGGGATTATTGCGGCGCTGCTTCTGCCCTTGACGCTGGCGGCTCTGATCTGGGCGGTCCGGCGAATAATGCTCAGGTACAAATCTTGTGAACGGAGAGATAGAGGCGAAGAATATGCAGACGATATACTATGACTTGCGTGACACGAAGGGACAGCAGAAGGAGATAGAGGACAAGATTTCTGCCGCCGCGAAGATTCTCCGGGAAGGGGGCCTGGTCGCGCTGCCCACGGAGACGGTCTATGGTCTTGGTGCCAACGGACTGGACCCGGAAGCCGTAAAGCGGATTTTTGAGGTCAAGGGGCGGCCCCAGGACAATCCCCTGATTCTCCATGTGACAGGGGCCCAGTGGCTTCCCAGGTACTGCGCGGAAATCCCTCCCATTGCCTACGTGCTGGCCCGGAAATTCTGGCCGGGACCACTGACCATGATTCTCAAGCGCCAGCCTCTGGTGCCGGACGCGACCACGGCGGGACTGGATACCGTTGGCGTCCGCTGCCCGAACCATCCCGTGACCCTGGCCATTATCCGGGAGGCGGGCGTGCCCATTGCGGCCCCCAGCGCCAATACCTCCGGGCGGCCTAGCTGCACCACGGCCCAGGATGTGATGGAGGACGTGGGCGACGCGATTGAGGGCGTGGTGGACGGCGGGCCCTGCGTGGTAGGGGTGGAATCCACCGTGCTGGACCTGACCTGCGACCCGCCGCGGCTGCTTCGGCCTGGCGGACTCCCGGTGGAGGATATGGAGCGGCTGATCGGGCATATTGATGTGGACAAATCCATTCACGGCGCAAAGGTGGACCGTCCCGGCGCCCCTGGGATGAAATACCGCCACTATGCCCCCAAAGCCCCCGTCACCGTAATCACCGGCGCGCCGGAAGCCTCCGCGAGGGAAATCGAACGCTGGCTTGGCCCTACCTCCGGCGTGATCTGCTTCGACGAGTACGCCGGGCGGTTTGCGGGACACGAGGTGCATCCACTGGGACCCTGCGGGGATAAGCAGATTCAGGCCCAGCGTTTGTTCGACGCGCTCCGGACCTTCGACGGCACCGGCGTGACCGAAATTTTCGCCCAGTGCCCGGATAACCACGGTCTGGGCCTGGCAATCAACAACCGTCTGAAAAAAGCGGCGGGGTTCCACATTCTGGAGGCCGACAGCCAGCGGATCATTCTTGGTCTTACCGGCGGCACCGGAGCAGGGAAAACCAGCGCGCTGGACGCCATCCGCAGTCTGGGCGGGCTGGTGGTCAACTGCGATGAGGTCTACCATCAGATACTGTCTGAAAACGAGGAGTTCCAGGACGCGATCAACGAGAAGTTTCCCGGCGTTTTCAATGCTCAGCGCCAACTGAACCGGCAGAAACTTGGAAAGGAGGTCTTCGCGAAAAAGGACCGTCTGGACCAGCTCAACGCCATCGTCTTCCGTTATCTGGTGCCGGAGCTGGAGGCGAAGATGCAGGCGGCGGGGGATGGTTTGTATGCCATTGACGCCATCAACCTGCTGGAAAGCGGCCTGGACCGTCTCTGCGACCGGACCATAGCCATCACTGCACCTACGGAATTGCGGGTCCGGCGGATCATGGCCCGGGACGGCATTACAGAGCAGTACGCCCGCCTGCGCATCTCGGCCCAGAAAGCGGACGAATACTACCGGGGCAAATGCGACTGCGAGCTGAATAACGCGTCCGACTCCCCGGCGGAATTCCAGAAGGACGCGAAGCTCTTCTTTGAAAAGCTGGTGGACGCCATCCGGGAGGAAAAACGCCACGGAGCGGCGGTCAATCTGGGGAAATAAATAATATCAACACAAGGAGGACGCGGCTATGGACAAGACCGCATATAAAGAATTAAAGGAAAAACTGCTGACCGGCAAGAAGAACGGCTATGACAAATCCGTTGACCTGGAGGCCATGGAGCGCTACTGCACGGGCTACAAGGCATTTCTGGACGCGGGCAAGACGGAGCGTCTTTGTGCTGCGGAGGCCGTCCGGCTGGCGGAGGAAGCGGGTTACCGGCCCTATACCCGGGGCATGGCGCTGGAGGCCGGCAGCAAGGTCTGGCTCTGCAACCGGGGCAAGGCTGTGATGCTGGCTCATATCGGCACGAAGTCTCTTGCGGAGGGCATTCAGCTTGCCGCCGCCCATATCGATTCCCCCCGGCTGGATCTGAAGCCCAATCCCCTCTACGAGGACAGCGAGCTTGCGTACTTTAAGACCCATTATTATGGCGGCATCCGGAAATATCAATGGCTGACCCTCCCCCTGGCGCTGCACGGTGTGGTGGCGATGAAGGACGGCAGTCAGGTAACGGTACGCGTCGGCGAGGACGAAGGAGACCCCCGGCTGGTGATTACGGACCTGCTGCCCCATCTCGGCGCGGCCCAGAACAAGAAGCCCCTGGCGGAAGCGGTTCCCGGCGAGACGCTGAACATCCTCCTTGGCAGCAGACCCATCGGCGGCGAGGACGAGAGCGGCCGGGTGAAGCTGGCCATTATGAATCTGCTGTATGAGAAGTACGGCATTGTAGAGGACGACCTGAATTCCGCGGAGCTGGAGGCGGTTCCGGCGCTGAAGGCCTGTGACATCGGCCTGGACCGGTCCCTGATCGGCGCGTATGGCCATGACGACCGGGTCTGTGCCTACGCCGCCCTGAAAGCCCTGCTGGACCTGACGGAAACCCCTGAAAAGACCGCCGTCTGCATCCTGGCTGACAAAGAGGAGATTGGGTCCGACGGCGTAACGGGTATGCAGTCCGCCGCTTTTGATACCTTCATCGAGGACCTCTGCGCCGCGGAAGACGTTCCCCTGCGGGCCTGCTTTGAGAAGTCCTTCTGTCTCAGCGCAGACGTGACCGCGGCCTATGACCCCAATTTCCCGGATGTGTTCGAAAAGCGCAACGAGGCTCAGGTGAACTACGGCATCGGCCTCTGCAAGTACACCGGCGCAAGGGGCAAATCCGGGGCCTCCGACGCGGACGCGGAAACGGTTGCTTACGTCCGCCGGGTCCTGGACGAAGCCGGGGTGCTCTGGCAGATTTCCGAGCTGGGCAAGGTGGACGCTGGCGGCGGCGGCACGGTGGCGATGTATATGGCAAACCGCAATATTACCACCCTGGACGCGGGCGTGCCGGTTCTGAGTATGCACGCGCCGTTTGAGGTCGTGTCGAAAATGGACTGCTATCAGACCTACAAGGCCATGGGAGCCATTTTCCGGGCCTGAAAGCGCAAAAAAAGGACGCGCCTGCCGTGGAAAGGGGGGCGCGTCTTTTTATGGACTTATTCCGCAAATTTTTCCTGGTCCCGTTCAATCTGCTTCCGGTAGCGGTCCGCCTCGGAGAAGATGCAGCCGCAATATTTCTGCATATAGAAGCCCAGCTCCCTTGCCCGCCGGTTGCCCTCCCGGAAGTTGGGCCGGAAGTCGCGGTACAGGAATTCCACGCCGTACTGTTCGCTGAATTCCTGACCCAGCCTGATAATGCCGTCATGATTCTGATAGGGGCTGGCCAGCAGTGTGGTGGTGAACGCCGGGAAACCGTGCTCCGCCGCGTATCTGGCCGCCGCCTCCATACGGACACGGTAGCAGTAGGCTTGACAGCGGGCTTCCAGGTCACAGGCCGTATTCCGCACAAATTCCGTCAGGCCGTAGTCCTCCCGCACCCGGACCTCCATGCCGATGGCAGGTGCGTAGTCCAGCAGGCAGTCCCGCCGCGCCTGGTACTCCTTCCAGGGATGGATGTTGGGGTTATACCAGAACGCCGTTGGTTCAATGTCCTCAGCCCGCAGGGGGTCGATGCAGCTCAGGGAACAGGGAGCACAGCAGCAGTGGAGAAGAACAGAATTCATGGTCATGCCTCGTTTCTCTTTGGAATAGAATTCAGTATAGCACAGCGGCCGGAAAAGTACAAGCCTTTGACCAGACGCGCCCTTTTCCCCTTTGTTTTGTGAATGCCTGATTTTTTAGAATATTCGTCATTTTGGCCAAAGAAACAGCCTCTGTCCTTGGAAAGTCACCGCGCAATTCTGTGGGCAGTTTTCAGTTTGTTCCTTTATAATACCATGTTTATTTGAACTCCCCAAGCGCTCTGGTGAGATTGACGGAGTTTTAAGCCAACAACACAAAAAGGAAAAAGGGATGCGAAGTATACCAACTTTAACGAAATCTTTACAGAATTTCAAACTTTTCAACATTGCAAGATTTGGTGAAAAAGAGTATGATACCAACGAATATGATACTCTGCCGCAGAAGACGCGGTACGTTCCCAAAGGAGGAGCAGATGTTGAAGGTTGGTCTTGACGCGGGTTCCACCACCATCAAATGCGTGGTGCTGGACGAGAAAGAACAGATTTTATACAGTACATACGAGCGGCATTTCAGCCATATTGTGGGAAAAACGGAAGAGCTTTTACGCCGCGTGGCAAAGCAGTTCGGCGGAAAGGCAAAGCTGGCCATTTCCGGTTCTGCGGGCATGGGTATGGCGGAGAGCGTGCAGGCGCCCTTTGTCCAGGAGGTCTACGCGACCCGGGTGGCGGCAAACAGGCTGTCGGACGGCGCGGACGTGGTGATCGAGCTGGGCGGCGAGGACGCGAAGATCCTCTTCCTCACCGGCGGCATGGAGGTCCGGATGAACGGTTCCTGCGCCGGAGGGACGGGGGCTTTCATTGACCAGATGGCCACCCTTTTGAAAATGACCGCCGATGAGATGGACGAAGCCGCCGGAAAAGCTGAAAAAACCTATACGATTGCGTCCCGCTGCGGGGTGTTTGCAAAGAGCGACATACAGCCTTTGATTAACCAGGGGGCGAAAGCCGAGGACATTGCCGCGAGCATTTATCAGGCTGTGGTGAATCAGACCGTGGCGGGGCTTGCGCAGGGGCGTCCGATCAAGGGCCGGGTGCTGTATCTGGGCGGGCCGCTGACCTTTTCCAAATGCCTGCGGGAGAGCTTTGACAGGACCTTGGACGTAACGGGAGTGTGCCCGGAGAACAGCCTGCTCTTTGTGGCCCTGGGCGCGGCTTTCTACGCGGACCAGACCTTCGACCTGAACGCTGTGGCCGGCCGGCTGAAAGAGCGCGGGGCGTCGGAGACCTACCGCAGTCAGCCGCCGTTGTTTGCGAGTCAGGCGGAGTACGACGCGTTCCAGGCCCGGCACGCAAAGGCAAAGGTGGAACGGGCAGTCTTTGGCCCCGATTACGCCGCGCCGGTGCATATCGGGATCGATTCCGGGTCCACCACCGTCAAAGTGGCCGTGATCGACCAGGACGCCCGGCTGCTCTTTACCGACTATCAGCCCAATTTAGGCAATCCCGTCCCCCTGATCCGCGGCGTGCTGCAAAGGCTTTACGACGAACATCCGGCGCTGCACGTGGCTTCCGTGACAACGACGGGCTACGGGGAGGATCTCGCCAAGAACGCCTTTCATGGGGATTACGGCGTGGTGGAAACCGTGGCTCACTTCACCGCCGCAAGACACTTCCTGCCCAATGTGGATTTTATCATTGACATCGGCGGTCAGGACATGAAGTGCTTCAAGATCGAGGACGGAGCCATCAGCAATATTTTCCTCAATGAAGCCTGTTCCTCCGGCTGCGGGAGCTTTTTGCAGACCTTTGCCCAGGCGTTGGGCCACGACATGAAGGATTTTGCAAAGCTGGGTCTGTTCGCGAACCGTCCCGTGGATTTGGGCAGCCGCTGTACGGTCTTTATGAATTCCAGCGTAAAACAGGCCCAGAAGGACGGGGCAAGCATTGAGAATATTTCCGCCGGATTGTCCATTTCAGTGGTGAAAAACGCCATCTATAAGGTCATTCGCGCCTCCAGCCCGGAAGAACTGGGCCGGAATGTGGTGGTCCAGGGCGGGACGTTTTATAATGAGGCGGTTTTGCGGGCCTTTGAGAAGGAAATGGGCGTGGAGGTGATCCGTCCGGACATCGCGGGCCTGATGGGAGCTTACGGCGCGGCGCTCTGCGGCCGGGGCAAGGCGTCCCCGGGGCAGGTCAGCACGCTTCTGGACCGGAACGCCCTGGCCGCTTTCTCCCAGAAGACAGAAAGCCGGGTCTGCGGTCTCTGCGGAAACAACTGTCAATTGACCGTCAATACCTTCTCCGACGGGCAGACCTTCATCAGCGGCAATCGCTGCGACCGTCCCGTTACCGGCAGGGCCGAAACCGGAGAAGGCAATCTCTGCGCCTACAAACGGAAGCTGATTTTAGGATACAAGCCCGTGCCCGGAAAACGGGGGAAAATCGGCCTGCCCCTGTGCCTGAATATGTGGGAGCTGCTTCCCTTCTGGCACGCGTTCTTTACAAAATTGGGCTTCGCCGTGTACCACAGCCCTCTTTCAAGCCGGGACCTCTACCTCAAGGGACAGGCGACCATCCCCAGCGACACCGCCTGTTTCCCCGCAAAGCTGGCCCATGGACATATCCAATTCCTCAGCAAACTGGGCCTGGACGCAATCTTCTATCCCTGCATGACCTATAACATTGACGAGGGCCTGGGGGATAACCACTATAACTGCCCGGTAGTCGCCTATTACCCGGAAGTCATCGCGGGGAACTGCCCGGAAATCAAAAATACGAAATTTATTTACGATTACGTGGGCCTGCACCGTCCCAAGGACTTTACCCGGAAGATTTTCGGCATTTTACAGCGCCGCTTCCCGGATATCACAAAGAAGGAAATCCATGAGGCGTCGGACGCGGCCTATGCAGAGTACGCCAGCCACATGGCCCAGATCCGGAAAGAGGGCGCGCGGGTGATCGAGCAGGCCCGGGCCGAGGGCAGACGCATTATCATTCTTGCCGGGCGGCCTTACCATACGGACCCGGAAATCAACCACGGCATCGACGCCCTGCTGACCCGTTCCGGCGCGGCGGTGGTGACCGAGGACGCAATCAGCAGTCAGGTGGAGAAATTCCCCACCACGGTGCTGAATCAGTGGACCTACCATTCCCGGCTGTACGCGGCGGCGAAATACTGCTGCGAACATCGGGACTGCGATCTGGTACAGCTTGTCAGTTTCGGCTGCGGGGTGGATGCCATTACCACCGACGAGACCCAGGCAATTTTGCAGAGTGCCGGGAAGCTGTACACAGAGCTGAAAATCGACGAGATCACCAACCTTGGCGCGGTGCGCATCCGCCTGCGGAGCCTCTTCGCGGCGCTGGAAGAACAGGACGAAGAAGGGAAGGAGTTGTGAGGACATGGAAATGCAGACTTATCCGAAGTTCACGCCGGAGATGAAGAAGACCCATAAGATTCTGATCCCCAACATGGCGCCGGTGCAGTTCCGGATTCTGGCGGCGGTGATGGAGGAGGCGGGTTACACCTGCGAGCTGCTGGAGAACTGCGGGAGTCAGGTCAGTGAACTGGGCTTGAAATACGTCCATAACGACACCTGTTACCCCGCCCTGCTGGTCATCGGGCAGTTTTTGGACGCTTTGGGTTCCGGGAAATACGACCTGGACCATACCGCCCTGATTATCACCCAGACCGGAGGCGGCTGCCGGGCTTCCAACTACATCCATCTCCTGCGGAAGGCTCTGGTCAAGGCGGGCTATCCGCAGGTGCCGGTAGTGAGCCTGAATTTCTCCGGGCTGGAAAAGGATTCCGGCTTCCCCATGAGCCTGCCCTTTTTGGGGAAGCTGCTGGCGGTGGTCTATTACGGCGATCTGCTTGTTGCCCTGAAAGCCCAAACGGAGCCTTACGAGGTGGAAAAGGGCGCGGCAAAGGCCTTGCAGGAAAAATGGCTGGATACCATCTGCGGCTGGATTCACCAGGGCCGGGGCTGTTCCAGCAGGGAGATGAAAGCCGCCATGCCGAAAATTGCCGCGGAATTTGCCGGCATTCCCGTGCGCCGGACGCCCAAGGTGAAAGTCGGCGTGGTGGGCGAGATCTATGTGAAGTATTCGCCTTTGGGAAACAACGACCTGGAGAATTTCCTGGCCTCTCAGGACTGCGAGGTGAACCTGCCGGGGCTGATGGGCTTTTTGCAGTACTGCGTCTATAATCCGTCGGAAACCGCGCGGCTCTATGGCGGGAATTTCTTTGAAAAGCATATCTCCGACTGGATTCTCAAATACATCGAGGGCATGGAAACCGTGGTCATCAACGCCCTCCGGAACCACGGCTACCACGCGCCCCTGCCCTTCCGGGAGCTGATTCGCCTGACGGACGGCATGATCAGCACCGGCGACAAGATGGGCGAGGGCTGGCTTCTGACGGCGGAAATGATCGAGCTGGTCTGTTCGGGCTATGAGAATATCATCTGCGCCCAGCCCTTCGGATGCCTGCCCAATCATATCTGTGGCAAGGGCATGATTAACAAAATCCGGGAGCGGTACCCCCAGGCCAATATCACCCCCATTGACTACGACCCCAGCGCGACAAGGGTCAATCAAGAGAACCGGATCAAACTGATGCTGGCAGTGGCCCGTGAACGCCTGGCCGATCGTGAGGAACCCCCCGCGCCGGAAAAGACCCTCCGGCACACCCAGGAGCTTCGGGAGGCGCACGCCGCGGTATGAGCACCCTGATGCTGACGGGCGGACTGGAAACCTGACGCGGATCTGAAAAACATCACAAAAAGAGACAGCGCGGTGATGAAAAGCCGCGTTGTTTTTTTCCGGGAACCGTCTTGTGCTGGCGGAGGGAAAGGAGTATAATGGAAAGGCTTGGAGCGATGACGTTCCGGCTTCAGAAAATCTCTTTTCAGGAGGCGTCCTATGCGCCAATTCCGGTTAAACGCTGTACAGACTCTGACCGTCGGCTTTGCACTGCTGATCCTGGCGGGCGGCGCGCTGCTGACTTTGCCTTGGGCTTCCCGCGGCGGGCTGTCCCTGGCTTTCCCCGACGCACTCTTTACCGCCGCCTCCGCCTCTTGTGTCACGGGACTTACCCTCTATGATACCGCCACGCAGTTTACCATCTTCGGGCAGGCGGTCATTCTTCTGCTGATTCAGATCGGCGGCCTGGGCTTTATGACCGTCTCTACCCTGGTTTCCATCCTGCTCCGTCAGCGGGTGGGACTGCACCGGCGGGCTGTGCTGATGGATACCGTAGGCGCCTTGCAGCTGGGGGGGATTGTCCGGCTGACACGGCGGGCCCTCCGGGTGACGGCGGTCTGTGAGGGCGGCGGGGCCTTGCTGCTGGCGCTCTGGTTCTGCCCGCGGTATGGACTGGGCCAGGGCTTATGGATGTCGGTGTTCCATGCCGTGTCCGCCTACTGCAACGCGGGTTTCGATCTCCTGGGCCGGGGGGATTCCCTTTGCTCTTTGGCGGGGGAGCCGTTGGTGAATCTCGTGATTATGGTCCTGATTATCTGCGGCGGCCTGGGCTTTCTGGTCTGGGACGATCTCCTGACCCATGGCCGGGATTTCCGACGCTGGCGGCTGCATTCCAAAATCGTGACGGTCTTTACGCTGGCAATATTCCTTGGCGGCGGCGCGGCGTTCTTCCTTTTGGAGCGGAACCATGCCTTTGCCGGACTGCCTCTTGGTCAGCAGATGATGATGGCCGCGTTTCAGTCCGTCACCGCCCGCACAGCCGGGTTTATCACCGTGGACCAGGCCGCGTTGAGCCAAAGCAGCACCCTTCTGATGTTCTTCCTGATGTTCATCGGGGCAGGTTCCGGGTCCACCGGCGGCGGCGCGAAGGTGAACACTGTGGCGGTTCTGCTGCTGAGCGCCTTTGCACAGGCCCGGCGGCAGGAGGATGTGAATCTCTTCCAGCGGCGTCTGGACAGCGGGACCATTCAGAAAGCCTATTCCTCTGTCAGTATGTACCTGATGGCCTGTCTTGCGGGCTGCATGGTGCTGTGCGTGCAGGGGATCGCGCTGGACGACGCCCTGTTCGAGTCCCTTTCAGCCATTGGCACCGTGGGGCTGACCCGGGGGATTACCAGCACGCTGCCGGCCTTGTCCCAATGGGTGGTGTTGCTGATGATGTTCGCCGGGCGGGTGGGCAGTATGTCGGTAGCCATGGCGGTTACAAAGGACCGGCCGCAGCCCAAGCGCCGGAATGTGCCGGAAAAGATACTGATTGGCTGATCGGGAGAGGACCTGTGGAATACATATTTCTATGACGGGAGACAGAAGGAGCGTGCAATGAAATCATTTTTGGTGATTGGCCTTGGACGGTTCGGGCGGCATTTGACCCGGAGCCTGATCGATTTGGGAAACGAGGTCATGGTGGTAGATCAGGACGAGGAGCTTGTGGCGCGGATGGCCAATATAGCGACCGCCGCCTGCGTGGGGGACTGCCAGGACGAGCAGGTGCTGGAATCTCTGGGCGTGCGGAATTTCGACGTGTGCTTTGTCTGCGTCAAGAACGATTTTCAGAGCTCCCTGGAAGCTACGGCCACCTTGAAGGAACTGGGTGCAAAGTGTGTGGTGGCCCGGGCGGACCAGGAGAAACAGATCAAGTTTCTGAAAAAAATCGGCGCGGATTTTGTCATTCATACCGAAATGGATATGGCAGTACGGGCGGCAATGCGCTTCTCGGCCCGGAACGCCTTCGATTACTTTGAACTGACGCCGAAATTTGCCGTCTTTGAGATTGAGACCCCCGTGGAGTGGGAGGGCAAGACGGTTATGGAAATGGACGTGCGGCGGCGTTACAATGTGAACATACTGGGCGTGAAGAACGGCGACGAGGTGGAACCGCTGCTGGACCCCCATTATCGTTTTGTCGCGGATTCTCATCTGATTATTGCGGGTTCCAAGGACTCCGGCATCCAGCTGATGAATACCGAAGCCTGACTGCATAATTGACGGCCTCCGGCGCATACTTCCCTTGAGGTGATAGTATGAAAGACCATAAAGCCGTTAACGGAAAAGACGACAAAATGCCGAATCTGCGTCTGGAGCCGGAAAAGCGGATGTGCCCCATTTTCGACCCGGACACCATCGCGAAATTCCCTGTGGCGAAGCCGGAGAAAATGGGCTTCCGGGTGCTGGACAACTTCTGCGAGGAGCACATTGAGTAAGCGGTCAGGACGGCTGTAAGAGCGCGGAGACCGCCTGAAGAAGGCCGTCCACGGCGGCGGGAGGCGTGGCCCAGCTTGTGACAAAACGCACGCAGGTATGGGAAGCGCCGGCAGGATGGTCGGTTTCAAATTCCCAGCCCTGACCGGCAAGACCCTCCATCAGCGGATTGGGCAGAATGAAGAACTGCTGGTTGCTGGGAGAGTCCACTGCCGCCGGGAGTCCCAGTGCTTTCAGGCCGTCCCGCAGGCGGAGGGCTTGCCGGTTTGCATGACGGGCCAGCTCTCCATAAAGGCCGTCCTCCAGGAGAACCTGAAATTGCAGGCCCAGAAGCCGACCCTTGGCCAGCATCGCGCCCCGGCGTTTCATCAGCCAGCGGAAATCCGGGCGGGGTTGGGAGAATACCAGGGCCTCCCCAAAGAGCGCGCCGTTTTTCGTTCCCCCGATGGAAAAGGCGTCTGTCAGGCGGGTCAGGTCCGGCAGGGTCAGGTCCGACGCTTCCAGGGCTGACCCGAGACGGGCGCCGTCCAGATAGAGCAGCAGGTTTTTTTGACGGCAGAACCGTGACAGGGCTTCCAGGTCCGCTTTGCTGTAGACCGTGCCCAGCTCGGTGGTGTCGGAGATATAGACCAGCCGGGGCGCGACCATATGTTCCGTGCTGTGGGCGGCGAGAAGGGGTTCGATCAGCGCAGGGGTCAGCCTGCCGTCGGGGGAGGGCACAGTGCAGACCTTATGGCCCGTGGCTTCGATGGCCCCCGTTTCATGGACGTTGACATGACCGGTCCCGGCGGCAATCACGGCTTCATAGGGCTTGAGCAGGGCTTCCGCGGCCAGCAGATTGGTCTGGGTGCCGCCGGTGAGGAAATGCACGTCCGCGTCCGGGGTGTTGCAGAGCTTCCGGATCAGCGCGGCGGCCTCCTGACAGACGGGGTCCAGACCATAGCCGCAGGTCTGGCGCAGGCTGCTTTCCGCGATGGCTTCCAGGATTCTGGGATGGGCACACTCGCTGTAATCGTTGCGAAAGCTGTACATAGGGGATCGACCTCCAGAAAGTAACAAACCGGAAGAAGAACTGTTACGGAATGTTACGGAATTGATGTTGAAATTATACCGCTGTTCCTGTATAAAGGCAAGAAAGAAACGTGGGAAAGGGAGAGAACAGGCATGAAGAACGTAATGCTGCTGTTATCGGCGGCAGTGCTGCTGCTGGCGGCGGGCTGTACCGGAAGCGAAGGCGGCGAACAGGAAGAGCCCGACCTGGAAGCCCTCTATGCCGCCGGGGAGGAAGCCTGCGGTTGGACGGCGGAGGAAATGACCACCGTGGAAGGGGAACTGATGGACGCCTACTATCCGGGGCTGAACGAGCTGGATGTGAAACAGCTTGTGGCCAAGGTTCCGGCGATGAGTTCCGTTGTCAATGAGATTGTTCTGGTCCGGTGCGGCACGGAGGAGGACGCGGAGAAGGCGGTGGAAATCCTACAGGCCCGGATTGACGCCCAGGTGCAGGGTGACGCCTGGTACGCCGACGCGCTGGAGGTCTGGAAGAAAGCCTGCGTCTTACAGGAGGGGACCTGCGCGGTTTTGATCGCCTCCGGGGACCATCAGGCCGACTGGGAAAGCCGTATACAAAAAGAACTCTCATAGTGTCAGATAAGAGTCAAGGGTTAGATGATTGCGGCTCCATGCTGCGTGGGGCCGTCTTTTTATGGACATTTTGAGATGGGAGGGACGCCATGGTTTTCAGCAGCCTGACTTTTTTGTATGGTTTCCTGACGCTGGTTCTGGTATTCAGTTTCCTTTTGCCGAAACGCGCCCGCTGGCAGAATCTGCTGCTGCTTCTTGTAAGCCTGTTCTTTTACGGCTGGGGCGAACCGGTCTATGTGGGCATTATGCTGCTGTCCATTCTGATCGACTACAGTCATGGACTTCTGGTGGAGCGCTGCCGTGCCGACGACCGGAAAGCCCGCTGGTTTGTGGGACAGTCGGTGGTGTTCAATCTTCTGCTGCTGGGTTTCTTCAAATATTGGGACTTTTTAGCGGAAAATCTGTCCCTTCTGCCTGGAATCAGCCTTCCGAAACTGGGACTGCCTCTTCCGCTGGGGATTTCCTTCTTTACATTCCAGACCATGAGCTATACCATCGACGTCTACCGCAGGGACGCACCGGCGCAGAGGAATCCGGTGGACTTCGGCGCGTTTGTCACCCTGTTTCCCCAACTGATCGCGGGACCCATTGTGAAATACAAGACCGTGGCCCAGGATTTGCAGGCGCGTGTTATGACCTCAAAGGACTTTGCAGAAGGGGCCTGCCGGTTTACAATAGGGCTGGCGAAAAAGGTCCTGCTGGCGAATCCGGCGGGGGAGCTGTGGCAGAGCTGCCGGACGGCCCAGGCCATGGGTACGCTGACGGTAACGGGCGGCTGGATGGGATTGTTTGCCTTCGGCTTACAGCTCTACTTTGATTTCTCTGGCTATTCTGATATGGCAATCGGGCTCGGGCGGATATTCGGCTTTCATTTTGGGGAGAACTTCGACCATCCCTACTGCGCCCAATCCGTTGGGGAATTCTGGCGGCGCTGGCATATGTCCCTGACAAGCTGGTTCCGGGAGTACCTCTATTTTCCCCTTGGCGGAAGCCGCGGCGGTACCTGGAAGACCCTCCGGAATCTGGTGATTGTCTGGTTCTGCACAGGTCTCTGGCATGGGGCGAGCTGGAATTTCATCCTCTGGGGCCTGTATTTCGCGTTCTGGCTGATTCTGGAGCGGTTTCTTTTGCAGGGCCTGCTGGAGCGTATGCCGTCCCTGATCAAGCGCGTGTATACCATCCTGGCCGTTTTTCTGGGCTGGGGACTGTTTGCCATAGAAGACCTGGGCATATGCGGACAGTATCTGCGGGTTTGCTTCGGCGGCGGAGGCCTCTGGAGCGCTGCGGACGGCTTCCGGCTGAGGAGCTATGCGGCGCTGCTGGTTCTGCTGGTCCTGGGCGCGACTCCCCTGGCCCTGCAAGTCTGGGGACGGCTTCCCGAACGCGCCCGCCGTGTCCTGACCCCTGTCCTGATGCTGCTGGGCCTGACCCTTTCCACCGCTTACCTGGTGGACGGAAGCTATAATCCCTTCCTGTACTTCCGCTTCTGAAAAACCTGCCGCTACGCTTCTTATAAGGGTTTTCATTTGCTTTTTTCGTCTTTTCAAAAACGCCCGTCCCGCTTTCATGTTCCCGCCCCCACAAAACCGATTGCGGCACGGCGTATTTCCCGCGTCGGGGACATGGAATAAAACCGGGACTTCAAAAAAGAAAAGGGTGTTGCCTTGTCTTCAAGGAGGGCTGTTATGACAAAAGGATATAGCCGTTTTATTTCCGGATGCTTCTGTGCCTTTTTGGGAGGCCTTCTGCTCTGGCACGCCGTGCTTCCGGACAAGGAGCGTTCGGAGACAGAGAACCGGCTTCTGACACAAATGCCGTCCTTCAGCTGGGAGGCCCTGGCGGACGGGAGCTTTACCAAGGGCGTGGAGGACTATTTTGCCGACCAGTTTCCCATGCGGGACCAGTGGACGGGTCTGAAAGCGCGTCTGGAGCAGGCGATGGGCAAGTCGGAGTTCCACGGCGTGTACCTCTGCGGCGACACGCTGATTGCAAAGGTGGAACCGCCGGAAAACGAGCTGGATCAGAAAAATCTGTCCTATATTGCCCGTCTTGCGTCCGCCTCGGAGATTCCCGTTTATCTGGGCCTGATCCCCTCGGCGGCGGAAATCTGGCGGGACCTGCTTCCACGCGGCGCGGAGAGCTGGGATCAGAAGGCGTTCCTGAACGGCGCGGCGGAACAGGCTGGTTCTGCGGTACTGGCGGACCTGCTGACGCCCCTGACGGCCCACAGCGCGGAACCTATCTTTTACCGCACTGACCATCACTGGACCAGTTTGGGGGCTTTCTACGGCGCGAACGCTCTTTTGGAGGCCCTCGGGAAAGAACCTTTGGAGCCTGCGGATTTCCAGCCGGAACGGGCCAGCGAAGAGTTCTTCGGCACCCTCTATTCCACCTCCGGCGTACACTGGCTGGAACCGGACGTGATGGAATTCTGGGTTCCCGGCGACGGTCTGGATGTGACTTCCTGGCGTGACGGCAATCCGGAATCCACGGGCCTCTATGACCGTTCTTTCCTGGACAAAAAGGACAAATATTCCGCGTTTCTTGGCGGGAATCAGCCTCTTTGTGTGATACGGAATCCTGACGCGGAAGGGGCCGGCAAGCTGCTGCTGATTCGGGATTCCTATGCCGATTCCATAGCCCCCTTCCTGGCCCAGCGTTTTGAGGAAGTCCATCTGATTGACCTCCGCTACTACCGCTATTCCCCTGCCCGGTACGCGTCGGAAAACGAGATCGATGGGATTATAGTGCTGTATAGTATCCCCAATTTGATTACAGACAGGAATCTGGTTTTTCTCGCACAGTAAGCCTTGCGCGGAGCCGCTTTGTTATACGTTTGATTTTGTCGCCGTCCGGAATGTGATTTTCTGAAACATCAGGTCCTGTGAATGCTGTTTTGATTTTCCTGACACGATAAGCCTTGCGCAGCGCCGTTTTATAATGCCCTTGCTTTTGTTGCTCTTCGGGATTTATTTCTTGAAACGGCGAGATTCTCACAATGCCAGTTTGTATTGTATCTCGGCATTTAATACTGATTGGAATCTGTTTTCCAACCCGGGAAAGGAGACGCTATGAAACTGCTGGACCTCGGCGACCCTCTCTGGAAAGCCTATCCCGGCGCATACGGCAGCGTGCGGGAAGAGGTGGGGACGCTGATGGGGGAGCCTGCCGGACCACAGATACAGTTGCGGCGTCTGAAGGAGCAGGCGGAGGACGACGAGCATCTGGCCTTCGACAACCTTTGCGAAAGCCTTTCCCATCAGATGACCTTCTATCCGGCCATGTATGTGGTTCTGCCTTACATTGTGAAATTTTTAGGCCTGAAATCCGGCGACTACGAATGGAAACGGCTGATTTTCTCCGAAATTGGCCAATGTCTTGCCGCAGACGCTTTCTTCCCCGGTGAAGCCCGTCCCGGCGCGCCGCAGGAAATCCTGGAGAGTTATCAGGAGGCGGCAGAGATACTGGCGGAGGAGGCCCGGCGTTTCCTGAAAGACTGCCGGAAACAGCTCCGGAAGGAGGGGGCCTTTGAACGCCGCTGGCTGCTTCTGGGACTCTACGGGCTTTTCGGGGAGCGTCTGGAAGCCTACGTCATGAATCTCCACGGCTGGGAATCCTGCTGCGTCCAGTGCGGTCAATGCGGATGGCTGGATGAGGACTTGACGCTGTCCGAGCCGAAGCAGCGCCGTAAAATACGCCCCGCCCGTCTCTGGCAGAAGGAACCCGCGTCATTCCGGCGTTTCCGGAAAATCCTCCATCAGATGGGCGATTGGGAGGGCGAGGAACTGCTGGCCTGGTATTATGGAACCTATACCTGCCCCAAATGCGGACAGAAACAGCCGGTGATGGAAGCCTTGATCCGCGCCTTTGACCCCAATTTTCAGGAACCCGATCAAAAAACTGCGGAAACAAAGCCGTCCGCCGGGAAGAAGTTTGCAATTTCTGGAAAAGACTCGGGGCCTGTCAGAATCTCCGGGACAAAACCAGAAACATCAGCCGGAACCCAACCGCCGGAATCTGCTGGAATTTCTGGAGCGGAACCGGAACCGGAAACAAAAACCGGAACGGAATCCAAAGCGCGGTCCGGGACGGGAGAGGAGCCGGAAAACTCTCCGGATGTGCTGGAGGACAACGCCCTGAACCGGGTCATGGACCTGTGCCGGGACTATCCGTCGGTGCTGGCGATGGCGGAACGCGGAGAGTACCGGGAGGCGGCGGATTGGTGCGCGGAATATCTGGGAAGCGTTCCGGACTGGCGGCTGCATATACTGAGAGGGTGGTGCTTCAAGGCCATGGGTCGGACGCCGGAACTGGACCGCTCTCTGACCGCCGCCCTGGAGCTGGAGCCGGACAATATACTGATTCTCCGCGCCCGCTGTCCCACAGTTGCCACAACCAACCGGTACCGCCGTCAGATTGAGGACTTGAGCCGTCTTCTGGAGCTGGACCCGGATCATCGGAGCCGCTACCTGGAAGCCCGCGCGTACCGCCGTCACTGGACCGGAGACGAACAGGGCGCTTTGCAGGACCTCCGGGACGCCCTGTCGGAAGAACCCGGCCTCTGGCGCAGATCCGTGGATTTCCGAACCCTTTGGGAGAAGTTTGGCCTTACAGAAACGGATGCCGGAAATTTCCAGGGATAAAATTTTCAGTTCAACGCCGGGTCTGTCTTGCAAAACTCCAGGAATATGGTATAATGGGCTGGAACGACCAAACGCCTCTCTGGTGCCGGGCACTTCAGAGGGAGCGCATCCCCTGTGCGGCATCATTGTATAAGGAGGAGACATAACTATGTTGATGGGAAAAAGTATCAAACGAAGTGTGCTCATTCGTACCGCGGCGGCTCTGGCATCTATCCTGCTGTTCAGCTTTGTAACCACTGGCAATATTTTGCGTATCCAGAGTATTCAGCGGACAACTACAGAGGCCTTTGCCCTTTTGGAACGGGCCCAGAGCGCGGAAACCGCTCACTACAAATGGGCCGCTAATCTCAGCAACGCCCTCTATGCAGGAGGCAGCTTTACCGGCAGCATCGACCCAACTGCCTGCGCCCTCGGTCAGTGGATTTACGGCGACGCCCAGACCGAAGACGAAACCGTGCTCGCCCTGCGCACCCAGCTGGAGCCTCTGCATAAGGAGATTCATCAGTCCGCCACCCAGGTCCTGGAAATGCTGGAACGGAATCCCGCTCAGGCACAGAATTATTACCAGGAGACCATTCAGACCAATGTCACCAGCCTGGTGGGTATTCTGGACAAGGTGGTTGAACGGGGCGGCGCCCTCAGCACGGAGAGTTCCCAGCATCTTCGGAATACCATCCTGACAATGCAGCTCGTTTGCTTTATCTGCCTGGTTTTGGCCCTGGTCTGCCTGATCAGCCTGGTTCGCTTCGTTACGCGGCACGTGGTCCGGCCCATTGTGGACATCACCCGTCAGACCAAGCCCCTTCAGGAGGGGAATCTGCAGCTGGAGATCGACTATGACTCCCCCAACGAGCTGGGCGATTTGGCAAAAACCCTCAGGGAATCCATGTCCATTATCGAAAGCTATATCATGGACATCAACCGGATTATGGGCGAGCTGTCCAAGGGGAATTTCAACGTCTCTACCTCCACGGATTACATCGGAGATTTCCAGAGCATCGAAACCGCTCTGAACAGCTTTACCGAAACCATCTCCCAGACACTGGGTCAGATCTGCCGCGCCCAAGGGAAGGTCTCCGGCCATGCGGAACAGCTCTCCAGCGGCGCCCAGGCCCTTGCCCAGGGAGCCACCGAACAGGCCAGCGCGGTACAGGAACTTTACGCCACATTGGACGACCTCTCCAAGGGCGCGGCGGAGAACGTCAAGACCGCTGCCCGGGTCCAGGAGAACGCGCGTATGACCGGCGAACAGGTGACCCTCAGCAGCCATCAGATGGAGGAAATGGTGAAGGCTATGGCGAATATTACCAAGTCCTCCCAGCAGATCAGCAAGATTATTGCCACCATTGAAGACATCGCTTTCCAGACCAACATTCTGGCACTGAACGCCGCTGTGGAAGCTGCCCGGGCCGGGTCCGCCGGTAAGGGGTTCGCTGTGGTGGCCGACGAGGTCCGCAGCTTGTCCGTGCGCTCCGACGAGGCTGCCAAGGCTACCAAGGAGCTGATTGAGAATTCCGTGCAGGCGACGGAGCTGGGCAGCGGCATTGTGGGCGAGGTCTCCGAGTCCCTCCAGAAGGCCCTGGCGCTGGTGGTGCAGTCCAACGAGGCCATCAGCAATATCACCACCGCCATTCAGGGTGAGGCGGAGGCCATTGCTCAGGTTACCGAGGGCATCGGGCAGATTTCCTCTGTGGTGCAGACCAACTCCGCCAGCAGTGAGGAATCCGCCGCCGTCTCTACTGAGCTGTTTGAGCAGGTCCATATGCTGGAGAACGAAACGAAGAAGTTCCAGCTCAAGCAGGGTTCCGGCCAGTTTTACGCGTAAGTGATACAAAAAGCCCTCCGGCGTTGATTCCGGGGGGCTTTTTTTGCTTACAGAGCTTCTTTCAGACGGGCGGCCTGGGATTGGAGCAGGGAAAACGAGGTCACGCTGCTGCCGTCCAGCTCCAGAACGTTCCGGACTTCAGGCGGCAGGGTCTGAAAATACTCGTAGGCGGAAAGGTCCTGATCCAGCAGGTCCTCCAGAGAAAGATAGTAGTCCATAGGAAACACCTCCGCAGTTAGTCTTCCCGAAAAAAGACGAATCTACGGAGGTTTTTCTGTATTTTATGGGATTTTTTGCATTCAATAGTGCTGGAAAATCAAACCCGTGGTCAGTCTTACGGCGGCGCTGTTCAGTTCCAGTACCGGCGTGCTCCGTTTCAGGGTACAGGTCTCGCCGTCCTTGAGGTAGTACCATGTCAGGTCCCCGTCGTCCTCCGTGGTGAAGAAGTCATAGGAAAATTCGTAGAATGCGCCGTCCTGCCCCGTAACGGTGAAGTGCTCCGGGGCGCCTTCCGGTCCGCAGTCCAGACGGGCAAGGATCTCATACAGCCCGCCATAGCTCACATCGCAGAGCCAGACCCCGACGCCGCGCAGAGGCTCCGCCCAGTCCTCCAGAGGAAGATAGTGACCCTTGTTCCAGATGGAGATTGCGCCGTTGGGGTAGTCCTTGTAGGTGGAATCCGCGTACCAAAGCCAGGTTTTTCGGGCGAAATCTTCCCGTTCCCCATCGCTGAATTCCGGACAGGGGAGGTTGTAATAGCCATAGTAGTACAGAAGGATATAACGGGAAGTGCCCAGCATAAATTCCCGGGTGCTGTCAAAATTGAAGGTGTTTTCAGGTGTGATCCGGTCAATATAGATGGTCTCCTGAAGCCCCGGCGGGACAGGAAGGGGACCTCCGGCAAATTCAGTTGTCACCGACAGCGGCGAGACTTCCCCATGAGACTGCCGCCCCCACCAGTCGTGGAAATCCTGTAGCTGGTCCGCCGCTGTCTCCGTTTCTGCCAAGGTGCTGTAGGTCAGGGTCAGCCGGTTCTGTTCCCGCGCCCAGCAGGACAGCGAGCCGCCGCCGGATTGGTATTCCTCCAGATAATAGTCCCAGAGCACGAATTTCAGGTCGCTGGACAGACTGTAGCCCGCCTTTGCAGGGAAGTTGTCTCCGCCTGACCAGCTGCTGGTCACATGAAACACCACTTCGGGCAAATCCTCAAACCAGCAGTCCCAGATCCGCATATCCGCCAGGGAATGGTCCTCGTCCGTCACGGTCTTGTGATGCCGGGATACGACGAAATCCTCCTCCGGATACGCCGACTCCAGATACCGCACCACTTCCCCGCGGCGGTGGGGTGACGCGTGTTCTGTCAGGCAGGCCCGTGTCGCGCCCATCAGAAGCCCTATGCAAAGCAGGATGATCAAAGCCGCCTTGACCGCCATCAGTCCCAGAAAGGCGGCGGCGTACCCGGCACAGACGGCAAGGCCCTTGAGGATTTTTGGAAAGCGTTTATCATTCATGACAGCCACCTCTCCGCATCAATCAGGGGGTCATTTGATTCCGGTTCCGCAGAGTTACCAAAGGAAAAGCGACAATCCTCCGACTGCCGCTCTTCCGTAAGTCATTCAAGTACAGCAGTTTGTATCAGGGTTCCGGCTTAAAGCCCCAGCGCTGCTTTCAGGGCGTCCACGCGGTTGGTCTTTTCCCAGGCTACCCCCAGGTCTTCCCGGCCCATGTGTCCATACGCGGCCAATTTGCGGTAAATGGGCTTCCGGAGGTCCAGGTCCCGGATAATGGCGGTGGGACGCAGATCGAAGACCTTCTGCACGGCCTCTTCCAGCTTGCCATCACTCACGGCGCCGGTGCCGAAGGTATCCACCAGCACGCTGACGGGCCGGGCAACTCCAATGGCATAGGCAAGCTGTACCTGACAACGCTTGGCCAGTCCCGCCGCGACGATGTTCTTGGCAACCCAGCGGGCGGCGTAGGCGGCGGAACGGTCAACCTTGGTGGGGTCCTTGCCGGAGAAGCAGCCGCCGCCGTGGGGAGCGCTGCCGCCGTATGTATCCACAATGATCTTGCGGCCTGTCAGACCTGCGTCCGCTGCGGGGCCGCCCTTGACAAAACGCCCGGTGGGATTCACATAATATTTGGTGTTCTCGTCCAGCAGTTCTTTGGGCAGGACGACCTTGGCCACCAGCTCTACCATATCGTGACGGATCTGGTCCAAGGTCACGTCCGGGTTGTGCTGGGTGGAAATGACCACGGTATCAATACGGACAGGCCGGCTGTTCTCGTCGTACTCCACCGTAACCTGACTTTTGCCGTCGGGCCGCATATAGGAGACAAGACCGGTTTTGCGGACCTGGGTCATCTGGAGGCAGAGCTTCTGGGCGAGGGAAATGGGCAGGGGCATCAGCTCGGGGGTCTCGTCGCAGGCGTAGCCGAACATCATGCCCTGATCGCCTGCGCCGTGGTTCAGTTCGGCTTCCTGATTGTTTTTGTTCTCGAAGGATTTGTCCACGCCCATGGCAATATCCGGGGACTGCTCGTCGATGGAGGTAATGACGGCGCAGGTGTCGCAGTCGAAACCGTACTTGCCCCGGTCATAGCCGATCTCCCGGACCACCTGACGGGCCAGCTTGTCGATGTCCACATAGCAGGTGGTGGTGATCTCGCCCATGACGTGAATCAGGCCGGTGCAGGCGGTGGTTTCGCAGGCGACCCGTCCCTGAGGGTCCTGGGCAAGAATGGCGTCCAGCACCGCGTCAGAAATTTGGTCGCAGATTTTGTCGGGGTGGCCCTCTGTTACGGACTCAGAGGTAAACAGATAATGCCTTGTCATAATAACTCCTTTTCTTCCCCACCGTGCGGCGGAAATCTCGCGCCCTTTGCATCCCGGCGCGATGGGATAAATTCTGCCAGCGGAAATGATAAAACCGCACGCTCCGATGCCGAAACGTGCGGGAAAAACTCTCACTCGCTCCTCATCTCTCGAATTCCGCCGGATTTGGCACCTTACATAGCAGGTTGCCGTGGCTTCACAGGGCCGTTCCCTCCACCACTCTTGATAAGGACTATGTAGTTTGACCGGATTCTTCCGGCTATCCTATTGTATACGACCTGCTGCCCTTTGTCAAGTCCCGGCGTGGCTGGAAACACTGTCATTTCCTGGACAGGGGGAAGATGGGGGAAGATAAGGAAGCCCGCGGTCGTTTTGCGCTGGGACGGCTTTGACTGCAAGTTCTGTTTCGCCGTCGCTGAAAACCAGAAACAGTGCGCTTCTGTCAAAATGCAGTTCTATGTCCTGATATTTCAGAATCAAAGGCCTGCCTCTGCTTTTCATGGTCGAAACGGCGTCCGGCTCACCCAGAATGGCGATTGCTTCCTCCTGCGTCATTCCGAAGTTCAATGGCGCGATGTCCTTTGTCTCTGTCAGCCTGTCCCGCCAGCCACGGAAAAATTCGCTGTCATGCAACTCATATCCTCCATAAAGCGTACTTCTGACCGCAAAAAACAGGAGATAAGAGCCGAACGCATCCTATCTCCTGCTTTTTTCACCCGAGGACGCTGGGGAGGAAATAACGGATTTGCTTTTTCCACCAGGGCCAGTCATGGTTCACGTCCAGGCCCCAATAGTCGATCCAGGCGTTGATCCCCTTGCCCCGCAGAACGGCGTCCAGGCGGCGGGTACCGGCCAGCAGCGGCTCTTCCCATGCACCCTGCCCGACGCAGATGATAATTTTCCGTTCGTTGTACATTTGGATATAGGGATGCTGATCGGGCATATTGGCGATGCTGGCGCAGGGATCGTTTGCGTAAACCACATCGTCCATATAGCCGTTATACATATCATAGGTGTCGTAAACGCCGGAAAGAGCGATCACGCTGTCAAAGAGATCAGGGCGGCGGAAGAAGAAGTTTGCCGCGTGGTAAGCGCCCATAGAGAAGCCCGTGGACAAAAACGCCTGTCCGGTGCCGTTGATTTCCCTGGCGCGGGACGTCAGTTCCTCGGTCACATAGCGGTACCAGGCCTCATGGAGCCGGACCCGGTGATAGGGGTCGCCGCCCACCAGAGAGAGCGTTTCGCCGTCGATGGTATCGGCGGTAAAGAGCTGGATTTTCCCCGCGTCGATATAATCCCCCAGGGTTTCCAGCATTCCAAAACCCTCCCAGTCATAAAAGCGCCCGTTCTGGCAGGGGAAGACCAGGACCGGTTTCCCGCCATGGCCATAGACCTTGAATTCCATCTCTCGTCCAAGCTCATGGCTGTATTCCTTGTGGTAGTCGATCTGCATAGCAGCCACCCTCCTTTTCCCCGTAATTTTACCATATCCTGTTTCATCTGGCAAGAGCGTTTTCAAAGCCGGAACGCCCCGCCGCTCATCATAGGAAAGCAGGTCAAAGGTTCGCGAACACGTCCACCTGTCCCCGAAGCTCCCCGGCGATTTCCTGATTGGTATCCATCCCGCTGACGATGCCGGAGAGGTCGCCCACGAGGGTGCGGGTACTGCCAGCCACGCCGGTCACGTCGGAAACCGCGCTGTCCACCGCCCCGGAGATGCCGGAGATGGACGCCGTGATTTCCGCCATAGCAGTCCGGAGACGGTCGGCCTGGCTGTTGAACGCCTCCATCGAACGCTGTATGTAAGCCGCGTCCTCCCGATACTGCCGCCCGGACTGCACCGATTGGGCAAGCTGTTCCGAAATGACCTGCCCCAGGTAACCGGCAAGCTCCTGGGCGCTGCTGGAGAGATAGTTGACCGCGCCGGTGACAATCTCGCTGACTTCCTGAATATGTCCGGCGGCTTCCGCGCAGGCGTCGGCGAGGCGGCGGACCTCCTGGGCCACCACGGAAAAGCCCTTCCCGGCCGTCCCTGCCCGCGCCGCTTCCACCGAGGCGTTGATGGCGATCAGGTCTGTGGAAGACGAGATGGACAGTATATCCTGGGTCAAAATATTGATCTTATCCACATTCCGGCTCTGTTCAATGGCTTTGTTCAGCACCGACAGGATCTCCTCCGTTCTGGACTGCACCGCGTCCATCTCCCGCAGGGCGGACTGCTCCATCTCTTCTGACCGCTCCCGCATTTCCATAGAGTACCCGGTCAGGGCTGCGCAGGCGTCGGCCATCTGCACGGCGTCTTCCTGGGTCCCGGAAGCGCTGGCGGTAATGGCGGCGGTATTCCTGGAAATCTCCTCCAGAGCGGCGGAGAGCTGTTCCGTCAGGCCGGAGAGCTTCCGCGCGCTTCCGCTGGAGGTCCGGGTGCGGCCGCGGATTTCCCCTACCACGCCGCCCAGCCGTTCGGAGCTGTCCTGCAAAATCCCCATGGCGTCCCGGATTGGCGCGATGACGTACTTTCGGATAATCCGCAGAGCCGCCCATACCAGCAGCACGCCTACAGCCAGAGCCGCCGCGCTGGTAATCAGGGAGACGGTGTAGACAAAGAACAGGTGATTCCGGGCCGACGACGCCTGGGCAGTAACGGAATCGGAAAGGGCGTCCAGCTTGGCTTCAGCGGCAGAGCTTCTCTGGACAACCTCCCCATTGGCCATGGCGTAGGCTTCTTGGGTCTTGCTGTCGGCGCTGGCGCATACCAGACGGACCAGCGCGTGCTTGAAGGCGTCATAGTCCTCCAAAAGACCCTGATAGACCCCTTCCTCCCCGGCGGCATAGGGCTCGTAGGACGCAAGCTGCTCGTCCAGAACGGCTTCCTCCGCCTTGATTTGCTGCACAAGCTGAATCATGGTCTCATGGTCCGCCGCCACGATATGGGACAGAGCCAGCCGGTGGATATCCATCATGGACCGCCGGATATCTCCCAGACAGGCCTCGCTGACCATATACTCATCCACGATGGTCCCGGCGTTGGCGTGGACGTTGTTGATGCTGAATACTGCCAGAAGATTGGACAGCAGCGTCACCAGCCCCAGAAGGACCACAGGCAGAATCAAGCGCTGCTGCAAAGAGAGCTTTCCTTTCATTGCAATACCTCCAAAAGCCCGACAGAGCAAAGCGGGCAGTTTAACGCGCGGTCACGCCCTCAACCATATGGTCCAGCTGGGCCTGAAGGGACGCCCCGGACGGATTCCCCCGCGCCATGGAGGACGCGAATTCCGCCACCGGGTCCCAGAACTTCCCGCCCACCCGCTGGAGCTGGGAGAATTCCGACTGTGCCAGAAGCGCCGCGATTGCCGGGGAATTCTGGACCTCCTCCGAAGCCGCCGCCGCGCTGTTGGCCGGACCCTGACCCCGCCGGGCAAACCGAAGCCGCTGGTTCTCTTCACTGGCAATCCACTCCGCCAGCCGCGCCGCCCATTCCGGTTCTTTGGAGTAGGCGTTTACACCCACCAGCTTGCATCCGGAAAACGAAGCCATCTGAATCTGACCGCCGCCGCAGGTGTACGTGGGAAGCTTGGCAGCCCCCGCGTTTTCGCCCCACGCCTCCTGCACGGCCACTGCGTTCCAAACCCCGCTGACGCCCGCGATCACCGTCCCGTTCCGCACGCCCTCCAGAAACTCCGTGTCCGTCCGGTTGGCAAAGCCCGGGCTGGCCGCGATCGATAGCATTGCCTGGGCCACGTCCACGCCGGAAACCGTTCCCGTGCCGTTCCAGGTGCAGTAATTGGTCAGCCCGTCGGGGTTCAGGCCCACCTCAAGGCCCGTGTTCCCGAAAAAGGCGTACACATACCAGGCGGAGGTCCAGTCCATCACAAATTTCCGACCCGACGAAGCCGCCACGGAGAGAATGCGGTCCAGGCTCTGCACGTCCTCTTCGGTAAGATACGCCTTGTTGTAATAGAGAAAGTATCCGTTATCCGCCGTCAGAGGGTAGGCGTATAGGGTATTCTCCACGCTGGCAGCTTCCACGGCGGCAGACAAAGAGGCGCTCCGCACGGCCTCGGGGTCCGGGATGGGGTCCAGGGCTCCGGCGGCGGCAAGGGCGGAAACCTGGTCGTCGGCAAAGGCAAACACGTCCGGCCCGGCTTCCAGGTCCCCCAGAATGGCGTCCTTACAGCTTGACTCGCTCTGAGGCTGGCAGGTAATCTGGAAATTGGCCTCCTCCGCGTAACGGGCCTGGAAGGATGTTAGGATTTCCTGCAAAAGCTCCTGGTCTTCCTCCGCGCCCCAGACCGTCAGCGACACCGTCTCCGGTCCCTCCGGCGGCGCGGGCGGCTCGCTTCCCCCGCAGGCGGTCAGGGCCGTCAGCAGGAAGAGCAAAAACAGAAGTCGGATTGTTTTCATGGGGACTCACTCCTTCAGGGAGAATTACCGGTCTTCCCAGGACCGGCTGCTTTTCCAGTATACAAGATTTCCGCCGATTTGAAAAGCGGTTTTCAGAAGTTTTCACAAAGAGGTGATTCCGGAGGGAAAAAATTTTTTGACAGCCGGAAGACGCGGTACAGGTGTTGAAAACGTCCCGGCGGGCTGATATAATATCGGGTAACAGAATGCTTTCAAGGAGGCAGATAGAATGAGATTAGAAGAACTGCTGCAATATGACGATATTATGATCCAGTGCCACGACGACCCCGACGCGGACGCCATTGCCTGCGGATGGACGCTTCTGACGTATCTGGAGAGCAAAGGGAAGACGCCCCGGCTGGTCTACACCGGAGAGCGGAAGGTGCGGAAAGTGAACCTGCTTCTGATGCTGGATAAATTCAGTATCCCGTTGGAGTATCTGCCGGAGCCGGAGGGGACCCCGGAGCTTCTGGTGACGGTGGACGGCCAGGCGGGAGAGGGGAATATGTCGCCGCTGCCCTGCCGGAATCTTGCGGTCATCGACCATCACGAGGTGGAGGATAAACGCGCGCTGCCGGCCATGAGCGAGGTGCGGAGCGGCTGCGGGTCCTGCGCCTCGGTGCTCTGGTCCATGCTGATGGACGAGGGCTTTGTGCCGGATATCCATCTGTCCACCGCGCTGTACTACGGGCTGTACATGGATACCAACGGTTTCCGGGGAATGTCGAACCCCCTGGACCGGGATATGCAGGAGGCGCTTCGGATTGACGGGAGCGTTTTGAGCCAGCTGAAAAGCGCGAATCTGTCGGTGGAGGAGCTGGGCATTGTGGGGGATGCGCTGGCGAGCCTGCACAGAAATCCGGAATTCCGCTTTGCGGTAGCCCAGGTGCGGCCCTGCGACCCGAATATTTTGGGTGTGGTCAGCGATCAGGTGATGACGGTGGACCAGGTGGATGTCTGCGTGTCCTACTGCCTGCTGTCGGACTATGTGAAGATTTCGGTCAGGAGCTATCTGGAAAAGGTGCAGGCGGATAAGCTGGCCCGCTGGATTGCCCACGGCTTTCTGAACGACGCGGGAGGCGACCGGATGAAAGCCGGAGGCCGTCTGCCGCTGAATCTGGTGCGTCAGGTCTGCTGCGACGTGGCGGACACCGGCTGGGATGGTCTGGAGGGCGCCGTGGGCCGTTTGATTTACCGCCGGATTGCCAGCTATTTTGAGGGCGCGATACAGCTTCGGGCGGGCGAGTACCAGATGGACGGCTCCGAGGTCCTGTACCGCAAGAAGAAGATTCCCAGCGGCTACGTGCCCTCAGACCAGCTCTTCCCTGAGGGTACGGAAATCTTGATCCGCATGATTGAAGGGGACGCCATCAAGAAAGCCGGCCCGGACCTCTATATCCGTATCGGCGTTTCCGGTGAGACGTACCTGAACAAAAGAGAGGATCTGCTGCGGAATTACGAGCTTTTGGATGAACCTTATGAGATTGAGGGCGTTTATCCTCCTGTAGTGTATCACGCGGAGACCCATGAGAAAAAGTCGCTGGAGAAGTACGCAAAGCAGTGCGTCGCGAAGGACGAGGCGAAAATCTGGGCCAGACAGCTTGACCGCCGCGCCGAGGTAATCACAGGTTGGGGCATGATGCTGGGGGAGGCCGGGGACTGGCTTGCGGCCAAAGCGGACAATCCACAGGATATTTACATCATCCGGAGAGGAATCTTTGAGAAGACCTACGAACTGGCGCGTTGAGTCGGAAGGAGGCGGGAGAGATGGAAGAACTGATTTCCCGGAGTAAAAAGGCATATTACGAGCTGCTCCGGGACGGCTGGATTCCGGGAGAGGATTATGTATTTATCAGCTACTCCAGCCGGGACTGGGAAAAGGCGTATCCCTGTGTGCTGGCTCTGCGGGCTCTGGGGATCAACGTCTATATCGATATCGAATTTCAGGAGAATCAGTCCTCAAGCTGGCTGAAAAACCTTCAGGTGCGGCTCTTTGAGGAATACGGCTGCATGGGAATCGTGTCCTTTCTGAGCATTGACTATATGCGCAGTTATGCTTGCCTGGCGGAACAGCTTGCCAACCGTACCGCCAGAATGCACACGCTGATGGGGAAGCCTCTGCCGGTATTCTATGTGGCCCTGGACCCGGACCTGAGCACTCTTTCGGGAATGCACTCCTGCATTTATCAGAACAGCGTGCGCCGGGAGAGCATGAGGCATCAGGTGGAGATGTCGCCTCAGGAATTTTTGTTCTTGCAGGAGAGTATTCTGGACTGCAATCTGGAACGGTACCATGATGAGAAATCCGTCCAGAAGCTGCTGAACAATATCCATAACAAACACAACGTAGTGACCACTATGTACGAGCTGATTTTCTCCGACAAGAAGGAGATGCCCAATTTCCTGCTCTACGAGGGAGCGGAGTCCTGCGCAAGGCTGCTGCGGGATAATTTTGTCAACGATAAGAATGATTCCATCCAGCTGCGCGTTCTGGAAGACCTGCAAGAGGAAACGCGCCGCCGTTTGACGGAGTTTTTGCCGGAGGAAGAGCAGGGACCTGTCACCGGAGGAAAGGCAGAAGAATCAGGAATGACAGAAAGCGTCCCCGGGGAAAAGGCGGAAGAATCAGGAATGACAGAAAGCCTCCCCGGAGAAACGGCGGAAGAGTCAGGAATGACAGAAAGCGTCCCCGGGGAAAAGGCGGAAGAATCAGGAATGACAGAAAGCGTCCCCGGGGAAAAGGCGGAAGAATCAGGAATGACAGAAAGCGTCCCCGGGGAAAAGGCGGAAGAATCAGGAATGACAGAAAGCGTCCCCGGGGAAAAGGC
>CAJTMG010000001.1:0-165807 GCA_910577405.1 uncultured Oscillibacter sp. | reverse complement strand
CCGGGGAAAAGGCGGAAGAATCAGGAATGACAGAAAGCGTCCCCGGGGAAAAGGCAGAGGAATCAGGAATGACAGAAAGCCTCCCCGGGGAAAGGACAAAAGGAGCAGATACAGCGGTCCCCGGCCCTTCTGAGGCATTGCAGACCGCCGGAGCAGAGCTGGACAACCCGAGCGTTCCCGAACCCGCTGTGGACGCGTTACTTGCCGCGGCAGAGCAGGGGGACGCCTCTGCACAATATAGACTGGGTATGCTGTACAAGGACGGCGAAGGTGTAGAGCAGTCCTACGAAAAAGCGGCGGAATGGTATTGCAGAGCAGCGGAGCAGGGCCATCCGGAGGCGCAGCGCTGGTTAGGCTGGCTTTACAAGAAGGGCAGGGGAACAGGGCGGTCGTTTGCAAAGGCGGCGGAGTGGTATGGCAAAGCGGCAGAGCAGGGGGACGCCATAGCGCAGTACAACCTGGGTATGCTGTACATGAACGGCAAGGGAGTAAAGGGCTCCTATGAACAGGCGGCGGAATGGTTCCGGAAAGCCGCGGAGCAGGGGGACGCCGGGGCGCAATGCTATTTAGGCTGGCTGTATAAGACGGGCTTGGGTGTTGCGCAGTCGTTTGCAAAGGCGGCGGAATGGTATCAGAGCGCGGCGGAACAGGGCTATGCGCGGGCCTGCTATCAATTGGGCTGGGCGTACAGGAACGGCGAGGGCGTGGAAAAATCTCACGAAAGAGCGGCGGAATTATTCTGTCAGGCGGCGGAACAGGGCTATGCACGGGCGTTTTGCAGCGTGGCATGGTGCTATGAGAAGGGCGAAGGCGTGCCGCGGGATTCCATGCAGGCGTTTTACTGGTATCAGAAGGCGGCGGATCATGGAGATTGCAAAGCGCAGTACAATCTTGCCTGGATGTACCGGAAGGGAACGGGCACAAAACGATCTGACGAGGAAGCGGCGCGGTGGTTCCGGTCGGCGGCGGAGCAGGGCTGTGGACTGGCGCAGTTCTGGACAGGAAAAGCCTATGCCTATGGAGACGGCGTCGCGCAGAGCTGGGAGGAGGCCGTAAAGTGGTACAGGCTGGCGGCAGGACAGAACGAATCCAGGGCAAAAAAGGAGCTTGCCGTTTGCTGTGAGAAGGGCCTGGGCGTGCCGAAAGACCCAGAGAAGGCTGCATATTGGCGTAAGGAAAGCGAAAAATAAAAATTTTTTGATATAAAATGTCCCCTTGACGCAAGTTGCTGTGATACTGCGTCAGGGGGAATTTTTTGCGCCCGAAATTGCCGGGGAAAATCGGAAAACAGTGAAAAAATAACAGGAATGTGTACTTTCCTGTCAAGCTGAAAATATTACCATTTTGTGAACAGTATAGCACGAAATCATGCGAATTTCAATATTATTTTGAAGAAAATTTTATGGTTTTCCAGGTTTCAAAAATGTACAGATTGTTGAAAAACCGCTGGAATCTTGGAAATACGGCGGCGCGGGAGTGAAAACAGGAAGAAGGCTTAGGGCACAATGCGGATAAAACTGGCGATTTTACATAGCGACCCGGTATACCTGAACCGGTTGATTTCGATTCTCAGCGCAAAATATCATGAACGTCTGGCGCTCTATTCGTTCACGGAGCAGGAGACAGCCATGGAGGCCATCGCCCGGGAGAAGATTGACGTGTTTCTGGCGGACGATCTATTTGGAATCCCCACAGAAGAGCTTCCGGAAAAATGCGGGTTCGCCTATTTTGTGGATTCCCCGGAGGTGGATACCTTCAAGGGCGCGCCCGCAATCTGCCAGTTCCAGCGGGCGGAGTTGATTTATAAGCGGGTTCTGGGCGTGTTTTCGGACGCTCTGGGAGAAACCTCCGTGCGGAATCTGTACAGCGGCAGCGCCAAGGTCCTGATGTTCTCCTCACCCTGCGGCGGGACCGGCGCTTCCAGTCTTGCAGCCGCCTGCGCCGTGCGTTTCTCAGCCGCCGGGAAACGCTGCGTGTACCTGAATCTGGAGGACTTCGGCTCTGCGGACGAGTATTTTTCCGGCGAAGGCGTGTTCAGTATCAGCGATGTGATTTACGCGGTGAAGAGCCGCCGCGGAAGCCTGTCCGTCAAGCTGGAGAGCTGTCTGAAAAGGGATGATTCCGGGGTGCTCTACTTCTCCGGCCCGAAAGTGGCGCTGGATATGATGGAGCTGAACGCCGAGGACCGAAAGGAACTGATTTCTGCCCTGTTGGATTCCGGAATCTGTGACTGCGTGCTGGTGGATCTGCCCTTTGATCTGAAGAAGGAGACCCGCGGGATTTACGCCCTGGCTCATGTTCTGGTCTGGGTCTGCGACACCCGGACCGTGTCCATCAGCAAGACGGCCAAGGCTTACGAAGCGCTCCGGCTTTTGGAACAGGGCGGCTCCAATATGCTCTGGGAACGGGTCTGCCTGCTCCAGAACAAGCTGACGGGCGACGGCGCTTTCCCGGTTCCGGAGGGCCTCCGGACGGTTGGCGGCGTGAGAAATGTCCCCGGCCGGCAGGACAGGCAGTTGATTGGACAGCTTGCGGCGTCGGCGGTATTTGACGCGATTCTGGAGGGTTAAGAATTCTTCTTATATAAAAATGTTTGCGTGGGAGGCATTTTATGGGGTTGGAACAGGAACAGCAGTTTATTAAGGAAGTGCGGCAGAATATTGTGGAAACTCTTCCCCTTGGGCAGATCCTGGACGAAGAGCTGGAGGAACGCATTGAGCAGATTGTGCAGCAGCGTCTGATACAGAAGGGCCAGTATTGTTCGATTGAGCAGAGAATCTCCATAGTCCGGCAGATCTTCAGCTCTATCCGCGGCTTCGGCCTTCTGGATTCGATTCTCACGGACGATACGATTACAGAAGTTATGATTAACGGCCATGAGAATATTTTTATTGAGCAAAACGGAAAACTCCGGAAGCTGGATAAGAAATTCGAGAACCAGAGACGGCTGGAAGATGTGATTCAGCGGATTGTAGCCCTGGCCGGACGAGAGGTCAATCAGGCGAACCCCATCTGCGACACCCGCTTGCCGGACGGCTCCCGCGTGAACGTGGTCCTGCCGCCTCTGGCTTTGTGCGGGCCTACGGTCACCATCCGGAAGTTCTCCAAAACGCCCATGACCATCGAAAAGCTGATCTCTTACGGCTCCATCAGTCAGGAGATTGCCGACAAGCTGGAGCTGCTGGTGCGGGCAAAGTATAACATCTTCATCTGCGGCGGCACCGGCTCCGGAAAGACCACCTTTTTGAATGCCCTTTCCAACTACATCCCCCGGGACGAACGGGTCATCACCATCGAGGACTCCGCGGAACTCCAGATTACCAACATTGATAACCTGGTCAGTCTGGAAACCCGAAACGCCAATGCCTCCGGAGTGGGACAGGTGACCATCCGGGACCTCATCAAGTCCTCCCTGCGTATGCGTCCGGAACGAATCGTGGTCGGCGAGGTCCGCGGGGCGGAGGCTTTGGATATGCTGCAAGCCATGAATACCGGTCATGACGGCTCCCTGTCCACCGGTCACGCCAACTCTACCCATGATATGCTCAGCCGTCTGGAAACAATGGTCCTGCAAGGCGCCGCCGGTCTTCCCCTGGAGGCCATCCGCCAGCAGATCGCCTCCGCGGTGGATGTGATTATTCATCTTTCGAGACTGCGGGACAAATCCCGGAAGACCATGGAGATTACCGAGGTGGTGGGCTTCGAGAACGGGCAGATTCTGCTGAACCCCATTTACCGCTTTGAGGAGGACGAGAAGAGTACCCTGGAGAAGGTGTCAGGTTCTCTGCGGCGGACAAAAAATCCTATGAAAAACATCTTTAAATTACAGCTTGCGGGCATCCGGACGGAAATCTGAACCGGCTTCAAACGCGGGAAGTCAGGAAGGGAATGTGTATGGCAGAAACGGCAAAGAGCCTCAAAACAACAAAGGGCAAGGGAAAAGAAGAACAGGAACCCCGGACGATCCCTTCGCCGGTGAACAACCCCATGCTGAATTACCGGGTGTACTATATGTCGGCGGCGGAGCGGATTTTTTACAGCCTGCTGGTATTTGCGGCGGGCGGTTTTGCGGGCTGGGTCTTTTACGGCGGCCTGTTTATGGAGGACGGCGACGCTACCATGATGACGTATATCAGCAATGTGATAATTATTTGCCTGATCGGCGGCATTGCGGTACGGGTCTTCCTGCCCGCCCTGCGGAAGATGCTCAGGGAGAAGCGGGACAAGGCGCTGCGGGTCCAGTTCCGGGATATGCTGGAAAACCTGACCTCCTCGCTGGCTTCGGGAAACACGGTGGCGGAGTCCTTCGTCAACGCCCGGAATGACCTGGCCAATCAGTATTCGGAATCGGATTACATCATTCAGGAGCTGACGGAAATCGTGGCCGGGATCAACAACGGCTACACCCTGGAAGAAATGCTCGGCGCGTTCGGTGAGCGGACAAACAGCGAGGACATCCAGAATTTCAGCAACGTCATCGGCAACTGCTACCGGATGGGCGGCGATTTCAAGACCGTGGTGCGGAAAACCCGGGATATTATCAGCGACAAAATGGCCATTGAGGACGAGATCGTGACCAAGATTTCCTCCAATAAGCTCCAGCACAACGCCATGTGTCTGATGCCCATCCTGCTGGTGGCCATGCTGAAAATGTCCAGCCCGTCCTTCGCGGAAAATCTGGCGTCCTTCCTGGGCGTGCTGGTGACCACGGCGGCTGTGGGGATTTTTGTGGCCTCCTACTTCTGGGGGCGGAAAATTATTGATATCAGGTAGGGAATTATGGGAAGTTTTATCATTCTGGGCATCGGAACGGTGCTGACGGTACTCTTTCTGACGCTGCTGTTCAAGGGCGCCGCTTACGATGATCTGATTGAGCCCCTGGACAGCGACGCGTTTCCCATGAAGTTCCTGTACAGCGCCGGGTTTGCCTTGCAGAACACGAAGCTGCTGCGTCTGCGCGGCAAGCTGGGGGCGCGGCTCCGGGACAGCGCGTCACTGTATTACGGGAAAAAGTTCGGGGAGTTTTACGCCCGGGCGGTCTGGGCGCAGGCGCTTTCCTTTGTGCTGGCAAGCCTTGCGCTGATGTTCCTGGTTGCTGGCTTTTTCTCCGGGGATAACTGTATGTTCTTTGCGTTGGTGGGAGTGGCGCTGGCGGTCCTTGCGGCGTACTACTTCCTGACCTATTCCGACGGCGAGCTGAAAAAACGCCGCGCCGCCTGCGAAGGGGAACTGCCCAACGCGATCTCCAAGCTGGCCCTGCTGGTGAATTCCGGCGCGACCCTTCACGAGGCGTGGAAGATGGTGGCCTTTGGCAAGGAGGGCGTGATTTACGAGCTGATGCGCCGGTCCTGCGAGGCTATGGAGAACGGCCGGGCGGAGATCGATTCGCTGTATGATTTCGGCGTCTGGAGCAACTCGCCGGATGTGAAAAAGTTTACCTCCGCGCTGATTCAGAGCATCGAGCGGGGCGGCGGCGAATTGCCCATCTTCCTTGCCAACCAGTCCGGGGAGCTTTGGAGCCAGCATCGCCAGCGGCTTCTGCAAAAGGGCGAACAGGCGGCCAGCGCGCTGCTGATGCCCATCGCTCTGATGTTTGTGGGCGTGATGCTGATTGTCATTGCGTCGGCCCTGCAAAGTTTCAGTCTTTAACGGGACTTGTTTCCTGTTAAAAATAAATGGAAAGGAGCGAAGAGTTATGTTAAAAGCACTCAACAGGAAGGCCATCGCTTTGGCGGCGACATTGCAGTCGATGTACCTGAAGGCAGCGTCGGAGGAGCGGGGAGATACCAACTTCATCTCCATCCTGATTATCCTTGGCATCGTCATTCTGGTGGCGGGCGTGTTCATCGGGTTCAAGGACCAGATTGTCGGCCAGGTACAGGCGATTGTCGGTGGGTTTACCATTCGCTGATGTATCCGAAAAAGGCCCATAGCGCCGGAGCTTGTGTGCGCTATGGGCCTCCTGTGAGCAGGGGGGAAGGATATGGGGATTCTGTTCGCTGCCGGGGCGGTGGTATGCTGTTTCCTGGCGGCTCATTTGATGTTGAATGTGGAAAAGGTCCGGAAGAATCGGTATCTGCGGGCGAAAAATCCGGAGGAACAGATTGAAGGCATACAGCTTTCCCCGGAACGTATCCGGCTGCTTTCTGTGCTGATTACGGCTGTATCGGCTTTGGCGGCCTGGCGTCTGACGGCGACCATGCACGACCCGCTGAATCTGCTGAAAGCCCTGTGTTCTCTGGTGATCCTGTGTGCCTGCGGCTGTGTGGATTATATCGAGCACCGGATTCCAAACTGTCTTACCGCACTGCTGGCGCTGCTGGCGGCGGTACTGCTGGGCGCGGGCTTTCTGTCGGGACAGGAGGGCGCCTTCGGCTATCTGAACAGCGGTATATTTGCGGCGGTGGTCAGCGGCGTGGTCCTGACGGCTGGTTCGGTTCTGTCCCATCACGGGATAGGCTTTGGCGACGTGAAGCTGATCGCCGCGCTGGGTCTGATGGGCGGCGTGTATATCGTGGGCGGGACGCTGTTCTTTTCAGTCACGCTGTGCGCATTTGCGTCGGCCTTTCTGTTGTTGACGAAGAAAAAAACGATGAAAGAGTCCGTACCGTTCGGGCCTTTCCTCTTTATTGGATATATACTGACAGTTAGTCTACTAAACGTGTGATCGGGTGAGAGTATGAAAATTGGACGAATGATTTTAGCGGCTGTGATGATCCTGCTCTGTGCCGGCGGATGGATTACCCAGGCAGGGGGCATGATTGGCGCGCGGAACAACTGGCAGGCGGCTGTGGCGGAAGCGCGGGAGTACGAGAGCGGGAAACTGCTTCAGAAGGCCATCGAGAGCTATGAGCGGGCCCTGTCCATCCGGGAGGACGGCGAGGTGCGTCAGGAGATGATGGAGGCCTGCGCCCTTGCCTATCAGGAGAACGCCATTACCCGGAGCGTCTACAAAAGCGCCCTGGAGAAGAGCTGCAAGCTGTACCCCAAAACGGAGGCTTACTGGGTGCGGCTGGTGGAGTTCCTGCGGGACACCAACAGCTATAATGACGCGCACAAGGCTCTTGGCAGGGCAGAACGCGCCGGTGCGGAAGGGGAGTCCCTGGCGGCGCTGAACCGGGAGATTACTTATGCCTTTACATCAGGCGCCCAGTATTTCAGCAGCTACAGCGCCGCGCCGGACGGTCATCTGTCGATCTGCAACGGCGAGCGCTGGGGGACCATTTCCTCCGACGGCGAGCGGGAAAACGAATGCGATTATCAGTATGTGGGGCCGTACAGTGATGGGACGGTGGCCCTGTTCTGCACGGAGGAAGAGTCGCGCCTGATGGACGGAAACGGCGTTTTGCAGGCGGTAGTCCAGCAGAAGGTGGAAGAAGCGAAAGCCTACGGGGACGGGTTGCTGCCAGTGCGCGGGAACGGGAAATGGAGCTATCTGAACCCCAAGAATGGCACTGCTGCGGGAAGCTATGACGATGTTTCCGCCTACCAGAACGGCACGGCCATGGTCTGCGCGGACGGGGCCTGGCGGCTGGTGGACACGTCCGGGAATCCGGTGTCGGAGCAGAGCTTTTCGGATGTGCGGCTGTACGGGAACGGCGATTACAGCCCTGCCGGATTGATTTCCGCTTCTGTGGACGGCGTCTGGAATCTTTACAAGGCCGACGGCACGCCTGCGCTGAAGGAATTCTCCGCCCGGGATCTGGACTGCTGGCTGGGCGGCGGGATTGCGTACCAGGATGAAAGCGGTCTTTGGGGCTTTGTGGATAAGAAGGGCAAGACAGTGATTGAACCGCAGTTCCAGGAGGCCCGGAGCTTTTCCGGCGGGCTGGCGGCGGTTTACGATGGGAAGCAGTGGGGCTTTATCAACGAAAAGGGCGCGCTGGCCATTGACTATCAATTCCAGGACGCGGGCTATTTCTCCGCAAAGGGAGCCTGTCCCGTGAGCACGGTGGACGGGGAATATCATATGATTATCCTGCGGTTCCCGGGAGGAAAGTAATGGAGATTTGGGAAATGTCGCTGGTGATGGGCATGATGCTGTCCGTTTTCCTGACCCTTGGCTTCTATGTGCTGCGCGGTATTTTCTATGTGCCCTTCATCCGCCGCAGGCTGGTGGAAACGGCTGAGCGGGAGGGGCATATGGTCCAGGCGCGGCTTCTGAAGCAGAGGGAGGTTTATGAAGAGCATCCGAAGCTTGGGTATACCGGGAGCGGTAAGCAGCGGGCGTTATACCAGTACGAGTGCCAAGGGAAAACGTACCGTTACAGCTATACCACAAGGGGAAGCGTCCCGGAGGAGCTGACGCTGTACTTCCTGAGCTGCCCGCGGAAAGCCTGCCTGTCCCATGAGCTGGGCTTGAGGGAATTCCGGTGGTTTTGGTATTACATCGTGTTCTCTCTGGCGTCGGCGGTACTGTTTTTCAGGACGCTGACAATGAATGGAGGCGTGTAAGGGCATGAAAAAACAAAACTGGCGGGGTGAACGGGGCGCCATTATGCTGGAAGGCATGATTGTGATGGTGATTACCCTGTTTGTGCTGATTTGGATACTGGGTCTTGGCTTTGTGTACTACCAGCGTTACATCACCACGGTAGTGACCAACGACGCGGCCACGAAGATCGCTTCCACCTACAACAACATAGACTCGGATATCATCATGGGCTATGTCAACACGGAAGCCCTGACCGGCCGGAACCTCTACCGCCGCTTCTCCGCCGACACCCTCCACGGAGCCAACGAGGACCGTGCCGCGGCTTACGTGCGCTATATCCTGGACAAGGCCAATTTCGTAGGCGTGGTGGACAGCGTGGACGTGGAGCTGGAGCTGGTGCTGGATTCGGTCCTGCGGCGTCATGTGGAGCTGACGACTACCTGCACGTACAATACCCCCTTTGGCGAGGGCCTGGAGTTGTTCGGCATGAGCGGCGTGAAGACCTACCAGGTGAAAGCCTGCGCCGACTGCACAGATTACGCGGATTACATTTCCACCGTGGATTATGGCAGCGCCTGGGCGGACGGCACCTTTATCGGGTCCGGGCTGATTGGAAGCATTACAAGCCTGCTGAACACCTGCGTGAAGACCTATAATCACATTACCTCGTGAATCATTGGGAACAGGAGAGAGACTATGAAGAGGCTGCATTGCGGGAAGAAATTGAACCGTTTTTTTCACCGCTATATCAACGGGACAAAGGGCGTCATTTCCCTGTTCCTGGCAATTCTGATGGTGCCCTTTGTGTCCATCGCAGGCGCTTTGATTAACGCGGCCAGAGTGAACAGCGCCATTGCGGTATTCGATGAAGCGCTCTGCAACGCGTCCAACTCCACCTTGGGCACCTACGACGAATTTCTGAAATCCCGCTTCGGACTGCTGGCCATGGCTCAGAATACGGCTGCGGGCGGGAGCGGCTACAGTGTTGAAAATCTGATCTCGGAAACCTTTCAATTCTATATGGAGCAGAATCTGGGCGCTCTGAGCAATACTTTCTTTGACGTAAGCACCACAGCCGCCGGCGTCTACCCCCTCTCGGACCCGGACGTGCTGCTGACGGAGGTCATGGAGTACAGCAAGTATATGGTCCCCACAAAGATGGTCATCGACGGCCTGTCCATTGACGATTGGCTGGAAAAGCTTACCGAAGGCACTGAGAAGATCCAGCATATTGCCAGCGGCGTGAGTTCTGTCGCCAATGCCGCCACCAGTCTGGACTCCTGCCAGGACAAGCTGAACACCTTGAAAGACAAGCTGGAGGACTGCAATAACAAGCTGAATGCCTATACAGGCAAATACAATTCCTTCAAGTCCTCGGTGGATACCTATAACGCCAAAGCAGACGAGATGAAGCGGGAAGTGGCGAAGTGCGACGAGAAGGTCCGGAACGCGGAAACGGCCCTGGCCAACGCGGACGAGGATTCCTACGAAGCCGCGAAAGCCGCCCTGGAAGCCGCCAAGAAGGAGCGGGACGACACCATCAAGCGTTACCATGACGCCTTGGTCTCTCTGCGCACGGCGGTCTCCAACAACAAAAGCGGGTATTCCACAACGCTGACGGAGCTTGCCGACGAAGTCAAGGCCGCAGGGGAAGCCACCATCGCCGCCCAGAAAGCCCTGGATTCCGCCATCAGCAGCGGGGCCGCCGTGTTGAAGGACGTTTCGACGATGGTGGCGGATTCAAAAAAGGGTTCGATTGACAAGGAGAAAAAGACGCTGGAAGAACAGAAAAAAGCGGCGCAGGAGAAAAACGATCAGAAAGCTGTTGCGGCATTGGATCAGAAAATCAAGGATTTGGAGGAAAACGCAAAAAAAACGGAAATCTCCAATAACGAAACGCTGATTAACGCGGGCATCACGGCGGGCTCTGAGGCGGTTTCGGCCATGGACTTCTTTGCCCGCAGTGATTTCCAGGCGCCCTTTTCCCAGCTTTATCAGAATATCATCAGCCTGCGCAATAAAGTTAACAGCTACACGATTGTTCAGCAGGACGAGCGCATGGAGAATACGGGCGGCTATTATCAGAGCTTCTCCCTGCCCGTCCAGCCCAGCAATGTGGAGAACCTTCTGGAAAATCTGAATCAGGAGGTTGCGAAATCGTCATTCTTCAAGGTCGTCAAGGCGCTGGTGGGTTTTATCAAGGCCATGTTTACCCTGAATCTCTGGGCGGACCCGGAGCTGCGGGGAAATATCAGCGGCGTTGTCAGCAAGCTCCCCTCCCACCGGCCCCACAGCGTGTCACCCTACGAGGAAGGCGACAAGGCGCAGTCAGATTACTATAAGTCCATTATGGGGGCCTACTCCTCCGGGGCTTTGACAGCAGGGAGCGTCAGCGGCTTTGAGAGCACCATCAACGCCCTGATGGACAATATTGAGATCATCTCAGACAACATGAACGGCATCAACTGGCGGAACGTCCTGAAGCGGCTGGCAAATATCGGCGTGGCCATGGGGAACATCGGTATGCAGCTGATTGCCCTGTCGGGAAAGATGGTGCAGGTCATCAACTCCGCGGTTTACGAAAAACTGCTGCTGGCGGGCTACATAGGCTACAACATTCCAAACCGCACCACATACACGGACAGCGGCCTGACAGGGGAGAGCTACAGCCTGCCCAGCGTGATTGACGGCTACAGCGGCGCGTTCAACGGTGCGGAGACGGAATATGTCATTATGGGCAGCGCGTCCGAGAAGACAAACCAGACGATGCTGTTCCATATCATCTACATTCTCCGTCTGCTGATTAACATCCCCACCGTCCTGTTCAATCCGGAAGTCGAGACCATTGCGACGGCGGCGGGGGCGGTGACCTTTGGCATCGGCACGGCGGTGGTCTATTTCGTGTACTACCTGGCGGAGCCTCTGGTGGACACGCTGATTCTGGTCAACGGCGGCGATCTGCCCATCGTCAAAACGAAGGTGTTTCTGACGCCCACTGGCCTGATGGATATGATCGGGGAGTTTTATAAGCTCAAGATGTCGGATGCCCAAAAGGAGCAGGTCTATCAGAAGCTGACGGGCGTGGTGAAGGGCGTTGACGAGAACGCGAAGTTTCCAAGCAGTTATAAGGACGCGTCCAAAGATACGGGCTTTTCCAGTGTCCTGGGCGGCTTCACGGTGGATTATACCAAAACGCTGATTCTGATTATGCTTTTCATCAACACGGAGGCCATGCTGAAACGGCTGGGAGACGTGATTCAGATGGAAGCGAACTACCAGTCCACAAAGGGCAGGATTGATATCTATGATTTCGACTTGGACAAGAGCTACACCTATCTGCGGGCGTCGGGGAGCTTTTCAACAAACGAGTTTATCAAGCTGTCCGACAGCGGCAATCTGAGTTCCACGAGACGGGTCGTCTACAGGGGGTATTGACATGAGTAACGGCAAACGCGGCGAAAGAGGTCTGCTGTCCCTGGAGGCGTGCATCGCGGTGACCATCTTTATGTTCCTGATGCTGTTCATGTACAGTTTCTTTGTGGTCTTCGAGGCCCGGAACGCCATTGGGCATTCGGTGCTGGCCACGGCAAACAGCCTCTCCCTGGACGCCTACGGAAACAGCAAATATGGGGACGCAGATACCGTTGCCGCCATATTCTACGCCATCTACGGGACCTCCGGCGTCAACGACAGCGGCTTTGTGGATACCCAGAAGTGGTATGACGACGGCGGAGGGCTTGAAGGCGCGATCCTAACCCGTTTCTTGGCTTATCTGGGCGGCGGCGACAAACAGCGGGCCAACGAGCTTTTGGAACGCTATCACATACAGGGCGGCGCGGATGGGCTGGATTTTTCCGGTTCCAAGGTAGAGGACGGCCGGCTGTATCTTTCGGTAAAGTATACGATTGAGTACGAATTTCAGGTGTTCAATCTGGACGTGCTGAAAATGGAGCAGAAAGCCTGTTCCAAGCTGTGGACCTAGAGCGCGTGAACAGAAGGGCTTTTCACTGCTGCACGGAATTGGAGGGCAGAAGGAGGATTTATGAGAAAAGTAGGATTTGAGCGTCAGGGAAACGCAACGTATCTGGTCTACGAGCTGGGCCCGGAGGACGCGATTGACAGCATGAGCCTCGGGATGCTGATGAACAATCGGATTCCAGGCTTTGCCGCCACGGTCTTCACCCAGATGGACAATATCAAGCAGGTTAAGTGCGACGTAACCGCCCGGGTGCCTGCGGACCAGTATCTTCTGGGGATGATTAACAAAAAGCGGCTCCTGGGGGTATTCCGCGGGATTATCCAGGCGTATTTGTCCGCGGAGGATTACATGATTGACGCAAACGCCATCCAATTGGAGCTGAGCAGCATTTTCTCCGACGTGGCCTCGGGCGAGACGGTGATGATCTGCATACCCGTTGCCGTGGAGGGCGCCGCGGAGCCGGATTTGCGGTCGTTTCTGAGGAATATTTTGTTCAGCGCCCAGTACGACGAGCGGGAAAATCGGGATTATGTAGCCCAGATTATGAGCTACCTCAACGGAACCCCCGCCTTCTCCATCCACGAATTCAAGGACCTGCTGGATTATGTGTCCCTTACGCCCGCCGTGCCTGTGACAGATTCCGTTGTTCTGGACAGTCAGCGGGAAGGGTACGCGGTGACGAATTTCCCCGAGACCTCATACAGAACCGCGCCGGAACCTGAAAGGCCGCTGGAGCCTCCGATGCCCGCACCCGCGCCGCCGCCAGAGGAACCCGCAGAAGAGGTGTCAGAGGAGGATAAGATTTCTTTGTTCTACTTGCTTCAGCATTATAACAAGGAAAACGCCGCCATATACAAGCAGCAGAAGGAAAGGAAAAAAAGCGAGAAGGAATCCAAAAAAGCCGAAAAAAAGAACGGCAAAAAGGAACCTGAGCCCAAAGCCGCCGCCCGGACCTTTGCGGTGCCCGGACAGGGGACTCCTCCCGCGCCCATTGTGAAAACGGAACAGCCCCCGGCGCCGAAGGAGGTCCAGCAGACGCCCAAACAGCCGGGAGGGTATCCAGGAGCCGCGAAGCCGGGACCCGTACAGCCGGGAAGATATCCGGGAACCGCGCAGCCGGGACCAGTACAGCCGGGAGGGTATCCGGGAGCCGTGCAGTCTGGACCCATACAGCCGGGAGGGTATCCAGGAGCCGTGCAGTCTGGACCCGTACAGCCGGGAGGGTATCCAGGAGCCGTGCAGTCTGGACCTGTACAGCCGGGAGGATATCCGGGAACCGCGCAGCCGGGACCAGTACAGCCGGGAGGGTATCCAGGAGCCGCGAAACCGGGAACAGTACAGCCGGGAGGATATCCGGGAGCCGCGCAGCCTGGAGGATATCCGGGGCCCGTACAGTCAACGCCGGTTTCGACGGAGAAGGAAGAGACGCTGTACTTCCCCAAGGATACCGGCGACGAGACTCTTTTCATGGGTCAGGAAGGACAGCAGAGCCGTTTGATTCCCCAACTGATACGGAAGCGGAACGGGGAGAAGATACTGATACAGAAACCCGTATTCCGCGTAGGACGGGACTCGGATTTCAACGATTACGCCATTATTGAAAACCGCTTTGTAGGCCATGGGCACTGTCATATACTCTGCCGGGGCGGGGAGTATTTTGTGGTGGATGACAATTCCAAGAACGGCACTCTGGTAAACGGAACGCCGATTGTGCCAGGCGAGGAAGTCAAGATCAAGCATGGCGACGTGATTTGTCTGGCGGACGAGGAATTTGAGTTCAAGCTGTTTTGACAGGAGATTGAGGTGGTCTGATGGATTTTTACAGTGCCGCCGCCACGGATGCAGGTACCCGGCGAAAGGAAAATCAGGACAATCTGTATGTAGAGCAGTTCGTGACGGAGCAGGGGAAGATTGCCTTTGCGGTTCTGTGCGACGGCATGGGCGGCATGGAACACGGTGAGATTGCCAGTGAGATGCTTGTCTCGGCGTTCTATCAGTGGGCCAAGGACGCGCTTCGTGGAGAGCCGCGGCTTCCTTTGGAGGAAGATACCATCCGGAGGCAGTGGACGGAAGCGGTGGCGGCGCAGAACGAGGCGATTCGTGCTCGGGGGAAGGAAATGGGCTGTGTGATGGGCACAACGGTCACGGCGCTGCTGCTGACAGAAAGCCGGTATTACATCCTGAACATAGGGGATTCCCGCGCCTATGAGCTGGGAACGGAGGTCCGGCAGCTTACAGAAGATCATACGGTTTTGGCGGACGAGGTGCGTCTGGGGAACATCAGCCCGGAGCAGGCCAGGAACGCGCCTATGAATCACGTCCTGACCCGCTGCGTCGGCATAGACCCGGAGGTGCGGCCGGACTTTTTCGCCGGGGATACCAAAGCGGGGACGGTCTATATGCTCTGTTCCGACGGTTTCCGGCACTGCGTCACAGAGGCGGAAATGCTGGAAGCCCTGATGCCCCGGAACCAGCAGTACATCACCTGGCTGAAGGAGGCCAACGAGTTTCTGATCAGCCTGAACAAGGCCCGGGGCGAAACGGATAATATTTCGGTTGCGGCCATTTATACCGGACAATGATAAGGAAAGCTGGTGGAGTGATGGGATATAGCGAGCTTCTGTTTTATGGGGGCCTGCTTCTGATGGCTGCTGCGCTGGCGCTGGGTTTTCTGGCGCTGATTGTGCTGAAAATACAGGCAAGCCGTCTGCGCAGGACCCTGAACAGAGAATACGGGCCTCAGAGCGGGAAGCCTTCTGTTCCGGGCAATCTGGATGGTTAGGAAGTGCGGCGTATGTCAGAGATCATAGCTTCGACTTTTGAGGTCATCAATAAGATCGGTTCCGGCGGCGGAGGCGTGGTGTATCTTGCCAACCATCTCCGTCTGAACAAGCAGGTGGTTCTGAAGGCCGACAGACGGAAGATTTCCACCCCTCCGGAGCTCCTTCGGCGGGAAGTGGACGTGCTGAAGGACCTGAGCCATCCGTATATTCCCCAGGTGTACGACTTTTTTGCCGAGGGCGAGGTCGTCTATACCGTCATGGACTACGTGGACGGAGAGAGCCTGGACCGGCCCCTGAAACGCGGCGAACGCTTCTCACAGCCCCAGGTGATTCAATGGGCCATACAGCTTTTGCAGGCGTTGGAATACCTGCACAGTCCCACCCACGGCACGCCGCCCCGGGGTTATGTCCACAGCGACGTAAAGCCTGCCAACCTGATGCGCCGGGCCAACGGGGATATCTGCCTGATTGACTTCAACATCAGTCTTGCGCTGGGAGAGGACAGCGTCATCGGGGCCAGCGCGGGTTATGCGTCCCCGGAGCATTACGGTCTGGATTATTCGTTCAGCGGCGACACGGCCACCATGAAACAGGAGACCCAGACCATGGATGACCGCACGGCGACTATGACCATGCCCGGCATTCGTCGGAAGATCCGGCCTGACGTGCGTTCGGATATCTACAGCACCGGCGCGACGCTCTACCATCTGCTCAGCGGGCGGCGTCCGGCGAAAGATGCTTTGGAAGTCGCGCCGCTTTCGGAGATGGAAGTCAGCCCCCAGATTGCCCGGATGATTGCCAAGGCCATGGCCCCCAATCCACAGGACCGCTATCAGACGGCGTCGGAGATGCTCTGGGAGCTGGAACATCTGCGGGAGAACGATATTCGGACCATACGGCACAAGCGGCGCGTAAAGACCACTGCGGCGGCGCTGGCAGTTATGTTTCTTCTGGGCGGGCTTCTGACGTTCACAGGCCTGAAACAGATGGAGCGTGCGCAGGCGGCTGGGAAGGCTGCGGCGGAAATGGCAGAACAGGCGCTTTCGGCGGTATCTGGTTCAGAAAGCGCGTACCGGAACGGAGATATCCCAGGGGCGATCCGGCTGGCCATGGACGCGCTGACCTTGGAATCATCACCCTATGAGGCCCCGGCACAGAAGGCCCTGACGGACGCGCTGGGGGTCTACGACCTTTCAGACGGCTTCCGGCCGGCCCGGACGCTGCTTCTGCCGTCGGCGCCGCTGAAAGCCGTCCTGTCTCCGGAGGGCTCCCGGGCTGCGGCGATGGTCAGCGGGAAACTTCTGGTGTTTGACACGGCCAGCGGCGAGAAACTTGCGGAACTGCCTGCGGAGGCGTCGGCGCTGTCGGAAGCCGTGTTCGCGGGAGAGGACCGGATTCTGTACGCGGGCGAGGGCGCTTTGCGGGCTTACGACCTTGCGGCTGGACGGGAACTTTGGAGCGGAAAGGCGGCTACGGGGATAGCTCTGTCCGCGGACGGTTCCACAGCGGCGGCGGTCTACAAGGGTGAGAACATGGCGGCGGTATACGATGCGGCTACAGGCGAGGTCCGGCAGGCGGTGACGTTCGGGGAACGGCAGCAGAGCGTGATTGCCAACGACGTTTTCGCGGACCCGGAGGACGGACTGTTTGCCCTCAGCGGTACGGGACGATGGCTGGCGGTGAGCTTTTCTGACGGTTCTCTGGAGATCTTCGATTTGCAGGACAGCGCCGGGGATCTCAGCATTTTTGACGCCGCTGAGTACACCCATTTTGAGGGCGGCTTCTATGGACCCTATCTGGCTTTCTCTGCCGCCGGCCCGGAGGAATCTGTTTTTGCGGTGATCGACGCGGAAGCCCAGGTACAGACAGGCGGCTTTGCGTCGGCGAATCCCTTCCGGGTACAGGCGGACGAGGACGGTATTCTGGTGGCCACGGAGAATATTCTGGTGCGGCTGGACCCGGAGACAGGGGAGCAGGAGGAACTGGCCTATACCGAGGGCGATATCACCGGCTTTGCCCACCACGGCGGATACACCCTGACGGCCCTTTCGGACAGCTTCGGATTTTATGATGAAGCGGCGGCGTTGGTGGAACAGCGGGACGGGCTCTGCGATTTCACGGCCATAGCGGGAGAAACGGCCCTGACCGCCGACCGGAACACGCCCTGCCTGCGGATACTGCAAATGGAGCGTCACCCGGAAGCGCAGATATTTGCCTATGACCGGTCGTATGTCCACGATGAAGCCCGGATCAGCAGGGAGGGAAACGTGCTGCTCTACCGCTACGACGGCTTCCGGCTGTACGCACCGGACGGCGGGATTCTGAAGGAGGAAGCGCTGCCGGACCCGGAACAGGTCTATGACCAGCAGTTCCGTCGGGAGGCTGGCGGCGAATATCTGGAGGTCATATACAACAACGGGACAAGCCTGTGCTACTCCGCGACGGATGGCCGGTTACAGGAAGAGCGTGCCGGAACGCCGCCGGACGGAAGCCTGGATGAGGAATTTATTACGGACCGCCTGCGCATCACGGCCCCGCTGCATGGGACGCCGAAAGTCTACGATCTGGAGAGCGGCGCGCTGGTCCGGACGCTGGAAGAGGACGACTATCTTGCCTATGCCGCGCAGGTGGACGGCGGGATTATGACGGAGTACATCACGGCCCGAGGCGAACGCTACGGCCTGCTTTTGAATGAGGATTGCGAGACGCTGGCAAGACTGCCGGGACTCTGCGACGTGACAGAGGACGGCACGCTGGTATTTGACGATAACCGTGGGAATCTGCGGGAGAGCCGCATTTATTCCCTGCAGGAGCTGATGGCTTTTGCAGAATAAACAATCGAGAAGGAGGAAACAGTATGAGAAACTGGAAAAGGAGATTGGCGCTGCTGCTGACGGCGGTCCTGCTGATCTCCGCGCTGCCGTTGAACGCTGCGGCGGCGGAGGACCTGCCCCCGGAGGAAGAAGCGGCTTCCGTGGAAGAGGTTCTGGAGGAAGTGGCGTTCCGGGTGGGAACCCTGGACGTGATTGCCACCAGCGACCCGGAGAAGCCCGGCAGTGAGGATGAGGATGGGAACATTCTGCCTTATGTGCCCTTTGAGGACGACGGCAGTTATACCATTATCCTGCCTGTGGGGGTGACCACGCCGTATACGGTCTGGTTCCTTGTGGACGGCCGGGAGTTCCCTTATGTCTTTGGCACCGAGAGCGATACTACCACCATCGGCGGCCATGAGTTCCGGGTCCAGTGCCAGGAAATGCCCGAGATTCCTGAGGATGAACAGCTTTTCGTCACCGTCGGCGGAAAGCAGATTCCCTTGATCCCTGAGGACGTACCCACAGAGATTTCTATGCTGCCGCTGACGGAGAAACGTTACAGCCTGAACCTGACAGGAAGATTCCCCAGCGAGTTAAAGGAATTCGGCATTTCGGATATCCTTACCAAAGCCTCCACTGAGACCACGGAACCTGAGCAGGTTGCGGCATGGGCAAAGTGGAATTACTATGATGAAGATGGGAATAAAATTGATGAGAATGACAACTATACGCTTGTAGGTGACGAAAAAGTCATTGATCTGAGTTATTCTGGAAATACATACAATATTCAGCTTGAATTGATTATTGGTACTGTAGACCAGTTGAATCCGAACAACCAGCGTTACATTATTAGTGTAACAGTTAGTCCAGTAAGCAATCTAAATCCTTTTACGTTTACATTTGAAGACGCTGCTTTGAGTGACCCGATTTACAGCAACTATTATTATGAAGGATATTATTATGTAGATGGTCAGAAAAAAGGTGAATACAGGGTTACTGTGAAAAGCGAATCAAATTGGGATGGAGACAGCCCGGTTGCGTTGAAGTTGAAAGAAGAGCCCAATTTTTGGCGCACATTCAATGCAGATAAAAACCTGACGTATGAGATTTATGAAGGGTATCATAAATCCGCTGATGGTCTGACAGGGTCTGTGAAGGCAGGCTTTACTGGTGATGGATTGACGAAAGACTATCATGTGGATAACATTGATGATCGCCCTGCTTTTACAGCTGTGTTTTCCAGGGATGGAGAAGTTGTCCATGTGATGCCTTTCTATATTGGTCTGTACAAAAATGTGGACCATGCTTTTTTGAATGGTTCTTTGTTTGAAGAAACAGCAGATGGCGGATTTGTTAATGTTGCAAATTCTAACGAAAGCCTAAAAGACCCTGTGACGGGGCTGCGCCAATCGAAATACGTAATGTATGAAGGAAAAGAGCCAAATGCCGAATATTATGCGAGGGCAAATTTCCGGCATAACGACCAAAATGTTAATAATCAAATTAAAGATTATGTAAAGAAAACGGTTGACGGCTATTATAAGACCGAAGCGGAAGCTACAGGCACAGATATTACAGCCGACTTGTTTGGCAATAACGGATATAAGGCCAATTACAGCAATGGCAAGACCTTTACGATTATCCTGAAAAACGGCGCTATCCAATATCTGTCTCTTAAAACCGTAGCATATGAAGCGCCTGTGCTGAGTCTGCCTGATGCGCCAACCCCGCTTTCCGAAGATACTTATTTCCGGATGGAACGTGCAATGCAGGGAGAAGAGGGTTCAGAAACGCGCTTGGATGCCTACATTATGCCTTATGATGCCGATAGCTACTACTATAATGGCTTCCAGACTGTTTTCCTGCTGGATGGGAGCAGTCCGGTAGCAGAAAACAGCAGAATCAAGCCTGTTTTCTGGACCGGCAATAAAAAAGTTGTAATGTTCGCAGGCCATAACAAGGACGGCCATACAGATTCCGCAGAACGTCAGGAATCCGGCAAAACCGAGCATGAATTCAAAAACGGAGAAGCCATTTTGTACTCTGCCGCGGCTGAAAACGGCGCGAACCTCAAGAACTATTGGGTGACGTTCGTTACTCAGCAGACTGGCGGCGCAAAGCTGTTTGTCAATGGAACCAATGATGAAACTCACAAGGATGAAGCAACCGGAAATCCCATCCGCGAGGTCATGCTGACGGAAGCCTACGGCAACCATCACGACATTTTCTTTGCCAATATCGGCGACCAGGAAATGACGGGCCTGACAGTAACGCTGACCGACGCACAGAACATTGCGCTGGACGATTATTGGGACATTGGCGATACAAAGGCTCTGGCCCCGTTTACCACCACAACCAAAACAACCACCTATGGCGAGCTTGCCAATGTAGCCAAAATCCGTCTTGTTCCCGAGAAGGATGAAAATGGAAATATCAAGGCGGGCGATATCAAGGGCACGCTGACAATTTCGAGCACGAACGGCGGTTCCGTAACCATCAAGCTGACAGGTAAATCCGGCGCGCCGAAGATTGTGACGGATAAGATTCGGGACGGCATCAAGTTCGTCCACTATTCCAGCCTGATTCAGACCAACTATATGTACGGCACCGGCGACATAGAGTTCAAGATCACCAGCGGACGCCTGCCGAACGGTATGCAGATCAAGCCCAACGGCGAAATCTACGGTGTTCCGACGGAGGTAGGCGAGTTTACCATTGGCGTTACGGCGACCAACAAAACGTCAAACCTTTCGGACAGCAAGACATACACCTTCAAGATTGAGCCGAACACGAACGATAACGTGGAAGCGGCCAACATGGACGATCAGGGCTATCTGATTGATACTCGTCTGCCTGACAACATTACGGGCGCATTAACGTCTCAAGATCAGCTGTTTGTCTCCGTAGGCGAATACAACCAGTTCATGAACGTCTATCTGGACGGCCGTGAACTCACCCCGAACACGGATTACACGTCCGAAGAGGGCAGCACAAAGATTACGGTCCGTTCTCAGACCTTCCGGAACGCAGGCAACGGCACACATACGATTTCCGCCGAGTTCCGTACCGGGCATTCCACATCGGGCACCATGAAACGTACGGCCCAGAACTTCACGATTTCAGGTCTGAGCACGCCCAGCCACAACCCAGGCGGCAGTTCCGGCGGCAGTTCCAGCGGAGGCGGCAGCAGTTCGTCCAACCGCCGTCCCAGCAGCGGCACGCCGAAGCCATCCACGAAGCCCAGCACGCCCGCTCAGACGCCGGCAACATCCACCGAGCCGAAGACTACCGCGGAGCGTTTCAATGACATCAGCGCCCAGCAGTGGTTCTATCCCGACGTGGACTGGGCCTTCAAGAACAATCTGATGCTTGGCGTAACGGACAGCGCCTATCATCCCTACGACAAGATTTCCAGCATAACGGGCGTGGTGGTTCTTTCCCGTATGGAGAAAGTAGACCTGAGCCAGCAGCCCCTCGCGGAAGGCATCCCCGACGGCCAGTGGTACACCCCGGCGGCGAGCTGGGCGAAGAGCATCGGCATTCTTCCTGAGGGACCCTTCCAGGGCAGCGCTGCAATGAGCCGTGGCGAGATGGCGGTAATGCTGCTGAAATACCTCAAGCATCTGAATGTGGACTGCACGCTTCTGGGCGGTCCCGTGACCTTTACGGACGCGTCCATGATGACCCAGGAGCAGAATGACGCCTTCCAGGTGCTCTATCAGTTCGGCATCTTCAAAGGCGTAGGCAATCAGACCATGGACGTAAGCGGCTCTACGACCAGAGCGCAGTTTGCGGCCCTGCTGCACCGGCTGTCCGTCTTTGCGGAGGCCCAGCAGAAAGACGCGTGAATCCCCAGAAACCAGGCTCGTAATCGGGTCTGGTTTCTTTTTTCGGAAACGCAGAAAGCGCGGCAGGCTAATTGCTACGGAAAACGCCGCGGACGCCGGGGAACGAATTAGTGCTTGCTATTTCGGGGAAAATGGGATATAATAAGCACGATTACAAAGTTTTCCGGTACCGCAGGAGAGGGCGGGAAAGAACCAAGAACCATGGCGGGGTTCTGACAAGGAGAGAGGCTATGGAAAAAATACTGATTGTCGACGACAGTCCTGTGCAGGCAGCCCAGCTCAAGAGCATTCTGGAAAATGATTATGACGTCACCGCCGTGCAGGACGCGAAGGAGGGCCTCAGCTTAGCCAGCGAAAGAAATTATTCCCTGATCCTGCTGGATGTCGTAATGCCCGGCATGGACGGCTTTATGCTGCTGAAAACCTTACAGGAAGAGGTCATCACCCAGAAGATTCCGGTGATTCTGATTACCAGCCTTTCAGATATAGAACACGAGGAACAGGGCCTGACGCTGGGGGCGGTGGATTACATAACCAAGCCCTTTCACCCTTTGATTGTCAAGGCCAGAGTGCGGACCCATATCAAGCTCTATCAGTACCGCAAGCAGGTAGAGTATCAGTCCATGACGGACCAGCTCACCGGCGTGGCAAACCGCAGGCGTCACGACCGCTACAGCCTGGTGAAATGGCAGGAGGCTACCCGGCTGCACGTGCCCTTTTCCATCTGTATGTTTGATATTGATTATTTTAAGGTTTATAACGACACCTTCGGCCATCCCGCGGGAGACAAGGTGATTACAGCCGTAGCCCAGACCGCGGCCGATCGTCTCCGGCGCACCACAGACTTTTTTGCGCGTTACGGCGGCGAGGAATTCGTGGCCTTCCTTCTGGGGGACAGCGCCTCCTGTGCTTTTGAGCATTTGCAGACGATCCGGCGGTCGGTGGAGGATCTGAAAATTCCCCATAATCCGAAAGTCTCCCAGTGGGTGACCATCAGCATCGGCGGCGTGACGGTGATTCCGCGCGGGGACCTGAGCTACAGTTCCTACCTGAAGATTGCGGACACGATGCTGTACGACGCGAAGCGGTTCGGGCGGAATCAGGTGGTCTGGGCAGGGGAGAGTATGCAGCAGTGGCTGGAGCGGCCCCAGGACCAGCAGCAGGTGCAGGAAATGAAGGAGTTTGTGTGACGCCGGAGTTTTCCAGCCGGCAAAAAAGGCAGCAAAAAAGAAGGCTGGCAGAGCGCTGGCCTTCTTGTTTTAGGAAGCGGCGGAAAATACAGGTCTATTCGTCCAGATCCACGGAGATATGGTCGGTGCCGTGCTGGTCGAATTCGGAGAGGTAGGTGTCGATACGTTCCATCAGCGCGCTGTAGTTCTCCCGGGTAAGAGGCTCGCCGTCCATATCCCGGAGGGCCAGCTCCTCGGCAAGGATTTCGTAGAAGACCACGTCCTCATAGTTTTCGATGGCCTCATGAATGCCGCCGTCCGCGAAGGCCCGGGAGGGAATCAGATCGCCCTGATAGAGTTCCACCAGCTTGCTCATGCGGTGGCGGATGCAGTGGGAGAAAATCAGGCTTTCCACCTGGTCGTACTCCTTGATCCGGTCCTCTTCACGGGTGGAGTTCAGCACCCAGTTGCCTATGTAGACCAGATCCAACAGGTAGCGGTACTGCTGTTCGGTCAGCTCGATTTTCATACGCGGACACCTCCTGACGGCAAGAATAAGGCGCGGTGGTTTGGGGACGGGAACCGCCGCTTGATACACGTATCACATTATAGCAGAGCTTTCAGGGAAATGCCACATAAAAAAGAGGGCAAAAAGACTAAAATCTGACTTGCGGCATAAGGCGTCTCATAGTATAATACATAATTCAGAGCATGGGACGTTTTCAGACAAGGGAAAGACGCTCTGCAAAGGGCCTGATGGAAAGATTGGGCGGAAAAGCTGAAATTTTCTGGAATTCTTTGGCGTCCGGAAGCATGGGCCGCCAGAATACATAGAAGCAGAAAAGAGGCGGCATGATAGAAGGAGGGAGCTTATGGATGGACGGCCCATCGGCGTATTTGACTCCGGCTTGGGCGGCCTGACGGCGGTGCGGGTGCTGCGGCGGATTCTTCCGGAGGAGGACCTGGTATATTTTGGGGACACGGCGCGGGTGCCATACGGGGGGCGTTCCCGGGAGACGCTTTTGAAATACTCCCGGCAGGATCTGCGGTTTCTGCGTTCCCGGGACCTGAAAGCAGTGCTGATTGCCTGCGGAACGGTGTCCACCACGTCTCTGGAGACCTTGCAGGCGGAAAATGACCTGCCCATTGTCGGCGTTGTGGAGCCCACCTGCCGGAGAGCGGTTTCGGTGAGCAGAAGCCGGCGGATAGGAATGATCGCGACCCTGGCGTCCGTGCGTTCGGGGGCGTACGAGGCGGTGCTGCGGCGTCTGGACCCGTCGGTGGAGGTGCTGTGCAGGCCATGCCCGCTGTTTGTGCCCCTGGTGGAGAACGGGCGGTTCCGGAAAGGCGATGTGGTGATTGAAACAGTGGCCCGGGAGTACCTGACGCCTCTGCTGGAATGGGGCGCGGATACCTTGATTCTGGGCTGCACGCATTACCCGCTGTTGGAAGAGATTATTGCGGACGTCTGCGGGCCGGGGGTAACGCTGGTATCGGCGGGGGAGGAATCGGCCTATGAGCTGAAACGCCTGCTGAAAGCCCAGGGCCTGCGGAATGACCGTGAACGTCAGGGCGAAACAGAATTTTACGTAAGCGACCGGGCGGAGGACTTTGAGCAGATTGCCTCAGTATTTCTCCAGGAAAACCTGCGTCACACGGCACGGAGGGTTGACATTGAAGGATATTGACAAAGAAACGCAGATTCCGGTTTTGCTGAGCATCTGTTCGGAGCAGCTCTTTGAGGGACAGGAGCCGGACCATATAGAGCTGATTACCGAGGGCACGCTGGAACTTCTCCCGGACGGCCTGCGCTTTTTCTACCAGGAGACGGAGCTGACCGGCATGGAGGGCACCACCACCAGTTTCCAGCTCTGCGGCCCCCAGGTGATTCTCTCCCGCACCGGGGCCGTCAATTCCCAGATGGTCTTTGAAGAAGGAAGGCAGCATACTTCCCTGTACGAGACCCCCTTCGGCGAGCTGGCAGTGGACGTTCAGACCAGCCGCCTGCGGCACAATCTCACCGAGCGCGGCGGACTGCTGGACCTCCGGTATTCCATCGCCATCGAGCACGCCGCCATGGGCCGGAATGCCTTCAAAATCCGCATACAGCCCCGCAGGAGTTAGGGACTGGGAATTTGTTGTCCGCTGTCAGGAATCAGGCGTTTGAAAACGAGGAATGCTGTTACTGGTTCCAGAATTCCGGTTATGGACATAAAGGCGTTTGCTTTTTACGATACGATAAGAAAGAGGGATTAGCAATGACGAATATGATACAGGAAGCGAAGAACCAGGCGGCGGCTCTGGCCATGGCGGCCTACTGCGCGGCTGCTGCGGACGGCGCCCTGCCCAAGGCGGAGGTCAAAGAAGCGCCGGTAGAGATCCCCCGGGACGCGGGCAACGGCGATTTCACCACCACTTTTGCACTCGCGGCGTCCAAGACTCTGCGGAAACCGCCCCGTGAGATTGCCCAGGCCCTTCTGGACCACATGAACCTGACGGGCAGCTGGTTTGACTCGGCGGAAATCGCTGGCCCCGGCTTCCTGAACTTCCGCCTGAATCACCGCTGGTTCGAAGCCGTCTGCAAGGCTGTGGAGACGGAAGGCGCCTCCTACGGAACCGGCGAGGATTTGAAGGGCCAGAAGATTATGGTCGAGTTCGTCTCCGCCAACCCCACCGGCCCCATGCACATGGGAAATGCCCGGGGCGGCGTTCTGGGGGACACGCTGGCGTCAGTGCTGGAAGCCTGCGGCGCGGAGGTCAGCCGGGAGTTCTACGTCAACGACGCGGGGCATCAGATTGACAAATTCGCCCGTTCCATCTACGCCCGCTGTATGCAGAAGACCCTGGGGGAGGAAAACTATCCGTTCCCCGAGGACGGCTACCAGGGCGACGACATCCGGGAGCTGGCGGAGGGATTTTTAGCGCAGGCAGGCGAATTCCCCGGCGGGACCTCCGAGGACGCCTGGATGACGGCTATGGCGGAATACGGCCTGTCGGTAAATCTGCCCAAGATGAAAGCGGACCTCCAGCGTTATAAGATCAACTATGACACCTGGTTTTATGAATCCACCCTGCACAATAGCGGCGCGGTGGCGGAGACGGCGGAGCTGCTGACCCAACGCGGCTGGACCTACGAGAAAGAGGGCGCGCTGTGGCTGAAGACGGCGGACATTCTTCGGGAGAACCTGCGGAAGGCCGGGAAGAAGGAAAAGGACATTGAAAAGCTGGACCTGAAGGACGACGTTCTCTGCCGGGCCAACGGGTTCTACACCTACTTTGCCGCGGACATTGCCTACCACCGGAACAAGTTCGAGACCCGTGGCTTTGACCGCGTGATCAACATCTGGGGCGCGGACCATCACGGCCATGTAGCGCGGCTCAAGGGGGCTTTGGACGCTCTGGGGCTGAACGGCTCCGAGAAACTGGATATCGTTCTGATGCAGCTGGTGAAGCTCCTGCGGGACGGCCAGCTGGTGAAGATGAGCAAGCGCACCGGCAAGGCCATCAGTCTTGCGGACCTGCTGGACGAGGTGCCCGTGGACGCGGCCCGCTGGTTCTTCAACGCCAAGCCGGATACCCAGATGGATTTCGACCTGGGCCTTGCCGTCCGGGAGGATTCCGAGAACCCCATTTACTATGTGGAATACGCCCATGCCCGGATCTGCTCCCTGGTGGAAAAGCTGGCGAAGGAGGGCCTTGCCGTGCCGGAGAAAGCCGACCTGACGCTCCTGACGGCGGACGCGGAACTGACCCTGATCAAGCAGCTGGCCGCTTTCCCGGACGCCGTCCGCACCGCCGCCAGAGCCTACGACCCCTCCCACGTGAACCGCTATCTGATGGAGCTGGCTGGCTGCTTCCACCGCTTCTATACCGCCTGCCACATCCGGGAGGAAGCCGCGCCTCTGGCCTCCGCCCGTCTCAAGCTGGCCGGCGATACACGGGCAGTCCTCCGGAACGGCCTGAAGCTCATCGGCGTAGAGGCTCCCGAACGTATGTAAGGGATGCGGGCCGGGCGCGCGTCTGCCTGAAAAAGAAGAGCCCCCGGCTGTCTGAGGTCTGTAAGAAACTGCTGGTGAAACATCCGGCAGTTTTTTACCGAAAGCGTTCCTGAACTTGACCAGGACACGCATTCAGGAGTATAATGTAAGCAACGCCGGCATCCGGCTGGAAGGAGGTCCCATTGATGTCCGCAGAACGAAAGCCTGTAGCCCCTTATTACGCCGTAGCGGTCATGTGGCTGCTGGGCGGGTTCACGCTGCCATTGTATCAGCCCGTCTGCGCAGTACTGCTGGCGATTGCGTCCGCGGTGGTTTTTCTCGTGACCAATACCCTGTGCCGCGGCGGAGGCTCCCTGGGCGGTGAACCGGAAACGCCGCCGTCAGAGAGCAGACCGGCAGAAAATCCGGAACTGGAAAAAATGCTGCGGGAAGGGCGGGAAGCAATTGCAGAGATGAAGCGTCTGAACGACAACATCGCCGCGCCGGGCATTTCCGCCGATATCGCACAGATGGAGCAGATCACGGGGAAGATTTTCCAGGCAGTCCAGAACGACCCGGCGAAGCTGCCCCAGGTCCGGCGCTTTATGGACTACTACCTGCCCACAACCCTGAAACTGCTCCGGGCCTATGACCAGATGAGCAATACAGGCGTGTCAGGGGAGAATATCAATAAAAGCCTTGCGCAGATCGAGACGATGATGCGGAGCGCGGCGATTGCATTCAGTAAGCAGCTCGACGGTCTCTATGGAAACGACGCGCTGGACATTTCTGCCGAGATTGCCGCCATGGAGACGATGCTGGCAAAGGAGGGCCTCACCGGACAGGAGCTGAAAGCCGGCCCGGTGCAGACGGACTCCACGGATATCCGGCTGGAGCTGTAAGGCGATACGAAAAGGACAGTCCGGGGCGGATTCTACAGGATGGATTTGCCTCTTGAAGATGGATTGAGACAGAAGAACCATTGTACACCTGTGCAATATGAGAAATGGAGGTGCGAACATGAAGAAGCGATTTCCTATCAGCCTGCTGATGGGTCCCGCGTATCTGATTCTGGGCCTGATGAACCTGTACGCAGGCCGGACGAAGAAGAACTGGAGCAGTATGATTTTCGGCCTGCTTTGGATGGGCGTTTCAGCCTGCTGGACGGCAGTGGCCCTGTGGGACATCCGGGACGCGGAAGTGCAGGAGCCTGAGTTCAGTGAGGAGTGATGGAAGCACGTTTCCATTTGGGATGGGTAATGACCCTCGTCTATGCGGCGGGAGGTATTTTCCTCGTGTTCACAGGCACAAGGCAGGAAAGGACGCCCTTGCTGCTGATGGGTCTGGGCGCCCTCCTGCTGGGACTGCTGCAAGGCTGGCTTTGTGTGCGGAAGGGCGGACAGGACGGAAGACGGCACGCGAATGTGCTTCTGGGCCCGGCCTACGCGCTGATAGGAATTTTCTGGCTGCATGACGGTTTCAGCACGGGCAATGGACGGAGCATCGGCTTTGGTCTGGTATGGCTGGGGATTGCGGCGTCCTGGATAGTCCGTGTGTTCCGGGAATTGCGGGAGAGCGGAGAGGAACCCTGAGACAGGAGGCAGTTCTGACAAAAAGCAGACGGAATCGGAGCCTGATGGTTCCGCTGGTATTTTGGGGGCTGTGTATGCTTCTGCTTGCCTGCGGCGTGTCAGGGGACCCGGTAATGGAGATTTTCGCGGCCGCCGGCATTCCGGGACGCAAAAAACACCCTGGATTTAACGACATACGAGGATACCAACTTTCAGATTCACATGAATTTTCACACGGACACCAAAGACAACTGACGGAGGAAAGAGACAATGGATGAAAACATGATACCCGAACTGACCCTGGACCCGGCAGCAGCACAGGCCGCGCCTGCACCGAAGCTGACGCTGGAACCTGCCGCCACGCCCGCCGCCCCGGAGCCCGCAAAGCCGGAGGTGAAGCCGGTAGAGCTGGACGACTCCATGCTTTCGGAGGCGGAGAAAAAGGCGGTGGATGAGTTTGCGAAGAAGATTGACGTGATGGATTCCAACATGATACTCCAGTACGGCGCGGCGGCACAGAAGAACGTAGCAGGCTTTTCGGAGAGCGCCCTTGCGTCGGTACGGACCAAGGATCTGGGCGACGTGGGCCGGTCTTTGAGCGAGCTTGTGGTGCAGCTGAAGGACTTTGGGGAGGAAGAGGAAAAGAAGGGCTTTTTTGGCAAATTCAAGAAGGTCGGCAACAGATTGGAGACGATGAAAGCCCAGTATTCCAAGGTAGAGACCAACGTGGATAAGATCGTCCGGGAGCTGGAGCAGCATCAGGTGACGCTTCTGAAGGATATTGCCATGTTCGATCAGATGTACGAGCTAAATCTGAAATACTACAAGGAACTGACCATGTACATTCTGGCGGGCAAGAAAAAGCTGCTGGAGATACAAGGAAACGAGCTTCCGGCGCTGCGGGCTAAGGCGGAACAGACCGGCGCGCAGGAGGATGCCCAGCGGTACAACGACATGGTGCAGATGTGCGAGCGTTTTGAGAAGAAGCTCCACGACCTGGAACTGACCCGGATGATTTCCATACAGATGGGCCCCCAGACCCGGCTGCTCCAGAACAATGATACCCTGATGGTAGAAAAAATCCAGTCCTCCCTGGTGAACACAATCCCTCTGTGGAAAAGCCAGATGGTGCTTGCACTGGGGATGGAGCACAGCCGTCAGGCGACAGCGGCCCAGAGCGCGGTAACGGAGATGACCAACGAACTGCTCCGGAAGAACGCCGACCTGCTGAAAATGGGCACCCTCCAGACGGCCCGGGAAGCGGAACGGAGCGTGGTGGACATCGAGACACTCCAGCATACAAATCAGCAGTTGATTTCCACCCTGGACGAGGTTCTGAACATCCAGCGTGAGGGCGCGCAGAAACGGAAAGCCGCCGAGGTGGAGCTGGGCCGGATTGAGGGCGAACTGCGGGCAAAGCTGATGGAACTGCATAAGTAAGTCAGGACAGTTCTCTTGCCAGAGCGAAAGCCGCACGGAACATGGCTTCCAGTTCGATTGACTGCCGTTCACCGGCCGCGTCCTGGAAGCGTTCCAATACCGCAAGCTGCCGGACGTTCAGGCTTTCTTTCAGGGAATTCAGGTTTCGCTCCTCCATGGCCTCCGCGTCTGCGTACTCCTGGTGATTGAGCTGCTTATAAATGCCATATTCGCGGGTGTATTTGTATAAAAGTTCCATTAACTGCGTCATAGAAAACCTCCAATTTCATTTTTGATTCATTATGGTACTAATTATATTGCGTGCCAAGGGGTGAGGTATGCCCATTTTTTCTAAGAGATTAAAAGAACTGCGCACCAGTCGTCGACTGTACCAGCGGGAATTAGCGGAATTGCTGGGGATTTCCATCCGGGGCTACCAATGCTACGAGACTGGCGAGCATGAACCAGGTGTGAAAAAACTGATTGCGCTTGCGGATTTCTACGGCGTTTCCATAGATTATCTAGTGGGTCGGACAAACCGGCCTGACTTCAAACCAGAGGACAAAGGCTAAAAGAGAATTTGAATTTACCTTATTAAAGTATATTATAGCACCTTAATAAGGTCTGTCAAGAGGGGTGAACGATGAAAATACTTGCGCAGCGACTGAAAGAACTTCGGGAAAGCCGGAGGATTTATCAAAGGGAGATGGCAGAAAACCTGGGCCTTTCTTTCCGGGGCTATCAGAACTATGAGACCGGGCAGACAGAACCGAAGTTGTGTACTTTAGTTGCGCTTGCGGATTTCTACGGCGTTTCCATAGATTATCTAGTGGGTCGGACAAACCGGCCTGACTTTAAACCAGAGGACTGAATTGCATGAAAATCTTCCAAAAACGGCCCATAGCGGCGCTGATTATGGCGCTGGCCGTCATACTGGGCCTGTCGCTGGCCAACAGCCGTAGACCGGAGACGCCCGCCCCCGCGCCGGATGGTGAACTGGTCAGCGTGCTCCATAACGAGGGCGGCGTGCTGACAGAAGAGACTGTCCGGTATATCGAGGCTATGAACGAATCTCTTTTCCATCAGACCGGCGCGCAGATAGCGGTAGACGTGGTAGAGACGACGGGCTCTCAGGATATTGTCGATTACGGTGACGACCTTTTTTATCAGTATGGGATTGGCTCCAGGGAGCGGGACAACGGCATTCTGATGGTGCTGGCCGTAAAAAACCTGTACAACGGCGCGCCGGATGGAGACTACTATATCGCGTGGGGGGAAGGCTTTACCAGTTCACAGGAAGACCGCCTGGAAGAGATCTTCATCAGCAATATGGAGGCTGATTTTGTCGCGAAGCGCTTTGACCAGGCGGTGCGGAAGACCTTTGACGCCCTGATAAAAGAGCTGGAGAGCGTCTATGGCGTAACGGTGCGTGAAGGCGAAACCGGCGGCGCGTCAGGATTCTACACCTCCCAGGCCGGAAGCGTAGCGGGCATGGTCTATATCCCCTATGTGGCCGGGAATATCATTGGCCTGCTGATTCTGCTCTTTATGGTCTGGCTGATACTGGACGCCGTCCGCTACAGCCGCTACCGCAGGTACTGCCGCAGATACCCCACGCCGCCCCGGTACTATCCGGTATTCTGGGGGCGTCCCCGACGGCGTGTCCCACCACCGCGGCCCCCGTACCCCGGACCGGGCTTTGGAGGCTTCCACAGCGGCGGATCTCCTGGCGGCGGCGCGGGGAGACCAGGCGGAGGCTTCCACAGCGGCGGATCTCTTGGCGGCGGCGCGAGGAGACCTTCCGGCGGCATGAAGGCTTCCAGACCCAGCGGCGCAAGGAGACCTTCCGGCGGCGCGAGGCGTGGAGGCGGCGGCGCAAGAAGACGGTAAGTATAAAAAATGTACCTTTCCCGGCGTTTGGCTGGAAAAGGTACGTTTTTTTTATGTTTATTTGGCGTTATTTTGCCCGATCCTGCTGAATGAGCAGTTTCAGGGCCTCCACGGCGGTTTTGACGGCGGTAGAGGTATCCTCATTCATTTTCTGGTCCAGGCCGGCGGCTTCCCGTTCCTGGTTCCAGATGACGTGGAAGCAGGACCCGCAGCGGCATCCCAGGGCGGCGGCGACAACGAAGAGCGCGGCGGATTCCATCTCACTGGCCTTGACGCCGAGGCGCTTCCAGGATTCCCACTTCTGTTTCAGCTCGTAGGAGACGGGAGAGGCGGAGGGCTCATGCTGGCCGTAAAAGCTGTCTTTGCACTGGACAACGCCGGTATGAAGGGGGTAGCCCAGGTTTTTCACGGCCTGCACAAGGCAATTGGTCACGCCGAAATCAGGCACGGCGGGAAACTCCAAAGGCGCGTATTCCAGGCTGGTATGCTCAAACCGGATGGCCCCCGTAGCGACTACCACGTCCCCGGACTGCACCGCGAGGTCAATGCCCCCACAGGTACCGGTCCGGATGAAGGTATCCGCGCCGCACTTATGCAGTTCCTCCATGGCGATGGAAGCCGACGGCCCGCCGATTCCAGTAGAGCAGGCGGTGACCTTTTCCCCCAGGAGAGTGCCGGTCCAGACGTTGAACTCCCGGTTCTGAGCCACCTGCCTTGCATCGTCGAACAGCGCGGCAATCGCTGGCACCCGGCCCGGGTCTCCAGGCAGAATGCAGTAACGCCCTATATCATCGGAGGTACAGGCAATATGAAACTGTTTTTCTAGCTTTTGCATAGGAACGCCTCCTGAATTTGTGATATTGTAGAATGATTATACCAAATCCTACCGCTCTTTGCAACAACTTACCCAAAATTTTTCCGTCAATTCAGCAGCCCCTCCCAGAAAGCGGATGCCGCGCGGAGGAAAACAGAGAAAATGTGGAAAAGGGAGGGTGACAACTGGCGGAATTTATGGTACACTATACAAGCTGAGAGAAGGAGGAAGTCTTTCGTGAAAGAACAGGAGCGGCATTTGATAGAGAATATATTGTGCCTGCTTCGCCTGCTTCAGTCCAGGGGCATAGAGATATACCAGCTGGACGGGGACGGGGCGCTGGAGGTGCCGGAGAATGTGGCGGAATATTTGCAGGCGGCCCGGGAGTGGGTCCAGTTTATGGACGAAATGCCCGGCGGCTTTCTGGTCTACTGCGCGGACGCCAGGGAAGAGATCATCTACGCCAACCGCGCCCTGCTTCAGATATTCCAGTGCGGGACCATGGCGGAGTTCCGGGCGAGGACAGGGAATTCTTTTCGTGGCCTGGTGCATCCCGACGACCTGGAACGGGTGGAAACCAGCATTCAGGAGCAGATCGCCGGGAGCCGGAGCGATTTGGATTATGTGGAGTACCGCATTCAACGAAAGGATGGGGAGGTGCGCTGGATTGAGGATTACGGACACTATGTGGACACGGTGTCTATGGGAGGCATTTTCTATGTCTTCATCAGCGACGCCACCGAAAAACGGGAACAGATTCTCTCCGAAAAAACCGCCCTGCTGAACCAAAAGCGGAAGAATGAGGAAGAACTGAAATCCCTCAGACTGGCCTATAACGAGGAGCGGAATCTGTCCGGGCAGGAGCAGAAGCGGCGGCTGGAGATTATCGAGGGCCTCAGCGTGAATTACGATTCCATCTGCTATGTGGACCTTGAACAGGATATTATAAAGCCCTACCGGATGAGCGAACGGGCCGCGCCGCTGTTTAAAGAGCGCTTCGAGGAACAGAAATACTCCTGGTTTTCGGACACCTACGTAAAGACCTGGGTGCATCCGGAGGACCGGGAGGTAGTGGCTCGGGCTACGGCGCCGGATTATATTCGGGAGCAGTTCAAAAAGAGCGGCACGTACTACCTCAATTACCGCGCCGTAGTGCAGGGCCTGCCCCAGTATTTGCAGCTGCGGCTGGTGAACGCGGGGCATCGGACCGACACGACGCAGATGGTCCTTGGCTATCGGCGGGTGGATGAGGAAATACAGCAGCAGCTGGAGCAGAAACAGCTCCTGGCCGACGCGCTGGAAAAGGCCAATCTGGCTATGACAGCAAAGAATACCTTCCTGTCCAATATGTCCCACGATATGAGAACGCCATTGAATGCCATCTTCGGCTTTACCTCTCTTGCAAAGCTGGATTTGGAACAGCACGACGCCGTCTATGAGTATCTGGAAAAGATTGAAACCGCGGGGCATCGGCTTCTGGATATGATTGACAAGGTGCTGGAGGTGGCCGCCCTCTCCAACAGCGACTGCCTGCGGGAGGTGGAATGCAACTTTTGCAGCATCATCGGGGAGGTTTACGACTTTCTGCTTCCCCAGGCCCAGGAGAAGGACATTGATTTTACCCTGGACTGCGTGGAGGTCACTCACTGCGCCGTGTTCGCCGACCAGGAGAAGCTCAAGCAGCTTGTGATGTATCTGGCCAACAACGCCATCACTTATACCAACGCCGGGGGCACGGTGGAAATCTGTCTTCGGGAAGTGGAGGAACTGCCGAATCAGTATGTGATCTTCCAGCTTGTGGTTCGGGACACGGGCATCGGCATCAGTCAGGAATTTCTGGCCCGGGCCTTCGAGCCGTTCAGCAGGGAGAAGAATTCCACCCTCAGCGGCATCCACGGCATCGGGCTGGGTCTGAGCATTGCTAAGAGCATCGTGGATATGATGGGCGGCACCATTGAAGTCCAGAGCGTGGTGGGCGAGGGCAGTGTCTTTACCGCGAATCTCCGCTTCCGGGCCTTGCCTGCGCCGGGTCTTGTCATGGGTGAAGGCCGGGGGCATCCTCTGCCGGTACAGAAAATCCTGCTGGTGGAGGACAACGAGATTAACCGGGAAATTGAGACGGAATTGCTGGAAAAACTGGGCTTTGTGATTGACACGGCGGAAAATGGACAGATTGCCCTGGAGAAAATGCAGAACGCCGCGCCGGGGGATTACGACCTGATCCTGATGGACCTCCAAATGCCCGTTATGGACGGCTGGCAGGCGTCGGCGGAAATACGGAGCCTCCCGGACCCCGCCCTTGCCCGGATTCCCATCATCGCCCTTTCCGCCAACGTCCTGGAGAGCGACCGCCGGAGGTCCAAGGAGTGCGGCGTGGACGTGCATCTGACCAAGCCTTTGGACTTGCCCCTGCTGATTAAAACCATCGATTCCGTTATGCAGTCCCGCCGCTCCTTCTGACGGCTGGAGATACACAGATCCCGTTTTGTGGCCCGCCCGCGGAACTGACGCCTCAGAATGGAAATCCCAAATCTGTGGGGGATGATATTGCCGCTTTGAGAAAGAAAAATTGGAAAAGCCCTTGACAAAGAGAGAAAAGTGGGATATAATTCCCTATGCGTTCCAAAGACAGCAGGTGGGCGAGAAGCTGTAAACCCTGCCGAGGGCGGCAAACAAGGATTTTGCTATGCCTTCCTGCCCGTACGGAGCCGGAGGGCTTTCTCTTTTGGACGCACCGGGAATCGGACCCGTCCCGGAGCAGCCCAATCCCAGACCGGTCAGGGTCCCAGGCCCGGTCAATTTCCTGGAGGTGAAAATATGCCGAACGCAAAAGTCTTATCCGAAAAGCAGGCCATCGTCGCGGAGCTTACCGAGAAGATTCAGAAGGCTACCGCAGGCGTTATCGTGGACTATAAGGGCATCACCGTGGAGGAGGATACCGCGCTGCGCCGTGAGTGCCGGGAGAACGCCGTGGATTACGCCGTGGTCAAGAATACCCTGCTGCGGTTTGCCTTCAACAACTCCGGCCTCAGCGAGCTGGACAGCCTGCTCAATGGCACCACGTCCCTGGCCCTGTGCGAAGACCCCGTGGCCCCCGCCCGGATTATGAGCGACTACGCTAAGAAGCTCAACGACAAGTTCGAAATCAAGGGCGGCTTTATGGACGGCAAGCCCGTGGACCTGGAAACCATCAAGTCTCTGGCGTCCATCCCCGCGCTGCCCGTGCTCCAGGCTCAGGTCCTGGGTACCATGCTGGCCCCCATTACCGGCCTGGCCGTGGTTCTCAAGCAGATTGCAGAGAAGCAGGGCGCTCCCGCCGCCGCAGAAGCAGAATAAGCGGGAAACCTACTAAAATTTACTATCAGGAGGTTCAATACAATGTCTGAGAAGATTACTGCCATGATCGAAGAGATCAAGGGCCTGACCGTTTTGGAGCTGAGCGAACTGGTACACGCTCTGGAGGAAGAGTTCGGCGTGTCCGCTGCTGCTATGGCCGCTCCTGCCGCTTCCGCTGCCGCTCCCGTGGAAGAGAAGACTGATTTCGACGTGGTCCTCACCGGCTTCGATGCTTCCGCCAAGATTAAGGTCATCAAGGTCGTCCGCGAAATCACCGGCCAGGGTCTTGCCGAGGCCAAGGCTACTGTCGAGGGCGCTCCCGCCACCATCAAGGAGGGCATCTCCAAGGACGACGCCGAAGCCCTCAAGAAGCAGATCGAGGACGTTGGCGGCAAGGTCGAGCTGAAATAAGCTGGGTCTGCTGTCACGCTCCACAGATCCCACAGAGCGTCCCCAATAAAATGACCGGAAAGGTCCGAGGCAACGTCTGTCTGCTTCGGGCCTTTTCTTTTTCGTTCCGGCTTTTCAGGGAGAGGAAGAATAGATACCCATGCAGTTTTGCTTTTTGCTGTATGGGTATCTTTTTGTCAGCCAAGACGGCGTTTTCTGATGTAGAACAGCGCGATCAGCATGACCAATAGTTCAGAGACGGGAAGCGCCAGCCAAACACCGGCAAGGCCCCATCGAAGCGGCAGTAGGCAGATCAGCAGGCCGCTGACGAGGGCGCTCCGGAGCAGGGCTATGAGCATGGATATTTTACCGTGAAGAATGGCTTGCAGGTAGTAGGTTGCCAGGACCGTGACGCCCAAGGGGACAAAGAGCAGGAAGTAAGGCTGGAACACGCTGGGAACAATGGCAATCGCTTCCGGGGACGCGTCCATGAACAGCCGCGCGATAGGGACCGGGAAAAACTCGCCCAGGCAGGAGGTCAGCACGCCGATCATCAAAGAAGTGATCAAGCCGAAGCGCCAGAACAGCCGGGTGCGTTCCGTTTCCCCCGCGCCGCAGTTGGCCGAAACCAAAGGCTGTATTGTCTGCCCCACGCCTCCGAAAAAGGCCTGGAATAAGGGGCTGATCGCCGACACAACGCCGTAAACCGCCAGCTCCACCGGGCCGCCGTACCGCATGATCTGATTGTTCATCAAGACGGCGATAAAGACCGTGCCCAGGTCCAGAATCCCCGCGCCCACGCCGATCAGACAGATTTTCCGGACGCCTCTCCACCAGTTCCCGGGCTTTACCAGACGCAGGCCGCACTTCTTCCGGAAAAAATGCCCGCACATAATCAGCACCTGCAATGAGGTCCCCAGAACGGTAGCAATTGCCGCCCCTTCCATCCTCATGCCCAGCGGGAAGACGAAAAACCAGTCCCCGAACATATTCACGCAGCCGCCGATGATGACCGCCGCCATATCCAGCATAGGCGCGCCGTCGTTCCGAAGAAAAGAGCCGATAAACGTTGGCGCGATAAAGACAGGAAAGGTCCAGATAATCCATTTGGCGTATTCCATGACCTTTGCCAGAATGACTTCATCCGCCCCGAGAAACATAAAAATCGGGTCATGGAACAGCAGAAGAAGCCCCCAGAAAATCAAGGTAAGCACAATAATCATACCCAGCGCGATGGTAAAGAAGGCGTTTGCTTTTTCCGGCTTTCCCTCTCCCCGGGCGGCGGAAAGCAGTACCGAACCGCCAATGCCGCAGAGGATGGACAGAAAGACCATAAATCCGAAAAGGGGACAGATGACAGCCATTGCCGCCGCGCCCAGTTCGCCCTCCGACTGCCCCACCGCGATGGTATCCACAAAGCTGTAAATGGACACTGCCAGCGCGCTTCCCATGGAGGGTATCAGGTATTTTTTATAGAGCTTTATCGGGTCCGCCGTAATGAAATCCATGCAATCAACCTCCTTGCAAAAAAATAAGGCCGGGCATAACGCCAGCCGCAAAAAGCATCTTATCCGGCCTGCACCGATACGTCGGCGCCTGCCCTCCGAATGCCTCTGCTGCTGCCATCATACTCGACACGCAATTACGACTGCACGTCCTCCGATGAACGATACAATTCTATCATATTGCCTTCAGATTGTCAATCCTGTAATTCCGCGTTTCTGAATTCTAATAAAAAGCGTCGTTAGCAGGGGATAAAACGGCGTTTTCACTGACTGGAAAGCTGCAAAAAGCGTCCGTTTTTATCCGCCAGAACAGAGCCTTTTCATCTGCTCCAAACGCGCCATTTAACAAAATCAAAACCCCGCAATAAAAACTTTCGCTTTTGGGAAGAAAACACCTTGCGTTTTGTGGAAAAATCCGGTATGATAAACGAAGAGAGGGGGCGTTCAGATGCCGAGAAAAAACAGCCGGAACACCAAGGGAAGGATTATCGCCGCAGCCTGGAAGCTCTTCTATGAGCAGGGCTATGAGGAGACGACAGTGGAGGATATCGTCTTTGAGTCAGAAACCAGCAAGGGTTCTTTTTACCATTATTTTGAGGGAAAGGACGCCCTTTTGGGTACGCTGGCCAATGTCTTTGATGAGAAATATGAGGCGCTTCAGGAGACGATGGACCCCGGGAAAAATGCCCTTGAAAAGCTGGAGTATCTGAATCACGAGCTGTTTGCCATGATAGACGGCGGCATTTCCATAGATCTGCTGACGCGTCTGCTCTCAACGCAGCTTCTGGCCCGGGGGGAGAAGCACCTTCTGGACCGGAACCGCACCTATTTCCGGCTCCTTCGGAAGATCATCAGCGAGGGACAGGAGGTGGGCCAGCTCCGGCAGGACTGCACGGTCAATGAGATCCTCAAGGCATACGCGCTCTGGGAACGGGCCTTGATGTACGACTGGTGTCTCTGCGGCGGCGAATATTCTCTGGTGGCCTACAGCGACAAGATGACGCCTATGTTTCTGGAGAGCTACCGGAGCCCTCGGGAGAGTTGAGAAAAATTTTATTTTCCCGTCCTCTTGGATTTCAGAAAATCGTCTGATTTAAAAGCCTTGCAATGACATAAAAAATCAAGTGAAAGGGCAGAATCCGTATAGAATGAGTTCTATACACGGTTCTGTCTTTCATTCTTGTTAAAAGTGTGGTATGATGCCGTTTGTTGATTTTTTGTGAAGGAAGAGGAGAGAATTATGACGACAGCACAGATGTGCATCATTCTGGCCATAACGGTATATCTGGCGGCCATGATCGGCGTGGGCGTGTATTTCAGCCGCGTGGGAAGCAGTTCGTCCAACGATTTCTATCTTGGCGGCCGGCGTCTTGGCCCGGTGGTGACAGCCATGAGCGCAGAGGCTTCCGACATGAGCAGCTATCTCCTGATGGGCCTGCCCGGACTGGCGTATTTATGCGGCGTGGCAGAAGTAGGCTGGACAGTGATCGGCCTGGCTGTAGGCACGTATTTGAATTGGCTGATTGTGGCCAAGAGGCTCCGCCGGTACTCTGCCGCTACGGGAGCCATCACGATTCCGGACTTTTTCTCCCGGCGCTACGGCGATAACCGGCATATCCTCGCCTGTATTGCGGCCGTTATCATTCTGGTGTTCTTTATCCCCTACACCGCGTCCGGGTTCAAGGCTGTGGGCACGCTGTTCAACAGTCTTCTTGGAGTGGATTACCATACTGCCATGATCGTCGGCGCGCTGGTGATTATTGGCTATACGGTTCTGGGCGGCTTCCTGGCGGTGTCTACCACGGACCTGATTCAGAGCGTTGTGATGTCCATAGCCCTGGTGGTGATTATCTTCTTTGGCGTCCGGGAAGCAGGCGGCTGGGATGCGGTCATGACCAACGCCCAAGCGCTCCCCGGCTATCTGAACCTGACCCAGGGCTACAATCCCGAAACCGGCGAGGCGGCTTCCTACGGCTTCCTGAGCATTGTCTCCACTCTGGCCTGGGGCTTGGGATACTTCGGAATGCCTCATATTCTTCTGCGGTTCATGGCCATTGAGGACGAGGAAAAGCTGAAGATTTCCCGGCGGATTGCGTCCATCTGGGTGGTGATCTCCATGTTTGTGGCGATTCTGATCGGCGTGGTGGGCTACAGCGTGTCCACGGCGGGCAAGATTCCGTTCCTGACCACCAGCGCGGATTCCGAGACCATCGTTATTGTGATGTCCAACCTGATGAGTCAAAGCGGCGTGCTTCTGGCCCTGATTGCTGGTGTAATTCTGGCGGGCATTCTGGCGGCAACCATGTCCACCGCCGACAGCCAGCTTTTGACCGCGGCGTCCAGCGTTTCTCAGAATCTGCTGGAGGAATTCTTCGGCATCAAGCTGACGGAAAAGCAGTCCATGCTGGCGGCCCGGGCAACGGTGGTAGGCATTGCCATTGTCGGCGTGATTCTGGCCTGGGACCCCAATAGTTCCGTTTTCCGGGTGGTGTCCTTTGCATGGGCGGGCTTTGGCGCGGCGTTCGGTCCTGTGATGCTGTGCGCGCTGTTCTGGCGTCGTTCCAACCGTCAGGGCGCGCTGGCGGGTATGATTGCGGGCAGCGTGACGGTGTTTGCCTGGAAATACCTGGTAGCTCCCATGGGCGGCGCGTGGGCCATTTACGAGCTGCTCCCGGCCTTTATTGTGGGCTGCATTGCCATGATCGCGGTCAGCCTTGCGACTGGGGAACCGGAGCAGGATATTCTGAAGACCTACGACAAAGTAAAATCCATGTAAGCAGAAACGGGGCTTCTTTCCTTGGGTGAGGAGCCCTGTTTTTTACGCGGCCGCTTCCATAAAATCCCACAAAGCAGAAAGAACGCGTCCGAAACAATGGCAGGCATTTCCAAAGGGAGCACGATTTGCAAGGTTTGCGGCACAATCTGCGGTGCAAACTGGCTTTTATGGCAGGTATAATAGAAGGAGACAAGAAAAAGGAGGAAACCTGATGCAGTTTTGGAAAATGAACGGCGCAGGGAACGACTTTCTGGTGCTGAACAATCTGGAAGAGAAGCTGCCGGAGGAGGCATTCCCCGCCCTGGCCCGGACGTTGTGCGAGCGTCGTCTGTCCATCGGCGCGGACGGCCTGATGGTAGTGGACGCGCCCCGGGCTGACGGCGATTACCGGATGCTGTTCTACAATTCGGACGGCAGCGCGGGGGAGATGTGCGGCAACGGAGCCCGATGTATCTGCCGGTACGGGTACGAGAAGGGCCTTGCGGGGGAGGTCCAGCGGGTGGAGACGGCGGCGGGTCTTGTAACCGGCTGGCGCATTGACCGGAGGCAGTATCGAATCCGGCTGAACGACCCCAGTGAGGTGCGGCTGGAGTATCCGGTGGAGCTTGAGGGAACGGTCTGGCCCTGCTCTTACGTAGAGTTAGGGAATCCCGGCCTGCCCCATGCGGTGGTTCCCTATCCGGGTCTGCGGGAAGCCGACGGGGACGAGCTTCGGGAGCTTGGCCGGAAATTGCGCTGGCACCCGGCGTTTCCGAAAGGGGCCAATGTGAATTTCTGCGAGCTGACCGGCCCAGACCAGTTGTATGAACGAACCTTCGAGCGTGGCGTGGAGGATTTCACTTATGCCTGCGGCACGGGGACCGGCTCTGTGGTTGCGGTGCTGACGCTTCTGGGCAAGGTCAGCGGGAAGGGCGTCCGGGCGGAGATGAGAGGCGGGGTTCTGACGGCAGACGCGGAGCGGGACGGAGACCGGATTGCGAATCTGTATCTGACCGGCCCCACAAATATTGTCTGCAAGGGACAGGTGACGGACGAGGAACTGACGCGGCAGGATTGTGTTTGATACGGGAGGAGAGATTATGGAAAAGAAATCTATTGCAAGGAACTATGCGTTTATGTTCATCATGCTGGGAGCAATGACAGCGGGAGCCATAACGGGCTGGATCAATCCCAGGGTAACGGACGCGGAAGGGAATGTCATCAGCGCCGGAGCCACGGTATTGAAACCCCTGGGCACAGTGTTTATCAATATGATGTTCTGCATAGTGGTGCCGATGGTCTTCGCGTCGATTTCCAGCGCGGTAGCCAATATGCAGAGCCGGAAGCGGGCCGGAAAGATCATGGGGGTGACGGTAGGGACGTTCGTGATAACGGGAGCGATTGCGGCGGTGATTATGTATGTGCTGATGGTTCTCTTTCCGCCGGTACTGACGCCCTGGAACGCTCTGCCGTCGGAGGAAATCGGAAGCTATGCCACGATGTCGGAGCTGATTGTGAATTTCTTCACGGCGGAGGACTTTGTGGGATTGCTGTCCCGCCGTGCGATGCTGCCGCTGATTGTATTCTCGCTGCTCTTTGGCTTTTCGGTAAACCTGAACGGAGGCAAGGATACGCTGGTAGGCAAATTCCTGGAAGACCTTGCGAACGTGATGCTGCGGTTTGTGAAAATTGTGACGTACTATGCGCCCATAGCGTTTTTCGGCTTCTTTGCGGACCTAGTGGCGACCTACGGCTCTCAGATTACGGAAGCCTACGCCCGGGCCATGGTGGTGTACTATCCCCTCTGCTTTGTCTACATCTTCACCGCCTGGCCGCTGTTTGCCTGGTTCGGCGGCGGGAAGGACGGCCCGAAGATCATGTTCCGCCACATCACAAAGCCCGCGGTGGTTTCTCTGGGCACCTGCTCTTCTGTGGCCACCATTCCGACGAACATGGAGGAAGCGGCGGATACGGGCATTCGCAAGGATGTCAGCGACATGGTGCTGCCTTTGGGCGCCACGATGCACATGGACGGCTCCTGTTTCTCCTGCGTGCTGAAAATTGCCTTTGTTTTCGGGGTCTTCGGGATTCCGTTCAGCGGCGTCGGGATGCTGGTTAAGGTGGTTTTGGTAGCCGTGCTGAGTTCTGTCGGCATGAGCGGCGTCCCTGGCGGCGGGTACATCGGCGAATATATCATCTGCTCCATTTTCTTCCCCCAGCAGATGGATGTTGCGTTCCCGATTCTGGTGGTGATCGGCAATCTGGTGGACCCTCCGGCCACAATGATAAACGCCGCCGGAGACTATGTGACCTGCTACATTGTCTCCCGCTTTGTGGACGGCAAAGACTGGCTGCAAAAGGCGCTCCGCAAGTGATCCCTCTTTGATCAGATTCCCATAAATACGCAAAAAGGACCTTCCGAAACCGGGAGGCCCTTTTGCATTGAGTTCATTCTTATAACCATATGGTCCGTGTAGACGGAAACCGCCTGCGTTCATTTATATACAACCTCTCTCCGTCCGCCGCATGGACAGCTTTTTGCCTTTCCGGAGCGATTGCCCCAGAGCTTTCCTTCAGACGCGAGAGGGAGCACACGGGTTGACAGGAACGTGAACAGCGGGTCAGCCGTAGAAGTAACGGAACAGGTCCTCGAAGGGATTGTACTCGCCGCCATTGTAGGGATACTGATTCCCCTGGTTATTCTGGGTTTCCTGTTGCTGCTGAGCGGCGGCCTGATTCTCCACCGGCGTCGCGCCCCAGGTGATGCTGACGCTGATGGTCTGCCCGTCCCGGTAGACTTCCAGGGTGGACGTGTCGCCTGCGGAATATTTCTTCTTGGCGGCGTTCAGTTCTTTTATGTCGGAAATTTCGATATCATCCACCTTTGTAATCACGTCGCCCATTTGCAGGCCGGCGTCGTCAGCGGCGGAATCTTCTTCCACGGAGCAGACGAAGACGCCTTTTGTTACAGTGAAACGGTACTGCACGGCCATCTGCTCTGTCATGCTCATAGGAGTAATGCCGAGGAAGGGCTTGCTGGTCACATAACCGTTGGTCATGATATCTTCCATCATAGCGAACACGTCGTTCATAGGAATCGCGAAGCCCAGGCCCTCCACGGTATCGCCGTTAGCGGAGGCGGAATATTTCGCGGACACGATACCGATGACCTCGCCGTAACTGTTGAAGAGCGGCCCGCCGGAGTTGCCGGGGTTGATGGAAGCGTCCGTCTGGATCATATTGAAGGGCGTGCCGTCCACGTTAATGGCCCGGTCCACGCAGGAGACCATACCGCCGGTCATGGAGAAGGTGAGTTCGCCCAAAGGATTGCCGATTGCCAGGACCCGGTCGCCCACATTGAGCTTGCTGCTGTCTCCCAGTGTGACGGGCTGGAGGTTCTCAGCTTCCACCTTAATGACGGCGATATCGTAGTCCTCATCGCCGTTGACAAATTTTGCGTCGTAGGTATCCCCGTTATAGAGGGTAACTTTCACAGTGGTAGCTTTCTGAACAACGTGATAATTGGTAGCGATATAACCGTCCTTGGTGAGCACGAACCCGGAGCCGGAGGACGCGGACTCCACCGGCTGACCGTAGAAGTTATAACCGGCGTTGGCGGAGGTATTGATAGAGACGACGCTGTTGACGTTTGCGGCGTAGACTTCGGGGTCAGTCATAGGCGTTTTTCCGTCCACGTGGTTGATGGCGACCTGGGTAGCGGGACGGCTGCTGAGGTTCAGTTCACTGGTATGAGCGCCGCGGGACACAGCCCAGACAGCGCCGCCGCCGGCAATTCCGCCCAGAAGCGCAAAGGCCAGGGCAAGCGCGGCGATTTTCAAGCCGGAGCGTTTTTTCTTCAAAGGCTTTCCCTCCTGAACGGTCCCCTTGGCCGCGTAAGGATTCTGACCATCGGGCCAATCGGGGCTTACCTGCGGGCGGACGCTCTCCCTGGAATAGGGAATCTCGCTGCCGTCCTTGCGGTAAGTATAGTCGTACAGATTCTTTTCGTCGTTATACATACAGAATATCCTCCTTCATATGTATCCCGATCCGGCTTTCTTTAGAAGATAAGATAACAGAAATTTTTGACGAAAGTATGAACCGGGTTTGTCAGATTTTTGAATTTTGTTTTTCTGAATCATTGCTTGAAGTATATCCGGTGTAACTTAAAAAGGCCTGAAAGAACGATGAAGAAATTTTGAACGTTCCAGGAAATTCCCACGGTCCGGGCGAAAGGGGGATGAGGGAGCAAAGAAAAACGCGGTACAGGCTTTTATTTACAAAAGATATGTGATAGAATGGCAGGCAAAGCAAGGAGGGGTGAGGATGCTGCGGATAGAAAACCTGCGGACGCCGCCGGGGAGCGGAACGGAAGGCTTGCGGGCAGCGGCGTCGAGGGCGCTGGGGGTCAGGCCGGAGGCGTTAGGGCGTGTCTGGCTTCTGCGGCGGAGCGTTGACGCAAGGGACGGCGTGGCTTTGATCTGCACGGTGGCGGCTGAAGTCAAGGGAGAATCGGCGGTATTGAAGCGCTGTCGTGGCCGGAAAGTCCATGGAACGGGGGCCGTGACGCGCTGGGAGCCGCCGGAGCCGTACAGACTGCCGCCCATGATGCCGCCGCCTGAAATCCGTCCGGTCATAGTGGGCGCGGGTCCTGGGGGACTGTTTGCGGCGCTGGTGTTGGCTCGGGCGGGACAGCGTCCGATTCTGCTGGAGCGTGGCCGTAAGGTCGAGGAACGCCGGGCGGATGTAGAGCGGTTCTGGGCCACGGGGGAGCTGGATTTGGAGAGCAACGTGCAGTTTGGGGAAGGCGGCGCGGGCGCGTTCTCGGACGGCAAGCTGAACACCGGCACCAAAGATCCCCGGCACCGTTTTATCTTGGAACAGCTGGTTTCCTGCGGCGCGCCGGAGGATATCCTGATTGACGCGAAGCCCCATGTCGGCACCGATTATCTTTATGTGCTTTTGCAGGATCTCCGCCGGAAGCTGCTGGAGCTTGGCGTGGAAATCCGCTTTCAGAACCGCCTGACGGACCTGGAGCTTTCAGCCGGCTGTCTGGAGGCTGTTGCCGTGGAAAATTCTGACGGCCCGTACCGGATACCCTGCCGCCGTCTGATTCTCTGCCCCGGCCATTCCGCGAGGGACGTGTTTGCCATGCTGGAGCGCCGGGGAGTGCCCATGGAGTCAAAGCCCTTTGCGGTGGGGGTCCGGATAGAGCATCTTCAGGCGGACTGCGACGCGGCTCAATACCGGCAGTACGCGGGACATCCAGGCCTGCCGGTGTCCAGCTATAAACTGTCCTGTCATCTGGGAAACGGCCGGGGGGTATTTTCCTTCTGTGTCTGTCCCGGCGGCGAGGTAGTAGCGGCGGCGTCCGAGGCAGGCAGGGCGGTGACCAACGGCATGAGCGCCTATGCCCGGGACGGTGAGAACATCAACGGCGGGCTTTTGGCAGGCGTGACCCCGGAGGATTTTGGCGGCGGGGGACCTCTGGCGGGAGTAACGTTTCAGAGGCGTTTAGAGGAAGCGGCGTATGCTCTTGGCGGCGGCGGGTATCTGGCCCCGGCGCAGAGAGTAGAGGATTTTCTGGCCCGCCGTCCGTCTGTAGGCCCAGGGAAGGTCAAACCCACATACCGTCCCGGGGTAACATGGGGGAATCTCTGGGACTGCCTGCCGGAATTCATCGCCGGGTCGCTTGCGGAAGCCCTTCCAATCCTTGGCCGGAAACTGAAAGGCTTTGACGACCCGGACGCGGTTCTGACGGCGGTAGAAAGCCGGAGTTCGTCGCCGGTACGGATATTGCGTGACGAAGGCTGTCAATCGGCGGTCCGGGGGCTGTACCCCTGCGGGGAGGGCGCCGGATACGCGGGAGGCATTCTGTCCGCCGCTGCCGATGGAATGCGCTGTGCCGAGGCGGTTTTACGAGACTGCGAAGACGAAGGAGGAAAGCAGGAATGAGCCGTAACATTTGTATTTACCAGGAATTTTTAACGGAAGCCCACCGCCGTCAGATAGAGGAGACCGCGGCGGAGACAGGATTCACGCCCCATTTTTTCACATTGGAACAGTTTGAGGAAGCAAAGGCGTGCCTACAGGACAGCGAGATTCTGTACGCCCACAGTCTGGACTTGCTGAAGGCCGGCCCGAAGACCCTGCGCTGGTACTGCTGTTCGTACGCCGGCGTGGACCCGTATTGCAGAGAGCCGTCGCCGTTCCCCAGTCCGGACTGCCTTCTGACAAATTCCAACGGCTACGGGGTGACCATCGCGGAGCACGTGATTATGGTGCTTCTGATGCTCTTCCGCCGGATGCCCGAATATGAAGCGGTGGTCCGGAATCGTGACTGGAGCAATCAGCTTGCGGTACGGTCGATTTACGAGAATGCGTTTGTGATTCTGGGCACGGGGAACATTGGACAGACAACAGCGGAACGACTGCGGGGAATGGGGGCGGCAAAAATCACAGGCCTGAGCCGCAGCGGGAAGGGACCTGACTGCTTTGACGAAGTACGCCCCATCACGGAGCTGGACGAAATTCTGCCCGAGACCCGGACGCTTATCATGGCTCTGCCCGGAACGCCGGAGACGCGGCATATTCTGGACCGCCGCCGGATAGGGCTTTTGCCGGAGGGCGCGTATGTGGTGAACGTAGGCCGTGGGAGCGCGATTGATCAGGAAGCGCTGGCGGAGGCATTGAACGGAGGGCGTCTGGGCGGCGCGGCGCTGGACGTGATGGAGCCGGAGCCGCTTCCCAAGGACGACCCTCTCTGGACGGCCCGGAATCTGATCCTGACGCCTCATGTATCCGGCAACATGACCCTTGGATACACCTGTGACGTAAATGTGGAGATGTTCTGCGGGGACCTCCGGAACTACGCCGCCGGGAAGCCTCTGCGTCATCTGGTGGACCGCGCCAAGGGATACTGAATTGGGAATGCTTTTAAGTGAAACTGGCCTGTAGGAAATTATTAGCTGGTTCTGCGGATAGGAGTTAGAATATGGAAAATTTTACGTTTTATGCGCCGACGATGTTTGTATTTGGCGACGGCGAGGAACAGAAGACCGGTGAACTGGTGCGGCATTTTAATGGGACGAAGGTGCTTTTGGTCTACGGCGGCGGTTCGGTGAAAAAGAACGGCGCGTATGATGCGGTAACGGCGTCTTTGGATGCGGCGGGGCTTGCCTGGGAAGAGCTGTCGGGCGTGCAGGCGAACCCCCGGAGCGGGATTGTTTACAAGGGGATAGAGCAGGTCCGTGAGGAAGGTTTCGATTTTCTGATAGCTCTTGGCGGCGGAAGCGTGATTGACACCGCGAAGGCCATTGGCTTTGGGGCGTGCTATGACGGTGATTTCTGGGACTTTTTCACTGGCAGGGCAAAGATTAAGAAGACGCTTCCGGTAGGAGTTGTGCTGACCATAGCGGCGGCGGGGAGTGAAGGGAGTGACAGCTGTGTTATCACCCAGGAACGTGGGAATCTGAAATGGGGCTGTCCGAAAACCGACCTGATCCGGCCGAAATTCGCCATACTGGACCCGCGTCTGACCTGCACCCTGCCCGCCTCCCAGACGGCCAACGGAGCGGCGGATATCTTTGCCCATATTTGCGAGCGCTACTTCAGCCCCACCCCCGATGTTGCCCTGACGGACCGTCTCTGTGAAGCGCTGATGAAGACCATCGTGGACGCGGCCCCGGAAGCCCTTGCCCATCCGGACGCGTACAGCCCCCGGGCGGACCTGATGTGGGCGGGGATGCTGGCGCACAACAACTCCTGCGGCGTGGGACGGGTGCAGGACTGGGCCAGCCATCAGATAGAGCACGAGCTGTCCGCGTTTTACGACTGTGCCCATGGAGCGGGGCTTGCGGTGATTCTGCCGGCCTGGATGGAGTATGTGTATCCCAAGGACCCCATGCGGTTTGCGCGTTTTGGGACGGAGGTCTTTGGCTGTGAGATGGATTACGCCCGCCCGGAACGAACAGCTAGGGAAGGCATCCGGCGTCTGCGGGTCTTTTTCAAGAGCTTGGGGCTTCCGGAGAAATTACAGGACATCGGCGGCAGGCTGGAGGACGTACCGGACATGATAGAACACCGGCGGGAGAAGCCCAACGGGTTCCCCTTTGGCGGCTTCATGAAATTCGGCCCGGAGGAGATGGAAGCGGTCCTGCGGCTTTCGGCGGAGTAAGGCCCCGTGGGAACCCAGTACTATGTAAAACGGGAACTTCCGTCGATTGTAGCCGAGGAAACGCGTCTGCTGTACATCACGCGGCGGTTTCCCGAGGACGAGACGCCCCAGCGGATTCTCCACGCCCATCAGGATTGTGTGGAGGTACTTCTGGTAGTAGGCGGGAGGGGAAATTTTCTGATAGACGGGAAGGGCTATGAGGTCGAAGCCGGGGACTTGCTGGTATACAACAGCGGGGTAGTGCATGAAGAGACGGCCCGCGAAGGAGAAGCGCTGTCCAGCTATTGCGTCGGGGCGGGAGGCCTGCATCTTCCTGGCCTGCGGGAGAACGCCCTGCTTCCGGACGGCGCGTCTCCCGTGCTGCATCCCGGCCCGGCGGCGGAAGAATTGCGTCAGCTGTACGAAATGATCTACCGGAGCCTGACGGAGGACCGGCCCGGGTGCGAGACGTTCTGTCATTTTCTGCTGTTGGCGCTGTTCAGCCAGGTGGTGCGCCTTTCCGGAGACGATCCCCAGCCGCCGGTGGCAGAATCGGAATCCCTCAGCCGGAAGGTGCAGGAGTATATCGACCAGCACTATCAGGAGCCTCTGACATTGCAGGAGATCGGCAAAGCCCTGCATCTGAGTCCCTACTATCTCTCCCACGTGTTCAAGGAAGCCAGCGGGTATTCGCCCATGCAGTATCTTCTCCGCCGTCGGATAGGCGAGGCCCAGAATTTACTCATCAGCACAGACCTGCCCATCGCGCGGATATCGGAGATGGTAGGCTACGAGACGCAGAACTATTTCAATCTGCAATTTTCGAAGCACGTCGGCGTCCCCCCGCGAAAATTCCGGCAGGGCTTCCGGGAGACGGAACGCAAGCCCGGCAGTGGGGAGAGCTAAGCGCGTTCAAACCGAATAGAGGAAAACGGGAGGACTTGCGGTCAGAACAGGCGGCGGGTCCTTCCGTTCTTTCTGGACGCGTCCCGTGACACAAAATATGGAAGCGCGCAGAGGAAATTTCCCGGATAACCGCTGGTGTTTTGCGTTTGCAGTTTCCTTTCTGTTCAGGACTTTTCGCGGGACTGAGTGTTCGCATCTTTTTTTCCGTGATTTTCCGCGCCGGGGCTGGTAGGATATACCCACAGGCCGATGATGCAGGCAGCTGTGAGCTGTCGCGGTGCGCGAGGGAATGCCGAAGCGTATGCCAAGCGGTCTGTTCCTGGCAGTCGAGTCGAAGCCGGGACCTCCAGCTTAGCCAAGTGAGTTCGACTCTCACTGCATACGAAAAGGTATGCCAGGGTTGGTATGATCTCGCAAGGGTCACGCTCTGAAAAGGCTTGACGATGAGAAGTGATTTGAGAAGCAAAGGACACCGTCCCGCCAAAGGACCGCATGGCCGAGACTCGGAAGAGCCAAGCGGGCCGAAGGCAAATGAGCGGCGCGCCCTGTCCGGCAGGGGATACCGCAGAAGAGGCGCGCCGGGCCAGAGGCAAAGCCTTCCGCCCGCAAGCCATTCTGCTGAACCAGCTGGCCGCCGCCGCTCATGGGCAGGACCGAACAAACATTGACAAAAAGTCAGGGATTAGGGGACCGGATTCCATCTGTGTTCATAATTCTTGCTTTTTTTCTTCCCTATACGCCTTCCGACACGAAAACATGGAGGTCAAAGCATATGAAGTACATTACAATCAACGAGAATCAGCGGGGCCTGCTGTTCCGCCACGGGAAGTTCGAGGGCCTTCTGGAACCGGGCCGGCATCTGCTGTCGGGCGGAAAGGTTCTGGAGCTGGTGTTTCTGGATCAGCCTCTGCACTCTGTGACCTGCGGGCTGGAGACGCTTCTGGGGAATCCGGCGGTGGCGAAGCAGGCGGCAGTGGTGGAGGTGCCGGACCAGAATCTCGCCCTTCACTTTGTGGACGGAAAGTTCGCGAACGTCCTCCGGCAGGGGAAGCACGCGTTCTGGAACATCTCGGAGAAGCACGACTTCCAGCTTGTGGACATCAGTGATCCGGAGGTAAGCCCGGAGGTCCCGCGGTACATCTTTGCTCACATCCCGGCCATGTTTTTCACCCGGGTGGAGGTGGCCCAGCACCAGAAAGCGCTCCTTCGTTTTGACCAGAAGCTGGTCCGGGTCCTGGAACCGGGGACCTACTTCTTCTGGAAAAACGGCATGAAGGTAGACGCGGTGCCGGTAGATATGCGCCTGCTTCCGATGACGGTGGCGGGACAGGAAATTCTGACCCAGGACAAGGTAAGCCTGCGTGTGAGCTTTGTGTGTACCTACCGCATTACGGACTGCGTGAAGGTGCTCACGGAGATCGACGACTACGAGGAACAATTGCATATCGCGGTACAGCTTGCGCTCCGGGACTACATCGGGCAGCACAAACTGGACGAGATCCTGGAGGGAAAGGAGACCATTTCGCAGTATGTCCTCCAGCGTCTGAAGGAGCAGGAGCAGGGCCTGTACGTGGAGATTGTCTCCGGCGGCGTGAAGGACGTGATTCTGCCGGGCGAAATCCGGGACATTATGAATTCGGTTCTTGCGGCGGAGAAGCGTGCCCAGGCCGGAGTGATTGCCCGCCGGGAGGAAGTGGCGTCCACCCGCTCCCTGCTGAACACGGCCCGGATGATGGACGAGAACAAGACCCTCTTCCGTCTCAAGGAACTGGAGTACATCGAGCGCATCTGCGAGAACGTGGGCAGCATCCAGCTCAACGGTTCCGCCGATCTCCTCACCCAGCTCACCTCGCTTCTTCACAAGCCGGAGAGGTCCCGGAAGATTCCGGAGTTTGATGATCCGTTCCTGGAGGAGTAACCGCTCCTCTTCATTCTGACGCTGCAAAGAGCGGGAAGGCGCAGGCTTTTCCCCTCTTTCGTTCTACTAGGCCGCGGGAAAACGGAACGGCGCAGGGAGTATTCCTTCCGCCGCGCCTGATCCCGCCCTGCTGTTTTTGGGAGGTGCATCATGATTACGATACAGGGCAGGCACAACACGGCCCTCTGTTACACAAGCGAACTGGAAGAAACGGCCCGTGAACAGATTCAGGCGGTATGCGATCAGGAGGCGTTTTCCGGGAGCCGCATTCGGGTCATGCCGGACGTACACGCGGGGATGGGCTGCACGATTGGCACGACGATGACGGTACAGGACAAGATTGTTCCGGGCATGGTAGGGGTAGATATTGGCTGCGGGATGGAGACGGTCCGTCTGAAGACCCGGGAGCTGGATTTTGAAGCCTTGGACAATCTGATCAGGGAGAAAATCCCCTGTGGCCGGGAAGTCCGCCCGAAGACCCATCCCCTGGCCCGGGACACGAATCTGAAGGAGCTGCGCTGTTTCCACGCGATACAGTATATGCGGGCGGCCCGGAGCGTAGGGACGTTAGGCGGCGGGAATCACTTCATCGAGGCAGACCGTGGGCCGGAGGGCGAGCTGTACCTTGTGATTCACTCCGGCAGCCGGCATCTTGGCAAGGAAGTGGCCGTATATTACCAGAACGAAGGCCGGAAAGCGCTCTGGGGCGGGGCAGAGTATCAGATACAGGCGGCGATTGCGAAGCTGAAGGAAGAGGGGCGTTTTCAGGAGATACAGTCCACCGTCAAGGCGCTGCGGAAGGAACACGCGCTGGACCTGCCGAAGGACCTTGCGTATGTGGAAGGGAATCTCTTTGAGGACTACATCCATGACATGAAGCTGGTCCAGCGCTACGCGTCCCTGAACCGTCAGGCCATGGCGGAGGTGATACTGACGGGCTTGGGGCTGGAGGCGGAAGAGACGTTCACCACGATACACAACTACGTAGACACGGACGCGATGATTCTCCGGAAGGGGGCGGTATCGGCGAAAGCGGGAGAAAAGCTGCTGATTCCGATCAACATGAGGGACGGCAGCCTGCTGTGCGTAGGAAAAGGGAACCCGGAGTGGAACTGTTCGGCCCCCCACGGCGCGGGACGTCTGATGAGCCGCAAGGCCGCGTTTGACAAGCTGGACATGGAAGAATACCGGGCAGAGATGGCGGGGATTTATTCAACGTGTGTAGTGCCGGACACGCTGGACGAATCGCCGATGGCCTATAAAGGGATGGATGAGATTGTCTCCCAGATTGGACCCACGGCGGAAATCATAGCGAACATCAAACCGGTGTACAACTTCAAGGCGGCAGAGTAAAGGGGGAGCGCTATGGAACAGAGAATACAGGAAGCGCTGACAGGCATCGAACGCCGGGAGAACGTCCGGATTCTGTACGCGGCGGAATCAGGGAGCCGTGCCTGGGGCTTTGCCTCTCCGGACAGCGATTACGACGTGCGGTTTGTGTATGTCCGCCCCGCGCCGTACTATCTGAAGCTGGAGGCCCGCCGGGATGTGCTGGAGCTGCCCATGGACGGGGTCCTGGACGTGAACGGCTGGGATCTGGACAAAACCCTGCGTCTTCTGCACGCCTCGAACCCCACTTTATTTGAATGGTTTTCCTCGCCTGTCGTGTACCGCGGCGGCGAATTCACAGAACGCTTCCGGCCGGTAATGGAGCGCTGTTTCTGTTCCCGGAAGAGCCTGTGGCATTATCTGAGCATGGCAAAGAGCAACTGCGGCGAGTACCTGAAAGGCGAACAGGTAAAGCTGAAAAAATACTTTTACGTCCTGCGTCCCCTTCTGGCCTGCCGCTGGATACTGGAGCACGGGACCCCGCCGCCCATGGCCTTCCGGACCTTGGCCCAGGCTGAGCTTCCGTCAGAACTCCATTCGATTACGGAAAGTTTGCTGAAACAGAAGATATACAGTCCGGAAACGGCGTACATCCCGCCCATAGACGCCCTGAACGCCTGGCTGGAAAATGAGACCGTCCGCATACAGGCCCGGATAGAAGCACAGCCGTCCGACCCGCCGGTTGGATGGGAGGAATTGAACGCGCTGTTTCTCTCCCAGCTTGGTATACAGGCAGAAATCGAATAATAGTTCTGCATGGATGAAAGGAGTGGTCAGTATTCGGAAATCTCCCTGCCTCATGATGACCCTGATTCAGCTTGACAAGGCCCGTCCCAGAACCGCCAACGTCCCCAGCGCCAACCAGCAGGAAAGCCTGTACATCCCGCCTCTTCCCTGCGGCCGCTGGACTTTGAACCGGAAACACAGCGAATATTGAACCGCCGAAGCTCTCTCCAAGGAATTGGGGAGAGTTTTTCGTGAACAGGATGTAAAAAAAGAAAACAGTCTTGCATTCTGTGCGAAATGATAGTATACTTGTACCAGAAACAATATGGAGAGGAGCGCAGATATGGAACAGGCAATGATACGGCCCCAGGCGGAGACGAGGTACCGGAAGGAATTGGAAGCGCTGGCGGCGGCGGACGAAGGGAACCGGAAACCGCAAGGCTGGAAATTGAGTCCGAAAGCGGTACGGGATTTTATCTTGGGCCGGAAGAAGCCTCTGAAGTACGAGGGCCGGGAGATTACGATAGGAAAGAAATATCTGGGAAATGACGCGCTGGTAGAACGGTGCATCATCACCCTGACGGGAAGCCGGGGCCTGATGCTGGTAGGCGAACCGGGCACGGCAAAAACGCTGCTGTCGGAGCTTCTGACGGCGGCCATCAGCGGCGTCAGCACGAACACGATCCAGGGCACGGCGGGGACCACGGAGGACATGATAAAATACGGTTGGAACTATGCTCTTCTGCTGGCCCAGGGACCGAGCCGTCAAGCGTTGGTGCCCGCGCCGCTGTATGTGGGGATGGAACGGGGCATTCTGACGCGGTTCGAGGAGATCACCCGGACGCCGGCGGAAATCCAGGACAGCCTCATCAGCGTTATGAGCGATAAGGTCCTGAGCGTGCCGGAATTGGGTGAGGAAGGCTTTCTGTTTGCGAAGCCGGGCTTCAACGTCATCGGCACGGCCAACACGAGGGACCGGGGCGTGAATGAAATGAGCAGCGCGTTAAAGCGTCGGTTCAACTTTGAGACGGTAAGGCCGGTGAAGGACGTGCGATTGGAGAAGGAGATTATTCTGCGGGAGGCGTCGGCGATGGCGAAGAACGCAGGTGTGGATATGCCGCCGGACACGGGAGCCGCGGAGCTGCTGGCGTCGACGTTCCACGAGCTGCGGGAGGGCGTTTCGTCCATGGGCCACCGGATTGAAAAGCCCAGCGCGGTTATGAGCACGGCGGAAGCGGTTTCAGTGTACTATCAGACCATGATGGGTGCGTATTACTACGGAGAGGGCACGATCAGCATCCGGTCCCTTGCGGCGAATCTGACGGGCGCGCTGGGACAGGAGCCGGGAGAAGACCTGGAGAAGGTACGGGGCTACTTTTCGACGGTCGTCCGTGACAAAGCGGAGAAGGAGGGGGGCCTGTGGAAGGAATACTACCAGGCGCGAACGGCCCTGAAATGATTCCGTATGACCTGACGGCGTCCTGTGTGTATTTTCCGGTCCGGCATCACAGCCCCATCTGTTCGTTCCATCTTCTCCGGACACTGGAAGCCTATCAGCCGGACTGCGTGCTGGTAGAGGGACCGGAGACGGCCAACGAGCTGATTCCCCTTCTGTCGCACCCGGACGCAAAGCCGCCTCTGGCACTGTACTGCGCGCTGCGTGACGAGACAGGGCGTTTGGGGGAAAAGGACGAGCTGTACCGGTGCTACTATCCGTTTCTGGACTGCTCCCCGGAACTGACGGCCCTCCGATGGGCGCAGGAGCACGGTACGGAAGCGCGGTTCATGGACCTGCCCTACAGCGGGATTCTCCTGGCGTCGAAGGCGGGGCAGGGCTTGCGGCGTCCGGACGAGCGGCGGGCGTACCAGGACGAGGGCTATTTCAGCCACGGGGAATTTCTGGAGAAGCTCTGCGAGAAAACGGGCTTACGGAGCTTTGACGAATTCTGGGAGAAATATTTCGAGGTCAACGGCCTTTCCATGGCCACGGCGGATTTTGTAAGCCTGATGCACACCTATTGCCTGCTGGCCCGAGAGAACACCCGTGATCTGCAATCCGACGGCTGTCTTGCCCGTGAAGCGCATATGGCCCGGCGGATTTCGGAAGCCTGCGGGAAATTTCAGCGGGTGCTTGTGGTCACCGGCGGATTCCATAGCTGGGGTCTTTTGCATCCTGTAGAAATCGAACAGCCGGACCCATTCCCGGAGGGCGCGGAGCAGATTTATCCCATGGTGTACACAATGGAGGCGGCGGACGCGTTGAACGGCTACGCCAGCGGGATGCAGTCGCCTGGGTTTTACTGCCGTGTCTGGGAGAAAATGCGTGGCGAGGACCCCGGGGAAGCCTACGCCCAGACGGTCCTGGATCTGATCGCGGCCTGCGGGCGGAGACTGCGGCACAACGGGGAGGCGTTATCGGTAGCGGACGAGACATGCGCGCTGGACATGGCAAGGGGCTTGTCAGGCTTACGGGGCAAGGCGCAGCCGGGCTTGTACGAACTGCGGGACGGAGTGACAACAGCGTTCATCAAGGGCGAGGAAACAGCGGCGACCTCCGGCCCCATGCAGGTCTTGCGGAAACTGACCACCGGGGATGAAGTAGGGGTCTTGCCGGACAGCGCGTTGGTTCCGCCGTTGGTATCGGATTTCCAGCTGCAATGCAAACGCCTGGGCCTGAATCTGAACAGCGCCCAGCGTCAGCAGAGCATACTGAATATTTTTTCATCGCCAAAGCATCGGGAAGTCAGCCGTTTTTTCCATCGCACGGTATTTCTGGACTCCAATTTTGCGCAGCTTGTGAAAGGCCCGGACCTTGCGTCGCAGAGGGACCGCAGTTTGATTCGGGAAACGTGGGCATGGCGCTGGGACGGCAGTGTAATGGCGGCGTTGGTCGATCAATCGGTATCCGGCGGCACAGTGCGGGAGGCGTGCGGGCTGCTGCTGGAGCGTCAGATGCTGGAGGCCACCCTGACCGGAGACGGCGCGGGGCTTCTGGTCCAGGGCTTTCTGATGGGCCTGGAGGACGCGTCCGGGAAGCTCCACAGCCATTTGAGGGCCCTTGCGGCCAGCGACGGCGATTTCTTCTCCCTGGCAAAGGCCTGCGGGCATCTGAACACGCTGCTGGAGATGGGCCGTCTGTACCGTCAGGAGGACACCTATGACTATACGGGCCTGCTGGACCAATGCTTCGGGAAGGTATTGAGCCTGCTTCCGTCCATGGCGGCCATCAAGGACGGGCAGCTTTCGGACTGTCTCTCGCTGATTTCCCGGCTGTATCAATTGTCGGCCCGGAAGGAATTCGCAAACCGCCGGGCGGGGCTTCTGGACGCTCTGGAATCCCTGCTGAACGAACCAGACCTGCATCCCGGACTGCACGGCGGCGCGTTGGGCTTGCTGTATGGCGCGGACCCATCCTGGCAGGCGGCAATTGAGACGGCTTGCGGAGGCTATCTGCGGGGGTCCCGTGAACAGATGATGCGCTCGGCGGCATTTCTGCGGGGCTTGTTTTCCACGGCCCGGGATCTGGTGCTGGTCAGCGAGCAGTTTCTGCCGTCCCTTGACCATCTGTTTGCCCGCCTGGAGGAACCGGATTTTCTGGCGCTTCTGCCGGAACTGCGCCTGGCCTTCCGTTCGTTCACGCCTGCGGAAGCCGCCCGGATTGCCCGCCGCGCCGCTGCACTCCACGGGGTATCGCCGGAGGTCTTGCGCCGTCCGCCCGCGGAGCATTACGCCTACGGAGAGACCCTGGACGCGTGGGCGGCGGCAAGGCTGTAACGCGGAAATGCAGGCGGTATCTTAAATAGAGCAGTGAGGTGTAAGGGAATGACAGAAGGAGCAATCTTAAACCGCTGGCGTTTGGTGTTGGGAGAACCGGCCCAGGGGTCGATTCCATTACAGGACGGCATTTCCATCGAGATGGACCAGGCGCTGGATTTCCTGTACAGCCGCGAAGCGGGAGACGATGAATATCAGGAGCAGGGCGGTTCAGGCTCCAGCAAGATGACGGTACCGGTCTGGCTGCGGAAGGTCCGGAAGCTGTTTCCCCATCAGACGGCCCAGGTACTGGAACGCCACGCCCTGGACCGGTATCAGATGACGGAGCTTCTGACGGACCCGGAGATCCTGGAGCGGATGGAGCCGAATCAAGCGCTGCTGGAGACGATTCTGAGCCTGAAATCCCAGATGACCGGCCCGGTGCTTGCGGTCGCCCGGCGGATTGCGGCAAAGGTGGCGGAGGAGCTGACGAAGAAGATGCAGCAGGACTTCCGGCGTTCGCTTCTGGGGCGTATCCGGCGGGACATCAGCAGCCCGGTAGCGTCCATGCGGAATCTGGATATTCAGAAGACGATACGGCGGAATCTGAAGCACTACGATCCTGAGGAAAAGCGGCTGGTACTGGAAAAGGTCTATTTCAGCGGCCGGGTAAAGCGGTTCAACACCTGGCGGATTGTGATGGCGGTGGACGAGAGCGGTTCCATGGCGGACGCGGTGATACACAGCGCGGTCATGGCGGGGATTTTCGCCCGGATGCCCATGGTGGATTCCCGGCTGGTGATTTTCGACACCCAGGTCGTGGATTTAAGCGAGGTGGCACAGGACCCGGTAGAGACGCTGATGAGCGTACAGTTAGGCGGCGGAACAGACATCGCGAAGGCCATGAACTACTGTCAGTCCCTGATTGTAAATCCACACCGGACAATCGTCGTACTGGTATCGGACCTTTGCGAGGGCGGGCCGGTGGCGAGTCTGTATAAGGTCTGCGGGGAGATATTGGAGAGCGGGGCGAAGCTGGCGGCGCTGACAGCCCTGGACCGGAACGCGAACCCCTTCTACAACCGGGCGGTAGCGGGGACGTTAGCGAAGATGGGGGCGTTTGTAGGAGCCCTGACCCCGGAGCAGTTAGGGGATTACATCGGAAACATCATGCAGTAAAGGAGTGAGAGCCGTGAACGCACTGCCGGAAGCCCTGCAAACGGCGCTGGCCCAGGCGGACGAGACGTATCTTGCGGGGTTAAGCTCAAAGGGCCTGGTAAACCGCGCGAAGAAGGACCTGACGAAACTGACGCCGGAAGGAGCGGCACAGGGGGACGGGGTAGAGGTCCGGCTGGGAGAAGAGGTCTGCCTGCTGAAATCGCCATTGGGGGACAGCGTCTGCACCTGCCCGTCCCAGGGGATGTGCCGTCACCGGATCGCCGCGATTTTATGGCTGAAGGAGCAGACGGCCGCAGGAGAGACAGACGCGTCCCCCGCCCCGCCGCCGGACCTGACGCCTTTGCTGGAGGTGCCGTTGGAGCGCGTCAAGAAGGCGTTAGGGGCGAAGGCGTTTCATCAGCTTGTATTCCGTCTGGGCAAAGAGGGCCTGCCGGAGATGGAAGAAAGCTCGGTGGTCCGCATGAACTGGGGCGGCGAGATCGTCAAACTGCTGACGCCCTTGGAGCATTCGACGTGTACCTGCCGGAGCGCGGAGCTGTGCCGTCACAAGGCCGCGGCATTGCTGTGCTATCAGATCAAGAAAGAGCGGGTGGCCTTATCGGACCTTGCGGAAGCGCCGAAGACCGACGACCGCCGCTGGGACCTGGAGCAGGTACAGGCGGCGGCGCAGGCGGTGGAGGGTCTGACGGCGGAACTGTTGGACGGCGGCCTTTCCCGGCTGTCGGACGCGGCCCCGGACAGCGCCCGGCGGTTATCGGCCCTGTGTCACGCGGCGAATCTGCCCCGGCTGGAAACGGGCCTGCGGACGCTTTCGACGCTGCTGGAACGGGCGCTGAACCGAAGCGCGGCATTCCGGACGGAAGACCTGCTGTACCGGCTGTCGGAGCTGTTTCATCTGGCGCGGCAATTGGAGGGAGAGAACGCGGACCTGCCTGCCCTGGCCGGGACGTTCCGGGATGAATACCGCCCTTGTCCGGACCTTGCGCTTTGTCTTCTGGGCGAACGTGAATTCCATGCGGACAGCGGCTTTGAGGGTACCGTGTTCTATTTCTGGGACACAAAGCAGGGCCGCTGGTATACCTACACCAACGCAAGGCCCACGTTCTATGAATCCCGCCGCCGTCCGCCCAACGCCCGCGTCCCCGCGCCCTGGGGCCTGACCTGCCTGATGGACCAGCTCTATGACGTCCTTCTGACGCTGGAGGACTGCAAGGCCACAGCGGATGGACGGCTGTCGTCGACGGAATCGGCCCACGCGGTAATAGGCCCCAACCGGAAGCCGTGGGAAGTCCTGCCGCCGGAATTATGCTGGACGGATTTTTCAGCCATGTACGATCATCTTTCGCCGCGCCTGCTGTGGGGACCGGAGACGGAACGGGTGGTACTGGTACGGCCCGCCCGCTGTGAAGCCCAGGCGTTTGACAAGACAGCGCAGAAATTCCGGATGCTCCTGTACGACGCCGGAGGCCGCGTGCTGCCGCTGGAGGTCCAGTACCGGGCGGAGGAAAACGCGCTGGTAAAGACAATGGAAAAGCTGGCGGAGGAGTACAAGCCCGGCGGCGCGTTCCTATGTCTGGCGCGTCTGGCGGGAGAGGATGTCACGCTGTATCCGATTGAATACTTCAAAAAATGGAAGGAGGCCGGCCCATGAAACGCCTGCTGGAAGACGGCCTTGCGGCGCTCTGCGACCTTCTGCAAAGCGGCGGCGGGACCTGCCATCCGGAGACAGAGAGCCGCCTGGAACGCCTTTCCCGGGATTGGGAGGACGCGGGCCTGCATACGGGCTCGAAGCTGCTTTCGGAAACCGCCGCGCTCCTGGCCCAACGCCGTCACGGAGGAACACAGGACCCACTGGCTCTGATGGACACGGTCAGTCAGGCGGCGCGGTACACACGGCTCTGCCAACAGAAATACAGTCTTGACGCCGCAGGAGAGCGGTTAAAGAATACAACACAGGAGGAAAACCATGAGACAGATACATAACGCGCCTCAGCCGGAAGACAAGCTGAAAAAGGAACTGGAAGAAGCGGGTCTCGTTTCGGGAAATGTGGACTGGCTGATGAAGTACCTTGACGACAAGACCCCGGAGGACCCGGCGCTGCTGGAAAAGGCTGTGCATCAGGCGCCCCGTTCGTTCAATCAGCAGCAGGCTCTGAATTTCGCCCTGCTTTTGGACCGCCTCCTTTCCCATCAGAACCGGGAAGTGCGGTATCGGGCGGTGAAAGCGTTTTTCAGCATTTTCGGGCCGAATCTTCTGCAAAGCAGCGTCACGCAGGCCCGGCCCTGGCTGAATCTGCAAAGCAGGCTGTCCAATATGCCCCTGCCCCTGACTCAGCTCATTGGCCCGGCGGCGGCGTTGGCTCTGAAGGCGGGCTATTGGAACGGCGGCCGTGATCTGGGGAACAGCATTAAGATGTCGGACCTGGAGACCGTAGAGAAAGCGTTGGAGTACAGCACGGACGAAACGGACATTGCGCGGGTGGTACTGGGCTGCGTCTGGCTCTGGAAGCAGGGCGGGAACAAGGACGGAAAATTCGCGGAAATGACGAAGATGGTCCAGGAGAGCGCGGCGGCGTTGGTAGACCTGACGGCCCCCGGCATCGACGTGTCCAGCCGGAATCTTCTTGCCGGGTACATCCGTGACGGAAAAGAAGGCCCTCTGCCGGTGAAAAAGTCCACTCTTCCCGGCAGCGCGGTGAATCAGAACGGCTATCAGTATAACCAGGTGAACATCCGTACCAACGACGCGGCGGTCATTGGCAGCGCGTGCTTTCTGGCGATGGATGCGGCCCCGGAGCTGGTCCCGGCGTTTCTGACGTACGTCAACCTGTGCCACGGACTGACCCTGTGGTACTCCCTGGACTTTGCGGGAGAAGACGCGTTCCGGGCCAAGGTCCCCTGGCTGATTGAAAACTGCCGCTTCTCCGAATTCCTCTGGCAGACCTGCTATTATGATTGCTATGTTCCCTTCAACATCCAGCTTGCCAAGGACTTCCCGGAGCAGTTTGAGAAAGCGTTGAAAGGAAAGACCTATTTCCACGCCAAGGGCCTCTATGCCATCTTTGAGCAGGCGAACCCCCAGCGTGCGGCGGCGCTCCACGAGAAGAACCGTCCCAGCGCTCAGCAGCGGGCGGCGTCGAACGTCTCCCAGGGCTTTGCGAATTCCCTGCCGGACGAGCGGGACCTGTGGAAGTTTATTCTCGAGGGCGAAGGACTGGAAGCTCTGCTGAAAAAGCACCGTATTACCCCGAACGGCGGCATAAGCTATGGCGGGGGCAACGACGCGTCTTTGTATGCGCAGGAATATGGTCTGGACTCCTTCACGGCCCGGTGCATTATCGGCCAGCTGTTCACGGGACGGTCCTACATGGCTACGGACACCTGGAACAAAGCCTATGAAAAGCTGCCCAAGGAACAGCAGCACATGGGGACGGTTCTGGACGCTCTTCACGCCGAGGGCCTCCCCGCCGCGGACTGCCTTGTTCTGTCGGAATGGGAATGGGACCACAGCTACAATAGCAAGGACAAGCAGGAGATCATGGACCAGACGGTGGACTGGATGCTGAAACAGGATGAAGCGTTCCTGCCCCGGGTCATCGAATGGTGCGCCGCCTACAGCCGTTCCCTGGCCGCGTACGCCTACGGAAAGAAGGGCGATTTTGACGCGGTGCTTGCCCTGGCTCAGGACAGCTCGAAGCAGGTCCGGAGCGCGGTGGCGGATGTGTTTGTGAAACGGCCCTACGACCAGGGACCGAAGGCGGTAAAGGCGTTATTGCAGTCGAAGAAAGCGGCCCAGCGGGAGACGGCGCTGACCATCCTGTCCCGTCTGGAGGATCTGGCCACGGCGAAGGGTTCCTTTGTGAAGACTCTCCGTGGAGACCTGGAAGCGGCTCTGGCAAAAGAGAAGAGTCTGAAGCTGGCCAATACGATCCGTGACTTCTTGGGCGAGGAACCTGTAGCGGCGGAAGGGAAAGCGGTCAAGTCTCTGGGCGACCCGGTGGCAGACGTGCTGAAAGGCGGCAAGAAGCGGAAGGTGCAGTGGATTCTGGATGGAACGCAGCAGCTTGCCAGCCGGGGACCGGACGGCGTGTTGGAGGAAGACCGTCTGTCGGCTGTGATGGTCCTCTGTATGCAGCCGGGAGGTCTGACGGAAGCGAAGAAACTGGCGGAGCCGTTGGACGGGAAGGAGCTGGCGGCGTTTGCCATGACGGTGTTCGAGCTTTGGATGGACCAGGGCGCGCCGTCGAAGCAGAAATGGGTGCTGACGTTCTGCGCGGTGTTTGGCGGCAATGAAATCGTGAATGTTCTGAAACGGCAAATCAATCAATGGCCCCAGGAATCCCGGGGAGCGATTGCGTGCGAGGCGGTGAACGCGCTGGCATTGAGTCCGGAGCCGGAAGCGCTGATGATCGTGGACAGCATTTCGCGGAAGTTCAAGTTCAAGCAGGTCAAGGGCGCGGCGGCAAATGCGTTGGATTACGCGGCCAAGGAGCTTGGAATGACCACGGAGGAACTGGCGGACCGCATTGTGCCGGACTTGGGATTGGACCAGCGGGGACAGCGGGTGTTTGACTACGGCCCCCGGAGCTTTACCGTGACCTTGACGCCGGCTTTGGAGCTTGCGGTAAAGAATCAGGACGGGAAAGTTCTGAAGACGATGCCCGCGCCTGGAAAGACTGACGACCCGGAGAAGGCCCCGGCAGCGTCCAGCGAATTCAAGGCGTTGAAGAAACAGATCAAGGCCACAATCAGCACGCAGACTTTGCGTTTGGAGCAGGCGCTTTCCACGGGCCGGACCTGGACTGGCGAGGGCTGGCAGGAATTGTTTGTCAAGAAGCCGGTGATGCGTCAGTTTGCGGTAGGACTGATCTGGGGCGTGTACGACGAGACGGGCGCGCTGACGGACACCTTCCGCTATCTGGAGGACGGCAGTCTGAACACGGCGGACGAGGAAGAATACGAGCTGGCGGAGAACGTGCAGGTAGGTCTGGTGCATCCGGTAGAGCTGGACAAAGACGCGCTGGCGGAGTGGAAGCAGCAGCTGGAGGACTACGAGATCAAGCAGCCGTTCCTCCAGTTGGACCGTCCGGTCACCCGAGTCACCGGGGAGCAGGCGGAAGAGACCTCCCTGGACACCTTCGGCGGGCGGGTCCTGAATGGCCTGTCCCTGACCGGAAAGCTGATGGGCCAGGGCTGGTATCGGGGCAGCATTCTGGACGGCGGCGGCTTCTACGATTTCTACCGTGAGGACGGGCCCATTGGCGCGCAGCTGAATTTCGAGGGCGCGTCGGTAGGCTACGAGGACGGCGATACCACCGTATACGATATCCAGTTCTACAAGGCCAACACCGTTTCCCGGGGCAGCTATGTCTATGACGCGCTGGGCCACGGTTCCGACGGCAAGCCTGTGGAAAAGGACGAACGGCTTTTGAAGCTGGGACAGGTTCCGCCGCGGCTGTTCAGCGAAATCGTCTATCAGGTCCAGAAAGCCACGGCCAGCAGTACGGAGACCCGGGACGACTGGAAGCGCACGCGTATGTAAGGCCGCAGGAAACAGCATGGACGCCGGGCAGAGGGAAACGGGTTCTGTCCGGCGTCAGGCTGGAGTGAAAATTCACAAAATAGACTTGCAATCCGGCGGTAATTTTGGTATCATACAAACTCAAAAGGAAGGAGGGCGTTCCTTTGGTCATACACAAATCTGCGGAGGACTACCTGGAATCGATTCTGATTTTGCAGGAGCAGTACGGACAGGTTCGCTCCATCGACATTGTGAATCAGTTGGGGTTTTCAAAGCCAAGCGTCAGCATCGCCATGAAGAAGCTGCGGGAGAGCGGGTACATCAGCATGGCGGGGGACGGCACAATTACCCTGAACGAGAGCGGCCTGGAAATTGCAACCCGGATTTATGGACGGCACAAGACGATTACGCAGCTGTTTGAGCTGTTGGGGGTAGATCCTGCACAGGCCGCGGAGGACGCCTGCAAGGTAGAGCATGACTTGAGCGACGAGACCTTCAACCGCATCTGCGCCTTTATCAATGAACGGACGGGTTCCTGACGCCCGTCTGTTTTTTGATGGAAAGACGGGAAATATTGGTAGAATCAACAAAAAACGAAAGGGAAGTTCTCTGCGTTCCTCCTTGCAAATCGGACGGAAATCGGGTATAATGAGAGTACCGCAAGAAGATGGCTGCAACGAAGTGCCGCGCGCACGGGCCGCTGTACCTGTCTGATTGCGCGGCAGGTGTTTCAAGCCTTGTGGTTTGAAGCGCCTTTCTTTTTGTCCAGACCAGCCTGGTGGAATGAGGAATTGAGAAGGGCCTGTAATCAGTACGGAAAGAAAAGGAGTATGATATGATTAGACTGGCAAATGGAAAGGTAATCACCCGTGACCCCGGCGGCGCTGGCTTCCTGGCGGACGGCGGGGTGGTAACGGACGGCGGGAAGATTCTGGCAGTCGGGACCTCGGCGGAGCTGGCGGAAAAGTACCCGGACGCGGAGTTCGTGGACGCAAAGGGCGGGGTCATTATGCCGGGCCTTATGAACGCCCATACCCACATCTATTCCGCCCTGGCCCGGGGTCTTGCCATTGACGGCTACGCGCCCACGAATTTCTATGAGGTCCTGGACGGCCAGTGGTGGTATATCGACCGGCATCTTGACCTGGCGGCAACAAAAGCAAGCGCCCAGGCATTGGTCATTGACAGCATCAAGCAGGGCGTGACCACGATTTTTGACCATCACGCGTCCTTCTGCGAAATTCCCGGTTCCCTGATGGAAATCGCTAACGTCACACAGGCGTATGGACTGCGGGCCTGCCTGTGCTACGAGGTCAGCGACCGTGACGGAGAAGAAAAGGCGGTGCAGTCGGTACAGGAGAATAAGGATTTTGTCGATTACTGCGAGAGCCATCCAAGCGAGATGCTGAAAGCGATGTTCGGAGGGCACGCTCTGTTTACAATTTCGGACAAGACCTTCGACCGGATGAACGCCGCCAACAATGGACGGGTTGGTTATCACATCCACGTCTCCGAGGGCATGAACGACGTATATGACAGCCTCCAGAAGTATGGCCGCCGTCCTGTTCAGCGCCTCCAGGACCACGGGATTTTAGGGCCAAAGACCATACTGGGCCACTGCATCCATGTGAACACGGCGGAAATGGATATCATCAAGGCTACAGATACCATGTGCGTCAATAACCCGGAGAGCAACATGGGCAATGCCGTCGGCTGTTCTCCGGTCCTCCAGCTCATTGCAAAGGGGATTCTGGTGGGCCTTGGCACGGACGCGTATACCAACGATATGCTGGAATCTTTGAAAGCCGCTCTGACCATTCAGCGTCACAATGCCTGTCTTCCCGGCGTCGGCTGGTGCGAGGTGACGGATATGCTGTTCCGGAATAACGCGAAGATGGCGGCGCGGTGCGGCTTCCCGGAGCTGGGCGTGCTGAAACCCGGCGCGGCGGCGGATGTGATTGTGATGGATTACAAGCCCTTTACCCCGTTCAGCGACGCCAACATTGACGGCCATATGCTGTTCGGAATGACAGGCCGGCAGTGTCAGACAACAATGGTCAACGGAAAGATCCTGATGAAGGACCGGGTCCTGACAGAGATCGACGAGGAAGCGGTCAACGCGGAAATCCTGGCGGTCTCGAAAAAGCTCTGGGGCGCGCTGAATCACAGGGAATACTGATATGCTGGAAATCAAGGGACTGCGGACGGAGTTTATCCATTACCTGGAAGAAAATCACCCGGAGGACCAGCATCCGGCGGTTACGGCCAAGAACGCGCTGTTTGCTTACTATCACGACATCGGGACGCCCTTTGAGACCATCCTGCGGGACGGGGACTCGATGCTTGCTGCGGAGCCTCTTCTGATGGAGCATTTCCGGAAGGTTGGACGGAAAAACCCGGAGGAAGAAGCGGCGGCGTACCGGGCTTGCTGGGAGAAATTCCGGGCCTTTCTGGAAGCTTCAGACCGTTTGGGAGAGCTGGAAACAACCGAAGAACAAAAGGAGGAATGAAAATGTCTGAACTGATGACCCCGATTCCCTTCCGTGAGCTGATGGGCTGGATTACGGCGGAGTACCGGAATGAGGGAACGGTCTTTGGCGTACACAAGCCGTACAAAGCGGGAGTGAAGACGCTGCCCATTTTCGGCGAGAAGATTGAAACGCCCTTTGGACCCGCGGCTGGACCCAACACCCAGCTTGCACAGAATATTGCCGCGGGCTACTTTGCGGGGGCGCGGTTCTTTGAACTGAAGACGGTGCAGAAAATGGACGGAGCGGAGCTGGCGGCGTGCATCAGCCGGCCTTGCATTCTGGCGGAGGACGAGTGCTACAACTGCGAATGGTCCACGGAATTGTATGTGCAGCAGGCATACGAGGAGTATGTGAAAGCCTGGTGTGCTTGCAAGATCATGGCGAAAGTCTGCGGCCTTGGAGACCCGGACGGCTTTGTGTTCAATATGAGCGTAGGCTACGACCTGGCAGGGATTCAGGGGGAGAAAATCGACGGCTTCCTGAACGGCATGAAAGACGCGTCCGGAAGCCCGGTGTTCCAGGAGTGCATCAGGGTCCTGAAAGAACTCTTCCCCGGCGAGACGGCCTTTATTGATACCATCACGCCCCATATTTCCGGAAGCGTCACCCTGTCCACCCTCCACGGATGCCCGCCGGACGAGATCGAACGGATTGCCAGCTATCTGATCGAGAAAAAGGGCCTGCATACGTTCGTCAAGTGCAACCCGACGCTGCTGGGCTATGAGACGGCCCGTTCAATTCTGGACGGCATGGGCTACGACTATATTGCCTTCGACGACCATCATTTCAAGGAGGACCTGCAATATCAGGACGCGGTCCCCATGTTCCGTCGTTTGCAGGCGCTGGCGGACAAGAACGGCGTGGAATTCGGGCTGAAGCTGTCCAACACCTTCCCGGTAGACGTCAAGGCTGGAGAACTGCCCAGCGAAGAAATGTACATGGCCGGAAAGTCCCTGTTCCCCCTGACCACCACCATGGCGGCCCGGATTTCCCGTGAATTCGGCGGACAGATGCGAATCAGCTATGCCGGCGGCGCGGACGCTCTGAATATCGACAAGCTGTTTGCCCTTGGAATCTGGCCCATCACCATGGCAACCACGGAATTGAAGCCCGGCGGTTACCAGCGGTTCGTCCAGATCGGGGACAAGCTGGATGCCATGGCGTTCCGGCCCTTTACCGGCGTGGACGTGGAGGGCATTGAGGCTCTGGCTGTGGCGGCGCGTTCGGACAAGTTCCACGTCAAGCCCGTCAAGCCCCTGCCGTCCCGGAAGCTCAGTGAAAAGGTCCCCCTGCTGGACTGCTTTACCGCTCCCTGCAAAGGCGGCTGTCCCATCGGCCAGGATATCCCGGAGTACATCGAGCTTTGCCGGAAGGATGAATACGCGTCGGCCCTGCGGCTGATTACCGAAAAGAATCCCCTGCCCTTTATCACCGGCACCATCTGCACCCACCGCTGCCAGAATAAATGCACCCGGAATTTCTACGAGGAATCCGTGCAGATCCGTGCCACAAAGCTGGTTGCGGCGGAACGGGGCTATGACGCGTACATGAGCAGAATCAGAAAGCCCGCGCCTGCTGAAACGAAGGTCAAGGCGGCGATTGTGGGCGGCGGTCCCGGAGGCATGGCGGCGGCGTATTTCCTGGGCCGGGCCGGGATTCCGGTGACGCTGTTCGAGAAGGCGGACAAGCTGGGCGGCATTGTGCGGCAGGTGATTCCCGGTTTCCGGATTTCGGATGAGGCCATTGACAAGGACGCGGCGCTGATTGCGAAAATGGGCGCTGATATCCGGCTGAATACCCCCGCGCCGTCCCTTGCCGAGCTGAAAGCCCAGGGATACACACATATTTTCTACGCGGTGGGCGCATGGAAAGCAGGCCGTCTGGATATCCCCGGAAACGTGGCGCCGGTCATTGGCTGGCTGAAGGATATGAAGGCCGGGAAGAAAATTCCCCTTGGTCATGTGGCGGTGGCCGGCGGCGGAAACACGGCAATGGACGCGGCGCGGGCGGCATTGCGGGCTGGCGCGGAGAGCAGTACCCTGGTGTACCGCCGGACCAGAAAATATATGCCTGCGGACGCGGAAGAACTGGAGCTGGCCATTGCGGACGGCGTGAAATTCCTGGAACTTGTGGCCCCCGTGGAGCAGAAGGACGGAAAGCTGGTCTGTGAGAAAATGCGTCTTGGCGAGCCGGACGAGAAGGGCCGCAGAAAGCCGGAGCCTACAGGAGAATATACGGAAATTGCCTGCGATACCGTGATTTCGGCCGTCGGCGAGAAGGTGGAGAGCGAACAGTTTACCTCCAACGGCATTCAGGTGGACGCCAAGGGCCTGCCGGATTTCAGGACGAATATCGAGGGCGTGTTTGCCGGCGGCGACGCAATGCGGGGTCCTGCGACCGTCGTTGAGGCCATCGCGGACGCGCAGTGGTTTGCCAATGCCGTGATCGGTGAGGCTTACAGGTACTCGATTCCCGCAAAGGCTAAGGCGGCGCGGGCGGACGCGATTGCAAAAAAGGGCGTTCTGTGCGAGTCGGCAAAGTGCGAGGGCGACCGCTGTCTGAGCTGCAATGTGGTCTGCCAGGCCTGCGCGGACGTTTGCCCCAACCGTGCCAATGTGGTCATCGCTCTGCCCGACGGCCGTCATGAAATCCTTCACGTGGACCGGATGTGCAACGAGTGCGGGAACTGCGCCGTCTTCTGCCCCTACGATTCCGCGCCGTACCGGGATAAGTTCACGCTCTTCAAAACCCGGGAGGGCTTCGAGGAAAGTGAAAAGAACCAGGGCTTCCTGCCGTTGGGAGGCCGGAAAGTCCTGGTGCGTCTCAATGGTGATGTGATAGAAGCCGACTTGAACGCAGACAACAAACTGCCTGCGGAAATCGAGGTCTTTATCCTTACGGTGCTGACCAATTACGGTTACTTGCTGTAAATCAGACAGGCTTTCACCATTCCCTTTGCTTTGTGTATGGTTCGGGCCGTTCAGTGAATGTTCGCGCCCAGAAAGCTGAGGAATTTCAGGAGAGGGGTCCAGAGACGGGGATGCTGCTGCTGGAGAAAGCTCTGGACCTCCTGCTGAGTTAAGCCGCCGCCCCACAGAAGAACGTGCTTCCCAGCGGCGTCATAGCCTACGGCGGTTTCGCCCACTGCCGCAACCCCAACCGCGATTTTTCCGCCCAACGCCGCTGCTCCGCCTGCATACCACAGCCCCAAGGCCACCGGTCCAAACGCCAGCAGTCCAATGGCTACCGGTCCCAGCGCCGCCATTCCAAACGCCAGCACGCCTATGGCTATGATTCCCGCGCTGATAACCCCTACGCTGAAAATGCCTGCGCTGAGCAATCCCAGAGCTACCACGCCTGCTGCGATGTTTCCTATGGCGATGATGCCGCGGGCAGCCTTCCGGTGGTGGGGGATGTGGGGATACAGGCTGAAACAGATGGATACCAGCGGAAGACCAAAGAGCTTTGTTTTGCTGGTCCATTCCCAAGTACGAAAATATGAGGTGATCTCTTCTACCTGCTTCTCCAGCTTCGCCGTCGAAACTCCAGAGGCTTCCGGGGCTTCCGGTTCCTCCAGTTGGTCCTTTACCAGATAGTCTATGCTGACGCTGAACAGTTCAGAGAGCGCAATCAGCTTCGAAAGCTCCGGCATCGCTGACCCGCTCTCCCATTTGCTCACGGACTGCCGCGTTACCCCCAGACGGTCCGCCAGCTGTTTTTGTGAACTGCCTGCCTGCCGGCGGAGCGCAATCAGTTTCTCAGAAAATGTTTTCATGTGTATCCTCCCTTTCTTTGTGGTGTCTTCATGGTAGCCACTCTTGATGCAAAATTCAAGAACGCAGAGAGTGGAACTTTGTCAACTACAGGTTGCATCCATTGGGCCGCAAGGGAATCAGACCTTGGAAATCAGAAACCGTCTTTTGGGGGCCGTAGGAGAGAGGGAGGCCTTGCTTCCAGAAATGGACAGGAAAAATTTTCCGGATTTACATAAGGCGTCCAGAGGCTGCGGGCGCTTTCGATTACCGGCAGCGTGGAAAGAGACTGTCAGACAGGAAAAACGGCCCGCTGCTGATACAGTGAGCCGCTTCTCAGATTCAGATTTTGCTGCTTCTATCCATGTTGAACCGTCGGATGAAAATGCGCTGTGCTTTTGATTCTGGATTTGATGTTTCTGTCCGCGTTGAACCGATGGATGAAAATGCGCTGTGCTTTTGATTCTGGATTTGATGTTTCTGTCCGCGTTGAACCGTTGGATAAAAATATGCCGTTTTCTTGATTCAGGCTTTGATGCTTCCGTCTGCGTTGAACAGCGGCAGAGGGGCTAAGTACCAGATGTCTGTACGGTCTTTTGCATCGCCTTCCGCAAGCACCGCGATCTTTCCCGCCACCGTGCCGCCTGCTTTCTTTATCAGCGCTTCCATGGCCAGCAGCGATCCGCCAGTGGAAATTACGTCGTCCATAATCAGAACGCGCTTTCCCTGAATCAGCTCCGCATCGTCACGGCCAAGATACAGCCTCTGTGTCCCTGCCGTGGTGATGGACTGATCCTCTACGTGAATCGGGTCAGGCATATACGCTTTCGGACCCTTCCGCGCAATAAAATACTTTGCTGCTCCTGACTGCCGCGCCATCTCGTGAATCAGCGGGATGCTCTTCGCTTCCGCCGTGAACAGATAGTCGTATTCTTCCGCAGGCACCAGCTTCAGCAGCTCCCGGGCGCAGGCAACTGTCAGTTCAGCGTCCCCAAAGCAGATGAACGCTCCTATATACAGGCTGTCCGTTACCTTGCAGATGGGAAGCTCCCGCCGCAGTCCTGCAATTTCCATCGAATATGTGTTCATTTTTCCGCGCCTCCTCAGTTTTTTCCGCATAGAAATTTTCTCGCACTATTTCCAGAATTATTATACAGTTTATCCAGAGAAAGTCAAGGCGGGCCTGACCTTTTTCAATGTTTTTCACTGCTTCGCCTTTCCTCTTACCCTTTTTTGTCAGATATTTTCCGTGATTATGCACAAATCTATCCCTTGTTTTTTCCTGCGATTTGCGGGGAAATCGGCCCGGAATCCGAATTCTGCCCTTGTTTATTTCCGGCGCTGATGGTACACTAGACTTAGAATCACCTGCGGGGGTTCGCTCGTATTCTTATTGTTTTTAAGGAGGATGTTTCAGATGAACGCCTATCTTTCCAGTGTCATCGAGAGCGTCAAAACCAAGCACGCAAATGAGCCCGAGTTCGTTCAGACCGTGGAGGAGGTCCTTTCTTCCCTGGAGCCTGTCATTGAAAAGCACCCGGAGTACGAAAAGGCTGACCTGCTGACCCGTATGGTGGAGCCTGAACGTATGTTTACCTTCCGTGTCTGCTGGATGGCTGACGATGGTACCTGGCACACCAATATCGGTTACCGCTGCCAGTTCAACGGCGCAATCGGTCCTTACAAGGGCGGCCTGCGCTTCCAGAAGAACGTTTATCCCGGTATCATCAAATTCCTGGGCTTCGAGCAGGTCTTCAAGAATTCCCTTACCGGACTCCCCATCGGCGGCGGTAAGGGCGGCTCTGACTTCGATCCCGCCGGGAAATCTGACGCTGAAATCATGCGCTTCTGCCAGAGCTTTATGCAGGCGCTTTACCGCTACATTGGACCCGATGTCGACGTTCCTGCCGGCGATATGGGCGTTGGCGCACGGGAAATCGGTTACCTCTATGGCGAGTACCGCAGACTTAAGGGCGCTTTCGAAAACGGCGTGCTTACCGGTAAGGGCCAGAGCTACGGCGGTTCCCTTATCCGACCGGAGGCTACCGGCTTCGGCGCTGTCTATTACCTCGAAAACGTCCTGAAACATGAGAATGATTCCATGCAGGGTAAAACCATCGCCTGCGCTGGCTTCGGCAACGTGACCTGGGGAATCTGCAAGAAGGCTACCGAATTGGGCGCGAAAGTCGTGACCCTCTCCGGCCCTGATGGATACGTCTATGACCCTGATGGCGTGTCTACTCCTGAAAAAATTGCTTACCTTGTCGAAATGCGTAACAGCGGCCGGAATAAAGTCAAGGATTACGCGGATAAGTTCGGCGTTGAGTTCCATGCCGGTGAAAAGCCTTGGGGCGTGAAAACCGACGTCGTTATGCCTTCCGCTATGCAGAATGACGTTCATATGGAACACGCTGAGCAGATCGCAGCCAACGGCGTCAAGTATTATATCGAAGTCGCTAATATGCCTACTACCAACGACGCCCTTCAGTTCCTCCTGGCACAGCCCGGTATCATCGTCGCGCCCTCTAAGGCCGTGAACGCTGGCGGTGTCGCTACCTCCGCTCTCGAAATGGCGCAGAACAGTGAACGCCTCGTCTGGACTGAGGAGGAGGTCGATAAGCAGCTGCATCAGATTATGGATACCATCTATTCTATGAGCGTTGAGGCCGCTGAAATGTACGGTCTTGGTTATAACCTCGTTGCCGGCGCTAATATCGCGGGATTCCAGAGGGTCGCTGACGCTATGATGGCACAGGGCGTGTTCTGAGTCCTGAGATTCCCTCGTGTCGGGTTCCTCGCAGTGACCTTGGCTTTGCCCTGATTTCCCCTTTTCTACCTTTTATAACGCAATAAGCCGTCCCGGATTCGTTTCTTTTCCCGGGACGGCTTCCTTTTATCTCTTTATTGCTCTTATCAACGCTTAAATCATTGCGGAACAGAAGTCTGGATGCTGACAGGCTCACTAAGTCAAATTGAGACTCATTTGTATGTCAGCGGTCTCCTGCCAAAAATCTTTTTAGTAAAATTTTGTACCTTGCTGCATCCTTCCGTGCAACTCTTCTTCCGTGGGAATCTTAATTTGTCAGGCCCTTTCAGAACAGCAGCGGTCTTGCCCTCCTTTACAGGTCTTTGTTTGCCAGTCTCTGGAGGCGGCGCGCACTTGGTAACGGGTCGCTGACAGTATTTTCCTCCTATTCTTCTGCGCGCTCGTATTCCTTTCCCCTTTGCTTCTCCTCGTTACGCTTCTTCTCCTTCTCCAGAGGGCTTGTCCTGCATCTGCATCTCCTGCCACTGCGCTTTCGTTATCAGTAATTGACGCGGTTTCGACCCTTCAAACGGACCGACTATCCCTCGTTCCTCCATTTGGTCCACCAGCCGCGCTGCTCGGGAATACCCTAGCTTTAATCGACGCTGCAACATCGATACCGACGCTTGGCCAGTCTCCAGAATTACCTCTACCGCCGCAGGCAGCAGTTCGTCCGTCTCGTCCGCCGGGGTCTGCTCCTGTCCCTGCTGCTTCGTCCCCTTCTCCTGTAAAGACGCTTCTATCGACGCCATTACCGTGTCATCATACTGCGCTTCGCCTGTCTGCTTTACAAATGATACCACGCGCTCAATCTCTTCCGGTGAGATAAAACAGCCCTGTACACGCGTCGGCTTCCCGGCTCCTAACGGCGCATACAGCATATCCCCGCGCCCTACCAGCTTCTCCGCGCCTGTGTTGTCCAGTATAATCCGCGATTCCAAAGACGACGCTACCGCAAACGCTATCCGGCTCGGTATGTTCGCTTTCATCAGTCCCGTAATCACATCCGCCGACGGACGCTGCGTTGCTATCACCAGGTGCATCCCCGCCGCTCGGCCCATCTGCGCTACCCGACAGATCGATTCCTCTACTTCTTTCGCCGCTACCAGCATCAGATCCGCCAGCTCGTCAATCACCACTACTATGCTTGGCATCGGTTCCAGATCTTCACGCGTTCTCGACAGCCGGTTGTATTCCTCCAGCTTCTTTACTCCTTGCTCCGAAAACGTCTTATACCGCTTCATCATCTCGTATACCGCCCATTGCAGCGCGCCTGCCGCCTTCTTCGGGTCCGTTACTACCGGTATCAACAAATGTGGTATCCCGTTATACGGCGCAAGCTCTACCATCTTCGGGTCTACCATGATGAAACGTACTTCCTCCGGACGGGATTTGTACAGCAGACTGATGATCAGCGAGTTCGTGCAGACCGATTTGCCGGAGCCTGTCGTGCCCGCAATCAGTACGTGCGGCAATGTCCCAATGTCCCCTACCACGTTCTCGCCCGCTATATCCCGGCCTAACGCAAACGCTACCTGGGATTTGTGGCTTGAAAAGTTCCGGGATTCAATCACTTCCCGGATTAATACCGGCGTTACCTGGCGGTTCGGTACTTCTATCCCTACTACCGATATCTTATCCGGTATCGGTGCAATCCGTACGCCGGACGCTCCTAACGCCAACGCAATGTCATCTGCCAGATTCGTGATCTTTGACAGCTTTACACCTTGCTCCAGTACAAATTCATACCGCGTTACCGACGGGCCGTGAATCACATCCCCAGCCGCTGCGTTTACTCCAAAGCTCGTCAGCGTTTCTGCTAACCGCCGGGAGTTGTTCCGCAGCTCCGCTCCCGCTTCCAGATGGTTCTCTACAAGATTCTCTTTCAGCAAATCTACTGGCGGATACAGATAATCCCCGTCCTCCGCGGCAAGCTTCTCCTGTATCTCCGCCGCTACTGCCGCCGTCTGCTCCGCTACCTGCTTCGCCGTTTCCGCTTTGCCGCCTCTCGTGAACTGCGACGGGTCCAGTACAGGCGCCGCGGGCGGAACCTTCTCCTGCTCCGCTTCCTTCGCCTCGTCCTCCTGAACCGGCGGCGCAGAGTCGGTTTCCGGCATGATCGATATCGGCTCCGGCGGAGGGACGGGCTTCCGTTCCTTCGGCTCTTCCTCAGGTATGTCGTCCGCTAATATCTCGTCAGGCGTCTTCTGCTTCGATGACCGGTGACGGAAAAATCCCGTGAAACGGCTCGGCTCCTCCTCTTCCAGCTCTTCCTCCGGAGGTTCGTACGCTTCCTCGCCGTCCAACGGAATGTCTATCATCCGGCTTCGCTTCCCTTGGGCCGGCTTCGCCTTCGGTATCGCGGGGGACTTCCTCGGCCGTTCCGGTTCCGGCTCTTCTTCGTACGCAGGCCTCGAACGGTGAAAATCTACTACCGCTGACCACGTGATGCGTAACGATATCATCAGCGCTACTACAAATAACGCCGTGAACAGTATCACTGACGCCAGCTTCGAAAATACCGCTACCGAGCCGTTCGCCAATACCCCGGAGATCGCCCCGCCAGATCGCAGCGCTATCCCGTCTGACCAGATCTTCGTCAGTACCCCGAAAAACGACGGCGCGTATACCTCCCGGCAAAATATCATGTGCGTCAGACTGCCAAACAGCATCGGCAATAATAACGCGCACGACGTCCGCAGCTGTACGGGACGGCCATGGTGAAATATCAGTATCACTCCCGCCAGTATCAGCGCCGGAACTGACAGCCAGTAGCCATAGCCAAACAGCCCCTTAATCAAATTCGCCAGCAAATCTATAAACAGCGCGTTGATCCCCAGATAGCTCATGAACATAAACAGCGCCAGCGCCAGCATGACCCCTCCGGTTACCTCGCGGCGTATCGGGCGTTTCTGCGGCGCGCCCCGCTTCGGCCCGGCTTTCTTCCCCGTCTTCTTTTGTGTCGTCGCCAATGCTCTGCCTCCCTTACTGTAGCTTGCTTTGTATCAGCGTCAGTGCCAGCGTCGCCGCTCCCGCCAGCCAGCAATAATACGCGAAAAAGCCGAATTTCCCTCGCTCCGCTATGTATCGCAGCAGCCATAGACACAGATAGCCTACTGCCGCCGCTGTCGCTACCCCTGCCAGATACAGAGGGACCTCCGCCCAGATGATGCCCGCTTCTATCGCGTCTTTCAAACTTAGTATGTTCGCGCCTAGTATCGCCGGTATCGACAGCAGAAACGAAAAGCGTACCGCAAAACGACGGTCATAACCCGCAAAACATCCTGCCGTGATGGTCGTCCCTGAACGAGAAATCCCAGGGCACGTCGCAATTGCCTGGCCTACCCCTACCAGAAGCGCGCTGATGATGGGTGCCGATTTCTCCGTCTTTCGGCCTTTGCCTACCCGGTCGCTGGCATATAGCAAGATCCCTGTTACCAGCAAGGCCCCCGCTACAAAATACATATTGTCTCCCAGGGATTCTACGCGATCCTTTATCGGAAGCACCGCAAATAACGGAAGCGTGCCGGCAATTATCAAAATAATCAGCCTTCGGGCGGGCGGTACCGGTACCGGCGTGCTTCCGTGCGCGATGTCGCTGATTCCCAGGATGAACTCTTGTATCATTTCCAGTATGTCTTCCCGGTATGCAATGAATACCGCGATCAGTGTGCCTAAATGCAGCAGTACGTCAAAAAACTGAGGGATCTCCGACGCTTCTGTCATGTTCAGCAGATGCTCCGCGATCGCCAGATGTCCGGAACTGGATACCGGCAGAAATTCTGTCACGCCTTGCAGTATTCCCAGCAGTATCGATGATATCAGGGTCAATTGCTTCACGCTCCTACTCTTTTTATTTTTTACTGCCTCTTGTAAAACTTTCGTTCAGAATTACAGTATACCACGGCGAGCCTATAAATTCCAGTTATTTTTCTTTTTCTTCTCCCCCTTGCCTTGTGTGCCTGTTATCCTATTACAAATCGTATTTTTATGCGCTTTGATTGAATCCTGTATTTGTTCGCGTAAAGCTAAAGTGCAGTAACCTTCCTTCGATTACTGCACTTTGCACGTTCCTTTGCTATCCTGTTTTCTGAAACTCTTATTCGATATCAACAGCTTTTTCAGTGCTCCTTCCACTACAGACTCTGGGCCGAGTACCGCTCTACCCCTTCCCTGATGCTCTTCCGCGCGTAGTGCAGCCGGCTCTTTACCGTCCCTTCCGACGTTTCCATTATGCGCGCTATCTCTCCTACTGACATACTATCGTAGTAGTGCAGCAGAATACATAAACGCTGAGGCTCCGGAAGATCGTCTACCAGATCCCGGACCATCCGCCGCATCTCCTTGTTGTCCAGCACTTTGTCCGGAATCTCCCGGTCGTCCAGATTCTCCAGATTCTCTAATACCATTTCCGACGCCAATTCCTGGTGCTGAAGCTCCCGCTGCTTCTTCGATGCCCGGTTCAGACACATATGCACCGTCATCCGATTCAGCCAGCCCCAGAATGCCGCCGGTTTACGCAGACTGTCCAGGTTTACCAGCATTGAAAGCAGGACGTCCTGAACCGCGTCCTGAACGTCCTCCTCATTCTTTATGATCTTCTTGCAGTGGTAATATACCCGATTCTGTGCCGCTTTGATCAGAGCTTCCCGCGCTTCCTGGTCTGCGTTTCGGCTCCGCGCTATCAGATCTTCCAGTTCCCCTGTCTTCATCTTTCTTTTTGCTCTCCCTACTCCATTGATGCGCTTCACCCCCCAGGCTCCTTTTTATCGAAACCTGGGGGATTCAGTCGCTGCATACTCTATTTTAACACACTTCGCGGGGCCTTACAACGCCCTCTTAGAATTCTCCGGAACTCCTATGTTTCAGGTCGTCCATTGCAGCCATTCTACCACGCTGCCGCGGCTTGCAGAGGCCTGTGGATTGTAGTCGGCCGGTAATATCCCGCCGTCGCCTATTCCGTCTGCCCAGTACATCGCCTTGGAATAGTACGCGTTGCCGAATGCAGAGGAATCATCATCCTCCCATGGCTTGCCTTCCGCTCTCCAGATGAATGTCAGAATGTGCCCTTCTGTACACGTGCCGGTGGGATTGAATGTCGTCTTGCTCGTGCCTGTCGTGATGCCGTTCTCATACGCCCACAGAATCGCCTTGTAAAACGAACTGCTGGGTGACACATCCGTGAACGGGTTCGTCTTCGTCTTCGGCTCCGGACAGCCTTTGCTGCGCCACAGGAATGTTGCTACCTGACCGCGTGTTGTCAGACCGTCAGGCTGGAACTGCGTCGGCGTGACTCCTGTCGTGATCCCTTTCTCTACAGCCTTCATTACGGGATAGTAGTACCTTGAACCCTTCGGTACATCTGTAAACGGACTTTCCTTCTCTTCTGCGGTCGTGTTGGGTTTTGTGGTCGTGCTGGGTTTTGTGGTCGTGCCCGGTTTTGTGGTTGTGTCGGGTTTTGTGGTTGTGCTGGGAGGCGTTGTCGTGGTCGGATTCTTTGTCGTGTCGGGGGTCTTCGCCGCTGTGCTGCCATTGCCCGGCTCCAGATAGAAGAAAAAGTAGCTGTCGTCTGCCAGATTGGCAAACGCTATCGTGTTGCAGCCGTTGAATTCGCCGTTCAGCTCCGTCCCGCTGGTCAGAACCGCCTTTTTGCCCGTGAACTGTATCTCTGCTGTGTACTGCTTCGGAAATACCGTGTTGCAGAGATATACTTCCATTGTCTCATTGTAGTTCGGATGGTAGCCTGTGCGGATGCTTACCGTGCTCCCAGCCTGGATGTTCGCTAGCGACGATTTGTAATTCTTCTGCGCGTTCCCCGATGCGTCATACAGCTTTATCGTCACTATGTCCTGCCGGCCATACGCACTCGTTGCCTCCAGCTCGTTCAGGTACTTGTCGACGTCGTGGGTGCTGAAATAGCTCCGCTGGTAGTGCGCATAGCTCGGTACCGCTACTTCCGGCAGATTCGTCTTTGACATACCCGGCGCCGGCTTCGGGTCCGGAGTGGTTGTCGGTTTCGGGTCCGGAGTGGTCGTCGGTTTCGGGTCCGGAGTGGCTGCCGGTTTCGGGTCCGTGCCGCCTACTACCGTTACTCCTGCCGCGTCAAGGGCGTAGAACGTCGGGGCAGAATTGTTTGTCACATACCAGACCGCTTTCCCATTGTGATTGATCGGCTGGCAGTCCGACAGGGGCGCGGTGGCCGTCTTTACTCCGCCGCTTGCTCCATTGGCCGTGTACGCCGTATAGTACAGTGTGTCGTTCGCCGTGTAGCCGCTCTTGCCGTTCCACATGACCCAGCCGCCGTTTGTGCCTGTGGATACAAGCTGCGGCGTCGTTGTGCCGGAAGCCGTGGAGACCTTCGTTACCGTGGATTTCAGGCCGCTCTTTGCCGTCACGCCTATGTATACATCCCGGGCTCCGCTGCCGCCGCCTTTGCCGTTGTCGTTGAACGCCGTTATATAGCTGCCGCCCGCTTCACCAAAGCCGCCGATGGACGCGCCGGTATCGTTATTCCCGCTGCTTCCGGGGAAGCCTTTTACCAGCGTGAATTCCGCCCATTGGTAGGTCTGGTTCCGGCTCTTGCCCTGGAAGTGATCCTGCCCCGCCTTTTCCTCGTAGCGGATCAGATCCACGCCCCGGCCCTTGGTCGCCTGCGCATAGCCGTAGTTCGCCCGACCGTTGTACTCCGTGTCGCTGTCGGCATGGTTCACCGTGACGATGTTCTTCTCCTGGTCGATCAGTATGAACTGGTTGAACGCGTGACTTACATACCCAAAATCCACGTTCCAGATCTGATCGTATATGTCCGCAAGCTGCATATCGCTCTCGCGGATCTCAATCATCAGATTCGCCTGGTGGTTCGTCATCGTGTCCATTGGGCCGTACATCGTGTTGACTACCCTGGTCATCTTGCGGGCACAGTGAATGTACAGATACCCGTTTTCCTCCGCGCACCGCAGGGAACCGCCGTCAAAGGGCTTCAGTGTGTACGCACCCTTGATGCTCGTGCTCCCCTGCTTCTGCCAGTCCTTCGTATATTTCACTACGCGTATGACTTCCGCCGTGCTGCTCTCGCTCTTGTTCTCCTGGCCGAATATCAGATAGTTCGCGTCCTTGCCCGCAAAAAATCCGCCCCAGATGGGAAGCTCCGCTTGTATGCTCCGGCTCTTCGTCAGATTGTACGACGCGTCGTAGTCCTCTACAATCACGCTGCCGTTTACGTACTCTACCCGAGTGACGCCGGCCCCGTTCTCGTACAGATACGATTTTACCGTATTGCCGTAGGTTGTATAGTCCTGCTTGTTGATGTTGCTGGATGCCTTGGGAGTCTCCGCTGCTGCTGCCGCTGTGGGGAATGCCAGGATCAGTGCCAGCATCAGCGCCGCTATCCGCCTGCATCTCATTCTTTTCATGTGTGATTCCTCCTTTTCTTGCCTCTGTTCTTTTTGACGCTTTCACGCCTTCTATATATTAAGTCCCTTTCCCCGACCGTCCGGTTTTATCTTTCTCTTTTTGGCGGGAATAATTATCAACCTGCACAAAAAATCCATAATCCGTGGACAATATAAGTTCAATCCGTCTGTATACTGCGGACACTTCCTGCTTTTTTGTGCGTTTTCCCTCATGACAGCCGGCTTCAAAAGAACCTGATTCCCTCTTTATCGCTTCCCCAGAATCTCACGCCGGACATACTCGAACGCCGCGTCCTCGCCCTCGTCCCGCAGTTTTAACAGCATCGCCTCTAATGCCGCCGTCGTCTTCGGATGCAGCAGCATTTGTTTGTCCTTCCCACGCAGAAAGAATTTGTACGGCTGGCTCCGGTCGTAGTGGTCGCCGTTGTATACCCGCCCCGCCGCGAGCCGGTCGCAGAACATCTCCGCAAGATACCGCGGGGGCATCGGCACACCGTCAATCCCTCTGCCGTCCTGTTGGTAGTCTGTCCAGTATTCAAAATGATGCCGGTTCCGGCCCTTGTGGTGCAGCCATGCCGCGCTGTACCCATAGAGCTTTCGCTGCTGGTCGTTGGGACTGTGGTCGCCCTGGTAGTACCTTACCCCAGCCCAGAATTCTACCGGCGCGTATTTGCTCAGGTCGTGGGTCAGCCCCTGCCAGTACAGCCCCAGACGGAAACAGTATTTTCGTACCAGCGCCCGGTGCCGCCGTACCGTGTTGAAATGCCCCAGAAAGTTTTTGATCATGCCCATTGCCGTCACTCCCCGTTTTGCTCGCTTTTTTCAGTATATCACACTCATTTGAAAAAGACGAGATTTTTTTGCATGGTTTCTTGCTGCCTGCAAATGCTATCCCTGTGAAAAGGAGGTCCTGCACCATGAGCGCCGCTGTCTATTCCTGCCCACCGTCCTGGCTTCCCTGGATTCCTGACGGCGTTCGCTGCCCCCGGTCGCCCGCTGAAATTGAGGGGCACTCTTGGGATCTGCTCGTCCTTACCCCTGACGCCTGCCGGTCCGGATTCCAGGCGCGGTGCGGACTCCTTCTCGTCCCCGGCGACGCGTCTGAAGTCCTGCGCTCTATCCATGCCGCGTCTGTCGTCTCTTACGGCCTCTCTTTGCGGGATACCCTTACCCTCTCCAGCTTGACTCAGCCCGTCCTCTGCCTTCAAAGAGCCGTGCCGCCCCTGGAGCCTATGGAAATCCCCCTCCCCGGGCTCCCTGAATCCCCGGAATCCCTCCTGCCACTCCTGGGCCTGCTCCTGCTCACAGGACGGCTGACCCCTTGACCGCGCTGATGGTCACTGCCTGCCGTTCTACTTACCCGCCTCCATCTTTACCAGTTTTTGCGTGGAAATGCTTGCCTTTTTCAGATAATTATGCTATGCTGTTCTAGTTATCTTGGAAATCGTGACCTCGCTGGGTTCCCTTTCGGCGGGGTGAAAGGATGTATTTTTTATGAAGACTTTTTCTTTCCGTCCCCAGGGCGTCTGCTCTCAGGAAATGCGCGTTACTCTTGACGATAATGGTATTATTCAGGACCTCCAGGTGCTGGGCGGATGCAGCGGGAACCTTCAGGGGATCTCCGCCCTCGTTAAGGGGATGTCCGCCAAGGATGCTGTCGCGCGGCTGAAGGGTATCCAGTGCGGGCCCCGGCCTACTTCCTGTCCCGACCAGCTTGCAAGAGGCCTGGAACAGATGCTCTCGCAGGTGTGAACAATGAAAATCGTTTTGGTTATCGACCAGTTCGACGACGCAAATAACGGTACTACCATCAGCGCGCGGCGTTTCGCTTCCGCTTTGAAAGCCCACGGCAATGAGGTCCGCGTGATCGCTACAGGAAAGCCTACTGATTATAAGTACGCCGTGAGACAGATGAGGTTTTTGCCTATCGTCGAACACCTGATTACCAGTCAGGGGATGCGGCTCGCAATCCCAAACAAGCACGTCTTTGAAAAGGCTGCGGCTTGGGCTGACGTCGTTCATTTTATGATGCCGTCCCCACTTGCCATTATGGGCCTCAAACACGTCGAACGGCTTGGAATCCCTCATACCGCCGCCTTTCACTGCCAGCCGGAAAATATTACCTTTACCCTCCATATGGGCAACAGCAAACGGGCCAATGACTTTGTTTATAACCGGTTCCGGGATACCTTCTTCAATCGTTTTACCCATATCCACTGCCCCAGTCATATGATCGCCAATCAGCTCAAGGAACATGGCTATACCGCTCAGCTTCACGTTATTTCCAACGGTATCAGCCCTCAGTATGTCTATGGGCGCAGTCCAAAGGAGGACTGGATGAGCGGGATGTTCAACGTGCTGATGGTGGGCCGCTACGCAGGGGAAAAACGGCAGGACGTTCTGATTGACGCTTGCGCAGAATGCAGGCATAAGGATGAAATCCAGGTCATTCTTGCCGGAAAAGGACCGCTGGAACGCAAATACCGGAAGCTTTGCCAGAAACTGCCGAACCCTGCTGTGATGGAGTTCTTTGAGCCTGCACGTTTGCTGGAGATCCTCCATATGGCTGACCTTTACGTCCATACCTCCGACGCCGAAATTGAGGCCATGAGCTGTATGGAAGCGTTCGCCTGCGGCCTGGTGCCCGTGATCGCAGATTCCCCTCGCTCCGCTACCCCTCAGTTCGCCCTGGATGACCGTTCCCTCTTCCCTGCCGGTGATTCCGCCGCCCTTGCTGAAAAAATCGATTGGTGGATCGAACATCCCAGAGAGCGGGAGGAAATGGGCCGGCGGTACGGGGAATCTGCCAGACAGTACGCGCTGGAACGGTCTATTGAGCAGACTGAGGATATGTTCCGGCAAGCCATCCTTGAAACAGATAAAAGATAGGAGCGAAGAGATATTTTTCTGTTTTCAGGCTTCCAAAATGATAATCTATCTGAGGATTGCGTGACTGCCTTTGGTCCGTAATCCTCTTTTTTCGCGCCTTTTTCGGAAATTCTATCGGCCAGGCACCTCCCCGCCCTCCACCGCGTATGATGTACCAGCAACAAAGGAGGAATGAACATATGGCTTATTCCGACCGGGAACTGCTGGCGCGTCTGATCCAATGCGAGGCGGGCGGCGAGGGGGACATTGGCATGAAGGCCGTCGCTGGCGTGGTCATGAACCGCGTCCATGCCGTGGGCGGAGAATATGCCCGCGTCGGTCAGGGCAGTATCCGTAATATTATCTTCCAGCCTTACCAATTCGTCTGCGCGAGCGAAACAGAAGGCGGCGCTTACAATCCTCAGAATATCTACAATATGCGGCCCGAAGCCATTCATTACGAAATCGCTGACTGGGCTATCGCCGGGAACCGCGTGCCTGTTGTGGCTGAGTCCCTCTGGTTCTATAACCCCTTCGGGCCTGAATGCCGCAGCCGTTTTCCCTCCGAGGTGGGCTACTGGCAGACCCGTATCGGCGACCACTGCTTCTATAACCCTTTGCCCGCCTACTACAAAACATAGCTGCTTTTCCTATTTTTCATTCTGCTTGTGAGGTGTCATTATGCCCAATACTCAATATCCTTTCTCCCCGCGGGATTGGTCCTCTGAAATCTCTTACCCCCAGCCTGCCGCCCATGCTTCCGCTTCTTCTACCACCACTACCACAACCACTTCCACTTCCTCCGCGTCTTCCGTTCACAATCCCGCGCCCCAAGGCCCTGTCCCTGGCGCGCAGGCTTCTGCTTCCGCCGCTCAGCCCGCTCCTGAACCTGCCGCCGCTGCTCCTAACCCGCACGCCCCCGTTTACCCGGTTGATCAGAACGGCGGACCGCTGACCCTGCCGCCTACAATGCCCCGCAGCGAGTTCGATGGCAGCGTCGGCACCCTGGACCTCCAGACCCATCAGCCCCTTGAGGTCATTGAAGCGCCTACTTCTATGAATGAAGCTTTCCTCGGTTCCTTGAAATCCATGCTCCTGCGCAACCGGGGAAGCTTTGTTACCGCTACTTTCCTGATCGGCACCCAGGGGACCGCCGTCTGGGAGGGAATCCTTTATGAAGTCGGCAATGATCATATTGTCGTCTACCAGCCCGGCCGTCAGCGCTATATCGCCTGCGACCTCTATTCCCTGAAGTACATCGAGTTCTATGACACGCGCCGTCAGGAAATGTGCGATAATATCCTGCAACAGAATGACTCCTTCTGATTTGTCCCTGCCCGACGCCGGCGGCTGCTCTGCGGTCAACCGGCGCCGGCTCTTTTTGTGATACTCCTTTCCGTCTTCGCATAGGGTTGGATGAGGTGATGAATTGTGACGATTCATGTTGTTCGGGACGGTGAAACCATTGACTCCATCGCCCAGAGCTACGGCGTTTCCCCCCAAAGACTGGCTTCCGATAACGACGCGGCGGAGGGACTTGCCGTCGGTCAGACCTTGGTCGTGCGCTTCCCCAGACAGGTCCACGCGGTCAGCTCCGGCGAAACCCTCTACTCCATTGCCCGCTCCTATGGCGTCTCCGTCCGGCAGCTCTGGAGAAATAACTGGGAACTTGGCGGCTCTGATCTCGTCCGGCCTGGTCAGATTCTTGTCGTCTCTTACTTTGATGAAAAAACAGGAACCGCTGTCTCTAATGGCTACGCTTACCCCTTTGTCAATATGGAACTTCTGAACAAGGAACTGCCCTACCTGTCTTCCCTCGCGCCCTTTACCTACGGTATCAATGCCGCCGGCGGACTCCTTCCCCTTGACGACGAAGCCCTCCTTGACGCCGCCGCCGCTCATGGGACCCAGCCGGTGATGCACCTTTCGACCTTGACGGAAGAGGGGAATTTTGATACCGCCAGAGCCACCCGCGTCCTTACCGATTACGAAGTGCAGGGACGGCTTGCCGCGGAAGTCCTTCAGACCCTCCTGCGGAAAAATTTCGCCGGGCTGGACGTCGATTTTGAGTACCTGCCCGGATCCCTCGCCGATGCTTACGCCGCCTTCCTCCAACGCCTCCGGCAGCTCCTACAGCCCCAGGGCCGATTCCTTTGGGCTGCCCTTGCGCCGAAAACCAGTCCCATCCAGCGGGGCCTCCTCTATGAGGGACATAGCTATGCCGCTGTCTCCAATGCCGTGGACGCTGTGCTGCTGATGACTTATGAATGGGGCTATACCGCCGGTCCTCCTATGGCCGTAGCGCCTCTGCCCAACGTGCGGCGGGTGCTGGATTACGCCGTGACCGAGATCCCGCCGGAGAAAATCTTTCTGGGAGTGCCCAACTATGGCTACGACTGGCCGCTTCCGTTTGTGCAGGGGACCACAAGGGCGCAGTCAATCTCCAACCAGAGGGCAATTGAACTGGCGCGGGAGTACAACGTAGCCATACAGTACGACGAGAACGCCCAAAGCCCCTTTTTCCACTACACCGACTCCGGGGGCGTTGTTCACGAGGTCTGGTTTGAAGACGCCCGCAGTCTGGAAGCCAAGCTCCGTCTGATTGCTGAATACGGCTTCCAGGGGGCGGGCTTCTGGAATGTCATGAGGCCTTTCTCCCAGACCTGGCTTGTGCTCGACAGCCTCTGTGTGATCGACGACCTTCCCGCCCCGCGAACCCTCTGACAAAACGCCTGCCTGTTTCTCTTCAAGCAATCCCAAAAAAGCGCCGCCCGGATTCGCTCTGTCCCGGACGGCGCTTTATGGTCAGCAGCAGTTACAGCCGCAGTGATTCAGGGGCTTGATGCAGATGGCGCTGATCTGGGGCGGGATGCTCATGGTCATGGCGCCGCTGTACTCGATGCACACCCGCTGTCCGACCTGGAAGCAGCAGGCGTTTTCCGTATGGACCAGCACTTCCTGGCAGGTACTAAGGTCGCATACCAGCAGCTCGCAGCAGCAGACCCGCAGGATACAGGCTTTCATGGTTGCCGGTTCCTGGCAGGGGCAGCCGTCATTGCAGGGGCAGTCTTTATCACACATGGATTCCATTCGTTCCATAATCAAACCTCCATAACAGGATGTATCCCATTCTATGCCGCGCTGCTGCTGGAGGTCACTGTGTGCCGCAAAAAACGCGTCCCCCGGCAGAGGGAGAGAATCCGCCGGAGGACGCTGATGGTTCAGGTTGTGGCCGGGTCAGGGTCAGATTACTTCGCCGCAATCCCCAGGGCGTTGTACACATCCAGGATACGGGCAAAGAGGGGGCTGTCGGTCTGGAGGCCGGAGTATGCGCTGAGGGCTGCGGCAGGACCTTCGGCTTTCAGCTTGGCCTGGAGCTCCACACTCTGGGCGTCCTCGGGGCAGTCGAACCGCAGAGCCGCCGCCGCGCCGAAAATCAGATGGTCCACAGGCAGGCCATAGGACGCGGTGGTGGTCAGAGGCTTAATCAAACGGTCGCCGGGTTCCAGCTTCCGGATGGGTTCACGGCCTACCCGCAAAACCTCGTCTTCCAGGAAGGGATTCTGATAACGGGCGAAAATCTTGTCCACATAGGCGTAATGGGCGGCGGGGTCAAAATCGAATTCCTTGATCAGCCCCGCGCCGCTCTCCTTGATGGCCGCGTAAACCGTGCCGCCGATGAAGGGGTCCGCGATGCTCTCCTTGATGGTCTGATAGCCCTTGAGATAGCCCAGATAGGCGCAGATGGCATGGCCGCTGTTCAGGGTAAAGAGCTTCCGTTCCAGGTAGGCCATCAGATTGTCCGCGTAGGTCATGCCGGGGATTTCCGTCTGCTCGCCCTTCCAGCCGGCCCGTTCAACATCCCATTCGCAGTAACGCTCCACGGCGGCGTCCAGGATGTTCTCGAAATTCGGCTTGGGGCAGATCCGGTCCACGGCGCAGTCCGCAAAGCCGATGTGCTCTTCCAGAAACGCTTTTTCATCCTCGTTCAGATGCTTCACAACCTCGTTTTTCAGCCGGGTGGTGGTCCGCAGGCCATTCTCGCAGCAAACCACGTTCATGGGATTCTGATTTCCTGCCGCAATCCGGGCCTGCACGCCGCCTGCTATGCTCTTGGCGATAATCGGCAGGACGTTGGGGCCTACGGCGGTGGTGATCAGATCGCACTGCGCTACCCGCTGGGCAAACTCCGGACTGGTGGAAATCACGCCGTCCACATTGGAAATCTCAATCTCCCCCGGCTCCCGGTCCAGAATGTGCACCGTGTAGTGATGCTGCTCGTTCAGGGCGTTGATGATGGGCTCCACCACGTCCGCAAAGGTCACGTGCCAGCCTGCCTGTTCCAGCAAAGCGCCGATGAAGCCCCGGCCGATGTTGCCCGCGCCGATTTGAATTGCCTGTTTCATAATACATCCTCCTGCTTTTTTGAATTGGGATTTAAGAGCCAGGAATGAGGTTTTTCTGCCGGTCCGTTCCTTGCTCTTCGCTCTTTTCAATTGGGAATCGGGAGTCAGGAATGCGGTTTTCTGCCCGCCTCTTCCTTACTCTTTCATCTTTTCAAAATGAATATGATATGCTTTGGCCCACGGCTCCATTATAGAACCGGCAGGCGCGTGAATGGTCAGTTTATGTGTAGGAGTGAATGACCAGCCGCCGATTTCCTCCAGATTGCCCGGTATGGTGATGCTGGTCAGGTTTTCACTGTTCCAGAAGACATTGGGCGCTATTTTTTTCAGACTCTTTGGGAATACAAGCTCCGTCAGACTGCCGCAGTATGAAAAGCAGTTGACGCGCAGGGCAGTCAGGCCCTCGGAAAACGCCGCGTGTTGACTTTTCTCCCTCCGTCAAGTATAATGCTTCTTGGCCTTTCATAGGCTTTTCGCAGAGGGAAAGGAGGTTTATGGTTTTCATGCCATCAAAAACGCCAGAACCGCCGTTGAAATCAGAAACCGCGGTTGACGAGGAGAAGGGAGCATCGAGGATTCGGCGGATGCCCTTCCGTGTTGGCGGACGCGTACTCGGCCAATAAATATGCGGGCGACTGCAAAACAGAGGGGCCGTGACCGCTGTGAAAGAGACAGGTGACTGCGCATTTGTCCTTTCCTGAACAATCGAATTTGGAAGGAATGATTGCAATATGTGCGGAATAATCGGATTTGTGGGCCGTAAGGAAGCCGCGCCAATCCTGCTGGACGGCCTGGCCCGGATGGAGTACCGGGGTTACGACTCCGCCGGAATCGCCCTGCGCTCGGAGACCAAGGGAATTCAGGTGCGCAAATCCAAGGGCCGTTTGCAGACGCTCTCGGAACTGACCCACGGCGGCGCGGATCTGGAGGGCGTCCTGGGCATTGGACACACCCGCTGGGCTACCCACGGAGAACCCAACGACGCAAACGCCCATCCCCATGTGAGCGAAAACGGCAAGATCGCCTTGGTTCATAATGGGATTATTGAAAACTATCTGGAAATCAAAGAACAGCTGATGAAATACGGCGTTACGTTTTCCTCCGACACCGATTCCGAAGTCGTGGCCCAGCTCCTGGAATATCATTATAAGGAATGCGGCAATATGATGGAGGCTGTGGGACGGTGCCTGCGGCGGATTGAAGGGGCTTATGCGTTCGGCATCATCTGCGCCGATTACCCAAACGCCTTGATCGCCGCCCGGAAGGACAGCCCGTTGATCCTGGGATTCAGCCCGGAGGGGAATTTTATCGCTTCTGACGTAACCGCCATTCTCCAGCATACCCGGGACGTGGTCTATATGAACGATGGGGAAATCGCCGTTCTTACCGCCGACAGCATCGACGTGTTCGACGACGAGATGAATCCCCTGGAAAAGACCCACAGCTTTGTGGAATGGGACGTGGCCGCGGCGGAAAAGGGCGGGTATCCTCACTTTATGTTCAAGGAAATCCTCGAACAGCCGGAGGCCATCCGGAAAACCATCTCCCCGCGCATCCGTGACGGCCGGGTGGTGCTGGACGATATCCACATCAGCGCCGAGGAAGCCAGGAACATCAATCATATCTATATCATCGCCTGCGGCTCCGCTTATCATGCAGGGGTGGTGGCGAAATATATCTGGGAGCGTATCCTGCGCCGTCCCGTGGAGGTCACCCTGGCTTCGGAATTCCGCTACAGTCAGCCTCTGGTGGACGAACACACGCTGGTGATTGCTATCAGTCAGTCCGGGGAGACGCTGGACACCATGGCCGCCCTCCGGGAAGCGAAACGCCTGGGTGGACGGACGCTGGCCGTGTGCAACGTGGTGGGCAGCTCCATCGCGCGGGAGGCCCACGACGTGCTTTACACCTGGGCCGGGCCGGAAATCGCCGTGGCTACCAGCAAGGGCTATTCCACGCAGCTTGTGGCCATGGATCTGGTGGGCCTGTATCTGGCGGACCTGCTGGGGACCATCGAACCGGAAGAATACAGCGCGGTCCTGACGGAAATGCAGAAACTTCCGGAGAAAATGCAGACGTATCTTGAGAATTTCGAAGATACCCAGTATTTTGCCTCCAGATACTTCAATCATGACTCTGTCTTCTTTATCGGCCGGAACCTGGACTACGCCATGGGTCTGGAAGGCTCCCTGAAACTCAAGGAGATCAGCTATATCCACTCCGAAGCCTACGCGTCCGGGGAATTGAAGCACGGCACCATCTCCCTGATCGAACCCGGCACCCTGGTCATTGCCCTCGGCTCCTACGGGCCCCTCTTTGACAAGGCTATGAGCAATGTCGTGGAAGTCCGGGCACGGGGCGCGGAGGTCCTGGCTATCACCACGGACGCGTTCCGGGAGAAGATGGCCAAGACTGCCGACAGCGTGATTTCCGTCCCCGACACCCATCCGCTGCTCCAGCCGACCCTCAGTATCGTACCCCTTCAGCTCTTCGCCTATTACGTTGCCCTCCAGCGGGGCTGTGATATCGACAAACCGCGCAATCTTGCCAAATCCGTTACGGTCGAGTAAGATCAGGTTTTTTTCTGTGAAATAAAATTCATCAGCAAAGGCACGGGATGCAGTGAATGCCCCGTGCCTTTTTGCGTCAGTTTACGCCGAAATGCCGGAACAGGATTTTCTCCGCCTCGGAATTCCAGAGTCCTCCGTGGGCGTCGCAGCAGTCGGCGAGGCGTGTGAAGAGCGGACCGCCCTTTTCGCGGAATTCGTCGATGGCCGTCATTGGCATATCAAATTGAGTGTAGGCCAGCTTCTTTCCGCCGGGAATCTGGGGCAGGTTCCGGGTGGTCTCCACAATCGAGTCCATACCGCCCACATGAGTCACCATCACCGCCGGACGCAGCTTCCCTTCCGCAGAAAGCCGGATGGATTCTTTCAGATCGTCCGTGTTGCCGCCGGTGGTGCCCAGAATGTGGGTGGACGAATAGTGACAGTTATACAGATTTATCATGGCGGAAAAATCCTTGTTCGTTGGCCCGGAAAAGAAATTCAGACAGCCGTCGTATGCAAGAAGCCGGTCCCCGAGCTCCGCCAGATCCCGGATGGCGTTGAACACAAAGATATCATCAAAGCCCTCCCCTTTGGTCAGCGACATCAGGGCGGCATACTGGTCCTCGCAATGACACGGATTGACGTACACCAGCCGGACGCCGTGACGGGCCGCTTCCTTCTCAGAGAGAAAATGCCGCGCTCTGGCGATCCGTTCGTCGGACAGGTCCGTGACCACAATCATAGAAGGTTTTTTCTCCAGCGCCAAAGGATACTCGATTGCCCCCAGGCCCATGGGACCGCAGCCGCCCATAATCAGGACGCGGCCCCCTTCCCTGACGCCGATGCTGTGCTTGTGACTGTGCTTGTCCGTGTGATAGTTGCCGTAGTAGCCGCCAATGATGCAGCTCATGGGTTCGCCTAAGCTGGCTTCAAAATAGCTCTCGCCGTCGTAATGCAGGAGATAGCCCAGCTCCATGACCTCCGGCGGCACGATGCAGTATGTACACGCGCCCCCGAAATAGGGGTAGGAGTATCCGGGAGACGCCAGACTGCCCTTGTAATTCAAAGCCGGCTGCTGCGCGAACTTCTCTCCCGGCTGGAATTCGTTCCGCCACTTCCGGCCCACCTTTACGATGTCGCCGGCAAATTCGTGGCCAATCAGGACCGGGCGCGTCTCTACATCCTGCGGGCATCGCTTATGGGCCTTCCCCTGCATCAGGAGCTTGTAGGTTGACATACAGATGCTGTCGCTCATGACCCGGACCAGAATTTCATCTTCCCGAATCTCCGGCAGGTCAAACTCCTCCAGACGGATGTCATAGGCGCCATAGAGACGCACACCCTTTGACTTCATGTCGCAATTGGTCCTTTCTTGTGAATGTGTGTTGGATTGGAATGGTTTGGGTTGGAATGGTTTGGGTTGGAATGGGATGGATTGGATTGGTATGGAATGGATTGGTTTGGAATTGGGACAGATTGAGACCAGCGGGGAAACAGGAGTCAGAGAAGAAGATGGGAGTTGTGAAACAGCAGGCCATTTACGCGCAGGCAGCTATCTCCCATCCTCTGTCTCTTATCTCCTATTTCTTATCTCAATAATCTGAACTCAGTCAAGACCGTTGAGCTTCTTATAGAGGTCTTCCACGCTGGCGGCCTTTACCAGGGCGTCGGTGGATTCCTCGGAGTCGGCGACCTCCACCACGCGGCCCAGGATTTCCAGATGCTCGTCACCCTTGGCCGCAATGCCGACCACCAGGGTAACCAGCTCGTCGTCCCACTGGATGCCTTCGGGATAGGTCATGACCACAATACCGGTCTTCTTAATCAGGGACTTGACCGCGACGGTGCCGTGAGGGATGGCCACATGGTTGCCGATGGCCAGGGAGAACTCCTTCTGACGCTCCAGCATACCGGGGACATAGCCCTCTTCCACGTAGCCGCTCTTGACCATCAGTTCGCCGCAGGCTTTGATGGCCTCTTCCGGCGTGACAGGCTTGCAGTTCAGGACCACGTTCTGTTTCTCCAGCAGGATCGCGCCGGAACCGGCAGTTTCTTCCTTCTTCTCGGCGGCAGGCGCGGGAGCCGTTCCACCCTTCCGGGCCGCGGACAGCTCTTCCACCAGGGCCGCGTACTCGGGTGCGCCCATGAAATTCTTGATGGGGACAATCCGGGCCTGAGGAGCGCGTTCCGCTGCACGGCCGGACAGCTCGTGGTGAGTGACAACGATCTGACAGTCGCCGGGAATCTCGCCTACGGGGTAGTGAATGACTTCAATATCCGTGATGCCAGCGTCTTTCAGCTTGTTCCGGAGCATCGTCGCGCCCATGGCAGAGGAACCCATACCGGCGTCGCAGGCAAAGACGATCTTCTTCACGTCGTTTGCGCTGACCGCCGCGCCAGTGGAACTGCCGGAAACAGCCTGACCCTTGGAAGCGGCCTTGCTTGCGGCTACCTGGGCCTGTGCCTCTTCCAGACTGGAATCCTTGCCGAACATCTTCAGCAGGAAGGCCGAAATCAGGAAGCTGACCACCGCGCCTACCGCAATGCCCGCGATATTGGCGAAATAGCCTCCCGGAGGCGTCATAAGCATTTCAGCAATGATACTGCCGGGGGATGCCGCCGCCACCAGACCGCCGCCCAGAAGAGACAGCGTGAAGATAGCGCAGACGTTGCCCAGCATGGGTCCAAGAATCACAATAGGGTTCATCAGGACGTAGGGGAAATAGATCTCATGGATGCCGCCTACAAAGTGAATTACGGCAGCGGCGCCAGCGGAGGAACGAGTCTCGCCCTTGCCGGCAACGCAGTAAGCCAGCAGGAGGCCCAGACCGGGACCGGGGTTGGACTCAATCATGAAGAGGATGGACTTGCCCGCTTCAATGGCCTGTTCAGTGCCGATGGGGGTAAACACGCCGTGGTTGATCGCGTTGTTGAGGAACAGGACCTTTGCAGGCTCCACCAGAACGGCGGTAAGGGGCAGCAGTCCGTGGCTCACCAGGAAGTCCACGCCCGATTTCAGGACATTGGTCAGGCCCACGCAGACGGGTCCGATGACGAAGATGGCCAGAACGGACAGGATTGCGCCGATGATGCCCACAGAGAAGTTATTGACGACCATCTCGAAGCCGGCGGGAATATGGCCTTCCATCTTCTCGTCAAACTTCTTGATGCACCAGCCTCCCAGAGGGCCGCAGATCATAGCGCCGATAAACATGGTGCTGTCAGTGGATGCAATTGCGCCCAGAGTAGCCAAGGCGCCGGTGACCGCTCCCTTCTGGCCTCCGATAGCCCGGCCGCCGGTGTAACCAATCAGAATCGGCAGCAAATACTGGAGCATGGGTCCTACCATACCCGCGATGGTTGCATTGGGGAACCAGCCCTTCTCAATGAAGAACGCGGCGATGAATCCCCACGCGATGAAGGCTCCGATGTTCGGCATGACCATACCGGACAGGAACCGTCCAAACTTTTGGACATTTTGTTTCATAGCGTTTTCTTCCTTTCCTAAAAATTTATGTGATGCTAGGGGGCACAAAGTAAGTTGCGCGGACGGGTTTCCGGAATATCAGAACGCGTCCAGCAGGGCAAGAATCTCCGTCTTGGAGGCCAGCCCGTTTGAGAAGGCCGTGGCGGACCCGGCAGCGGCGCCCATTCTGTGAGCGGTATTGTAAGAGCCGTCCCTGAGCCAGCCCGCCAGAAAGCCCGCTACCATGGAATCCCCCGCGCCGACGGAATTCCGGACCGTACCCGGCGGCACGCCCAGCCAATGACTCCCGCCGTCTCCGTCCAGCAGCAGGGAGCCGTCCCCGGCCATGGAGACCAGCACGTTCTGTGCCCCCCATGCTTGCAGCCGCTTTGCACGGTTCAGGATTTCCGTCCGGTTTTTGCTCTCCAGACGCTCGCCGAAGAGATCGCCCAGCTCCTGCAAATTGGGCTTTATCAGGAATGGATGGAACGGCAGCACGGTCCGCAGAAGTTCTCCGGCAGCGTCCACCACCGCCAGCACGCCTCTGCCCTCCAGACGGGTGAAGAGCCGCCGGTAGATTTCCTCCGGATGGGGGTCTGGGATGGAACCGGCCAGCACGATGATATCCCCTGGCCGGAGCTGGTCCAATTTCTGGAAAAGACCTTCCAGAGCCTGGGGCGGGATGGCGGGGCCGGGATTATTGATTTCGGTTTCCAGGCCGGATTTGATCTTGACATTCACGCGGGTCATACCGGTTTGCAGCCATATGAAATCGGACCGGATGCCGGCCTTTTGCAGACCGGACTCCAGCGCCTGCCCTGTGAAGCCCGCCAGAAAACCCAGGGCAACGTTTTCCACGCCCAGATTTTTCAGCACGGTGGAGACGTTGACGCCCTTGCCGCCGCAGTGAATCTCCTCGCTCTGGGTCCGGTTGAGCCCGCCTGTCTGGAAGTGGTCCATATGCAGGACGTAATCCAAGGCAGGGTTAAAGGTAACGGTATAGACCAACGCTTACACCTCCCTGATATCGGTATACTCCCGGTAGCCTGGGTCCGGGAGGAGGTCGGTGATGATAACGGCGGAGCCGATGGAGAACATGACAGCTGCGGTAACCCGGCCAAACTTGCTGGAATCGGCCACCACGAAGACCTCCTGGGCACGGGACGCCGCCAGCGCCTTGACCGCCGCCTCTTCCGGGTCCGGCGTGGTAAAGCCCTGGCTGATGGTCACGCCGTTCACGCCCAGAAACGCCTTTGTGAAGTTGTAGCGCCGCAGGGACTCCACGGTTTCCGCCCCCACGATCGCCATCGTTCCCGCCTTGAGGGTGCCGCCCAGCATATACGTCCGGAGGTCCCGTTCCATCAGGCGGCAGGCGCATTCAACGCTGTTTGTGAGAAAGAGGGCTTTGGAATCCTGCAAATACTGCGGCATATGCATAACGGTCGTGCCGGAATCCAGAAACACGATATCATCGTCCTGAATAAGGCTTGCGGCGGCGGCGGCGATCCGGACCTTTTCCTCGGTATAAAGCTGCCGTTTTGTCTCCATATCCGGCTCTTCCCCGTAGAATTCCGCGTTCATCCGCACCGCGCCGCCATGGACCTTGCTCAGCTTGCCCTGTCTTGCCAAGGCGGTCAGGTCCCTTCGGATGGTGGTTTCAGATGCGCCGGTGATCAGGCAGAGGTCTCCGACGCTGACCGCCCGTTTCCGAGCCAGTTCCGTAAGAATTTTTTCCGCCCGCTGTTCTGCCAGCATCGTCGTTTCCTCCTTTTCCCGTGTTCTCCGGCGTTTCCAGTAAAATCCTGAAAGATTTCGGCAGAACATGGATGAATTTGGCTGGTTTTTTGCTGCAAATAAATCATAACGCCATTTTCGTTCAAAGTCAATCTTTTTCCGTCGTCCATCCCTTAAAATTTTCCAGCCTATTTTTGGATATTTTTCACAAAACCCTCCAGAGATTCCTTATTTATATGACAGGGAAAGCGCTTTGAAGAGATGACGGAATTTGGCGGAATGCGGCGGAAAATGACTCTGGAAAAATTTTTGAAAAAAGGGTCTTAATTTCAATAAAAACGGGCCGATAATGCTAGTGTACGGGTTAGGAAGACGTTTTTCAAGCGTTTGTCCCTCAAGGATGGAGGGAATGCCCGGCAATCGGTTTCACCTGGCCTCCGGGCTGGATGAAATATCCCAGGCGCGCCAGACGGCCTTGTCAAGACTGGCCAGATTGGTGGGGACGTGCGGCGCGGTCAACCTCACGGACCGGACGAAAGGAATTGTCCGGGTAATTTGAAAAGGAGATTCATTATGCGTATTCAGCACAATATTTTAGCGATGAACGCCTACCGCAACTACAACACCAATACTTCCGCCCTGGCGAAGAATCTGGAAAAGCTGTCCTCCGGCTACAAGATCAACCGCGCTGGTGACGACGCCGCGGGCCTGGCCATTTCCGAAAAGATGCGCGCCCAGATCACCGGCCTGAACGCCGCTCAGAAGAACGTCAAGGACGGCATCAGCCTCGTGAAGACCGCCGAGGGCGCCATGCAGGAAATCCAGGATATGCTCAACCGTATGGACTACCTGGCCACTCAGTCCGCCAACGGCACTTATGACGATCCCGTGGACCGCAAGAACCTCCAGAAGGAAGTTGAGGCCCTCAAGACCGAAATCGACCGTATTGCCGATTCTGCCAACTTCAACGGCATCAAGCTGCTGGACGGCTCCCTGGACCCCGATAACACCACTGGACGGCTCAAGGAGCTGGCGGCTGAGAAGCTGACCCAGATGACAATCCCCGGGACTGATACTAACCCGCCCAATGTGGATATGGACGCTGACAAGACCGTTCTGAAGAAGGAAGGCACGGACCCCAAGAAGACAGAATTCTCCCTGGATCTCCGCACCCTGGCCGCCAATGCCGCAGACGGCGACAAGATGGAAATTACTGTTGGCGGGGACAAGATTACCATCAACTTCGATGATACCGCTGCCGAGGACGGTGAGTTTGATGCTGGTACTGGCGATTTCAAAATGAAGGGCGGCAACATCACCACGGAAAAGCTTGCTGCGGCGATTGCCAAGGCGTTCAATGGGGCTAACGCGGCCACCACCCCCGGCACCATTGGCGGTCAGGACTTCAAGGCCACTGCGGACGGCAAGACCGTGAAGTTTGAGCAGATTAACGAACCCACCGGCGCCGACGATACCGTATCCGGCGCTTTGACCGTGAAGGTCGACTATACTAAGGCAGGCGAAACGAATCCTACTCCCTTTGCCGCCGGTGATCCTTCCAAGGTCGAGGGCACTGCCAACACCACCATCGGTGTGGACGGCTCCGATGGTGTGAAGGCTGTCTATAAGTCTACCATTTCCGAGACCCAGGCGCTGGAAGCGGGCAACACAATTCAGATTGGTGGCACCACCTACAATGTGGTTGCCGACACTGCCACACCCGGTGCAAACGACGTCAAAGTCAGTGACGTGAACTCCGCTGACAAGTTTGCTGCGTTCCTTGCCGGCAAGATGACTGACGCTGATTATGATGTTACCGCTGATGGCGCGGATATTGTTTTCACCGCGAAGAACGCCGGTACAGTCGGTGGTGGTAACGGCGGCCCGGGTGCTGCCGCCGTTGCCCCTACTTTCACCCTGGCGCAGGGCACAGGCACAAATACACCTGCTTTGACCGCTGCCGCAGTGAACAATACAACGGTGGGCGCAGATGCTGTTGTCGCCACTAAGACCCTGGACGCCACTAATCTGGATACCGCCGCGATCAAGGCTGCGGCAGACGCTGTTGCCGGTATTGGTGACGGCAGCATTCAGATTCAGAAGAATGCTAATGACAAGCTGGAGCTGCTGATTGGCGGCCAGGTTGTCGGCACTTCTGATGAAACTGTGAACGGTACCGCGGCCACGTTTAACTTCAAGGACGCAAACGGCAATGTCCTGGGCTCGGTCACCGCTTCCGCTGCTCCCGCTACTACTGACTTTACGCGTGCTTCTATGGATACCGGCTTGACCTATACCGCCGCTACCGCCCCCGGCGGAGATCCCGATGCCAGTGTTACCGGCCCCAAGGGTCAGTACGAGTCCAAGACCGTTCTCATTCAGGAGGGCACAGCAGAGAAGGCTGACCAGCTGGCCAGCACCACGCTGACGCTGGACGCGAACATTGTCAAGGACGGCGGCGTTCTCAAAATCGGTGACAGCAAGTTCGTGTTCAAGGTGGGCGCTGACAGCACCGTTACGGCTGGCGAAGGCGAGACCCTGATCGACCTGTCCGCTTACGAGGCCAATGACGCCGGTCTCATTGACGCAGCTGGCGCGGCTCTGTCCAACGAGACCGCCTCCGGCGCTTTCGACCTGGGTTACAACGGCGGTGGCAAGCTGGGCGTCTATGAGCAGGAAGACCAGACGAAGTACGGCCAGGACGTCCTGGGCAACCTGGCAGAGTTCAACAAGCTCTTCTCTTCCGGCACCGCTGCCAAGACTGAGCGTCTCGAGGCTGGTAATCCTCTGACCCTCCAGATTGGCGACACCTCTGATAGCTTCAACCAGATGGGCGTCAAGGTGGGCGATATGCACGTGGACGCCATGGGCAAGGGTATACTGAACGAGGGCACCGCGGACGCGAAGAATATTGAAAAGTCCGTTGCTGAGGTTGATATCAGCGATCAGGAAGGCGCTCACGAGGCCATTGACATCATCAAGAACGCGATCAACTACGTCTCTGGCGTTCGCGGCGACCTGGGCGCTGTCCAGAACCGTCTCGAGCACACCGCGAACAACCTGTCTGTGATGGCCGAGAATATCCAGGACGCCGAGTCCACCATCCGCGACACCGATATCGCAGAAGAGATGATGAGCTACACGAAGAACAACATTCTGATTCAGTCCGCGCAGGCGATGCTGGCTCAGGCGAATGCTGTTCCTCAGGGCGTGCTCCAGCTGCTGGGCTAATCCCCCGGACGCTGACGCAAAATCTCAATCAACTGAATTGGGCGGGCCTCCGAAAGAAGAGGTCCGCCCTTTTTATGCAGATTACAGATTTTCAAACAGCGCGGCGGAGGGTTCCAGGTAGCCCAGACCGCCGAGCGCTTTCAGGTTTCCTACGCCGGTCCGCTTCTTGCCCATGGACGCGCCTTTCAGCTTCGCAAGGCCGCCGTCGGGGACCTCCTTGAATTCCAGCACGCCTTTTTCACGGGCCAGATTCAGCAATGCCTCGCCCTTTTCGGAACGAACGATCACCTGATTCCAGCCCTTGTCCACGTCCCAGCCGTCCGCGCTTCTGGCGCCGCCTACGGACAAATCCGCGAACTCCGCCGTCATATCCACGCAGTACCGGCATCCGGACCGGACCAGCGGCAGGACTTCATCCAGATTCACGGATATGGTTCTCTCGTGTTCGGTAAGCTCCAGGGAATGGAACTTGCTGGGAGGAATATCCATATGGCGCAGCATATTCTGGTTGCAATGGGACAGAGCCAGGTTGTTGAGGCCGTCCCAATCCAGGCCCCAGCCGCAGAAGAGGCCGAAGACCATCCCGATGTTCTGGGCGTTGTTATCGTTGTCCGGCAGGGGATTTGCCCGCATTTTGTACACCGCCAGCGTCTTGCAGGGAGTGCCCACAACGCCGATTTTCTTGTACCTGTCTTCTTTCAAAGCCTGGTTGAGTACCGCCAGCGTCGGGGGCACCTGGAAGCTGGAGCCTTTGCAGCTCCGGACCTCCTCCGGGGACGCGGCCAGAACGCCTTCGGGGTCCAGACCGCCCTGGGACCGGGTCAGCACTGCCGCGTCAATGAAGCCCTCTTTCATGGCCAGCTCTACGAGGGCCGTCATGGTACCGCCGTGCTGCGCGTGGGCCCGGATGCTCTCGTCAGCGGCCCGGGTGAGGTACAGCCCCCGGTACGGCCCGATTTCCGGCAGAATGTCCTCCGAGGGGAAGAACTGCTTCCGCAAAGCCTCCAGATCAACGGGCATTCTGGGACAGAACCGCTGGCAGCGTCCGTCATGGCGTTCGCAGTCAAAGAAGCAGACCGTCCGGCCGTCCACAGAACCCCAGTAAGGACAAAGCCCCTGACAGGCTCCGCAGCCCGTGCAAAGCCCCGGCTGGATTACCTGCGTGTCTAATGCAATCGTACTCAGCATACGTCAACCCCTCCTTATACCAGCACCTGGGAGAATCCAAAGAGCTGCAGCCGGATTTCCGACCCGCCCTCAGGAATATAGTCGCCCAGGGTATGGGTCAGACCGCACAGGTGCTCCTGATAAACATAGCGCCATCCGGCTTTCCGCCCGTCCACAAACGCCTTTTCCCGGAGCAGCGGCGTCAGATCGGCAAACCGGGTCTCTCTGGGCAGTTCCAGCGTCAGCTCCGTTTTGTTCTCCGGATGATAAATGCAGACACGAATGAGGTCCATCACAGCGCACCGCCTTTCTCCGCCGCCGCCTCGCAGCCCATGGCAAAGGCCCGCCGGTTCAGCTCCAGCACCTGGCCCTTGAACCGCTTTTCCAGAATATGCTCCAGATCTTCCCGGCTCAGCGGCGCGCCCGGCATCTGGCTGAACGCTCCCAGAAGGGCAATATTGGCCGCCCTGGAGTCACCGGCTTCCATGGCAATGTCCGCCGCGGGAATCGCCAGGGCCATCGCCGAAAGCCGCTGGATTTCCGCCGCCAGCTCGTCCAGATCCGGGTATGTCTGCACGCCCTGCAAAACGCCCAGAGGATACACAGGCCGGGGGTCGTAGACAATCACCGTATTGGCCCCGGCGTACTTCTGGGCAATCCGCAGCGTCTCCAGCGGCTCGAACCCAATGACAATATGCGCCTCGCCGGAGGGAATCAGCACGCTGGGGTCCCGCCGTTCAGAGACCCGCACATGACTCATAACGGACCCGCCGCGCTGGGACGCACCGTAAGTCTCCCCAACGGCCACCCGGCACCCGCGGTCTACCATGGCGCTGCCCAGGACCTCTGCCGCCAGCACGTTGCCCTGACCGCCGATACCGCAGACCACGATGTTCAGAGGATCATATTTCAAGCTGCTCACGCTTCCTCACCGCCTTCCACCTGAATTGCTCCGCCGGGGCAGAGCTTCGCGCAGACGCCGCAGCCAACGCAGGTCACCGGGTCAATCCGCGCCTTGTTGTTGGTAAAGTCCCAGGTATTGCCCGGGCAGCCCCAGACACGGCTGCAATACTTGTCGCACCCGCAGCCGTCGCCGATGCACTTGCTCTGATCCACCCAGACCTTCACCGGTTTTTTCCGCTCCTTGGCCTTGAGGGTGGCGCAGGGCTGACGCATAATCAAAACATTCATACCGGATTTTTTCAGCAGCCGACAAAGGACCTGTTCCGTTTCCGCAGGCTGGAAGGGGTCCGCGACTTCGACTTTACAGCCGATAGCCTCCAGAATCCGCTGAATATTCATAGCGGGCACGCTGTCTCCCATAGCGGTCAGGCCGGTGCCGGGATGGGGCTGGAAGCCGGTCATAGCGGTAGCGGAGTTGTCCAGCACGATCATCAGCATATTGGCATTCTGATAAGTGGCGTTGACGATTCCCGGCAGAATGGTGTGGAAGAAGGTAGAATCGCCGCACATGGTGACCACCTTCTGCTCCAGGCCGTAATTGGTCAGCTGTCCCAGGCCCTCGGCAATATTGACGCCGGAGCCCATGCAGTTGCAGACCTGGAAGCCGTACTGCCCCGCGGACTGTCCGGCCATGAAATAGCAGCCGATATCGCCCACAACCACGCCGGGATTTTTCTCCTGCCGCAGGGCCTTTTTCAGCAGGAAGAAGGTGGCGCGGTGAGGGCATCCGGCGCAGAAGGTCATTTCTCTGACAGGCAGGTCCAAATTTGCGGACGACTGCTTTTCCGGCAAAGGCGCGTCCGTCAGGATAGAGATGGCCTTTTCAACGTTATCGGGGTCCAGCTCGCCGATTTTAGGCAGCGCGCCGTCGGAACGTCCCCGGAAGATGATTTGCAGTCCGTGTTTCCCCGCCAGGGCTTCCAACGCCTGCTCCAGGAAGGGGTCAACTTCTTCAAGAATCAGGACTTCCCCAGCGTTCCGGAGGTAGGGCAGGATAAAATCTTCCGGCAGAGGCCAGAGGGTGCCCAGGCTCAGCAGACCCACCCGGTCCTCCACGCCCAGACGCTCCACCGCCTCCTGACCGTACAGCCTGCCGGTGCCGCCCGCAACAATCAGGGTCTGGGCCTTTTTCGGTCCCTGATAGTGGTTGTATGTACTCTCACAGAAAGCCTCCCGCAGCTTTTCCAGCTTTTCCAGAGCCGGGCCGTGCATATAGGCCACGCAGACCATTCTGTCCCACTCCCGGACCTTCTCCAGGGGATGGGGCGCGTCCGGCAGGGGACCCAGGACCACGTTGCCCCGGCCATGGCAGACCCGTGTCGTCAGGCGAAGGATGACAATCTGCCCGGTTTTCTCCGAGAGATCGAAGGCGTAGGGCACCATATCCTTGGCTTCCTGCATGGCAGTTGGTTCCAGCAGGGCGACTCCGGCGGACATAGCCTGCCAGCGGGAATCGAACTCGTTGGTGGAAGAATGGGCGCTGGGGTCGTCGCTGGTTACAATCACCAGACCGCCCTTGACCCCATGCTGGGCGGCGCAGTGCAGGGCGTCGGCGGTACAGAGCAGGCCGTTCTGTTTCACAACGCAGAGCGCCCGGCCGTTTGCCAAAGACGCGCCGATACAGGCTTGCAGCGCGCAGACCTCGTTTGTCGACCATTCCGCGTAGAAATTCCGTTCTCCGGCGATCTTGCCCAGCATACCGAGAATCTGGGAAGACGGAGACCCTGGGTAGGACGCGGCGAAATTGATTCCGGCCTCCACTGCCCCCCGCACAATGGCCTCATTGCCCTGCATGAGACACACTTGACCTGGCGCGTTGGCTGTCATGGTCCATTCCATGAAATGTTCACCCTCTTCTCTTTACAGCATTCAGCCGCAGTTCTTCATGGACTCCCAAAAAAGAGCGGCGGTCGTTCGTTCCTCATTGTAGCACATTTCACAAAGAAGTGGAATAGGGCAGAGAAAAAAAGAGGCGGGGATTTTTGGGCGCGGTCTTTGATTTCTGCAATCATTGCGTTCTGAAAGAGAGCCTTGCCAGCGTCTACAGGATATGGTATGATAAAATCCCAAAAACCGAACGATAAGGAGCGGAACCATGAAGATCATTGACGCCCATCTGCATCTGTTCCGGCCGCCCTCCGGGGATGAAGCGGCGCGGGCGGCAGGCCATGAGAACAGCGCGGCGCATCTCCGTCAGGTCTGGGGGGAACTGGGAATCACGCACGGGATCGTGATGGGCAACGCGAGCCTTGACCCCAGCTTTCACGCGTACCCGCCGGATCTGTTCCATTACTGCATTGGCCTGGACAGCAGTCTTCTGACATCGGAGGGCGGGGCGGTCCCGGACCTTGCGGAGCTGGTGGAAGCGAATCTGAAACGCCGTGAGTGCTGCGGGGTCAAGCTGTACCCGGGCTATAACCGCATCTGGCTGACAGACCCGATGTATGGCCCGATCTACGAGCTGGCGGCAGGATATGGCAAGCCGGTGGCGGTGCATATGGGACTGACGGCCTTTCCGGAAGCACAGCTCAAGTATTGTCACCCTCTGGCCCTGGACGACGCGGCGGCAGACCATCCGGGGACGGAGTTTGTGATGTGTCATTACGGCAGTCCGTTTCTGGAATCAGCGGCGGCGGTGCTGGCAAAGAACCCCAACGTTTCAGCGGACCTCTCAGGGCTTTTGGAGGGCCGCGTAAACCTGGACGAATGGTTTCGGGAGCAGTCGGGCTATGGGGATTTACTGCGTTCCTGGATACAAGCGGCAGGTCACTGGGAGAAATTTCTCTTTGGCACCGACTGGCCGATCGTAAACCTGGGAGAATACATCGCGTTCATCAGCCGCCTGATCCCGCCAGCCCACTGGGACGAGGTATTTTATGAAAACGCGGCCCGGGTATACGGTCTGTAGGTTTCCGCAAAAAAGGCAAATAAAGGGGAGCAGATTCCCGCAAACAAAAAAGAAGCGTACCAAAAGCAGGCACGCTTCTTTTTTATGGAATCATGGAATCAAAGTTCAGCGTCCACCAGCACGCCGAAATGGTCGGACATCACGTCGCCGTCCAGCCCGTTGAGGACCACCCGAACGTTCCGGACGTCCACGGCCTGACTGCACCAGATGTAATCGATCCGCATCCCTTCCTCGGCGCCCGGTCGGTCTCTCCAGCCGTCGATAGCCTGGGGCACGGTGACGCCGCCGAAGCCCGCCGCGGTATCATGCCAGCCGCTGGAGACCATCAAGTCATAGCCCTGTTCCCGGACGCTGTCAGGGGAATTGAAATCGCCCATCAGCCAGACGCGGCCCGATTTCCCTGCAAGGCCGGCCTCCAGACGCCGCCACTGGTCCCGGAAGCAGTCCGCGTCCTCCCACCAACCCATATGGACGGAGTAGAACCAATCGCCGCCGGCCAGCCGCACGCCGGGAATCTTCCGGGTCTGCCAATCCCTGTAATCGTCTCTCGCGCTGAGCAGGAGGGACTCCGCCCTTGCGATAGGCTTTTTGGAAAAGAGCGCCAGGCCCTCGTCAAAGCGGTCATAGCCGATTTTTGCCGGAAGCCAGACCCAGTAGCAATCCAGCCCCAGTTCGCCCAGCCGGAGGGCCAGATTCAGGGCGAAGTTATCCTGTCTGACAGGGACGGCCGCCGTGGGCATAGGGACCATCCCCGGGGTCTGGCCGGACGGCTCCGCGCTTCTGGACTGACTGACCTCCTGCAAGGCGGCCACGTCAGGCTGCTCCCGGAGAAGGAACTGCGCCAGGGACTCCAGCTGCGCCGCCGGGTCCGCCTCCTGTAGGCTGTGGGTATTGATTGTCAAGAGCTTCATTCATAAACACCGCTTCCAGATAAAAGATAGAAAACAGGAGATAGGAGACAAGGCGAAAGACCGCGGAATTCTGAAGTCATTATACACCCTGCTGCAAGGAAAACCAAGGGGACAATCCCACAAAAAAACAGAGCGTCCATTTGACATTTCCATACGGCGTTTCCAAAAAAACGGGGAAATTTCCAGACAGAGCCAGTGATTTTGCGGAAAGAAATTATGAAACCATTATCTTCCTTTTGCAGAAACAAAACAAGACGGATTCAAGAAACTCCAAATTTTTCAGCCATCTCAATAATTTCCCCCGCAAAAACTTAGCAAAACTGCATAAGCCGCCTTGGTCATTTTTGCACGATTCTGCCGTTAATTTCCAATCCTGTTGACTTTCCGGCAAAAAAAATCTATAATAAGGAAAAAACGTGCAAACTTCCAGAGAATTTCAGAAAGGGCGTGAACGCATGGCCGTGACCATCAAGGACGTAGCCGCGAAAGCCGGGGTGTCGCCATCGACTGTTTCGCGGGTATGCAACGATCATCCGTCCATCAGCCGGGAGACGCGGGAGAAGGTCCGCCGGGCAATGGCTGCTTTGCATTACGAACCCGTGCCCGCCGTGCCGCAGACGCCGCCGGGAATCAAGCTGATTGGGACGATTCTGCCGCCGTCCAACCGATTGACCTCAGAGAATCCCTTTTATCTGCAAACGCTGTGGGGGATCAGTCAATTTTGCAGTCAGCGGGGCTACGCGGCGACAATCCTGACGGGAGAGGACGAGGAAGAAATTTTGCGGGGGCTCCAGACATTGCACCAAAGCGGCCAGCTGGAGGGAGTCATTATGCTGTACTCCAAGGCAGAGGACCGGATTGTGGACTGCCTGTGCGAATCGGGTCTTCTGTATGTCCTGATCGGCAAACCGGATCAATTGGCAGGACAGACAATCTGCATTGACAACGACAATCTGCTTGCCGGACGGGAAGCCGCCGACTATCTCTACAGCCTGGGTCACCGGAAGATTGCTTATGTGGGCTGTGACAGCGCCTATCTGTACGCGGCGGACCGGAAATCCGGCTGGCAGCTCTCCATGCTCCAGAACGGCCTGCCGGTACGTCCGGAATACTGTCTGGAGGCAGCGCCGGCGTCTACAGAAGCAACGCCGGCAATCCGGGCGTTTCTGGAGCAGCCGGACCCGCCGACGGCTGTAGTGGTCAGCGACGACATTCTTGCGGTGACTCTGGAACGGACGTGTATACAGATGGGCCTGGCGGTGCCACGAGACCTGTCTGTTATTTCCTTCAACAACTCGCCCTTTGCCCAGCTCACGTCGTTCCAGCTGACCTCTGTGGATATCAATTCTTTCCAGTTGGGTTTTGAAGCAGCGTCACAGCTTATCAATCATGTAGAGAATCCCAATCTGCTGGCCACGAAAATCATTGTTCCGCACTACATTGTAGAACGAGAGAGCTGCCGCAGGCTGTAAACGAGCAGTGGGGACAAAAAAGGGGCGCCGGCAGAACCGGGTCCCGGAATAAAGGAGGAAGCGCAAATGAAGAAGCTCATTTCCCTGGGTCTGGCGCTGGCATTGCTGTTCGGGCTGACGGTACCCGCGAGGGCCGCCGGTTTAAGCAATTTCCAGCAGGCCAGCGAGTACACGGAGGGCCAATTCCGGGACGTGCCGGCGGGAAGCCGATGGGCAGCGAACGTTCGGACGGCCTGCGGGTATGGCATTATGGGCGGGAAGAGCGCGGACTATTTTGACACCGAGGGCAGTGTGACCATAGGGCAGGCGGTGGCGATGGCCTGTCGGATTCACAGCACATACTGGGATTCCGAGGCAGATTTCAGCGGCGGCAGTCCCTGGTACGCGCCTTATGTGGGCTACGCGCTGGAGTACGGCATACTGACCCAGGGCTACGCCGACTACAGCGTGCCATTGAGCCGGGCGGCGTTTGCGATGATCCTGGGCGCGGCGCTGCCTGACGAGGCGCTGCAAGCCGTGAATGTGATAGAAGAGGGCGCGATTCCCGACGTGCCAGCCGGAAGCGGATTTCACGACGCGGTGTACCGTCTCTATCGGGCGGGGATTCTGACAGGCAATGACAACGCGGGGACATTCGGACCATACAGCGCTGTCAGCAGAGGCGCGGCGGCAGCGATTGTCAGTCGGATGGCGGACCCAAGCCTGCGGCAGAGCTTCACATTAAAGAAGACGGCATTCAAACCGGTGCCAATGAAGCAGCTGGCGAATCTGAAGAGCCTGCGGAAACGGGCCAATGACGCGGAGCTGACCCAGGCATACAATGCGGCAGCAGAACTGGTAACACCCTTGGCGGACCTGAGCCGGGAAGAGCAGCTGTTCGGAGTCGCGACGCTTCTGCGCCAGATGTTCGACGAGGGGATGAGCTACTCTTCCGACTCGCCCCACTATAACGACCCTTACGGCTACTTCATTCTAAAGACGGCGTCCTGCGCGGGATGCACCAGAGCAACGGGCCTGTGTCTGAACATTCTGGATATTCCGTATGAGCACGTCAACGAGAATCAATACAGCCATCAATGGTGCCGGGTGAATGTAAACGGCACGTACTGGATCTGTGACGCCTACGGCCTGTACTGCGGCCCGGAACCCGCCCCCTATCAGCACCCATACTTTTAAGAATTGAGAATCAGGAATGAGAAATTGTGATACAGGCAGCCTGTATAAATCAACTTCCTCATTCCTTCAAGAGCCGCGTGTTTCGTTTTGGCTGTACGCAAACAGGCGTTTCGATCTGACCGCGCGTATCAGCCAGCCGTTCCTGTTCAAGAAAAAAGCAGTGCTCTTCCCGCTTCTGTCCGAATGTATGCAGCACGTCCTCTGCCTCTCCGGACGCCAGCGGTATAGTCGACCCCCGGCATTCCAATCAGCGGGAGTGCCGGGGGTCTTTTTATGGAAGGGTTTATTTTGTCTCAAGGATCAGGGGACAGATCTGATGCGCCAGCACGTCAATCAGGCCCATATCGGTAAGGCCCAATTCCGGCACGGTAGGCAGGGAGATAAAGGAGAGGGTCATAAAGGGAGCGGCCATCTGACAGCCAAGCTCCGCCGCGGCATGGTTCACGCAATCCATCTGGGCCATGACCTCCGGCGCGGGCAGGGAGGACATCAGGCCCCCCAGCGGCAGCGCGGCGGAAGCCTTGACCTCCCCGTCATAGACACAGGCGAAGCCGCCCTGCAAGCGTTCCAGTTCCCGCGCGGCCAGCAGCATATCATGGTCATTGGACCCAACCACAACAATATTATGATGATCATGGGAGACCGAGGAAGCCAACGCGCCGCTGGTCAGCCGGAAGCCCCGGACGAAAGCGCTGGAGACACGGCCGTTTTTCCCGTAGCGTTCCACAACGGAGAGCTTGAGCAAATCCCGTTCCGGGTCAGCGGGGATCAGGCCGTCCCACACAGAGAACCACTCCCGCGCCTCCCGGTTGATAATCTGGTCCGGGATCAGGTCGATGACTCTGCAAAGGGCCTGGCCCGCCTGACAGGGGATTGCAAAGTCCTTTTCAGAGAGGGACGGCGGGATATGGACGGTTTCGAACAGACGCTCCGGGTAGCGTTTCGGCGGCACTGGGGAGGCCTTTCCGTCCCGCGCGGCGATCCGGCCGTCTTTCAGCACCAGAGAGGGCCGAATCCGCTTCAAATCCGGCAAAAGCATCAAGTCGGCGAATCTTCCCGGCGTGATAGACCCCAACTGGTCCTCCATACGGAAATGCCGGGCGGTGTTGATGGTAGCCATCTGGATTGCCTGCACAGGGCTGATTCCCGCGTCAATGGCAAGCTGAACGTTGTAACTGATATGGCCTTCCCGGACGATATCCTGCACGTGCTTGTCGTCGGTACAGAACATGATATGCTCCGTGGGCAGGCCATGACTTGCAACGCCCTCCAGCAACGTCCTGCCGTTCCGTTCGCTGCTGCCCTCCCGGATAAACACGGCGATCCCGACCCGCAGGCGTTCCAAAAGCTCCTGATAGGTAACGCACTCATGGTCATCGGTCAGGTGCCCGGCGGCGTACATATTAAGCTCCCGGGGTCCCAGACCGATGGCGTGACCATTGCAGACCCGTCCCGCGTCCATGGCGGCAAGGATTTTCTCCAGGTATTCCTCCCGCAGGTCCAGCACCTTGGAGGGGTCCAGCTCGCCCAGGCTGACGCTCTCCGGACGCTCCATCAGCCGCCGCACCTCTTCCGGTCCCAGGATGCCGCCGGTGGTTTCCAGTCCCGGCGCGGTAGGGACCCGGGAAGGGATTTCGAGGAAGAGACGGAAGGGCAGTTTCTCCGACTGGTCCGTCAAAGCCAGCAGTCCCTCTTCCCCGGCTACGTTGGCGATTTCCATAGCGTCTGCCATAAGGGTCGTGGTCCCCCAGGGAACGATGACCTCTCCCAAGGCTTCCGGAGTCAGCAGAGTAGTTTCTATATGCACATGAGCGTCCATAAAGCCGGGGACCGCGAACTGTCCGCCGCAGTCCAGGACTTCTTTCGCGCCCGCCGCCGGGTCCGGGTCAATGGCAGCAATTCTTCCGCCGCTGACGCTGATGGACGCCGGTCTGATTTCGCCGGTATAAACATCCACCAGCATCAGGTTTGTGAGCAGCAGGTCCGCGGGTTTTCGGCCTCCGGCGGCTTCCAGAAAGCGCGTGAACTGCTGAATCCGCTCCTTCATAATCCGTCCTCCTTTCAATCCGAACAAGAGCGCAGCCCGCTGGACGACGGACAATGTTCAGGCGCGTCAAGTTCAGTATCAACCCTATAGATCTTCAAAAAACGTCCAGAAGGATTCCTATATGTCCGGACAGCGTCAGGGCAAAGAGTCTGCCAAAAGACGCCGGCAGAAACAAGCGGAACCGTCCTCACAGTCCAGTCAGGTCACGGACGATATTCAGGCACACCAAATCGGTATCCACGTAGATATTCCCCCACAGAGAGGGCTGGTTGGACTTATCGAAATTGGTAATCTCCAGATGGACCAAAGGCTTGATCACGCCGTCCGGGACGCTGAAGCATTTTTTCAAAGCGGGCATCTGGCTGCTGTGGGCGGCCTGCACCTTGATGATATCCCAGACAAGTTCAATATCGACCTGCATCCGGATAAACTGATAGATAGAATTCGGGTAACGCTCATACTCCCACCAGTTCACGCCGTCGAAGCGCTTGGCGTCCACGCAGTCGATGCAGTACATACAGGGGCGGGCGCCGGCACAGTAGATGGTGCGAACCTCCGTGATCTGATCGAAGGGGAAGAGGTTGAGATACGAGCCTCTTTCCTCCGCCTGAATATTGCGGAAACCCAGGACCTTTTTCCCCGGTTCGTAGCCGTTTTTCCGAATCAGGTCCATCATATTCACTCTGGGGTAAAGGGTAGAGGTAACGTGCAGCGCGGGCGGATTGACATAAGTTCCGCTGCCGTGCCGCCGAATGACTTTCCCCTCGGCCTCCAGTTCGGTCAGCACGGCCCGGATTGTGCTCCGGCTGACCTGAAATTTTGCGGCCATCTGGTTTTCGGACAGCAGTCTGGTACTGAAACTGAAATCCATTTTCTCCATCAGGTCCAGCATCTGTTGTCTGACCCGCTTCCGCAGACTTTGCTCTCTGCCCTCCATCTCCATGGAAATCCCTCCCCAAAAGTAAATCCACCTGAACCGCATAGCGATTCCTGGCGTATGCAGATCAAGAAGCGGCGGGAATCAGAACACGGACTGATCTCCATTGCGCGCTGCCTCTGAATACTGGCGTGCTTCAGGGTACGGAACCGCTGCTGTTCTCAAATAGTCCCGTTAAACGACCTCTCCCGCGTCTTGAAAGCTGCATAGAAGTGTGCGATATAATACTATTTTTCTTTTTTCTAAAAAACCGCCGTTTAATTCTGTTCCGCCTTCCAAGCCTTGACCCAATCGTCGAAAGCAGGGAGGTGGTGCTGACCTTTGATGGAATAGGCCAAAGAATTCCGGGCCAGTTCAATAAGCTTGTCCTCGCCGAAGCCCAGATTTTCCACAACGCCCTCATACTCCCAGAGCAGGTCCCCCACGTAAGGCGGATCGTCGGAGCTGATGGAGCAGAGCACGCCGGCGTCCATCAAGGGCTTGATGGAATGGTCCGCGGGCGTTGGGAACAGGCGGGTCATATTATTGGAACGGGTACACATAGCCAGCAGAATTTTCCTGTCGGCCAGCTCCCGGACCAAAGCAGGGTCATCAATGGCCCGCACGCCGTGATCCACCCGCTGGCAGCCCAGAATGTCGATGGCGTCCCAGATATTCTGACACCCGTCGTCCTCACCGGCGTGAGCGGTCTTGAACAGCCCCATTTTCCCGGCAATCTCGTAGGCTTCCTTATGAAGAACGCACGGGTAGCCCTGTTCCTCGCAGTCCATGCCCACGGCGTCCACCATATCCAGGTAAGGCTCCAGATTGCGCACAAAGGCGGAGCACTGTTCCGGCGGCAGACTGCGGTCGATTCCGGCGATAAAGACGATTTCCACGCCGAAATCCTTCAGCACCGCCTGCCGTCCCGCCTCATAGCCCTTCATGACCACGTCTATGGGAATCCCCCGCTCTTCATTCAGGGGGTAATCCAGATGAAGCTCCTGATAAACGATATTCTGCCGTTTCGCATCCTCGCCCAGATCGTAGACGACCTCATAATAATCCTGCTCGTTCAGGCAGACGGAATTTACCAGCCGGTCACACTTCATAAAGGAATTCAGGTCCACCACGTTTTTCGCGATAAACTCTTTCATCCCCGCCTCGGAGTCGAAGGGCAAAGCCACGCCGTTCCGTTTCCCCAGACGCAGGGCGGTGCGGGCGGGAATCGAACCCTCAATATGAATATGGTTCTCTCCCTTGGGCATTTCGCGGATCAGTCTTGCAACACGCTCTGTCATAAGTTATCTCCTTCCGACACGGCAGAAACGCCGGCCATCAACAAACCTACAGTTTCCCGCTGGGCCTCCTTCTGAGGGAGCCGCGCCATAATCCGCCCCTGATAGAGCACCAGCACGGTATCCGAAAGCTCCAAAACTTCATCCAATTCCGTAGACAGCAGCAGCACCGCCGCCCCACGGTCCCGTTCCTCCACCAGCCGGGTCTGAATATATTTTGTGGTGCCGATATCAAGCCCGCGGTCCGGGTACACGGCGATAATGAGCTTTGCGGCCCGGTCCAGTTCCCGCCCGACAACAAACTTCTGCTGATTGCCGCCGGAGAGCTTCCCCGCGATCTCGCCCACGCCGGGAGCCTTGACCTCGTACTTCCTGCAAAGCTCCTCATTCAGCCGGGTGATTTCCTTCCACTGCAAAACGCCCCTTTTGGAATACGGCTCTTTATCGTAGCTCATGAGAATCAGATTTTCATTGATCGAAAGCTCTTTCACCATGGCCATCTTATAGCGGTCCTCCGGGATATGGGCCACGCCGTGTTCCAGAATTTCCTTAGGCGTTTTTCCGGTCACGTCGGTTCCATCCAGGATGACGCTGCCGCCATAATGCCGCAGAAGCCCCAGGATACAGCGCACCAGTTCGGACTGCCCGTTGCCGTCCACCCCCGCCACGCCGACGATCTCGCCCGCCCGGACCTGGAAGCTCACGCCGTTCAGCCGGGAGACCTGTTCCCCGTCGGTATAGCGCAGGTCCTTCACCTCCAGCATGGTCCTGCCGGGTTTGGCCTCCTGCTTATGGGTCACAAGGTCGATGCTCTTGCCCACCATCAATTCGGCGAGCTGCTCATGGCTTTTGATCTCGGAGATGGGCAGATTTGCCGCCGCCACCCGACCCTGACGAAGCACGGTGCATTGGTCGCAGATATCCATCACCTCGCCCAGTTTATGGGTAATAAAGATAATGGTCAGGCCGTCCTCGGTAAGCTGACGCAGGAGCCGGAAAAGGTCCGTTGTCTCCTGCGGCGTCAGGACAGCGGTAGGCTCATCCAGAATCAAAAGCTGCGAATTCCGGAACAGGGCCTTGAGGATTTCCAGACGCTGCTGCTGCCCGATGGTCAGATTTTCCACTTTATCCCATGGCGAAACAGGCATATGGAATTTTTCCGCCAGTTCCGTCAAACGTTTCGCGGCCTCGTTCAGATGGAGCCTGAATTTGCTGATTTCCTTATAGCCCAGCATAACGTTCTCAATCACCGTCAGGGCTGGAATGAGCATGAAATGCTGATGAACCATGCCGATTCCCGCCGCGATTGCCTGCTTGGAGTCCCGGATATCCAGCTTTTTGCCGTCCAGCCAGACTTCCCCTTCCGTAGGGGCGTAGAGACCGTAAAGAATATTCATCAGGGTGGATTTGCCCGCGCCGTTCTCGCCCAGAAGCGCGTGTATATGGCCTTTTTCCACCGAAAGACTGACGTCGTCGTTGGCCGTCACAGAGCCGAAGCGCTTGGTGACGTGCCGGAGTTCCAGATAAGCCATCCCGCACCCCCTATTCTTTCGTGTAGGCCATCGCGGTAGCCGCCGGCGCTCTGGACTTCCGGATCATCACGCATACCGCCACAAGGGTAATGACATAGGGCAGCATCGCGATAATCTGATACGGAATGGCCGTGTTTGCCGCCTGGAGCCGGTACTGCAAGGCCATGCCCGCGCCGAAAATCAGGGACGCGCCCAGAACGCCCGCCGCGCTGTAGCAGCCCAGGACCACCACCGCCAGCGCCATAAAGCCCTTGCCGGAGATCATGCCCTCGACAAAGAAGCTCATCTGGCCCATGGACATATAGGCCCCCGCCAGACCGGAAAGCAGCCCGGAGAGCAGGATGGTCCACCAGCGGGTTCGGATCACGTTGATGCCCAGGGTATCGCTGGCCCGTGGGTTTTCGCCGACGGACCGCACCTCAAGGCCCACGTGGGTTTTCTTCATAATGTACCAGGTCACCGGCACCGCGAGAAAGGCCAGATAGCAGACCGCCGACTGATTGAACAGCGCGCCCAGAATGGGAATCCCGCTCAGCACCGGAACCGGCACAGGCACAAAGGTATTGATAACAGGCACGCCGGCGGTGGTATCAAAAATCAAGCGGTTCAAGGTGATGGTCAGACCGGAGGCAAAGATATTGATTGCCGCGCCCACTACTGTCTGGTCCGCCTGCATATTCAGCACGAAGAACGCAAAGACAGAGGAAAACAGCATGGTAGCAATCATGGCAATCAGCGCGCCGCAAAGAGCCGAGTCCGTCCAATAGGAGCCCGCACAGCCCATCAGCGCGCCCACCAGCATAAAGCCCTCGGTGCCGATGTTGACGATGCCCGCGTTGGCGCTGAACACCAGACCCAGTCCGGCAATCAGCAGCGGCGTAGACATTCGGATCAGGCTGGACAGAAAGTTATAAAGTTCTTCCATCTCACTTGCCCCCTTTCCGTCTGCCCTGGAGCTTATGGTAATCGAAGAGCTTCTTGCCCACCACAAAGAGAATGATAAAGCCTTGCAGCATATAAATGGTAGCCGTGGGGACGCCGCTCTTCATCTGCATTTTGGTTGCCCCGCTCTTCAAGGCCCCGAACAGAATGCTTGACAGCGCAACGCCTCCCGACGTATTCCCGCCCAGCAGCGCAACCGCCACTCCGTCAAAGCCGAAGTTATTGAAGCAGTTCTCCAGAATCCGGAGCTGCACGCCCATCAGTTCGCAGGCGCCGCCCAGTCCCGCGAAGCCCCCGGCCAGGAACATAGATATGAGGGTGTTCCGTTTGGCGTTCATACCCGCGCACTCGCCGGCGGTCCGGTTCAGGCCGATGACACGCAGCTCGTAGCCCCTTGTGGTATGGAACAGGAAGAACTGATAGAACAGCAGAGCCGCAATCGCCACAATCAGGCCCGCGTGGAGCCGGGTGCCGGGAATCAGCCGGGGAAGCTGGGCGGTCTCCAGCATCTGTTTGGACTGCGCGTAATTGCTGGTGGCATCCATATCCTTGATCGGGCCCGCAATCATGTAATGCACAAAATACAAAGCCACATAGTTCAGCATAATGGTTGTAATCAGCTCGCTGGCTCCGAACCGGTTCTTCATCATGGCCGGAATTGCCCCGAAGACCGCTCCGCCCAGAAACGACGCGGCCAGCACCGCCAGAATATGCAGCGGTCCCGGCAGGTTCAGTTCCGTACCCACCAGCACGCCGCACAGGGCCCCTATGTACACCTGACCTTCCGCGCCCAGGTTCACCACCCCGCACCGCTGGGCCACCGCGTAGCTCAGGCCTGTCAGCGCCACGGGTACCGCCTTGTTCAGCGTCTCGCCCCAGGCCCCCACGCTGCCCAGGGACCCGCTCAGAAGCCCGCCGAAGGCCGCTGCCGGGTCGAATCCCAGCAGGGCAAATACCGCGCCGCCTACCAGAAACGACGCGCAGATAGAAACCACGGGAAAGTAAATCTTATCAAAGACCGCCCTTCCCTCTATCCGCGGCACTTTCCGTTCCATAAATCCCACCCCCTATTTGAATGAGGGATGAGGAACGAGAAGTAAAAAAATAAGGAATCAAGCGTTTTTATTCCTTCCCCGTTCCTGTTCCCTCTGATCTGTATCCGCGCTCCTTAAACAAACGCGGAAGGGAGCACAACCGCCGTTTTCCTGCTTGCACTCCCTTCCCTTTATGCCTTGTCAGTCCAGAGTGATGGTTATTTCGCCGGATGCAAGAGCGTTGTAGGTGTCGGCAATCTGGCTCTTCACATCGTCGCTGATGCCGTCCGCCGCCGGGTAGTAATCGCCCATATAAACCACGCCGTCCGCCGCGCCCAGTTTCAGAACGCCGGTGGTGCCGTCCAGCTTGCCGTCCAGATAATCCTGATAGGCCCGCTCATAGACCACGGCAGTATCCTTGATGACCGCGCACACCACGGAATCCGGCGCGATGGTCTCCTGTCCCTCGCCGGAAGCAACCGCGTAAATGCCGCCCTCCTGCGCCGCTTCCACAACGCCCAGAGCCGCCGCGTCGCACATGGGGGCAATCGCGTCCACGCCGCCGCCGATCATGGCCTTGGACATTTCCTTTGCCGCGCCCACATCGGTATAGCTGCCGACCATAGTGGCGTTGACCTCGTAATCACCGTTGATATACTTCACGCCCTGTTCAAAGCCGGCCCGTCCATTCAGAATCGGGGTGATTTCCACGGAACCCACAAAGCCGGCTTTTCCGGACTCGCTCAGCAGCGCGCAGATGGCTCCCTGCATAAAGCCCTGATCCTCGTCGGCCACGGCGTAGCTGGTGACGTTGCCCTCGGTGGTCTGGCCGTTGATGATAATAAACTGGGTGTCAGGGAAATCCTTGGTAATAGGCATGGCGGATTCCTCATAGGAATTGGTGCTGAGGATAATCACGTCATAGCCGTCTGTTGCGTAGGTGTTGATGCAATCAGGCAGTGCGGAGTTCTCCACGTTCTCCTGATAGGCAATCTCCGCGCCCATCTGCTCGATCCGCAGCATTCCCTGATGGGCGGTATAGTTCCAGCTCATGTCGCTGATGGGCCCGGACAGAATGCAGGCTACCCGGACCTGTTCGCCGGAATCCTCCGCGCCGTCTCCGCCGGAAGCAGGGGGCGCGTCATTGGGCTTCCCGCCGCAGGCCGCAAGGGACAGGGCCAGCGTCAGGGCCAGAAGCAATGCAAAAACTTTTTTCATACAAGCAGTCTCCTTTTTTACACAATCTTCAAACATTCAGTTACAGCGAGCCAGTTCATAGGATATGCGGTCTTCAGGTCTCGTCGGAGGGATGCCAGAAATCCTTATGCAGTTCCATAAATTCCTCTTCCAGTTCGGGGACCGGTCCGATGATTTCCATATCCGGCTTCTGTCCGCAGGCGAACACCGCGCGGCAGGGCAGGGCCAGGGTAGGATTCCGGATATCGTCGCCGGTGTACTCCTTCAGCGTGGACTCCCGGCCGATGTACACCAGGCGGCCCAGGTTGCCCCAGTACATAGCTCCGGCGCACATGGCACAGGGTTCACCGCAGTTGTACATGGTCAGCTCCCACATTTCTTCCTTGCTGTACTTCTGGGACGCCCGGCGCATCAGTTCCGTTTCCGCGTGGCCGGTGCAGTCGCCCTGGTGCTCGTTTTCGCAGTTCCCCTGTTCCATCAGGATATTCCCCTCTTTATCCGCCAACAGGCAGCCGAAGGGATAATTCCCCGCTTCCTTGGCCTCCCGGCAGATTTCGATTACCCGCCGCAGAAGCTGGATGTCGCGTTCGCTCAGTTCAGACAGCTTGACTTCCTGTCCGGGGTCGTACACAATCTGCATGGTCTCTTTGCTCATAACCTCTTTTTCCTCCTGTTCCAAAAAATCAGAAGCATTTTCGGCTTCATAACACACCAAACAGTCTAAACGTACCGCCGGAAAAAATCAAGGCAGACAGGAAAGGTCCTACCGCTTTCTGAAATTGGTCCAATTCTTTTCATTTTTGGCAGATTTTAAAAAAACATCTGTAGGATTAGCCAATAATTTCTTGTCAAAAAATAGAAGTTAGCCCGAAGTTGTATGTCTTCTGATTTCCATGTCCAGAGAAACAAAAAAGCGCAGGACTCCCTTGTTCCGTCCAAACGCCTTTGTCTGCTTTTCAAAACACATATTCAGTTTCTCATTCTCTCTCAGGAAAGCCCCGTTTTTTCTGTCTGACCGGTAACGTTCACTTCAAAAGCACCGTGCAGGCGTCCAGACCGCTGAGGCCTGCTGTTACAACGCCGTAGGTAGGCCGGGAGTAGCTTCCAATGGTCCCCGGGTTCAGGAACAGCGCCCTGCCGTGATGATCCACCAAAGGCTTATGGGTATGCCCGAAAAGAAACAGATCCGCGTTCTGCTCCTCCGCCGCAAGACCCGCCGGGAGCAGCGACTGCTTCACACCGTAGGTATGGCCGTGACAAATCAGCACCCGGTATTTCTCAATAAAAAGCAGCTTTTCCATAGCCTCGTGAGATCGGAAATCGCAGTTCCCCGGCACCTGTGTCATGGGAATATTCGGGTAATGCTCCGCCAAACGCTGCCCGTCCCGCCAGCAGTCCCCAAGATGGATCAGCATCTCCGGCTGTTCCTGCTCCACCGCGCGCATCATGTTTTCAATGTTTCCATGGGAGTCCGACAGCACCAGTATCTTCATCCGCACGCCTCCTTCTTCCTGGCTTCGCGCATTCAGTATAGCCCTCTTTTTTCCCGCGCGCAACCTGTTTTTTCCTTCTGCTTCAAAAAATTTACCTTTTCTCCAAATTTCCCCTTGACATAACCTGTCCTTCCTGCTATGATGCACTTACAGTTAGTTATCGCTAACCATGCCCGGGAATGCGCGACGACTGACTCCCTCCTGCTGGCGTTTTCCCTCTTTCCCTCATTTCCGCCTGCCTGACGCTGGAATGGGACGCCGGGAATCCCCGGAAGTATTCCCGATTCCTTTGGCTCCCATTCCCCAGGCGCGGCGGGCAGAGACTTCCATTGCAGTCCATTTGCCTTTCATCGCGGTTGTTTCCTGCGGCGTTCTCCAAAAAACTGCGGCAGGAATCTATGCGGCGGCTATTGACAAAATGGGGTTAGCCGTGGTAAACTCTTGTCGAATTCTGGGTTGGAATCTGCTGGCTTTTTCTGCGGCAATCACCAGAGAACCTCCCTTATGCCTGTGAAATTTCCGGAAATCTTATCCGGCTGGCCGCGGCATCACCTCAGCGCCGTTTCATGGGAGCTTTTCCGTATCCTTTCCATGCTTCCGCGCTGGCAGCTGAGAGCATTCGCAGAAATATTGCCGTCCCAATTCCTCATTCCAACACTGATAAGGAGGACTGTTGATGAAAACCCTGAAAAACGCTAAGGTGGGCGATACCGTTACCGTGGCCCGGCTTCATGGCGAGGGTCCCTTGAAGCGACGCATTATGGATATGGGCATTACCAAGGGCGTGGAAATCTTCGTCCGGAAAGTGGCGCCTCTGGGGGACCCGATGGAACTCAATCTCCGCGGCTATGAGCTCACTCTCCGGAAGGCCGATGCGGAAATGATTGAAATCCTGTAAAATGCTTCTTTTCGCCTTCTTTTCTGCATGAATAAGAGGGGGCGGCGCTTCTGCCGTCATTTTTCCGGGGGGGAAGTTCGCCGTGTCTAACCGCCCGAAGGAGATGACTGTAAATGGACATCAAAATCGCACTGGCCGGGAATCCGAACTGCGGCAAAACCACCCTGTTCAATCAGCTTACCGGCTCCAATCAATACGTGGGGAACTGGCCCGGGGTCACCGTTGAGAAGAAGGAGGGCCGGCTGAAGGGACATAAGGACGTGATTATCCAGGATTTGCCCGGTATTTACTCCCTTTCTCCCTATACCATGGAGGAAGTGGTGGCGCGCGGCTATCTGGTCAACGAAAAGCCCAACGTCATCCTGAACGTGGTGGACGGCACCAATATCGAGCGGAATCTTTACCTGACCACGCAACTGATCGAGCTGGGGCTGCCGGTCGTGGTGGCGGTGAATATGATTGACCTGGTGCGGAAAAACGGCGACCGGATTGATCTGGAAAAGCTGGGAAAGGCGCTGGGCTGTCAGGTGCTGGAAATCAGCGCTTTGAAGGGCGAGGGCGGTATGGAAGCGGCAGAGAAAGCCGTGGCCGCCGCTGGCCTGAACGCCGTCCGGGAACTGCCTCACGTCTTTACCGGCAGCGTGGAGCACGCCCTGGCTCATATTGAGGAGTCCATTCAGAGCAGGGTGGACCGGCAGCAGCTCCGTTGGTACGCCATCAAGATTTTTGAGCGGGATCAGCGGATCCAGGAGAAAATGCAGTTTGACGGACAGCTTTCCGCGCACCTTGAGGAACATATCGCCGACTGTGAACGGGAACTCGACGACGACGCGGAAAGCATTATCACCAATCAGCGGTATCTCTATATCAACGACGTGGTTTCCAGAGCCGTGCAGAAAAAGGCCGCGGATCACAGCCTGTCCACCTCCGATAAGATTGACCAGATTGTGACCAACCGCGTTCTGGCCCTGCCGGTGTTCGCCTTGATTATGTTCTGTATCTACGCCATTGCCATGGGTCCCTCCCCGGCGGACGGCGGTATCGGAATCGGAACCCTGGGCACGGACTGGGCCAACGATGTGCTTTTCGGCCAATGGGTCCCCGGTCTCTTCGACAGCATTCTCGGGGCGCTCCATGTGGCTTCGGACGGCGCGCTGTACGGGCTGATTCAGAACGGCATCGTGGCAGGCGTGGGGTCGGTGCTGGGATTCGTCCCCCAGATGCTGGTTCTCTTCCTGCTGCTCTCCGTGCTGGAGGACGTGGGCTATATGGCGCGGGTGGCCTTTATCATGGACCGTATCTTCCGGCGCTTCGGGCTTTCCGGCAAGAGCTTCATTCCCATGCTGGTGGCTACCGGCTGCGGCGTCCCTGGTATTATGGCCTCCCGGACAATCGAACAGGACAGGGACCGGAAAATGACCGTTATGACCACCGGCTTTATCCCTTGCAGCGCGAAAATGCCTGTGATCGGCCTGTTCGCCGGGGCGGTCTTCGGCGGGTCGGCTCTGGTGGCGGTCTCGGCCTTCTTTATCGGTATCGCCTCCGTTGCCGTCTCCGGTATGATCCTCAAGAAGTTCAGGGCCTTTGCAGGCGAACCCGCGCCCTTCGTTATGGAACTGCCCGCTTATCATGTCCCCTCTGTCTCCAGCGTTCTTCGGACTGCCTGGGAACGGGGCTGGTCCTTTATCAAACGCGCCGGGACCGTCATTCTGATCTCTACCATCGTCCTCTGGTTCCTTCAGAGCTACGGCTTCGAGGGCGGCGCGTTCGGGCCTGTGGAGGACAACAACCGCTCCCTGCTGGCCATGATCGGAAGCGCTGTCGCATGGGTTTTCGCGCCCTTGGGCTGGGTGGGCGGTATGGCCTGGAAAGCCTCCGTCGCTACCTTCTCCGGTCTCATTGCAAAGGAAGAAATCGTCTCCACCCTGGGCGTGCTCTATAACGCGGGCGAGGAATTGGGCGATAACGGCGAGGCAATCTGGGCGCTGATCCGGGCGGACTTCGGACCTGCCGCCGCATACAGCTTTATGATCTTTAACCTGCTCTGCGCGCCTTGCTTCGCTGCGATGGGCGCGATCAAACGGGAAATGAACAACGCTAAATGGACCTGCGCCGCCATCGGCTATATGTGCGTCTTCGCTTACACCGTCTCCCTGATCGTCTTCCAGCTTGCCGGACTTGCTGCCGGTGAGACGTCCTTCGGCCCTGGTACTGTTGCCGCGCTGGTTCTTCTGGCTGTGATCCTGTACCTCCTGTTCCGGAAGGGCAGCAGAACAAACGCTTAGTCTCTGTTCGCTCTGTGCCTCTGTCTTTATTTCTATGGGAGGGTCCTATGTCTCCGATTCTGGGTAACCTGATTGTCATTCTTGTCCTGCTGGCCGTTGTCGCTCTGGCCGTCCGCTCGATCCTCCGGGACCGGAAACAGGGCGGCTGCTCCGGTGACTGCGCGCATTGCGGTAACTGTCATGGACGTGCCGCGACGAAACCGCCTCGTTCTTAATCCGCTTTCGTGGTATACTGCCGTGCTCTGTTCCAGTCCGTCCGCGGCTTGTATTCCCGCTTTCTCCGGCTGGCTGTAAATTGTCATAGAATTGTTGCTTTATTCTGGCGGAAATTCTGGTATAATAGTATGACAGATTTCGACAGAAAGGACCTGGAATCATGCAACGAATTATCAGTATCCTGTTATTGCTGGCGATGCTGCTGGCCTTGACTGCCTGCGCTTCCCCTGCCGCCGCACCCGACGCCCCGCCGGAGGAATCCAGCCCCGTCGACAGCGAAACGGAGGAAACTCCCGAGGAAGCCCCGCCTCCCGAGGAAGAATCAGCTGTCCAGCAGGAACCCTACGAGATTCTTGACCCGACCGTTATGCCCGAGGGCGGCGTGCGGGATGGAGTGACCTACGCGGCCTGGGACGGCATTGTGGAGCACCTCTTCTTTCATCCCGTGGTCGCTTACCCGGAATTGGCCTTTGACGGCGACGCGCAGGCCAACGGGATTGATGACTATATGGTGACGGTGGGCGAATATAATAAAATCCTCCAGAGCGTCTATGAGAATAACTATGTGCTGGTGGACATCACCGACGTCTGGAGCGAAACCACCGGCGAGGACGGTCAGCCGAAAATGGTCCGGAATACACTTTACATCCCGGAAGGCAAAAAGCCCCTGATTTTTTCCTACGATGATACCAATTACTATCCCTATATGCTGGAAAACGGCTTTACCTATAAGCTGGTGATCGGCGATGACGGAAAGGTCTGGTCCTGGGGCCTGGACCCGCAGGGGAATGAAGTGACCTCCCGGGATTTGGACGCGATTACCATTCTGGATAAGTTTGTGGAAGAGCATCCGGATTTCTCACCCTTTGGCGCCAAGGGCAGTCTGAGCCTGACGGGTTACTGTGGGATTCTGGGCTACCGGACACAAACTGAAAAGGAAAACCAGTCCGCGGCCCATGAGGAGAACCGTCAGAAGGAGCGGGAAGCCGTCAAGCCGATTATCGAGGAACTGAAACGCACCGGCTGGACCTTCGGGAGCCATACCTGGGGGCATATCAATCTGGCGAAAAAATCCCTGGACGTGGTCAAGGAAGATACCGAAAAGTGGCTGTCCGAGGTGGGCGAACTGGTGGGGGCTACGCCAATCCTCTACTACCCCCATGGCGCGCGTCCGGACGGCGATGACGTGAAGCAGACCGGGCCAATCTTCCAGTACCTCCAGAGCAAGGGATTCCGGGTCTTCGCCTCCGTGGGCATCAATTCCTATTCCAAAATCAAGGGCGATATCTCTGCTGTGATCTGCGACCGGCTTCATCCCGACGGCACCACCCTTCGGGGCAGCGATAAGGTGCAGAGCTGGTACGAGCAGTTCTACAATGGACGGGAAATCATTGACCTGACCGTCCGGCCTCAGCGGGAAGTCCATTGGCAGTCCTGATTTATTTGAAAGGAGCTTGTATCATGAACCGTGAAGAACTCAAAGCCGCTGCCGTCGCTATGCTGGACCGCGCTTATGTCCCCTACTCCCATTTCCCCGTGGGCGCCGCTCTCGAATGCGCTGACGGTACCGTTTTTACCGGCTGCAATGTCGAAAACGCCTCCTACCCCGCCGGGCTCTGCGCCGAACGGAATGCCATGTTCCATGCCGTGGCGGAGGGGCATACCGATTTTGTCCGCATCGTTGTTGCCGGCCGCAGTGACGATTTCTGCTATCCCTGCGGAATCTGCCGTCAGGTCATGAAGGAGTTCGCGCCGGAGCTGGAGGTCATCTGCTTGAATAAAGACGGGGATGAAAAGCGCCTGACCCTCAACGACCTGCTTCCTTATGGCTTCGATCGGACCTGGCTTCCCAAAGACAACGCCTGAATAAAAAACAGCTCCGCCGGTTGTTCTCTCCGACGGGGCTGTTTCTTTTTATGCTTTTTTCTTAAACTGTGAATGTCTGACCCTCTTTTGTTACAGGAATGGTCCGGTCCCCACATTCCGGGTGGGCTTCCAGGAATTTTTCCGTGAAGCTGAAATCGTTCCATTGGTGCATGGGCAGAAATTTTTTGATATCCGCCAGTTCCAGAAAGTATTCCGGTCCCCAATAGCCCCATTCCTTCAGCCGCGGGTCCAACGGCAGCATAGCCAGGTCTATGGCCCGGTCCCGGAGGGGTTCTGTGTACTTCCGGAAATTCGCCGCCATATTGTTGTTCCAGGACTTGTCTTCCCCATCCCAGTGCCACCAGTTCAGGTCCCCGGCGTGGAAGATTGTCCGCTCTCCTGACGTCACCAGAAACGCCGCGCCTTCGTCAGTAGAGTTCAGGGCTTCGATTCCGGCATGAGGGAGTTTGCAGGCCTGGCCCCCTTTCAGCCGGTAACATTTCTCCGCTGTTTGAGTTGAAATGCCCCAGCGGTCCAGGTTCCGCGGGGTCAGCCGGATATCGTGGCCCAGAATATACGCGATTTCACGGGTCCCGTCGTCCAAGGCAAAGATTTTCGGGTTGAAATGGTCCTCGTGCCTGTGGCTGGCGAACACATACAGCGGAAGCCCCGGCGCGATTTCCGGAAGCGGACCCTTCCACCAGTCAAACAGCAGCGCCGCGTCCTCCGTCTCAGCCAGAAAGCCGCTGTGCCCTATGAACGTTACCCGCATCAGCGCAGCTTCACCGCGGTGCCGTAGGCGATCACCTCCGCCGCGCCCTGCATTACCGATGACGAGCCGAACCGCACGTTCACTACCGCGTCCGCTCCCAGGGCCTGCGCTTCGTCCACCATCCGCTTTGTGGCAATCTGGCGGGCTTCTGTCAGCATTTCCGTGTAGCCTACAATCTCTCCGCCTACCAAAGTCTTCATCCCGGCCATGAAATCCTTGCCGAAATTCTTGGACTGTACGACCGTCCCTTTTACGATTCCCAGGGCTTCGATTTCACGCCCAGGCACATGGTCAATATTCAGCAGCAGCATCTAATTCTCCTCCTTTAATTTCTTTGAATCGTTGTCTTAATACCACCAGCGAAAAAATCACCGGTACAATGCACACAGCCGCTCCCGCAGCCGCCAGCGCTTTCCCCCACCACGGCAGCGGCGGAAACAGGCTCAGACCAACGCAGACTATTATGCAGGGCAGCAGCAGCGCCGTGCAGACGCATACCCCTGTCACGGCCTGACGTTTATGCCGGCGCTTACGATCTTCCAGGGTCCGCTGCATCTCTGCTGTTGAAAAGCGTTTTTCCTCAGTATTGACTGGCATCTTCTTCCTCACCTCCTTTGATCTCCCGCAGGCGTTCCCGCAGAGCAAACCATACCGGCGGAATCATAATCAGACTGAATACCGCTCCAATCAGCAGCAGCCGGGATACGAATTCCCCCGCCCCGGCACGCAGCCAGAACAGCATAAACGCCGCGAGTATCTGCATCGCTGTCGACCAGGCCGCTCCTCGTATGGCGTTCCGGCGGCGGAGGGCCTGCTTAGTATTGGCTCGCTTCGTCTTCTTCTCCACCGTCAATTTCCTCCAGACGCTGGCGCAGAGCCAACAGTATGCCTGCCACTACCGCGCCGCCCAGCAGTCCGTAGCACAGCAGGGGCAAGAGCATCCAGCCGTTTGACTGCCCCATCTGCCGTGATTCTGCCGCCGCCCACAAGACCATAAGCACCAGGGGGACCACGTACAGAATCACCAGCGCGGTCACCACAATGGGCGCAGTCTTCTTCCTCCGGCGGTCAGTAGTCTTTTGCATCGTCTTCCTCTCCTTTCCCGATCTCCTGTATCCTCTGCACCAGCGCGTACACTACCCCCGCAATCACAATCAGGGGAACTGCCAGTATGCAGGCTGTTACCAGCGGCGGAATCTCTGCGTCGGAGGCCATCACCAGAAGAATCAGCGCCGCAAAGCCGCCCATCAGCAGCACCGTGGCCAGCGTGATGGCTACCGGGGCCACATACCGGATGCCTACGTCACGGCGCTGCTTGTCCTGGAACGTGGTGCCTGACTGCTCCAACGCCGTCATCTCCGTCAGCACCGCTTCCGCGTCCAGATCGATCAGCCGTTCCTGGCAGTCTGTCAGGCGTGTGCAGAGCGCGATGGATTCTTCCAGGTTCCGGCGGTCACGTTCCAGCGAAATCAAGTGCCGCCGCATTCCGTCTCCTACCGTGTGGGTCCCGCTCTGCATCTGGCGGATTTCCTCCAATGAGACCCCCAGCTTCCGCATCAGCTTGATCTGCCGTAAAACCGCCACGTCTCCTTCGCCGTAGTCCCGGTAGCCGTTCTCGCTGTTCCGCCGGGGCGTCAGAAGTCCCTCTGATTCATAGAACCGGATGTTCTTCCGCGTGATCCCTACCAGCGCCTCCACCTCGTTGATTTTCATTCGCTTCACCTCGGTTTCTGATGCTATGATACACCTTCCAGTGGGGGGAAGGTCAAGGGTTTTTCCGTTAAAAATGCAAAATATTTTCTTTGCGCCTGCTGGAATCTTGGGCTGTTCTTTTCCGCCTGAATATGCTATAATCTGCTCCATGAGTGATTTGCTATTGAAAACAGAGTCTCCGTTGGATGGACTGACCCCGCCTGTCCTGGCCTGGTACCGCGCCAACGCCCGCGACCTGCCTTGGCGGAAGACCTCCGACCCTTACCGCATCTGGGTCTCGGAAATCATGCTCCAGCAGACCAGGGTGGCCGCGGTGCTGGGGTACTACGCCCGGTTCCTGGACGCGTTCCCTGCCGTGGGAGACCTTGCTTCCGCGCCGGAGGATTTGCTGCTCAAGCTCTGGGAGGGCCTGGGCTACTACAGCCGCGCCCGGAATCTGCAAAAGGCCGCGCGTATTGTTCGGGATTCAGGCAGGTTCCCGGACTCTTTCGCGGAACTGCTGAAGCTGCCCGGCGTGGGGGAGTATACCGCCGCAGCCATCGCTTCCGCCGCGTTCGGTATCCCGGAGGCCGCCGTGGATGGGAACGTGCTCCGGGTGGCGGCGCGGCTGACGGATTGTCACGACGATATCTCTGACCCTGCCGTGAAAAAGAAGATCCGGGGCTGGGTGCAGGATGTTTTCCCGGACGGCAGCGCTGATATCCGCATTTTCAATCAGGCTTTGATGGAACTGGGAGCCGTGGTCTGTGTTCCCAACGGTCCGCCGAAATGCCTGCTCTGCCCTGCGCGGGAACGCTGTCTCGCCTTTGCCCGGGGGACCTTCGACGCGCTGCCTGTGAAAAAAGCCAAAAAGCCCCGGCGCGTTGAAGAGAAAACCGTCTTCGTTCTGCTGCTGGAGGGACGCGCCGCCCTGCGGAAACGGCCTGACTCCGGATTGCTGGCGGGACTGTGGGAGTTTCCGAACACGGACGGCGTTCTGGATGAGGACGCGGCGGCGGAAGTCCTGCGTTCTTGGGGGCTGGAACCGAAAAGCTGGCGGAAACGTCTCGCCGCGAAACATCTCTTTACCCACGTGGAATGGCGTATGACCGGCTATGTGCTGGAAGTCTCCGGAAACGCGGATTTCTTCTGGACCCCTTCCCTGGACGCCTGCGCTGTGCCTTCCGCCTTCGCTAAGTTTTCCAAAGAAGCCCTTGCGCTGTTGGGAGGTGCGCCATGAAACTGCTCCAGTTGGCCCTGCTCGTCCTGCTGATCCTCCTGCTCCGGAAGCTCTTCTGGTGCCTGCTCTGGCTCTGGCGGTACTACCACGGGCAGGAGACGCCGGACCCCATTTCCTTCCTGCCCCGGCGTTCTGGGAGGATTTTTGACGAGCACGTGCGGCAGGCTCAGAATGACGGCGACCGCGCGAAATGAGGTGTTCATATGGCATTTGAAAAGAAGTCGCAGGACCCCTGGGACAGAAAACCTGAAACCCGGAAAGCTCCGCCTGTGCCTGCCCCGGAAACGTCCAAGCCGCCTGAATCCAAAAAAGGGCCTCTGGGTTCCCTGCGGGCCTGGAACGAGCGCCGGAGAGCGGAAAAAGAAGAGGCCCGCCGTCTGCCCCCGGAATCCTGTCCCTGGTGCGGTCAGGAAATGGAACAGGGTTACCTTTACACCGGCCGGGATAAAATCTACTGGTCCCCCGGCGGGCCGGATTCTTCGACCATTTTTTTTGGCGCTATTCTCGGCGACGGGATTCAGATCAACGACCCGGGACGGTGGGCCGCCTGCAAGACCTCCTGGCTCTGCCGGAACTGCAAAAAAATGGTCTTCGATATGCCGGAGGACGCTTTTTCCACTACAGAGACTGATACGGATGATGAATTACGAGAGGAAGATTCTTAATGGCTCAGCTTTACTTCAAATACGGCGCGATGGGGTCCAGCAAGTCCGCTAACGCTTTGATGGCACGGTTCAATTACGAGGAACGCGGCCAGCAGGCTTTGATGGTCAAGCCCCGTCTGGATACCCGGGACGGCGACCATATGGTAGTGTCTCGGATCGGCCTGACCTACCCCTGCGTTTACTTCGATGAAATGCAGAAAATGTCCGTGATGGAATTGCAGCAAAACGCCTGTATTATCGTTGACGAGGCCCAGTTTCTGACCAGAGAAGAGGTCCTGCATCTGGTGTATATCGTGGACGACCTGGAGATCCCTGTCATGTGCTACGGTCTGCGGGCCGATTTCAAGGGCGACCTGTTCCCCGGAAGCTATGCCCTCCTGGTGATGGCCGATAAAATCGAGGAGGTCAAAACAATCTGCTGGTGCGGCAAGAAGGCTGCCTTCAACGCCCGCTTCGATGAAAATGGGAAGGTCCTTAAAGAGGGTGAACAGGTGGTTCTGGGGGCCAACGATAAATATATTGGCCTCTGCCGCCGTCACTGGATGGCCGGGGATCTTGGACCTGATTTCAGCATATGATTTGCACCCTCTGTCCCCGGAACTGCCGCGCGGAACGGACTTCCGACAAGGCTGGCGGGTTCTGCCGGGCCCCTGAAACCCCTGTGGCGGCAAGAGCGATGCTGCATCTTTGGGAGGAACCTTGCCTTGTGGGCGAACATGGCGCTGGGACCGTCTTTTTCTCCGGCTGCAACCTCCGCTGCTCCTTCTGTCAGAATTTTTCCGTTTCCCAGGAGGGCATAGGGAAGCCGCTGCCCGTTCCGGAGCTGCGGGAGGTCTTCCAAAGCCTTGTCCGTCAGGGGGCCGCCTGCCTGGATTTGGTCACGCCGTCACATTTTACACCCGCAATCCTGGCCGCGCTCGGAGACGAACCCTGGCCTGTGCCTGTGGTCTGGAATTCCAGCGGCTATGAAAAGACCGAAACTTTGCGGCTTCTTCAAGGCAGGATTCAGATCTTTCTGCCGGATTTAAAGTATGCTCTGCCCGCTCCCGCTGAACGATACTCCGCCGCCGCTGATTATTTCCATTTCGCAGCCCCTGCTGTTCTGGAGATGTTCCGTCAGACCGGGCCTTATTTGCTGGAAAACGGGACCCTGAAATCCGGCGTCCTGATCCGGCATCTGCTCCTTCCCGGCGAGCTGGAAAATACCCGCCGCGTCATTGATTGGGTTGCTTCCAACTTCCGGCCCGGCGACGTGCTGTTCTCCCTTATGAGCCAGTATACCCCTCAGCCCGGCGCTTCCGGTAACCTCGCCCGTCATGTCACACGGTCCGAGTACCGCGCCGCCGTCCAGTATATGCTCAACTGCGGTATCTCTGACGGCTATACCCAGGAACGAACCTCCGCTCAGGAAGAGTTTACCCCCGATTTTAACCTTGATGGACTTTGACCCGCCTTTTTTGACTTTTCAGAATGCGCTGCTCTATTTTCGGTCTTTGGCGGCCTGATTCTGCCTGCATTCTCTCTCTTTTGAACCTTCATCTTGTGATAAGGAGAATTTTATGGAACGCTTTGAGTATATCCGCTGCTTCTGGAAGTACATCGACAACGAAACGCCGGTGGTGCTCTTCTATGAGGTCGACTGCCTGAATGAACGCTATGCCGTTCGTATGACCGAAATCTTCCCGGACCGCTCCGCAGAACCTGTTACGGAATTCGGTTTCGATTTTGTAACGGATGCGCCTGTGCCCTCTGTGGACGAAATCAATGAGAATGAAGAGTTTTTCGCGGAAGTCATTTCCAAAGAAGTCTTTGAAGCCGCCTACGCTTGTCAGGAGTACCCCGGCCCGCTCTCCCGGCCCTGAACGCATATAAAAAACCCGCCAGCCGTTTAAAGCTCGCGGGTCTTTTATGTACCTGTTCCTTATTCCTCGGGAACAATGGCACCATTAGGGCAGGTGTCGCTGCAAGAACCGCAGTCCAGGCAGGCAGCGGCGTCGATGACGTAAGAATCATCGCCCTGGCTGATGGCGCCGGCGGGGCAAGCGTCGGAGCAAGCGCCGCAGCTCACACAGGCAGAAGTAATCTTATAAGCCATGAGATGCACCTCCATTTAGAATGTACCATCATTGTAGCACAGAATTCCAAAATTGCAAGAGGGGATATGAAAAGAATCGCACATTTTTCTTGTAAAAAATCTCTTTCTTTTGCAAAATCGGGGTTAGTTACAACTAATTCCCTGTATTTTTGCGCCTGTTCACAGTTTGTTTTCAAAATGGTCAGAGAAAGTCAAAGATTCCCCCTTGACTTTTCTCCAAAGCGTGCTATACTGATACCATCGAAAGGTTAAAGATAGTCAAAGTCAAATTTATACGAAAGGAATGGTCCCGTGGGGATTTCAGATTTGATTGCCAGCTTTTTGCAGGAGAGCCTGGCGGAGTCCGTGGACGGCGTGCTGGAGATTCAGCGGAGCGATCTGGCACAGCGTTTCAATTGCGTGCCGAGCCAGATCAACTATGTCATGTCTACCCGCTTCTCGCCGGAACGGGGTTATATCGTGGAAAGCCGCCGGGGTGGAAACGGTTATATCCGGATCACCAGAGTGCAGGTGGACCGGCAGACCCTTCTGATGCACGTGATCAACAGCCTGGGAGCCGATATCGACCTTTCTTCCGCCAGGGCGATCCTTGGAAACCTGGTGCAGTCCGGCGCGCTGGAGGAAAACCTGGGCCGCACCATCTTAGCCGCTGTGGGAGACAAAGCCTTGGCCAGCGTTCCCCGTGAGCGGCGCGGCAGCCTCCGGGCGGATATCCTGCGGAACGTTCTGATTCTGCAAGTCTGATTCTGCATAGAATTCTTACAGTCAACAAAACATTTTTCAGATACAGGAGGTTTCTATTATGAAATGTGAAAATTGTGGCAAGAATGAAGTTGCCTTTGTCTACCAGAGCAATGTCAACGGTCATGTGACGGAAAAGCATCTCTGTGCCGGCTGCGCCGCTAAACTCGGTTATACCCAGCGCTTCGCCGCCCAGAGCCAGCGCATTGACGACCTGTTTAATTCCAGTTTCTTCGGCGGCAGCCTGCTGAATTCCTTCCGTACCGGCGCGCTCAGTCCTATGGCCGGCCTCTTTGATGACTTCTTCGCCGATATGCCTGCCCTGGGCGCTCCCGCCGGTCAGGAGCCTAAGTCTGACGCCCTGGTGGAACCGGAAGAGCAGTCCCGCTTTGGCCAGCAGCGCGAGAAAAACGCCCTCCAGAGGGAACTCCAGGAGGCCGTTGAATGCGAAAACTATGAACGCGCCGCCGAGCTCCGGGACCAGATCCGGGCCCTTGAGAAATAAAACGGCTTCCCGCGCTTCTGGGAAAATTTTTCCGGCAGGGCAGTCCCTTTCTTTGACGGGCTGCTTTGGATTCGATCGGATGGAAAATGAAAGGATGTGTCATCTATGAATGATAGAAAATTCAGTCCGCGGGCGGAAAAGGCTCTGCGGTTCAGCCAGGAGGCCGCAGGTGAGCTGGGGCATGGCTACGTCGGCACCGAACATCTGCTTCTGGGCCTGACCCGTCTGGGCAGCGGTCCCGCGTGGGGCGTCCTGGCGGAGGAGGGGCTGACCTATGATATGGTGTCCGAAATCATCTGCAAAAGCGTCGGGGCTGGGCTTCCCGGCAGCAATCCCGCTCAGGGCCTGACCCCCAGGGCGCGGCGGGTCGTGGAAATCGCTATGGAAGACTCTATCCGCAGCGGCAGCAATGTCGTCGGCAGCGAGCACCTCCTGGCCGGGCTTCTCCGGGAGGGCAATAATATGGCCGTCCGTATCCTCCGTACCGCGGGCGCTGACCCCAGGCGGCTCTACGCGGCTTTGATGCAGAAGGTCCAGAATAAGTCCGAAAGCAAACCAAAGGAGAATACTATGAAGAACAGCGCCGGAGGCGGTAAGGCTTTGAAGGAATTCACCCGTGATCTCACCGCAGAGGCACGGAACGGCAGTCTGGACCCCGTGATTGGCCGGGACAGCGAGATTCAGCGGGTGATCCAGATCCTCTCCCGCAGAACCAAGAACAATCCCTGTCTCATCGGCGAGCCGGGCGTGGGCAAGACGGCCATCGCGGAAGGTCTGGCCCGAAAAATCGCCATCGGAGACGTGCCGGACAATCTGGAGACAAAACGTATCCTCTCCCTGGACCTCTCCGGAATGGTGGCGGGGACCAAGTACCGGGGCGAATTCGAAGAGCGGATCAAGAAGATTCTCGAGGAGGTCAACCGGGCCGGGGATGTGATTCTCTTTATTGACGAGCTGCATACCATCGTGGGGGCCGGGTCCGCGGAAGGAGCCATTGACGCCGCCAACATCATCAAGCCTGCCTTGGGCCGGGGTGAATTGCAGGTGGTGGGCGCAACGACCCTCAAGGAGTACCGGCAGTATATCGAGAAGGACGCCGCCCTGGAACGCCGCTTCCAGCCTGTCCAAGTGGGCGAACCCAGTCAGGAGGCCAGCCTGGAAATCCTCAAGGGCCTGCGTCCCAAATACGAACAGCATCATAACCTCCAGCTCACTGACGAGGCCCTGGAAGCCGCCGTCTCCCTCTCCAGCCGCTATATCTCCGACCGCTTCCTTCCCGATAAGGCCATTGACCTGATGGACGAAGCTGCTTCCCGGGTGCGGATGGAGGAAGAACAGGGCTCCCCCGAATTGAAAAACCTGGAAGAGAAAATTACCGCCCTCTCCCAGGCCAAGGAAACCGCCATCGCCCAGCAGAATTTCGAGCAGGCCGCGGAATATCGGGACCTTGAGAAGAAGTACCGGGACCAGGCCGATCAGGAACGGGAAAAACGCCGTCAGACCCGCACCGAGCATCGGCCTGTCAACGCGGACGATATTGCCGCCGTGGTCTCCGGCTGGACTGGCATCCCCGTTACACGGCTGACAGAGGACGAGGGCGAACGGCTGCTCCGGATGGAGGATATCCTGCATCAGCGCGTTGTGGGCCAGGATGAGGCCGTTCATGCTGTGGCGCGGGCAATCCGCCGGGGACGCGTGGGCTTGAAAGACCCGAAACGGCCCATTGGTTCTTTCCTCTTCCTGGGGCCTACCGGCGTGGGGAAAACCGAGCTGTGCAAATCCCTGGCGGAGTCCATGTTCGGTGACGAGAACGCTATGATTCGTATCGATATGTCCGAATACATGGAACGTCATACCGTCTCCCGGCTGGTGGGGTCTCCTCCGGGCTACGTGGGCCATGAAGAGGGCGGCCAGCTTACCGAGAAGGTCCGCAGGAAGCCTTACTCCGTGGTGCTCTTCGACGAGATCGAGAAGGCTCACGAGGATGTCTGGAATATGCTGCTGCAAATCCTGGATGATGGCCGCGTGACCGATTCTCAGGGCCGGACCGTGGACTTCAAAAACACCGTGATCGTCATGACCAGCAATATCGGCGCGAAAAGTCTCACCACCGCTTCCTCCCGGCTGGGCTTCTCTCAGGAGGATTCTGCCGGACAGGACGCGGAGCAGAAATTCCAGCAGGCCAAAGAAAAGGTTCTGGGCGAACTCCGGCAGACCTTCCGGCCCGAATTCCTCAACCGGATCGATGATATTATCGTCTTCCGCGCTTTGACCGAAACCGATATCCAGGAGGTGGCCCGGCGGATGCTCCACACCGTCTCCGACCGTATGGAAAGCATGGGCCTGCATCTGGACGCTTCTGACGACGCTGTGGCCGAGCTTGCAAAGGCCGGGTTCGATCCCAAGTACGGCGCGCGCCCCCTCCGCCGCTGCATCCAGAATCAGGTGGAGGACGCCGTGGCCGAGCAAATGCTGGAGGGCCTGCTGAAAACCGGAGATACCGCCAGCCTTTCCGTATCCGGCGGCAAGCTCTCCGTCTCCAAAGCCCCTGACGCCGTTTGCCTGGACAAGGACGCCTGCGCCAGTAAGTAAAGCAGAATCATAAAAAGACCTAAAAACCATAATGGTCGGAGCCAATGTCATTAAATTAAAGATTTCCCGCACCTGAAAAAAGCACCCGCCACCTTTAGAAAATGTAAAAGGTGGTGGGCGCTTTTGCATAGCCTGCAATAGTTCCAAGACGGCGAAAGCTGACCGGTTTTACTTCCCCATAGCCCGGTGCAGAAAGGCGACAATCTGTCCACGGGTACAAATGCTATTTGGAGAGAATGTGGTGGAAGATGTTCCAGAGGTCACACCCTTTTCCACAGCCCAAGCAACGGCACTGGCGTAATCCGTCCCGGCGGAAATATCCGTGAAGCTGGCGTTTGCGGAAGGCGTGGGGCTTCCTGCCGCTTTCCACATATACATCACCGCCATGCTCCGGGTACAGAGTATGTCTCCTCTGAAGGTCCCGCCGGAAACCATTCCCTTTTCATAGGCCCAGGCAGCGGCGTCAGCATAGTAGTCGCTGCTCTTTACATCGGAGAAGGGAAGGCTCCCGGTGGGCTTGGGGGAACCGTTGCTCCGCCAAAGAAAGGTCAAAATCTGCGCCACGGTGCAGTTCTGGCTGGGCGAGAAGGTTGTTTTGGAGGTGCCAGAGGTAATGCCCTGTTCCACTGCCCAGGACACAGGCTTGGCATAGTAGGCGTCTGTGGCCACATCGTCAAACCGGACGGTCTCCTTCAGCGGTTTCCCGTTCAGGGGGTCGCCGCTCTCCCGGTTTTGGACTGTGAGCTTCCCCGTGTTCTCTGTGCGGCCCCAGCCAGGTACGCCGGTGGAGATCATATAGAACGTGCTGTCATCCGCTCCGGCCTCCCAGCTGCCGTAGATATCTGCCAGAACGCCGGTCTTATCCACCCGTGATTCGATAGGACCTGTACTGGTCACATCGCGCCAGCCCTCACTGGTGTGGATACGGACATTGGTAAGTTCCAGGGAACGCACCCCGCCGGCATACTGCTTCAGAAAGTTTTCCGAGAAAACCGCTATGTTGCCCTTAAAGCAGCTGTCCTTCACACCGATGTCGTAGGTACACGTATGGGTCCAGTCTCCTGTAGTCAGGTCCTGAAACCACTGCTCCACGGTGGTGTTGCCGGTTTTCCCGTTTGTTCCACAACGCAGCAGCATCCGATACCAGCGCCCTGCCTTCCACTCGTAGGGAAGCTGCGTATGAGCGCCCTCACCCTCGTTGCCGAAGGAGTCGTTGTCAGTCTTTTCCGCCGGATAGATCCGTTCCGGGCGTATCACCGTTGTGTTTCCTGCGGAATCGGTGCAGTAAATATCCCAGAAAGACAGAATGAAGTTGCTCTCTTTCCCTTCGGCCCCCTGCTGCAAGCCCCCATAGAGGCTGATCTGGCCGTCGTTGTCAACAGACACATATCGATCGCTCAGGCTGGAAAAATCCAGATACCCGTTGAACATACAGCTATAGGTGCCATAGGGGATATGGTCTGACTTGAAGTCCACACAGTAGGCGTCATACCGGACATCACTGCCCGCAGAGAGCCACGTGGACAAATAAGGCGAGCGCTTATCGGCGGGCCGGGCGGCAACCTGTTCCTCCGAGGGAAATTTGAAAATCTCCGGCCAGTCCCGGCCGATGCTGAACCGCCCGGAATACAGCGGCTCATTCGAGGCGTACACCGTCGCTGTGTGCAGGCCGGGGGTAAGGTATTTTTCATTGGCGTGGTACACATGGAACTGGGACTCTTTGCCCGCCTTTATTGTGAGGTTGTTCTTCCAGTACAGTTTTTCCCCGCCGTCAATGCTGATACAGAGATTTTGCAGAGGCACGTCTGTACCGGACGAATTTTCAATGACGGCGGCTACCGTGACATACTCATCCTCGCCGCACTCGCCCTGGGAGGCCGGTTCATCAACCCAGCGCACAAAGGCTTCTTTGGAAATAGAATAAATGGCGGTTTTGAAAGAGATGGTGAGTTTGTCGCTCTGAACCGCAGACGCCGTCGCTGGCAGCAGCCCCAGGCACATCAGCAGAACCAGCAGGATGGATAACAATCTCTTTTTCATGAAAAATCTTCCCCACTATTTTTATTTTATTATACGGACAAGTTGAAATTTGGAATAAGTTTTATTTGTTTACAATCAGCTAAACGGCGCAACCAAATTTGTTGGATTGCATTAAGGACCCAGACGCGGCATATCTGATCTCGAAATCGCTTAATTTAATGACGGTGCAGCCGGAGCTGGGGGATTCTTCGAGCCCTGCCAGCCCCGGCCGTTATTTTACTGCTGATTCAGAAATTCCACATACCGGGCCAGAATCGCCGCGGCCTGTGCTCGGGTTGTCTTGCCTTTGGGGGCAGCGCTGCCGTCCTCATAGCCGCTGAGAATCCCATTTTCCACAGCCCAGCAGATCGGATTCCTGGCATAAGCGCTGATTTGCTCCGCGTCGCTGAAATGCGGGTCCTGACCCATAACAGCCGGACTGCCTGCGCAGCGGTACAGCATGGTCACAAATTGTTCCCGGGTTATCTGACTGTCCGGGTTCCGTCCATCGCTGATGCCTTTGGATACTGCCCAGGACAGGCCCTTTTGATAGGCGGACCCTCCGGAGGTATCCACGCCGTCCAGCCGGGCCAGCACCGTCGTCAGCATGGCGCGGGACATAGTGCCGTCAGGAGCAAAGACTTCCGAGGTCTTGCCAGTGAACAGCTCCCGCGCGGTGACAAAGTCGATTGCGTTCTTTGCCCAGTGCCCGCGGACATCCTGGAAGTCCTTCCCGTTGTCCCGGACGCGTACCGTAGCCCCGTCGGAGACGCTGACGGCCATTTGCCCCCCGGAGAGAACGGCGGTTTTGAGAATCGTTTCCGTGCCGTCACTGTTGACCAGACACGCTATGGTTGTGGAGTCGTTTCCATTGACTGGAATCTTCACCAGTGTTTGCCGCACGAGACCGGTGTGGATGGCTACGGAGGCGTTTTCCCCAGACAGAGCCGGTATAGGAAGCGTTATGCCGCTGTCCGGGGTTTCCTTTGCCACCTTGGAGGGAATCCGGACGGTAGCCTTTGTGCTGTCCTGACTGCTCTGTATGGTGGCGGTAATCCCATCGGACTGTTTAATGGTGGTTTCGGCTGTGCCATTGGGCCGCGCCACGGTTTTCACGGTGGAGCCATCCTTTGTGGTGTCGGTGGTGGTAACGGTGCCGTCTTTCTTGGTTTCCACCACGGTCTTGGAGCCGTCGGGCCGTCTTGTGGTCTCCGTCACCATGCCGGTGATCTTGTTGACATTGGTGGAGGTGGTGGAGCCGTCAGGATTTTTCACAGACGTGGTGGTATTGTTGGAAGAACCGCTGCCGGAAGACGAACCGCTGCTGGAAGAAGAGCTCCCGCTGGAAGACGATCCGCCGCCGGTGGAGGGGATGGACTCCCGGGCCGTTTCATAGCCGCAGACGGTGCAGGTCTTGTGCCGGACGCCGTTCTGGGTGGAGGATGCGGCCTGGATCACCACCCAGTCTCCGGCGGTATGGGCTGCGTAGCCGCTCTTCTGGCTGTTGTCCGTGAGCGTGCATCCGGAGGCGGTGCAGTCGTGCCAGTGATGGGATGTATTGTTTTTCCAGGCCGGGTCCCAGACATGGGTGTGACCGGGAGCCGGCGTATCACCGTTGGGCGTCCAGATGGCGTTCAGGGTCACGTCGTTGGCCGGCATCCGGAAGCTCACAACGGGGGTATTCCGGTCGGCAAGCGTCAGTCCTGCTGCGTCCCAGGCCGCGAAGGTCAGGCCGTCTTTGCTGCCCGCCTGGATGGTAACGTCCGCGCCTTCTTTGTACTCATAAACCCCGGAGGCGGTTCCGTCGCTGCCGGTATTGCTGACGGTCACCTGATACATTGTCTCGCCGGGCTGCTGACTGCCGGTGATTTTAACAGTATACGTCGTTGTCTGGCCTTCATAGCGAATGGTGAGGATCTGATTTTCCGCCGCGCTGGTGGAATCAAAGCCGCTGACCATATTTGCCGTGACCGGGACCGTCCGTTTGCTTCCATCGGAATACACGGCCTCAATCGTCAGGTCTGTCACATCCAAAGCCTCGCCTGTCTGATATTCGGTCTTGTGGGCGATGCTGTTGACGGAAATGGTCTGTAATGTGGGCGCGCCGGGGACCGGGACAGTAATGGAGGCATACGCGCCCGCTTCATGGGTATCCGTCTCTTTTACGCGCACATGGTAGGTCCCGGAAGCAAGGCCGGTGGTTTTGCCGTCACCGCAGTCCTGGGCGTTGGAAAAGCCTGTGTCAGCGGCGTACTCCATCGCGGACGTTGTGCCGTTGATTTCACCGTCCGTACCTCCTGCCGCGGTGGGGGCTGTGGCGGTCAGATTGCCGGGTGCGGCGGGGCCGTCGGCTTTGGCGATGCTCCAGGTGATGGTCTTGTCGTCCCTGGAGCCGTCGTTCCATTGGTAGTTCGGTTCCAGTACGGCGGTGGCTGTGTAATCGCCTGCGTTGGTCCCCTTATGGCCTGTGAGCGTGTAGCCCGTTCCCTCGTTTACGCCGGTCTGTTCCGCTCCTATCCATTTCAGCCCGGTGTTCGCCGTGGGGACGGGGATGGAAAACAGCTCTTCGCCAACGATCAGTGTACTCGAAACGGAGATATCCGCTCCTGACACTGTATACGCTCCAGGGACGACAATTTCAATGCGATATGTACCGACAGGGAGGGGGGCCACAAGGGACGCTCCATTATAAAGCATAAGGCGGTCCCCATTTCCGTCTCCCAGATCGCCTACATACAGATGCAGGTCACCAGCTTCGTAGTAGTCTCCATCAACAACAAATTTGGCCTCACTGTTATTTACATGAATCGTCAAGGGAATCATATCCAAGCCTAGGGAGTCGCCTCTGTAGACCGTGTGCAAAGGTATGATGGCTTCTGTTTCGCCGCTGCTTACCCGGATATTTTCAGGGGCAAGACTTTGAACCTTGGACTCCTCCTCAATCTTCTCTGGAACCTTCCACTCTCCGTTGTCATTCCGTTCCAGCGTCATATCAGTTTGAGAATTAGGGGGCAGGAGGACAAAATTACCATCCAGGGAATTCGGGGCCGTAATATACGTATGTCCCACCGTCGGTATTCTTTGAGAATTTTCGTCATTGGTCGTACCGCCAATGGCAATTTTAGTGGTTCCTGTCACTTGGCCTTCGATACGCCAGTTCTGGTTTTGTCCAAGGAATACAAATCCGTCGTTTCCTTCAAAATCGCCGATGTTCAGATTAACTACGTCTGTCTTCTGGAGGTCCAGTTTCGCGCCGGAGTTGAGTGTAAGCGTCCCGTTGTTCTGGAAACAGTTTTTTCCCTTCAGGACCAGATTGCCGGATTCCATGGTCAGACTGGAAATGTTCCCGAACGTCTTTTCTGCTTGGTTGCCGTTGCCTTTGAATACCACGTTCGTTGTAGTGGCACCGGCTCCGTCTACATCGGGAAGCGCGTTTGTTCCGGTAATGGTGACGGTCCCGTCGACTGTGTACTTTTCCGGGTTCGGGGTAATCTCTTTTCCCGAACTCGCTCCCTGGGGTGTCCGGTTCTGTCCTCCGCAGGCGTAAATCGTTCCCAGAGAGCCGGTGCCTTTACTGCCCTCAATGTTAATGGTGACATCTCCGGTAAAGTTGGTTGCCGGTCCGTCTGTGGCATTCTGGCCAAATGTACCCATAGACAGGCTTCCCGCAAAAATATTGCCGCGACCAAGAATGGTGTCTGAGCCTTGAAGGTCCGTATTTCCCCGGATAGTGATGGTACTTTCTGCACCAGGGGAAGGAACCTCGAAATAATTCTCATGATCTCCCTTTTGCAGCGAACCGCCGAAGATATTGATAGAATGCGCCTTAGAAAACACCCCATTAACGGGGATGGCATCTGTCGTTACACTGTCCAGCGTCAGACTATGCCCGTTGGCCATAATCGCGTTGCGCCCATCGGTGCTTACAAGTCTCAGATCCATGTTTTTGAACGTCACGTCCGCATCCAATAGGATTCCCATCATCCGGACAGTAACAATGCGCCCCTGGCCGTCTATTGTAACATTTTTCTCAATAATCCAAGGGGAAGCTACTTGATCAGCGTTGACTATGGCGTCGTTTGTCAATGTAATCGTACTTCCGTCCGTGGCGCGTTCAACGGCGGCTTTCAAGTCAAAAAAACCGCTTTCCGCTTCCGCCGCCAGCCCTGCCGTTGGAATCGCGGCGGATGCAATGCAGAAGATCAATAAAGCTGCAATCAGTCTTAATGGTCTTTTCATAGATCGTTTTTCTCCTTTTTCTGTTCGTCCCGAGGCATCCTGCTGCCGTTTCGGGGGCGAGCATTACCCGCCTGTTGTTATTGGCCCAGCCTAGTATATCATATCTATAAGCCGATTACAAGATTTACCACAAGAAAAAGTGAAAAAATGAAGATTGTCCGGAAAAATCATAGAAAACCAAGAAGAAAAGACTGAATTCCGTGCCGTTCTCCTGCTGCAAACCGCAAGGGGCTGCCTCGCTGCGATGCTTCCATCGTTTTGAGACAGCCCCTTTTCTTTTATTCCTCTTCTTCGTCCGTGTCAGGCTTTCCATCAATGTTGGGCTTATCCTCAACATCAGGCTGTTCCTCGACATCGGGTTTTTCTTCGACATCAGGCTTTTCCTCGACATCAGGCTTTTCCTCGACATCAGGCTGTTCCTCGACATCGGGTGTTTCCTCGACATCGGGCTTTTCCTCAACATCGGGTTTTTCCTCGACATCGGGTGTTTCCTCGACGTTGGGTGTTTCCTCGACGTTGGGTTTTTCCTCGACATCGGGTTTTTCCTCGACATCGGGCTTTTCCTCGACGTTGGGTTTTTCCTCGACATCGGGCTTTTCCTCAACATCGGGCTTATCCTCGACATCGGGTGTTTCCTCAACATCGGGTGTTTCCTCAACATCAGGCTTTTCCTCACTGTCAGGCTGATCTTCAACGCCGGGCTCGCCCTCAACACCAGGTTCACCTTCAACGCCAGACACTTCCTCAGGCACAATTACATCCATCGGAGGCACCGCAATCTCCTCGCTTAAAACGGAGGAATCCTTCTGGTTCTCTGCCAGCTGCCAGGGAATAGCGCCGCTCATGTCTTCCCAATCGTACGCGGTTTCATAATAGGTCACTGCTTCATCAAAGAACGCATGAGCCTGCCCGTCATCAATGGATTCACCGCAGAGTTCGATATACAGGTCTTCGCCGAGATAATCTGAAAGGTCCATTACATAGGCGCACATATCATTCCAGGAGTCAGGCGCGGGGGTGTAGCGTCCCACAAGAGCGCCGTCAGCCGTATAGACCTTTACCGCCGCGCTGCCGCCCATACAGACGGAAATATAGCCCGAACCTTGCATTGTAAAGGTCTTGGAGCGTACTGCCCAGCTGCTGCCCTCGACAGAGCCGGTATTCTGTCCATCCAGGTAGTAATCACCCTCCCAGTTACTGGGCAGACTGGCGCTCCGGCTGGACTGTGCTGAAATAACCGCTATGTCGGCATCCAATTCATCGGTGAGCACTTCCCAGCCCTCAAGGCCGCCGGTTTCAAAGCCGCCGTTGGGAATCTGCGCGTTTTCCGGGATGGACCGCTCCAGAACGGCGTTTTCATCCAGATTTTCGGCCAGCTGCCAGGGAATGTGTACAGTGGAAGGACTTGCGCCAGCGCTGTTGGCAACAGTATCGCTCATGTGTTCCCAATCAGGCGCGGTTTCGTAATAGGTCACGACCTCATCGAAGAACGCGTGTGCCCAACCGTCAACGGGTTCATCGTGGAGTTCGATATACAGCTCTTGGCCAAGATAGGCAGAGAGGTCCATCACATAAGTGCCCATATCCGCCCAGGAACCAACCTCAACATTGGGGAAGCTGTTGTCGTTAAACCGCGTCTGCCTGTAGTAGCCCACCAGTGTGCCGTCAGCCGTAAAGACCTTCACCGCCGCGGCATGGCCTCCCATACGGACGGAGATATAACCTGAACCTGCCAGCGTAAAGGTACTGGATCTGACCGACCAGCTGCCGGCCTCATCAATTCCGGTATTCCAGCCGTCCAGATGGAAATCACCCACCTGATTATACGGCAGCTTCTCATTCCAGTAGGTCTGTGCCGAAATCACTGCCGTGTCTGCGTTAAATCCATCGGTAAGCGGCGTCCAGCCTGTGAGGTCGCCGGTTTCAAAGCCGCCGTTGGGAATCTGTACACCGTCTGGAATGGGTTCGGGTTCTTCTGTCCCGGCTTGATTTGCGGCTAACTGCCAGGGGATGCTTACAGTGGCAGGTTCCTGACCACTGCTGTTGTTGACGGCATCGCTTTTGTGTTCCCAATCGGGCGCGGTTTCGTAATAGGTTATCACTTCATCAAAGAATGCGTTGGCCCAGCCGCCGTCAATCACTTCATCGCAGAGTTCAACATACAGTTTTTCGCCAATGTACTCATGGAGGTCTATCACATAGGTACCCATATCGGCCCAGGAACCGTTATTAACATTAGGGAAGCCCTCATCCTTGAACCGTGTCTGCTTATAATGGCCCACCAAAGAACCATCAGCTTGATAGACCTTCACCGCCGCGGCATGGCCTCCCATACGGACGGAGATATAGCCGGAACCTGCCAGCGTAAAGGTACTGGATCTGACCGACCAGCTGCCAGGCTCGTCAATACCAGTATTCCAGCCGTTGAGATGATAATCGCCCGCTTGGTTATAGGGCAGATTCTCACCCCAGTAGGTCTGTGCCGAAATCACCGCCGTGTCAGCATTAAATCCATCGGTAAGCACGGTCCAGCCAGAGAGGTCGCCGGTTTCAAAGCCGCCGTTGAAAATTTCCTTATCGGTGTATATGATGGTGAAGCTCTTTTCCGGCGACTTTTTATCGTTCCAGAAAGCCTGGTAGAAAACCCGGTACTCGCCAAGGTCCTTTATTTCAAACTGGTCAAAGCTGCTTTCATACGTCGTATCACCAAATTCAACCCGCGTGATCTCGATTTTGTCCACCGGCATACCCATATAAGTAACCGTTGTTCCGTTCAGCTTTGCAGTCAGGTCTATCGTTTCCGAGGCCATAAGCATGACGTCGGACGGCTCCCCAGCAAACTGGAAGCTATCCACAAATGTCCATGGAAACTCCACCGTCTCCGGCGTGCAGCCAACGCTGTTCTGAACGGTATCCTTCCGGCCCGGTTCCGGCGCGGTTTCGTAATAGGTCACGATCTCATCGAAGAACGCGTGTGCCCAGCCGCCGTCAATCACTTCATCGTGGAGTTCAAGATACAGCTGTTCTCCTATGAATTCGGAGAGGTCCAAGGCATAAGTCCCCATATCGGCCCAGTGACCTTTTGCCACGTTAGGGTAATCGCTGTCATGGAAGCGGGACTCGCGCACACGGGTAAGTTCCGTCCCGTCGGCCCGATGAACGCTCAATGCCGCCGAATTGCCGCCCATACGCCAGGAGATATAGCCGGAACCGCCCAGCGTAAAGGTACTGGATCTGACCGACCAGCTGCCAGGCTCGTCAATACCGGTATTCCAGCCGTCCAGATGGAAATCACCCGCCTGATTATACGGCAGCTTCTCATTCCAGTAGGTCTGTGCCGAAATCACCGCCGTGTCAGCGTTAAATCCATCGGTAAGCACGGTCCAGCCGAAAAGGTCGCCGGTTTCAAAGCCGCCGTTGATAATCTGCCTGTCTTCCGGGTTGAATTCGATGATCCGGTTGACGGCCAGCCGCCAGGGGATGCTCACCACGGCAGGCTGAAGAACATTGCCATCTTTGGTGCTGTTGAGGACATAATCGCTCTTGTGTTCCCAATCAGGCGCGTTCCTGTAATAAGTTACGATCTCGTCGAAGAACGCGTTGGCCCAACCGCCGCTGATCTGTTCGTCATGGAGTTCGATATACAGCTCCTGGCCGAGATAAGCGGAAAGATCCATCACATAGGTGCCCATATCCGCCCAGGAACCAAGCGCGGCGTTGGGGAAGTCGGTGTCCTTAAACCGCGTCTGCTTGTAGTAGCCCACCAGAGTGCCGTCAGCCGTAAAGACCTTTACCGCCGCGGCCCTGCCACCCATACGGACGGAGATATAGCCCGAGCCTTGCAGCGTGAAGGTGCTGGAACGTATCGCCCAGCTGTCTGCCTCGTTGATGCCGGAATGCTCCGGGAAGCCGCTCAGGTGGTATTCGCCCGCCTGGTTATAGGGCATATACTGTTCCCAGTAGGTCCGGGCTGAAATCACTGCTGTGTCAGCGTTGAAGCCGGGGGTAAGCGGTTCCCAGCCGTTCAGACTGCCGGTTTCAAAATCGCCGTTGGGAATCTGCGCGCCTTCCGGAGCATTCTTTTCCTGCTTTTCCGGCGCGGAGGGCAGAACAAGTATGTAAAATCTGCCGGCCTGCTTTCTTCCCCATCGGACAAATTCGTATTCGACAACGTACGCGCCCTCATCCGCCGGGAGGTTCTTGAAGTTCTCGCTGAATACCCAGCTGCCGCCGTCATTGTCGTAGTGCCGCACGCTTGTGAAAACCAGTTTGCTTTTTTTGAGTTCGCTGGCAGACATTCCCTGTTTTGCCCTGAAATATTCGTACAGGTCTATGGAGGACTGGGGTCCCACTTCACCGGAAATATCCTTCATGGTGGACGGCCCCGGCGGGAACCGGCCAATTACATCGCCATAAACATCAAGATAAATCCATGGAATGTTGATTTCCTTTGTCTCGTCGCTCCACAGGTCATAGCCGTCGATTACGGTATCCGAGAGGGTCGTGGGACGCTTGGGGTAGAGCGTGACAATATCGTCAAAGAACGCGTGTGCCCAGGCAGCGTCCACTTCCTCGTCCAGCAGTTCAATGACCATCTTCTGACCCAGGAACGGAGACAGGTCCATGACATAGGTCGCCATATCCCACCAGGAGCCGCCTTTGGAGAGATACGGGAAGTTTATGTCGTTGTACCGCAGCTGTTTGCAGTAGGCGACAACCAGATTATTCTCCACGGTCCGCACCCGGAACGCCGCAGAGGACCCGCCCATCTTCACGGAAATATAACCGCTTCCGGCCAGCGTGAACGGGCTTGAGCAAAGCTCCCAGGTTGCATCCTCAGACAGGTTCACATCCCGGCCGCTGAGGTGATAATTTCCCACCTGGTTATAAGGAAGCCGTGCCGGACGGTCCGCGCCATTCAATTTGTATTCCATATCGTAGTCCATGGCGGAGATCACGGCGGTACTCTTTCTGAAATGACTGGGGTTCTTCACGGTCCAGCCGGTGAGATCGCCCGTTTCAAAGCCGGCGTTCCGGGGTGTGTAGAGGTTGTTGACCCCCTCCACGGAAGGAATCCATACCTGTCTGGGATTTCCGGCTTTCCCCGGCTGATGCCCGTCGTTTACCCATTGGCCCGTTTCCGCAGGCTTATAGGGGTAGTAGGTCACTACGTCATCAAAGAACGCGTTGGCCCAGCCGCCCTGAATGGGGACGTCGCACAGCTCTATGTAAAGCACCTCGCCGATATTGGGCGTAAGGTCCAGGAAATAGGTGGCCATATCGCACCAGGAACCGCCCTTGGAGAGGTACGGGAATTCTCTGTCATAAAATCTGCTCTGGTCAAAATCTCCCACCAGCGTGCCGTCCAACCGATAGACCCGCACCGCCGCCGCATGACCGCCCATCTTCACAGAAATCCAGCCGCTGCCTTCCAGGGTAAAGGGCGTTGAACGGATGCGCCAGGTGTTTGCCTCGTTGCCGCTCAAAGACCAGCCGTTCATAAAGTAGCTGCCGCTTTTGTTGTAAGGCAGTTCCTGGTCCCAGTAGGTCTCGTCTGAATTAGCGGCGGGCAGTCCGTTCCGGATGGGGAAGCCGGAGCCGTAGATGGTCCAGCCGGTAAGGTCGCCGGTCTCAAAGTCGCCGTTGGGAATCTGTCTGGGGGCTTCTGTGCTGACCTTCGGGACCATCACCCAGGGGATTTCCGCAAGCCGGGCCATCTCGCCGGGATTGTGGCCGTCCGGGACCTTGTCATAGCGCTGGGAAATATCCGGGGCCGTCTCATAATATGTGATGACGTCGTCAAAAAAGGCGTTGGCCCATCCGTCGGTAATAACCTCGTCGTGCAGTTCCAGATACAGCTCTTTGCCCAGGTATTCGGACAAATCAATGACATACGCCGCCATATCACACCACGCGCCGCCTTGGGCAATATAGGGGAATGACACATCCCTGAACCGGAAATTTCGATAATATCCGATTTGGGTGCCGTCGCTTAAAAAGACCTTGGTCACAGCCGCGTTTCCGCCCATTTTGACGGAGATATAACCGCTGCCGCCCAGGACAAAGCTGCTGGAACGCACCGCCCAGCCCTTCTCCTCGGGAATCCCTGTGTTCCAGCCGTTGAGATGGTAAGAACCGCTCTGGTTGTAGGGAAGTTCCTGGTCCCAGTAAGTCTGCGCATTGATTACCGCATTGGAGGCGTCAAAGCCCTCGGTGAGTACAGTCCAGCCGGTAAGGTCGCCGGTTTCAAAGCCGCCGTTCTGCACTTCGTGTTCCGTGCAGGAGCGGAATGAATTGTGCCCCATCACCCAAGGGATCTGTACCTCGGAGGCCGATCCAAGTTCCGCGCGGCCATCCATCACGGTGTCAAAGCGGAATGTGGGATTGGGCGCTACATCATAGTGGGTAATCACATCGTCGAACAAGGCGTTGGCGGAGCGGCCCTCAATTACCTCATCGCACAGCACCACATACAGTTCCCGGCCCAGGTACGCGGACAGGTCCATGACGTAGGTCGCCATATCGTTCCAGGAGCCGCCCTGACTCAGATAGGGAAAATTCACATCGCGGTAACGGCTCTGACGGTAATAGCCCACCTGTGTTCCGTCCGCCAGAAAGACCTTTACCGCCGCGGCCTGGCCTCCCATTTTCACGGAAATCCAGCCGCTGCCGGACAGCAGGAAGTCAGATGAACGGACCGCCCAGCCTTCCGTCTCCGGGATTCCATTGTGCAGCCCGCTGAGATGGTAGCTGCCGCTCTGGTTTGTGGGCAGTTCGCACTCCCCATAGGAACTGGCGCTGATTACGCCCAAGGAACTGCCTTGTTCATCAGCGCCCCATCCGGGAGTCAGAACGGTCCAGCCGCTCAGATCGCCGGATTCAAAGCCCCAGTTTTCCACAAGGGCCCGGTCTTTGGAGCCGTTCTCCTCCATAGACGCCGCCGGATGTTCCTCCAGCGCCATCACCTGCGGCAGCGCCGTGGACAACAGCATCGTACAGGCAAGCGCCAGGGGAATCAGTCGCTTTTTACAGATGTCCTTTGTGTAATAGATCAGCCTATTCATTGATTTCACCCCATGAAAATCAGCGTTTTTTAATCTCTATATGACTTTTCCCGATATCTCGGTCAGAAGAGCGAAACACCTCCAGTCAAGGTTCGGAATTTAAAATATGTAACGTTTCACATCATGTATTTAAGATACCACACCCCTAGTTTTGTGTCAAGCATTTTTTCTGCCCCGTAAAAAGAATTTGTGCTTTCCACAATTATACAGTTTCAAATTTGTGTATAACGATCAAATCCAAACCGATTTTGCCGGATAACAAAGCGTTGCCGTCAAAAAGGTGATGGGAATCCTGATAATAGTACAGAGTGAATGCAGTTTTCCATCCGCTGAGCAAAAGGTCCCGTCCAGTAAAAGCCTGTCATCCGGTTCGGTTTTGGATGCGTTTGGTCTTAGGCACTTCACACAAGAGACATAAGACTGCTTTGTTTACATACAACAAATACGCTTTTAATTAAGAAATTTCTATTGACAGAAATGTGAATGGATGATATCATATCAAATATGTAACGTTTCATTTTCGGTGTCTCTAACTTGATGACAGGAGGGATTTTTATGTTGAACTCCGGGAGAATGGGAATGCGCATCCTGCTGTCGTGGACTTTTGCGCTGCTGGTCATTGCGGGATGCTGCGGGCTGAGTATCAAAGCCGACGCGTTGACCCCGGCACCTGCGTACACCGACGTGCCGAACGGAGACTTTGAACTGCCCCATGACAGCGGCCAATGGGTCGGCTGGACAAGGAGTGAAGGCGCGTTCCATGCCCGCGGCCTGAAAAGCTCCGATACGGTGGACGGCGTGCAGGTGGAAAAGTCCGGAAACGTCTTTTTCAGCGGTTTCGATGCCGGACAGCCGTCTATGCGGGGCACGCTGGCCTCTGACGTGTTTCCGCTTACCGGCACCGGCGTCATTTCCTTTATGATGGGCGCGGGTCTGAACAAGAATCTGGTCTATGTGGAGTTCTTCCAGGAGGGCAATGACAAGCCTCTCGCGCGGGTCTCCAATACGGACTGTGACGGCGTGCTGATCACCGAGCAGTTGATTACCCGCACGGTGGACCTGTCAAAGCATATCGGAAAGCAAATCTACATCAAAGTGACTGACCTGGACGGCGGCAGTGAACTGTCTTATGTCAATCTGGATAACTTTCACGTCTGCAAGACGCAGGCGGAGGTCGAAGCGGCCCGGGTGGAGCGCACGGAACAATTGAGGGCATACAAAAAGGACGGGCAGAATTTTGCGGAGAATCCAGCCAGCACCACCATTGTCAACGGCGGCTTTGAAACCGGGGACCTGACCGGATGGAAGCTGCTGGAGGGCCGGGCGTTCCGGGAGAGCTGCGTTGTCCCTACCTCCCAATATTACTGGGAAGACCGTCTGGTTTACGGCGAGGGCAATTACTACTTTGACGGCAGCAATAACGGCGCGGTACGGGAATCCCTGACCGGAGCCATGCGTTCCACCAGATTTACCCTTGCCGGAGACGGATGGATTTCCTTTATGATGGGCTGCGGAAACGGGAACTGCTATGTGGCCCTGTGCGACGGAAATTCCAATGAAGAACTGATCGTCCAGCGAAACAAGGCGTTCAGCGACCCCGCCCTGCCACTGACCCTGCTGCGGGTATACATGGACGCCAGCGAATATCTGGGCCGGATCGTCTATCTGAAAGTCGTGAACAACAACCCCGCCGCTACCGGATTCGCTTTCCTCAATGTGGACGACTTCCGGGTTTCTCTTACACGGGAAGAAGTGGCGGCTCTGGAAGCGGAACAGATCGAGTCCATCTACGCCCAGACTTACAGCTCCGCAGCCTATGACGATCTGGCCGCGCTGCGGGATTACTACGACAGCTATCCTTACCCCGTTCCCATGAAACCCCTGCTGATCCGGGACGGCGTGCGGGACAAAACAGTGGAGTGCGGCAAAGTGGACGTGACCGCTCTGCTGGACGGCGGCTGTGCAAGCTATGACGGCCAATCTCTTACTGATTTCCGCGTGACAGGCGTGACCTTCGAGGGAAAACCGGCGAAAGGGGAACTGACTGCCGTAGATATGAGCGTCCCGGGGCAGTATCAGGTCTGCTATGAGATTGACCACGCCGGGAGACACGCCGCTTCTTCCTTTAGCGTGTTTGCCGTGACGGACCGGGGCCAGCTTCTGAACGGCGGCTTTGAAACCGGGGACCTCACCGGATGGACCGTGCTGACCAAGGGCTTCAACCGCAATACCGCCGTGATTTCCGCCACATCCTACTGGGGTGACGCGCTTCCCTACAATCAGGCGGGGGATTATCACCTGAACGGCTGGAACACCGGACTTGCCGAGGCTGACACCTGGGCCGTTCAATCCAGCACCTTCCGTCTGTCCGGCTCCGGGTTTATCTCCTGGCGCATGGGCGGGAAATCGGCGGCAATCCGTGTATACCGCGCCAACGGTACCCAGATTGCCTGTGTACGGCAGACCCGTTTCAACGACGTCAATTTCCCCTATCTCTCCAAAGGCGGTTCCTGGGCGGATATGGGGACCTATGTGCTGGACCTGTCCGCCTATCTGGGAGAAGAGCTGTATATCGTTTTGCAGGACGAGGCGGTGGACGGCGGCTGGGCCAACGCGTTCTTTGACGAGATCATTACCCGCTATGACACGCCTCCGGATACCGCGCGTATGGCGGACAAAGTAAACGACGGCAGAACCAGGGCCAGTATTACGATCCCATGGCGGGAGGCGGTCAATCTGGGCCCCAGAGCTTGACGGAGGTGAAATCACTGTGGAACATCAAAAAAGAACTGCCGGCCGGAGATTTTCCACTCTGGCAATCTGCGGCGCGCTCATTCTTTCCGCCGTTCTTGGTATGGGAACCATGCGCGTCTCGGCGGCTTCCCGGACAGCGGGCCCGCATAAGAACGACTTGCTGCTCTGGCTGGGCTTTGACGAGGGAAAAGGCGCCGCTGTGTCTGATCTTTCGGGCCATCTGCCGGACGCGGAGGTGCATTATGGGTTTACCAACGCGGCGTTTATGGACAATCAGGACCCCCAGTGGCGGGATAAAGGCGTGGAGGGCGGCTGTCTGCTGTTCGACGGCTGCACGACCTATGTGGAATACCCGAACAAAGCGCTGCGGGTATCCGGCGGCTCCTTTACGGTCAGCGCCTGGATCGCGCCCCGGGCCTTCGACTGGGACGACCCCAACGGCGCGGCCAATGGAACGGATACCCTGACCGCCATCGTGGACCAGGCGGACCGGGCCGGGAAACGGGGATTCATCTTAGGATATCAGCGTTATGGGGCGCTGAGCTTTCAGGCGGGCACCGGAGACAGCTGGCTGACCATCTGGTCCAATGGCGACAACTTGGATACCTACGCCTGGAACTACGTGACCGCCACCTTCGACGCTCAGGCAAAGGAAATGGCCCTTTACCTCAACGGCAAACGTGTGGCCTCCCGCGCGCTTCCTGACGGGGCGGAGATCAAGCCAAGCAACGCGCCCCTGATGGTAGGACGCAATGGAAGCGCCGCCCGTTACGACGCAAGCCTGCTGAATTTGCCCAGCGGTTACCTGGACGAAGTGAAGCTGTACCGATGCGCCCTCACCAGTGATGAAATTGCCGAAGTCTATCACAGCGCCGCGCCTTCTGAAATCGTATTCGAGGAACTGTGGCTGCAAAATATCCTGACCGGCGATTATACCAGACCCCAATTCCACGGCGGCCCTTATCAGTTCTGGATGAACGAGCCTCACGCGCCGATGTACTATAACGGAATGTATCATCTGTTCTTTCAGGAAAACATGACCGGCCCCTACTGGCGTCTGATTTACTGGGGACATCTGGTCAGCCCCGACATGGTAAACTGGAAGCCTGTCAAAGAAGCCATCACGTCTACCGAGGATTCCGTTGTCCCTGACGGCGTGTGGTCCGGCGGTTCCACTCTGGATAAAAACGGCGTGCCTCTGCTGTTCTTCACCGCGGGCAACGACAGCTACACCAAGACAGAAGGCCTGATCTCCAACCAGAATATCGGCGTGGCCTACCCCAAGGACCTGAGCGACCCCGAGCTGACGGATTGGGTCATTTATGACGAGCTGGCGGTCATTCAGAAAAAGGGCGAGGGCAGAACGAAGGAATTCCGGGACCCCAGCGTCTGGAAGGAAGGGGACACCTGGTGCATGGCGATCTGTTCCGGCTCTGTTGACGGCCCGGGCGGAAGCGTGCTGCTCTATACCACCGATACACTGGAGCTTCGGGATGACGGCACGATTGATATGGATTGGCAGTACAGGGGACCGGTCTATGAGATGCCCCATCAGCCCACGATGTACGGCTCTTCCTGGGAACTTCCGGTCCTCCTGCCCCTGACCAATGAGGACGGAACGATTTCCAAATATATCTTTGTCATCTCCCCGGCTCCCGCTGGCGAGGCCGACAATAAAATTTACTACTGGCTGGGCTCCTTTGACCTGAAAAGCGGGAAATTCACTCCGGACAAGGCCTTCGGAGACACGCCCCGGCTCCTGGACTACGGCTGCAACGTGTTCACCGGCCCCAGCGCGTTCCAGGACCCGGTGAGCGGTGATGTGGTCATGTTCAGCATCATGCAGGACCAGCGCGCCGCAAAAGACCAGGGCGCCTCCGGCTGGGCGCATACGGTGGGTCTGGCGCGGAAGCTCTGGCTGACTGACGACGGTTCTGATGTAAAAATCGCCCCTATTGAAGCAATCGCCACCCTTGAGGAAAACGTGCTGGTGGATGAAGCCAATCTCTCCATAGCCGCCGCCAATCAGAAGCTGACCGCCGTCAAAGGAGATATGCTGCACATCCAGGTTACGGCGGACGTAAGCGGCGCGGCTCAATTCGGGATCGAGCTGAAGAAGGGCGGCTGGATGGACTGCACCAGCTACACCTACGACGCGGCAAACCAGATGATTCAGGGCTGGACCAAGAATAAGGCCTCCAGCGCGTCTGCACAGTTGGTATCCGGTCCGCTGGCCTGCAAGAACGGCGTTCTGGAGATGGATATTTACGTGGACCGTTCGTTGGTGGAGGCGTTCTTCAACAAGGACAAGGCCATTACTACACGCGCCTACACGGTGGACCCTGATTCCCAGGATGTTGCCCTGTTTGCCCAAGGGAATGTGACGATCCTCCGTCTGCGGGTCGCTGAAATGGGTTCCATCTTCGACTGACGCAAGCCTGATCCGGCAGCAGAGAAGCTCCCTCTATGCGAGACAGTGGAAAACAAGAACTGTCCGCATGGAGGGAGCTTCATTGCGTTTAGAAGCATCTTGACTTAATCAGGGACGGACTGCGGCGCTTTGTTGAACTGTTCCTCAATTCCGAATGCCGCGTCCATCTGCTCATAGATCATAAACTGGGAGAGAAACAGGATATACCAGACGCCAAGGATGGGCAAAAGCAGCAGCGTCCAGGGAGCGAACAGTACAAAAACCACCAAATATCCCAATTGCAGGCATCCCGCGCCCAGAACCCGCCAGAAATACCTGACGCTGAACAGCAGGCAGTTCCGCAGCCGGATGGACGCTTTCTGACGGAACAGCACCAATTGCGGCCAATAGAGCGTGTTCACAATCAGCACCACCAGCAGAGCAAACAGATACAGCGCAACCGTTCCCGCCGACGGGGACCGCTCCGCCCACCAGAACAGCATGGCCATAAACGCGTATACCCCGGCAATCAGTCACATCAGCGCGCCGGGTACCAGACTGCCTTTCCAATTCTGCCGCCACGCCTGCTTCCAGCACTCCCACCAGGGCTTCGGATCGTCCCGGAGGCCCCGCAGAACCGCGTCGTACATCCCGGCCAGGAACGGCCCCGCAATCATGCCGCCCAGAAGGGAACAGGGCAGCAGCACCAGCACGCTGGAGGACAGAATAGCGTAAGAAATCCCAGCCGTCAGGGGCGCGAAACCGGCCATGGTCAACAGGTTCGTCTTCCACCAGCGTCCGAACCGGGCCGACAGAAGCTGGCGATAACGGTAAAAACCTGTCTGCCGTTTGGTTTCGTCAAAATGAGGGTCTTCCGCAAAAAACAGTCCCATGACATACTCCTTTCAGGCCGCGTAATGACAGTGTTCCAAAAAATCAGCCAGGATTTCCGGGGCATTGCCGTCAAAGCGCTCCCGGCAGGACAGCTCTGCACTGACGGCATAATTTCCGTAGACGCCGAACGCGGAAGCGCCTCGGACATAGGGATTCGTCTCGGAAACGTAGGTGCAGTCAATCACGGTAAAGTCCTGCCCGTTGTAGGTTTCCTTTCCGGTGGCTTCCACGGCGTACTGTTCAGAGGCCATGCCCAGCCATTCCGCCGCCGCTTCCTCCGCCTTTTCGGTATCGTCATAGCCTGCCAGCAGGAGATAGATTTGCGCGTCATAAAGCTGTGCCTCGTCGCCGTCCTCGTTGACAATGGTTTCCGCTTCGCCCATGGACCAGGTAGCGTAATATATCCCCTTGACCGAAAGCGCGTCGCTGTTCTCACGGGGCGTCATATCCTCCGGCGTCTCAATCCCCAGCACGTTCCCCACCGTCACCCAGCTGCTGCTCCAAGCCGTTCCGTCCGCCGCTGTTTCCGGGTCCGGCGCGCCGCAGGCTGTCAGGCAGAGCAGGCACAGCAGGCACAGAATCCCACGCCTCAGCTTCCTCATCATTCAAGCGCCTCCTTCAAAAGCCGCGCCCATAAATCATCGCATTTCTCCATATGTTCCGCCGTCCGGTCCTCCCAGAATTCACGCCGGGCAAGATACAGGCCGTCTTCTACAGGGAACCAGTCTGACCGCAGGAGCTCATAATCTGCCTGAAACTGCTCCGGGTCCTCCAGCAGGAAGAAATAGCTCTCCCGCGCGTCCAGATCTGCCGTCAGCTTCACATTGGACGCGGCGGTATACATGGCGTCCTCCGAGCCGGACGGGTACTGATTCAGCCGGACCGTCACTCTGCCGTCCCCGTCGCAGTCGGCGCCCAAAGCGGCAAGCCGGGTTTCCCATGCGGCGGCGTCCTCATCGGATAGAGGCGCGGACCCCACATAGGCGATCTGGTAATCGGGCCGGACCTGATGCAGCGCGTTCCAGGCCCAATTCAATCCAATCAGCGCCAGCGCCGCGGCCAGGAATATGTGCCATTTGTGATAGTGCCACCAATTCTGGAGGCGCTGTTTTTTTGTCAGCTCCACAGGCTTTTCCGGCTGAACATCCCGGTATTTCCACTGTAAATAAGCGCTTGCCAAATCTGCCGCCCCCTTATTCTCTGGTAGTGCCGCCGGACGCGTAGGACACCGGCAGGCAGACCAGGGCAGGGATATTGCTGCGGTCCTTTGCAAGCAGGAGGTCCACGGAGGTCTCAGCAATCTTCTGAACAGGCTGTATGATCGTGGAGCAGAACAGCTCGCCGGTGCCGAACTGCCGCAGGCCATCAAAGCCGATAATCTGCACGTCTTCCGGTACCCGGAGTTCCAGTTCCTCCAGCATGGTCCGGATACGGCAGGCCAGGAAATCCGTGGAGCAGAAAATGCCGTCGATATCCAGCCTTCCGTCCTTTATATGGGAACGGAAGAAGTCCTGAAACTGCACTTCCTCCGCGCCGTCGTCCAGCCGCAGCATTTCATAGGGGACCTGCTTTGACCGGCAGTAGGACTCGAAGCCGTCCCCGCGCTTGTCGGTTTCGCTGAGGTTCGGGGAGCCGACCCGCAGAAAGGCCAGATGAGTACACTCCAGTTCCAGCAGCTTCTCCGCCGCCAGACGCCCTCCGGCATAGTTGTCCGACGCCACGCAGGGGATATCGGGGCCCAGACACCGGTCAATGCTGATGAAGGAAAGCTCTTCCGCCACCTCCAACTGATTATAGGTCAAAGCAATCACGCCGTCCACCTTGTTCTGTCGGACCATACCCAGGCATTCCCGTTCGGCCTCCGGCTGGGCGGCGGTGACATAGAGGAGCATCCGGTAGTTCCGCTGGAGCAGCGCCGTGCAGATATGCTGCGCCAGCGCGGAGAAAAAGGGATGGTCCACACGGGGCAGAATCAGGGCTACGGTGGAAGTGGTTCCGGCCCGCAGTCCCCGGGCGTACTGGTTTACCTCGTAGCCCAGCTTTTTCGCGGCGGCCTCTACCTTGATCCGATAGCTCTCGCCCACGGCTATCCCGTTGAATACTTTGGACACGGTGCCCAGTGCCACGCCGGCCTCCTGCGCCACGTCCTTCATGGTGGGCATTGTTTTCTTCATAAATCGTCACCTCAATTTCCACTGTGAAACATTTCAGCCTGTTTATCTCCTGGAATCATCAATTTCAAGCTGGCTTTATCATAACAGATTCAGCCATGAACTGTAAAGGGGAATTTCACAATTTTTTCATGAAACGTTACGGTTTGTTTAAAACGGCAAAAACAGGCGCGCCGCATTGTTAAAAACGAAGAAACAACGGGTTTTTCCAGAAACAGCCTTGACAGACAGTCTCCAAATTGGTATGATTGTTACAAAGAAATAACGTTTCACATACAGGCGGGCACGGCCAGAAGGCTGTCTTTTTAAGAAAATATAATGAAACGTTATATTCAAAGGCCAAGGGGAAAGGAGGCGCCGTTTTCAGTCATCCGAAATCCATTTTTAAAAAGGAAGTGAGCCTCATGAAAGCAACTCCCCAGCCCGAAATCTATCAGGGCGACCGCATCTCCAGCGCAGGCTCCGCCGCTCTCGCCAGACGGCCGGGCCGTACTCTGGGCAGGCGGATTCTGGACAATTGGCAGCTTTACGCGCTGCTGCTGATTCCCATCTTTCTGACCTTCGTTTACAAATACATCCCCATGTATGGCATCCAGATTGCCTTCCGGGACTTCAAGGCCAGCAAAGGCTATATGGGCAGTGAATGGGTGGGCTGGTACTGGTTTGAGCGGTTCTTCAGCTCCCCCACCTGCTGGCGGATGATTAAAAATACAGTGCTCATCAGCCTGTTCAGCCTGCTGTGGAGCTTTCCCATCCCCATCATCCTGTCCCTGATTATCAACCAGCTCCGGTTTCACAAGTTCAAGCGGGTGGTCCAGACGGTCCTCTATGCGCCTCACTTCATTTCTGTCATGGTCATCTGCGGTATGATTCGGATTTTCCTCAGTCCCTCCGGCGGCCTGCTGAATCTGATTCTGGGCACACAGATCGACTTCCTCACCCAGTCCTCCGCCTTCCGGACCATCTACATTGCATCCGGAATCTGGCAGGACGCCGGCTGGGGGTGCATCATCTACCTGGCGACCCTGGCCAACGTGGACCCCGGCCTTTATGAAGCGGCCAGAATCGACGGCGCGTCCGTGTTCCAGCGGATTCTGAACATCGACATCCCGGAGCTGCTGCCCATGGCCATCCTGAATCTCATTATGGCTGCCGGCGGCCTCATGAACGTAGGCTTCGAAAAGGTCTGGCTGCTGCAAACCGACCTGAACAAGGCGACTTCCGACGTGATTGCGGTCTACGTCTACCAGCAGGGCATTGAGAGCGCCAAGTACAGCTATTCCACGGCGGTAGGCTTGTTCAATACGGCGGTGAACATCATCCTGCTGCTGGTGGTCAATAAGATTGCGTCCAAGGCGTCGGACGTGGAATTTGTGTAAAGGAGGCGGAACCTATGGCAAAGCAGAAATCCCTCTCTACCGGTATGTCTGAACGGACCAGCGACATCATTCTCGTGGCCATCTGCGCAGTGGTGCTTCTCATCGTGGCCTATCCCCTGTATTACGTCCTGATCGCCTCCTTCTCCGACCCCTACGAGGTATACGCGGGCAAGACCTTCCTGCTCCCCAGCGGCTTCACTCTGGATGGATACAAGGCGGTTTTCGCGGAAAAGAACATCGTCTCCGGCTTCCTGAACTCCGTGAAATATACCGTGATCGGCACCGTCTTCTCGGTAATCATGCTGTACATCACCGCTTATCCTCTGGCTCAGAAAAATCTGCCGGGCCGGAAGCTGCTGAGCATTTTCTTTCTGATTACCATGTATTTCGGCGGCGGACTGGTCCCGACTTACCTGGTCGTCAAGGCTACCGGTCTGACGGGCAGTATGTGGTCCCTGTTCCTCCCCGGCGGCGTGGCGGTAGGAAATATGATTATCGTCCGGAACTACTTCCAGAACAGCATCCCTCACGACCTGATTGAGGCCAGCGAAATCGACGGCTGTTCCAAGCTGCGGACCTTCTTCAGCGTGGTGATCCCTCTGTCTATGCCCATTATGGCCGTGATGGTGGTATTTTCCATGGTGGCCTATTGGAACGACTGGTTTACAGCTCTGATTTACCTGGGCGGCAAGGGGACCCCGCTGCCTTTGGTAATGCGGAACATCCTGATCAAAAGCTCGGCGTCCGCGGCCCAGGCCTCCACGATTTCCGGCGGCTACGCGGAGCTGAACAAACTGACCGAACTGCTGAAATTCTGCTCCATGATTGTGGCGGCGGTGCCTATGCTGGTCATTTATCCCTTTGTTCAGAAGCATTTCGAAAAGGGCTTTATGGCCGGGGCCGTCAAGGGCTGAGGAAGGAGGAAGCATGATGAAAATGAAACTTTTGGCCGCGCTTCTGGCCCTGACCCTCCTGACGGGCTGCTCCAGCGGTCTGGTGGTCAACGTCAACGATGGGACCATGAACCCCAACACGGAACAGACGGAATTTGAAATTATGGGCGGGATCTCTGCCCTCTCCAGCGGATATGAAAGCAACGAAGTCCTGAACGCCCTTCAGGAGAGCGCCGGCATCCATATCAACTGGGAAACCATGAGCGATTCTCTTGCGGAACAGGTCAACATCCGTATCACCGGCGGGCAGTATCCGGACGCGTTTATGGGCGTGGGCTTCTCCAACTACGACCTTGCCCGTTACGGCGACGACGGCACCTTCCTGGACCTGACGCCTTACCTGACCCCGGAGATCATGCCCAATCTCTGCGCCATTCTGGAGACCCATCCGGAGATTCGGGCGGCGGCTACCCAGGAGGACGGAAAGATCTATGGCCTGCCCTCCGGCGAGCAGATGACCACGGCAGGCATCGGAGCCCCTATGGACGAGGCCTACTCTATCTTCTCCGTGCCCCAGTACAGCATGATCAACAAGGCTTGGCTGGATAAGCTGGGACTTCCGGTTCCCACGTCCCTGGATGAGCTTCACGACGCGCTGAAAGCCTTCAAGGACAACGATATGTCTGCCGCTTACTACGGCAACGCCCCCGGTTCCACGCTCCCCATGACCACAGGCTTTGACGAATGGTGCTGGGGACAGAATATCTTCTATTCGGGCTTCGGCTTCACCAATTGGCCCAACGACGTCATCAACGACATCCATCTGAAAAGCGACGGCACGGTTGAATTCGTCTGTGCCTCCGACGCCTACCGGGACTGCCTGACCTACTTCCACGACTGGTACGCCGAGGGCCTGATGGATGTGGAAATGTTCTCCCAGAGCGACAGCCAGCTGATTGCCAAATGCCAGCAGGGTTATGTGGGCGTGTCCACCTGGTGGTACATCGAGGAGCTGATGGGGGATTATGCCAAGGATTACGTCTTCCTGCCGCCCCTCACCGGACCCAAGGGCACCCCGTATGAAAACACCTGCGGCGTGACCATCCGGCCAGGCTCTCCTATTACCTCCGGACAGCTTTGCATCACCAACAAGTGTCAAAGCCCCGTCAACCTGCTGAAATTCTTCGACCAGTGGTATGACGGCGAGATAGTCATGCAGCTCCAGTACGGTCCCAAAGGCGTGTTCTTCACCGGGCAGGACGAGAAGGGGATGTGGCTGGCCATCACCGAGGACGAAGCCCAGGCCAAATACGGAAAGAGCGCGGGCGAGGTCCGGAACAGCTTTGAAACCATGGGACCCAAGCTGATTCTGGCGGAATATTACAGCGATGTATTCTACATGGAGGACCGTGCCATCGAGCGCCTGACGGACCTGGATGAATTCTGGATGCCCTACGTGAAGGACGCCACCTTCTATCCTGTGGACTGCGTGTTCACCGGCATGGAGATGGAGACCATCGATTGGCACAAGACGGATTTCGAGCAGGCGGTCAAGGAACAGGAGGGCCTCTGGCTCCGGGACGGCGGCCCCACCGATGAAGAATGGGCGGACTACAAAGACTATCTCAGTAAAAAATGCGGCATGGACGACCTGATTCAGGTTTACCAGGACGCCTACGACCGCTACTCTGCGGCGGAATAAGGGAGGATTATCATGGCTGCGTTGAATTTGAAAGGCATTACAAAAATTTATCCCCACAGCGGCGGTCAGAAGAAAGCGAAAAAGAGCGGCGCGCCGGAGAAGAAGACAGCCTTGCAGATAACGGATCAGGGCGTGGTAGCAGTGCAGTCCTTTGACCTGGATATCAAGGATAATGAGTTCATCGTCCTGGTAGGACCCTCCGGTTGCGGCAAGTCCACCACCCTCCGTATGGTTGCCGGGCTGGAGGAGATTTCCGGCGGCGAGCTGTACATCGACGGCAAGCTCATGAACGACGTGGAGCCGAAAAACCGTGACATCGCCATGGTCTTCCAGTCCTACGCCCTGTACCCTCATATGACGGTCTATGAAAACATGGCCTTCCCTCTGAAGCTCCGCAAGATGCCCAAGGACGAAATTGACCGCCGTGTCCGGGACGCCGCTGCCACCCTGGATATCACCCAGTATCTGGACCGCAAGCCTAAGGCCATGTCCGGCGGTCAGAGGCAGCGGGTAGCCATCGGCCGGGCCATCGTCCGGGAACCGAAAGTCCTCCTGATGGACGAACCCCTCTCCAATCTGGACGCCAAGCTGCGGAATCAGATGCGGGCGGAAATCATCAAGCTCCGGCAGAAGATCAACACCACCTTCATCTATGTCACCCATGACCAGACGGAGGCCATGACCCTGGGCGACCGGATCGTTATCATGAAAGACGGCTTTGTCCAGCAGGTGGGCACGCCTCAGGAAGTCTTTGACCATCCCGCCAATATTTTCGTCGCCGGGTTTATCGGAATGCCTCAGATGAACTTCTTTGACGCGAAGCTGGAAACGAACGGCGGCAAGTATTTCGTCTCCGCGGGCGGCTGCAGGGCGGAGCTGTCCCCGGAGAAGCAGGCAAATCTTGCGGCGAAAAATGTGCCCGCGCAGGAGATCACCCTCGGCGTCCGGCCCAGCCATATGATTCTCGCCAACAGCCCGGAAAATACCCTTGCCGCAACAGTGGAGGTCTCCGAAATGATGGGCAGCGAGATTCATTTCCACGCCAGCGTTCTTGGCCGGGATGTGGTGGTAATCGTGCCCACTATGGACCTGAACGGCGCCCATATAAAAAGCTTTTCCACCGGCGACAAGCTCCATCTTACCTTTAATGGAAGCGTCTGCCATGTTTTTGACAAGGACGGCAGAAATCTGGAATTCTGAACGCCCCACAGGAGGTTGAGTCTATGTCCAGCGATGTTTTGCAGAAAGCACGAGACTTTGAGGCCCAATACGGCCCCCATATCCCCGACCAAGAGCGCCCCGCCTTCCATGCCACCCCCACCATCGGCTGGATGAACGACCCCAACGGCTTCTCTTTCTATAAGGGCGAGTGCCACCTGTTCTACCAGTACCATCCCTATTCCAACGAGTGGGGACCCATGCACTGGGGGCATCTGAAAACCCGTGATTTCCTCCGTTGGGAACGCCTGCCCGCCGCGTTAGCCCCGGACCAGGATTATGATTCTGCCGGCTGCTTCTCCGGCGGCGCGGCGGAGCTTCCTGACGGCCGGCAGCTTCTTATGTACACCGGCGTTCAGCGGAGCCGTAATGCGGATGGCTTTCTTCAGGACGTCCAGGCTCAGTGCGTGGCCATTGGAGACGGGCTGAATTACGAGAAGGTTTTGTCCAACCCCGTCCTGGACGCCGGAGATTTGCCCAAGGGAGGCAGCGCCATTGACTTCCGGGACCCCAAGATCTGGAGGGAAGCCGATGGGACCTTCCGCGCCGTCATAGGCAACCGTACCGCCGACGGCAGCGGGGCCATCCTGCTCTATCACAGCGAGGACGGCCTCAAATGGGAATTCGTCCGCACCCTGGACCGCTGCTGCAATCAATACGGCAAAATGTGGGAGTGTCCGGACTTCTTCCCCCTGGACGGAAAACAGGTGCTGATTACCAGCCCGCAGGATATGAAGCCCGTGGGTCTGGAGTTTCACGCGGGCAATGGCACCCTTTGTTTGATTGGAGACTACGGCCCGGAGACTGGCTTTGTCCGGCAGAGCGCCCAGGCCATTGACTACGGCTTGGACTTCTACGCCCCCCAGACCCTGGAAGCCCCCGACGGACGGCGCATTATGATTGCCTGGATGCAAAACTGGGACACGGTGAATGCCAAGCCCTGCAACTGCCGCTGGTTCGGGCAGATGAGCCTCCCCCGGGAGCTGTCTTTGAAGGACGGGCGGCTGATCCAGAACCCGGTCCGGGAGCTGGAGACGTACCGGACCCGGCGGGTTGTCCATCAAAATATCCCTGTCTGCGGCGAGATCAACCTGCCGGGGGTACGGGGACGGGTACTGGATATGACCGTTACCATCCGGCCCACCGGTCCCGAACGCTACCGCTGGTTCCGTATCCGTGTAGCCAAGGACGGCGAGCACGAAACCATTATCCGCTACCGTCCGGATCAGGGGACCATAAAGCTGGACCGTATCCGCGGCGGCCTGCCCCGGGATATCGTCCATACCCGCTCTTTTCTGGTGCGTCCCAGAGATGGGGAGATGAAGCTGCGGGTCATTCTGGACCGCTGTAGTCTGGAAGTCTTCGCCAACGACGGAGAACAGGCTGCCAGCGCGGTGATCTACACCCGTCAGGAAGCGGACGCCATTACCTTTGAGGCTGGGGGCACGGCGATGATGGATGTAGAAAAATACGATCTGGCCTTTGACGAACAGGAGGTATGAGTCATGTCGGAGAAGCGTTTTGACGTTGCAGCTCTGGGAGAACTGCTGATAGATTTTACCGATAACGGTCTCAGCGGGCAGGGAAACACGCTTTTCGAGGCCAATCCCGGCGGCGCCCCCTGCAACGTGCTGGCCATGCTGAAAAAGCTGGGCCGCTCCTGCGCATTCGCCGGCAAGGTGGGAGACGACCTGTTTGGGCATCAGCTCCGGGGCGTGGCGGAGGCGGCGGGGATCTGCATGGACTATCTGACGATGGACAAGGAGACGCGCACCACACTGGCCTTTGTAAAGAAGCTGTCCAACGGGGACCGGGATTTCTCCTTTTACCGGAACCCCGGCGCGGATATGATGCTTGCCGAAGAGGAGCTGCCTTTTGCGCTTCTGGCGGACTGCCGGGTCTTCCATTTCGGCACCCTCTCCATGACCCATGAGGGCGTCCGCCGGGCTACCTGCAAAGCCATCGATTACGCAAGGGCAAATGGAGCGCTGATCTCCTTCGACCCCAATCTGCGGCCGCCTCTGTGGGATGACTTGGAGGATGCCCGGACGCAGATCAGCTATGGACTTGCACACTGTGATATCCTCAAGATTGCTGACAACGAGCTGGAGTTCATGACCGGAGAGACGGACTTTGACAAAGGGGCGGCAATTCTCCAAAAGCAGTATCCCAACATCTGCCTTCTGAATGTGACGGCGGGACCCGAAGGAAGCTATTCCTATTATGGCAGTCTTCGGGTATTCCGTCCCGCGCTGAAGCTGGGCGGCACAATTGAAACCACCGGTGCGGGGGACGCCTTTTGCGGCTGCGTGCTGAACTTTGTGCTGGAGCATGGGCTGGAGGGCTTGGCGGCGGAGGACTTGGAGACAATGCTGTCCTTCGCCAACGCCGCGGCCTATCTGGTCACTACTCGGAAAGGGGCTGTCCGTTCCATGCCGGATCGGGAACAGGTGGAGGAACTGCTGGAAAAATAGAGACAAGAGCGTTCAGAAAGCCGGGAAAGGGAGACCGGCGGCAGCTGCGGAGGAATTCCCTAAAGCAAAGCGTATGGCCGTTCCGGACAAATCTGCTCACAATCCAGACGACAGGCGATTCCATCCCATTGTCCAAAAGAGACGCTTGTTTCAAAAAACGATAACACAAAGAAACGGATGCTGCCTGCAAAACAGCACCCGTTTCTTCTTATTTCTGTATCGAGCCGTTCACCGGCAAGCGCTTGCAATTGCCCTGCATCTCAATAAGTCAGCCCCAGATACAGATCCTTATATTGTTTGGCGGAGTTCTCCCAGGACAGGTCTTTTTCCATATCCCGCAGGACCATTTCATCCCAGTAGCTGCGCTGATCGAAATAGAACGCTTTTGCTCTGTTGATGGCGTCCAGCAAAAGACCGGCGTCATAACGGTCAAAGGTAAAGCCATTCCCGGAGTTGAGCCGCATATCGTAAGGCGCCACCGTGTCTTTCAGACCGCCGGTTTCCCGGACAATCGGAATCGTGCCATAGTGCATAGCGATCAGCTGTGTCAACCCGCAGGGCTCAAACTGCGACGGAACCAGCAAGGCGTCCGCGCCTGCATAGATTCTATGAGAGCGCGCCTCATCGTACATAATATTCGCGCATACACGCCCTTTGTACGTATTCTCATAATACCGGAAGGAGTCCTCATATACCTTGTCTCCGCTGCCGAGCACCACCACCTGCGTATAATTGTCCACGACCTGGGGAAGGATGGCGTTGAGCAGATCCAGACCCTTCTGATTCGTCAGCCGGGAAATCAGTCCGATCACAAACTTGGAGTCATCCTGAACAAGCCCCAATTCCTCCTGGAGCTTCCGTTTATTCTCCCTCTTCTTTTCCAGCACGTTGGTCATATCATAATTTGCATGAAGGCAGGCGTCGGTATTCGGGTTCCAGATATCATAATCGATGCCATTGACGATCCCCCGCAGCTTGCCGGAATGATACCGCAGATGGGCGTCCAAGGTCTCTCCATAATATTCGCTCTGGATCTCGCCCGCATAGGTCTGGCTTACAGTAGTGATAACATTTGCGTAGGTCAAACCGCCTTTAAGCATATTTGCGTCGTTATAGCCTGTCTTCAAAGCGTCCATATTAAAGACGTAATCCGGCAGTCCAGACCAATAGCGAATGGTAGGAATATCATAAATTCCCTGGAAGCGGAGATTGTGGATGGTCAGGATTGTCTTTGCGGTCGTCAGCTTGGTATCGACGAACAAAGTCCTCAGATACACCGGAATCAAAGCGGCCTGCCAGTCGTGGCAATGGATAATATCAGGGATCCAATCCATATAGTTCAGCGCGGCCAGGGCAGCCTTGGCAAAATAGCAGTATTTGGGGATATCGTCAATAAGATTGGTATAGGGATTTCCATAGCTGAAGAACTCTTCGTTGTCAATGAAATCATACACCACGCCATCCCAGACATACTCCATGATGCCCACATAATAAGACCGGCCGTCAGCGCAGAGGTCCATCCCAAAAGAGCCGCGGTAAATCATCTTCTGCTGATACTCCCACGGGATACACTTATAACGCGGAAGAATGACCTTCACATCACAGTTTTGCTTTACCAGGGCCTTAGGGAGTGCGTACATCACATCGCCCAGACCACCGGTCTTGACAAACGGATAGCACTCCGAGCCGATAAATGCGATGCTCCTTCTGGGAGACAGATTGACCTGCTCAAATGCGGGCGCTTCTACGGCTTCTTCCGCAGGAGCACACTCTTCTACGGCTTCTTCCGCAGGAGCACGCTCTTCTACGGCTTCTTCCGCAGGAGCACGCTCTTCTACGGCTTCTTCCGCAGGAGCACGCTCTTCTACGGCTTCTTCCACAGGAGCACGCTCTCCGATCTCCCCTGCCTGTTCCTCCTGAACTGCTTCTGTGGGTTCAGCCTGCACGGGCGTTTCGACAGATTCTTCCACGGTCTTGGGAGCTTCTGCTTTGATTTCCTCTGCCACAGGGTTCACGCTGTCCTTTTCGGCTTCCGTAACCGCCGCTTCCAATTTGCTTTTCTTGCCAGCTTTTGCGTTTTCCTTTTTTGCCATTTTTACCACCTTACATCCCGATTCAAGAGTCCTGGTTCCCTGATGCCTCCCGCGGAGCACATCCGGCTGCTGTTTAGTCTCCTGATTCTCCTCCGTGTTTCTGCTGCCTCTTAAAACAGCTGCGATGCAAAGGTCTCAAGATTTCCAGAAATACAGAATTGAATGGAGATTTTTATTATTATACATCATGAACAAAAATAAAACAAGACATATCCTGAAATTTTTAGCAAAATTATCAAAAAATTAGAAAGATTTAACTCTGCCTGATCTCTGTCAAAAGTCAGCGGACAAAAGGGCTGTACGCGTCCGCGCCGAGTTGGACAAGCTGGAAATCACCGCCTGCAAGTCTTGCGGCAGTCAAGGCTTTCCGGGAAATGAATCCTATGCCCCGTATCAGCGTTACGCGGAAGACGGGCAGACTTTGACGATACCATTGCATTACCAGCAAACACAATTCTTCAGAAAATGGCAAAAGCCCTAGAACCATTACGGCTCTCTATTTTGTCTATAACGAACCAGAAAAGCGGCGTGAGCAAGACCACCACGGCCCTGGCTGCTTCCGGAAAGCGGGTCCTGCTGGTGGACAACGCCCTCAAGGGAATTTGACCGCCGCCCTGGGCTTCACGATTTCCAGCATCTGAAAAGACCCGCTTGACAAAAAGGCGACGTCGTGTTATACTTCAATCGTCAACACGATGTTATACATTAAGGGGGGATAAAAACATGGTACAGCAAATTTCCGATGCCGAACTTGAAATTATGAAAATCGTATGGGACAACCCGGAGGAGGTGACACTGTTTCCCTATATTATGGACGGGCTGGCAGCAAGAGGCAAGCCGTGTCAAAAGAATACCTTGATTGTACTGCTGTCGCGGCTGATGAACA